>CAZWBR010000029.1:0-55190 GCA_964632305.1 uncultured Prolixibacteraceae bacterium
CATTTATATCATCATGGGAAATTTGTGCGTTTTTATTTGGATTACAACATAGAAGTTATCGGAAGGGGGCAGGGGGGATTTGGTAAATGGAAATTCTGTCATAAGTAACGAAGTGGGAAATTTCAGCCCAAAATAATTAGTCGGGATTTTATTGGACAGTAGTGATCAAATATTCCCGATCCTTAACAATTCCTTACCGGGATGCCGCATCGAGCACTGCCGATAGGAAAGCTTCCGGTTGTTCAGCGTGAAGCCAGTGCCCGGCATTGGCAATGTCGACGATCCGGGCCTCGGGGTAGATCATACGGATCACCGGGATATCCTGATCGGTTAGGTAATCCGAGTTTAGGCCACGAATAAAGGTCACCGGGTAATTGAGAATGGGAATCCGACTGGTGAACCAGCTTTCATTAACGTCGTTTATTATTGCTGTGATCGATTCTTTCAGGACCGGCAAATTGATTTTCCAGGTAAACCGGCCCTCTTTGTCCCTGTGGATATTTTTCAGCAAGAAAAGTCGCAAACTGTTATCGGATAGTTTTTGGGAGAAATACTGATCGATTTCGGATCTGGAGATAACCGTGGAAAGATCGAGATTGCTAATCAGTTGAAGGATCAATTCATGTTGCCGGACATGATCATAAATGACATCAGGCTGGATATAACTTTTCGGGGCAATATCAACAATAATCAGGCTGGTGACCTTTTCAGGATAGTCTGCCGCAAAGAGCATGGCGACCTTTCCTCCCATGCTATGCCCGATAAGGACGGCCTGTTCGATCTGATGCTGGTCGAAAAAAACGGCGAGGTCGTTCACCAAATCCGCATAGGTATGGGTTGAGGTGTGCGGTGATTGTCCATGATTTCGTTGGTCGGGCAACCATACCGTGAAATGATTCTCCAGCTTTTTGGCAATGGTGAGCCAGTTATCGGACGAGCCATATAGCCCATGCAGAATCACCAGGTGAGGGCCGGAACCGAGCTTGCGGAAGTGAAGATGCATGTTGTGGATATTTTAGCTCGTAGAGATTAGTCTCAAGACGCAAGACACAAGACACAAGAATCAAGACGCAAGACAATAGACATAAGATACAAGATCCAAAGTCTTAAGTCTAAAGTCTTTTATCTTTTATCTTTTATCTTTCATCATCCATCTTCCATCTATCTCAGGCATTCTTTATATTTCAGGATCGTCAGCTCCAATCCCAGATAAAGGGCTTCGGAGATAAGCGCATGTCCAATGGATACTTCCATTAAACCGGGGATGTTCTGTTTAAAATAACGAAGGTTTTCCAGGCTAAGGTCGTGTCCGGCATTTAATCCCAAGCCATTGGCCAGTGCTACATTGGCTGCTTCGACAAACGGGAGGATCGCCTTCTCGCGATCGATCGGGTAATTGGTGGCGTAAGGCTCGGTGTAGAGTTCGACGCGATCGGCGTTGACTTTGGCCGCCCCCTCTATAAACCGGGCCTCTGTGCCAACGAATACCGAAGTGCGGATGCCTGCCTGCTTGAAGGTGGAAATAATATCGGTCAGCAGTTCCTTATTACGGATCGTATCCCATCCTTCCTGTGAGGTAATGGCGGAGGGTGAATCGGGTACGAGAGTTACCTGATGCGGTCTGACTTCCAGTACCAGATCAATAAAACGCTTGTCGGGATAACCTTCTATGTTAAACTCGGTTGTGATCAGAGGTTTTAACTCCCTGACGTCGGCATAACGGATGTGACGTTCGTCGGGTCTTGGGTGAACGGTAATGCCTTCGGCACCGAATTTTTCGCAGTTGACGGCGGCCAATGCAACATTTGGAACAGATCCGCCGCGGCTGTTTCGTAATGTTGCTATTTTATTTATATTTACACTTAATCGGCTCATCGTATTAATCGTTAAGTTTCGGTGTGCAATTTACGATATAGATTCCAATTAGGTAACAAATTAATTCAATTATTGTGATAGCTCAGGATTTGATATCCGATTCCATCCCGACTGTGAGTTTGGATGATATTGGAACCAAAGTGTTGACTCTTATGGAGATATTCCGGGTGTCGCACCTTCCGGTCGTTTCCGGGAGCGAATATTTTGGGGTGATTTCGGATAAGGATATTTTCGATGCGGAGAACTTTAACGACCGGATTGAGAATTACCTTAATGATCATATTATGCAACCTCACGTTCATGCCAATCAACATATTTTTGAGGTTGTGGGGGTCATGCAGGGTTTAGGGGTCTCGGTAGTGCCGGTGCTGGCGCCTGATCATTCCTATCTTGGGGCTATTTCCCGGAACGAGCTGGCCATTAGTCTCTCAGAGCTGTTTTCGGCTACCGAGCCGGGTGGAATCATCGTGCTGGAGATAGCCGAGATTAATTATTCTCTCTCTCAGATTGTACAGATCATTGAAGGGAACGATGCCCGCATCCTGAGCCTTTACATTGAGAAACCTTCGCGCTCGACCACAGAGTTGAATGTAACAATAAAAGTAAATAAAGTGGATTTGTCGGGAATTATTCAGACTTTTACACGCTATGATTACCTGATCAAGGCGACTTATATGGATCAATCGCAAATACAAAATTTGTATGATGATCGGTATGATCAATTTATTCGTTATATAAATATCTAAAAATTACTTTATTACATGAAGGTTGCAGTTTTTGGCCGGACGATCAGCCCAGTTTTTTTCTCAAGTTTGAAACGTTTGTTTGTTATTTTGCATCTACACGAAGTAGAGGTGATCGTTTATGAGCCATTTCTGAATTATCTGAAACAGGAAGTAGAGTACGATCCGGGAACGGATTTGACTTTTTCTTCTTATCAGGAGCTAAAAGGAATTGATTTCTTTTTCAGCATCGGAGGCGATGGCACATTCTTACAGGCGGTATCGTTGGTCCGCGATTCGGGGATTCCGATGGTGGGCATTAACAGTGGCCGTTTGGGTTTTCTGGCTGATGTGGCTCAGAAAGACCTGGTGAGTTCGATGGAAAAGCTCTTTATGGGGCAATACCTTCTGCAACCTCGTTCTTTGATAAAGCTGGAAAACAATATTGGGCTTTTTAATGATTTCCCTTATGCGTTGAATGAGTTTACCGTCCACAAACAAGATACTTCACAGATGATCACGGTGCATGTGGAGGTGGGACAGCATTTTCTGAATTCCTACTGGGCCGATGGGCTGATTGTCGCGACTCCGACCGGTTCGACCGCTTACTCGCTGAGTGCCGGGGGGCCGATCATCACTCCTGAAGCAGCCAATTTTGTGATTGCGCCCATTGCCCCTCACACCCTTACCATCAGACCTGTGGTTATTCCCGATTATGAAGAGATTACTCTGCGTGTGGAAGGACGGGGAGGGAGGTTTATGGCTTCGTTGGATTCCTGTTCATCACCTTTCGAATCCGAAACATTGATGAAACTTACGAGGGCACCCTTTTTTGTGAATGTACTGCAATTTGATAATCAATCCTTTTATGAAACCCTGCGGAATAAATTAATGTGGGGGGTCGATAAAAGGAATTAGAAGAATTGTACTGAACTATACGAATTTTGCATTTTTTATCGTTTATTACAAATTGAAAAAGCAAAATTTGGCGTAATCTATTACTTTTGTATCCTTTAGTAAAGTAATGGTTAAATTTTCGGGATCTATCAATTGATAATTTCCAAAGTGATTTCAAATGAAAAAGCTGTTAGTTATTAGTATGTTGGTTCTGAGTTCTTTAATGAGCTGGTCTCAAAAATCAGCTGATCTTGGAGTTCAGTTTGGAGCTGCTACTTATTGGGGTGATATCGAAGATGTTGACTATTCAAAAGCGATTACTCCGATTGTTGGGGTATTAGGTCGCTGGAATTTTAACAACCGATTGGCCTTGAGAGGGCAGTTGGTTGCCGGAGGGTTAAAAGCCGAAGGACTATTCCCGAAATCGACGATAGGACAACCTTTTACGAAGGATGCTACGGGGACCATGTATGAACTGGATACTACTCAGTTTTACAATTTCGACCGAACGTTTCAAAGCTTTGAGATATTATTTGAATTCAATTTCAGAAATTATCAAATGGGGAATATGAAGAAAGAACGCTTTTCTCCCTTTGTCTTTGTTGGGTTAGGTGGTTTTTTTTCCCGTTCTCCCAGAAGGGGAACGCTGATTCTGGAACCGTTTGAGAGTGCCCCGGGCAGCGGGTTATATTATCCCTACCGCGATGCCGATCAGAATAAAAGTAATGACGCCGATGCTGCCTCTGTAATTATACCGGTGGGTATCGGGATTAAATATAACATCTCGAAAAACCTGGGAGCAGTAGCTGAACTTTCGGTTAAGAAAACGTTTACTGACAATATTGATAATCTGGATGATCCAAAAAGGTTTCAGGATTTCGATCCGGTAAATTCACCTGCCGGGACTTATCCCGATTCGTTTGCCGATGATCCGGTTTCAAACAGTGACTGGTATTCCACATTAACGCTTTCGTTGTATTACCGTTTGTGGACAAGTAAAGGGAACTGTCGTATTTATGAGAAGAATTTAAAGAGGAATGGTCGATAAAAAGAAAAACGATTTAAAAGTCCCCGAACACGTTGCTATTATAATGGATGGCAACGGACGATGGGCAGAACTTCATGGGAACGACAGAATCTTTGGTCACAGACAAGGGGTAGAGGCAGTCCGTTCAACAGTTGAAGGGGCCGGAGAGGCGGGTGTCCGTTTTCTGACCCTTTATGCCTTTTCAACGGAAAACTGGAACCGACCTAAAGAGGAAGTCGATGCATTAATGGCGTTGTTGGTTAACGCCATCATACAGGAGACTGATAACCTGAACGGGAAAAATGTCCGGCTCGCCGCTATCGGTGACCTGGAATCTTTACCCAAGGATGCCCAGGCCAGGTTACAGGAGGCTATCGCAAAAACTTCTCAAAATACCGGTTTATGTCTCGTATTAGCGCTTAGCTATTCCGGCCGGTGGGAGATCCTTCAGGCTGTCCGAAGAATCGCAGAAGATATTAAGAAAGGCAAAATAGATGAATCCCTGATTGACGACCATCTTTTCGGAAGCTATCTCTCGACCGCAAACATCCCCGATCCTGAATTGTTGATCAGGACCAGTGGTGAATACCGGGTAAGTAATTTTCTGCTCTGGCAGATTGCTTATACGGAGTTTTATTTTACCAATAAGCTTTGGCCCGACTTCCGTAAAGAGGATCTTTTTGAAGCCATCCTTGATTTCCAGCGTAGAGAGAGAAGATTTGGTAAAACAAGTGAACAAATCAGAATCTGACATGTACAAAAAACTGATAATTTTTTTCCTGGCATTTTTTTGCACGTTTAACATTTATGCGCAAGTAGTTGCCGACAGTACTAATTTTTCGATTTATTATGACAGCCCGAAACATTATATCCTTGCCGATATTACGGTGAGCGGTATTCGTTATCTGGATACCGAGGTGCTTAAAAACCTCTCAGGGCTTAATATCGGCGAAGAGATTGTTGTTCCCAGCGATCAAATTACCAGCGCTTTAAAAAAATATTGGCGTCAAGCTTTGTTCTCTGATGTAAGAATATCAGCCAGCAAAATTGTCGGTGATAAAATTTGGTTGGACATTTATCTTCAGGAACGTCCCCGCCTTTCACAAAAGAATTATCACGGGATGACCAAAAGTGAAAAGGAAGATGTTGAAAAGAAAGTCATGCTCCTGGTGGGTGGACAAGTAACCGATAACCTGATCAATACTGCCCAAAGACAAATATTGAACCTTTTTCAGGGGAAGGGCTTTTACAATACCGATGTTAGTATTGTTCAACGCGACGACAGTACAAAGGAAAACCAGGTGGTGCTGGATATTTATGTGAACAAAAAGGAAAAAGTCAAGATCAGCGATATCGAATTTGAAGGGATTCAGGCTTTAAAAGCGTCTGCCCTGGAAAAGGCGATGAAGAAAACGAAGGCCAGAAAAATCCGTAATTTCTTCTCTTCCAAAAAATTCCTCCAGGATAAATACGATGAGGATAAAATCAACCTGGTTAAAAAATACAACGAGAAAGGATACCGCGATGCCATCATCGTCGCCGACTCCGTCTACAGGGACACAGCATCCAATACTGTAAAACTGAAATACTGGATCGATGAAGGTCGCCGTTATTATTTCCGCGATATCCGTTGGGTTGGAAATACTATTTATACCGACGCCCAACTCAACAGGGTCCTTGGGATTAAGAAGGGTGATGTCTTCGATCAGAAGCTGCTCGAAAAACGTCTGAACGAAGATGATGATGCCGTTTCCAACGAGTATCTGAATACCGGGTACCTCTTCTTCAACCTGAATCCTGTTGAAGTTAATGTGGAAAACGATTCGATCGATTTTGAAATGAGGATGGTCGAAGGAAATCAGGCTACCATTAATTCAATCGGGATCATTGGAAATACCAAGACCAATGAGCATGTGGCCCGTCGTGAGCTTTACACCCGTCCGGGTCAGTTGTTCAGCAAAGAAAATATTATCCGTTCGGTTCGTGAGCTTTCTCAAATGGGCCATTTTAATCCTGAAACGATCAAGCCCGATGTGATCCCTCACCAGGAAGACGGCACGGTGGATATCAATTATGAATTGGAAGAGCGGGCCAACGACCAGATCGAGCTCTCCGGTGGTTGGGGGGGCGGTATGTTTGTCGGAACGGTTGGCTTGAAATTCTCCAACTTCTCGGTCCGTAACATCGGTAACCTGAAAGCCTGGAAGCCTCTTCCTACCGGTGATGGTCAAACATTGACCCTGCGGGCTCAGACCAATGGTACTTATTATCAGTCGTATAGTTTTTCCTTTACCGAGCCTTGGCTGGGCGGGAAGAAACCTAATTCGTTCACTCTTTCGCTTTACTATTCAAAACAGACCAGCGGAAACCAGGATTACTATTACGGCAGCGGCTATGGCGGTTATGGTTCCCCTTATGGTTACGGGGGCTACGGCGGTTATGGTGGCTATGGCAGCGGTTACGGTAGTGGCTATTATAATGACTACTATAATCAGTACGATTATGAGATTACCGAAAAGATGGGGGTCTTCGGAGGCTCAATCGGTTTGGGCTATCGTTTGAAGTGGCCTGATGACTTCTTTACCGTTTATCACGAGTTTTCTTATCAACGCTTTATCCTTGATAATTGGAAATATTTCTTCTTCCAGAACGGAACATCCAATATCCTGAGCTTTAAAACAGTACTGGGACGTAACTCCACCGATAGTCCTCTTTATACCAGAAGTGGTTCCAATTTCTCACTCTCCGTTGCGGCAACGCCTCCTTTTTCACTGATTTCAGGAAAGGATTACAGTGACGAGAATATGGAAGCATCTGAGAGGTATAAATTTATTGAATACCATAAGTGGATCTTTAAAGGTGATGTATATACCCCGATTACCCTGAACCGGAAGTTAATCTTAAGAACAAAATTTGAGTCCGGGTTCCTCGGTTATTACAACAAGGATCTGCGATCGCCTTTCGAGTCATTCAAACTTGGGGGAGATGGAATGTCCGGTTATAGCACCTATGGAAGCGATTATGTTGGTTTGCGCGGTTATGAAAACAACTCGCTGACCCCAAGCCGTGGGGGAAATATTTATGAAAAAATTACCATGGAGCTCCGCTATCCGATCACGCTTTCTCAATCGGCCACCATCTATGGTCTTGGATTCCTCGAAGCGGGTAATTCATGGTACGACTTCGCTGATTACAACCCGTTCAGCATTAAACGTGCCGCTGGTATAGGCGTCAGGATTTTCCTCCCGATGTTCGGTCTGATGGGCTTTGACTGGGGCTACGGTTTCGACGAAGGTTATACCAGTAAGTCTGGAGGTAGCCAGTTCCATTTCGTGATGGGACAACAGTTCTGATCTGCCCGTGATTTTTTGGCCTGATTTTTGGTCTGGATAGATAAATTTAACAGATATAGAATATGAAAAAGAAAATTTTAGTTTCTCTTCTGTTTACCTTCATGGTGAGTTTCGGCTTTGCCCAAAAATACGCCTATGTTGATACGGAATATATCCTGGGAAATGTTCCGGCCTATAAAGCAGCTCAGGAGCAAATCGATCAGCTCTCTGATCAATATCAGAAAGAACTGGAAACATTACATACCGAATTGGACCAGATCTATAAAGATTTTCAGGCTGAAGCGTTGTTGCTCTCCGACGATATGAAACGACGCCGTGAGGATGTGATCGTGACCAAAGAAAAGGAGTATAAGAAGCTGCAAAGACAATATTTCGGCCCCGAGGGCGATCTTTTCCAAAAACGCCAGTCGTTAGTCAAACCAATTCAGGATGATGTTTTTAATGCCATTCAAAGTATTGCGGAACAGGGAGCCTATTCCATTATTTTTGATAAAGCCGGCGGCATGTCGATGATTTACACCAATCCCAAGTTCGATTTAAGCGATCAGGTCTTGCAGAAACTTGGATATAAAAATTAATAGTTTAAATTTGCCATAAATAAATTAAACCATGACACTCATGAGACACTTCTTAAAAGTAATAACTTTTTGTACAGTTCTTTTTATCGGAGCTAGCGCTTCTGGTCAGACTTTGAAATTCGGACACATTGATTTTCAGCAGTTACTTCAAACTATGCCGGAGCGTGAAGTCGCTCAGCAAGCTATGACCAAACTTCAGACCGATCTTGAAAACCAGTTGGGAGTGATGCAGAAAGAATATCAAACGAAAGGTCAGGAATATGTCGCTCAGGTGAAAGATATGACCGACGCTGTTCGTCAAACAAAAGAGGATGAAATTCATAGCTTGCAACAGCGCATCCAGACATTTACACAACAAGCTCAGGAAAACCTGCAGAAGGAAGAAACCAAGCAATTCCAGCCTCTCATCGATAAGGCCCGTAAAGCGATCAGTGATGTTGCCAAAGAGCAGGGATTAATCTATGTTTTCGAGGTTAATGGGGTTTTATACTATAACAATACTCAGTCTACTGATCTTATGCCTTTGGTAAAAACCAAATTGGGCATTACCAAGTAAACATCTGATTAAATTAAATAATAAAAAAGGGTGTCTTTTCAGATACCCTTTTTTATTTTTGTGTGGTATTCCCATGACCCTTTCCGGTCAATAGTGAGGAGGTGTAAAATGAGCGAAAATTATCAACCCATTGGGGTGTTCGATTCCGGTTACGGTGGATTAACTATTTTTAAAGAATTGATCCATCGTTTGCCCGACTATGATTATATCTATCTTGGCGATAATGCCCGTAACCCTTACGGGTCGCGTTCCTTTGAAGTGGTCTATGAATATACCCTTCAAGCCGTCAATTACCTCTTCTCCAGGGGGTGCCATTTGGTTATCCTGGCTTGCAATACCGCTTCAGCCAAAGCGCTTCGTTCAATACAGCAACGCGATCTGCCGGTCATCGATCCTGCCCGGCGCGTACTGGGAGTCATTCGCCCAAGTGTTGAAATCATTCCCCGGATCACCCGAACAGGCCATGTTGGAGTGTTGGGGACCAACGGGACAGTTGTTTCTCAATCCTACCCGCTGGAGATAGCCAAGATCGCTCCTGAACGCGAGATCGTCGTTACCCAGGAAGCTTGCCCCATGTGGGTGCCCCTGGTCGAAAACAACGAGATCGACACCCCGGGAGCGGACTATTTTGTTCAGAAAAACCTGAATCATCTCTTTATGCTCGATCCCCAGATCGATACCGTCATACTGGGATGTACGCATTATCCTCTCTTGTCCGGGGTGATTCGTAAATATCTGCCCGACGGAGTCAGATTGCTGGAGCAGGGTCCTGTTGTGGCCGAAAGGTTGGACGATTATCTGCGCCGCCATCCTGAAATCGAGCGTAAATGTTCAAAAAACGGGTCCCGTCAGTTTTATACCACCGAGTCTGTTACTGTCTTCGAACAGCTTGCCGGCTTCTTCCTCGGGAGCGACCTCAAGGCTGCGCATATCAAGCTTTAGAGGCGATATTTCCCCTTGCCGGCCCGTTATGCGATCCTCGTTTCTTTCCCATATCTACGAATCGTACTGTCGAACCTTTGACCATTTATTATTGGGATAAAAAAAAGAAGGAACCACAGTCCCTTCTTTTAAGTTTACCGATCCGATCGGTTAATTCCATAAATTTTCAGGATATTCGTTGCTGCTGATCAGCGCTTTGATTCTCTCCTGAACCATTGGTTTGTCTTCCTTGTAGGTAACCCCAAACCAAGGCGAATCGCAGGAGATGACCTTTGTGCGGATCATTCCCGATACTATATTGTCATTGATCAGCAATGGGATATAATATTCCGATTTTAGTTCGTTGCCGCGCTCCGAAAGAAAGGTCTTAAACCCCTCGTTCAGGTAGCCAAACACGTTGGGCTTCAGTCCCCAGAAATTCATCGAAACAGGTGTGTTTTCCTCCAGTGGCGATTTTCCTTCAGGTTCGTAGAAATAGATCTTTCCATCGCCATCGCGCAGGATCTTTGTCCTTTCAACAACAGTGGTCAGGTATCCGTTTTCATCGGTGTTGCAAACTCCGCGGCTTACCGATCCAAATTCCGAAAGGGTATTGGCCACATTATAGCCTACCATGGCATATTCGGAGTCGTCGCTTGAGGAGGTTAAGAATTCGGCGATAACCTCGTAAGCTTTACGTCCGTAGAAATCGTCAGCATTGATAACGGCCATCGGCTCTTTTACTGCATTTTCGGCCATCATCAGGGCGTGGCTCGTTCCCCAGGGTTTTTCCCGTTCAGGGTTAAGCGTAAACCCTTCAGGGATTTTATCAAGCGATTGATAGACATACTCGACCTCGATTCTTCCTTTTAGCTTAGGCTCAAAACGCTCTTTGAAGGCGTCGGCAAAGTCGGTACGGATCACAAAGACCACTTTCCCAAACCCTGCCCGTATGGCGTCGTACAGCGAGTAATCGATAATTGCCTCCCCGTTGGGGCCAACCTCGTCAAGTTGTTTTAATCCCCCGTAGCGGCTACCCATCCCGGCAGCCAGAATAACTAATGTTGGTTTCATTATTTTATAATTTGTTTGTCGAACTGCCGGAGGTATAGGGGATGATTGAATGATTATTTCACGGACCTGTTACTCCGCCAGTTCCATTGTATTTCTGATTGAGATTATTCTTTATACCAGCTCGAATACATGTGATAATTGTTGGCAATGCGGTGAATCTCCCCGTTCAGCAACTCGGGGCTCATCTCCTTGATCTTCTTGGCCGGTGAGCCGGCGTAGACCGTACCCGATTCAACGACGGTCCCCTTGGTCACTACCGCACCCGCCGCGATTATGGAATTGCTGTGGATCACCGCATCGTCAAGCACTACCGCATTCATCCCGATCAGCACATTGTCGTGGATGGTGCAACCGTGAACGATGGCGCCATGAGCTATCGAAACATTATTGCCAATGTTGGTCGGCGATTTTTGGTAGGTGGCGTGGATTACCGCATTGTCCTGGATGTTGACGTTGTTCCCAATCTTGATGTAGTGGACATCACCTCGTAAAACAGCCCCAAACCAGACACTGCAATTATCACCCAATATCGTATCGCCAACGATTACAGCATTTTCTGCAAGAAAACAGTTTTCCCCAACGACCGGGGTCTTCCCTCTTAGAGATTTTATAATAGCCATGAGTAAAACATTTTAATTTGTTGTTCAAAATTAGTAATATCGGTGAATATTTTAGAAACAGATGAACGCCCATTTTTTACCCTCTCGGTATGAAATGTTGCCTTAATGTTAAATTGTGAAATTATCGAGCTTCAAAGTATTAAAGTGGAATTTTTAATGCCATTTGTATTTATATTTGTAAGCGGAATTCATCAAATCAATTATTAGTATTATCATGTCAGTCGAAACTAAAGTTATTGAACTTGAAGAGGTGGCCATTCGGTTTTCCGGGGACTCCGGTGACGGGATGCAGCTTACCGGCACACTTTTTTCGGATACATCTGCGCTTTTGGGCAATGATATCTCCACTTTCCCTGATTATCCCTCCGAGATTCGTGCTCCCCAGGGAACCGTAGGTGGTGTTTCAGGTTTTCAGGTTCAATTTGGAACGAAAAAAATCAATACCCCCGGCGACTTTGCCCATGTGCTGGTCGCCATGAACCCTGCTGCGGTTAAGGCCAATGCCCGGTTTATGAAACCCGGCGGAACAATCCTGTTTGATGTGGACAGCTTTACCCAGAAAAACTTTGATAAAGCGAAATTTGCGACAAACGATCCCTTTACCGAATGTAATCTTGTCGATTATTTCAAAGTCCCCGTTCCAATCACCAGTCTGACCAAAGAGGCGCTCAAAGATCTGGAGATCGATAATAAAAGCGTACTGCGCAGCAAGAACATGTTTGCCTTAGGTTTGGTCTGCTGGATCTTTAACCGACCCCTCGATTATATCGAAAGCTTCATACAGAAAAAATTCGGGAAGAAGGCCATCGTGGTCGAAACCAATCTGAGAGCTTTACATGCCGGTTACAACTACGGCATGAACCTTCAGCACATGACCCCGCGTTATGTCGTCCATCCGGCCGATATCGATAAAGGAACCTACCGCAACATTAACGGGAACCATGCCACTGCATGGGGGCTTCTGGCCGCAGCCGAAAAATCGGGTTTGGAGCTCTTTATCGGTTCCTATCCCATCACCCCGGCTACTGATGTCCTTCAGGCGCTGGCCGAACGGAAAGATCTGGGGGTAAAAAGTTTCCAGGCCGAAGACGAAATAGCCGGGATCTGTACCTCCATCGGTGCTGCCTTTGCCGGCGATCTGGCCGTTACCTCTACATCGGGCCCCGGCTTTGCCCTCAAATCAGAGGCGCTGGGCTTAAGCGTGATGGCTGAGCTCCCCATCGTGGTGGTCAATGTTCAGCGTGGTGGCCCATCAACCGGCCTCCCGACCAAAACAGAACAGTCCGACCTGCTTCAAACCTTATACGGACGTAATGGTGAGTGCCCGGTCGTTGTACTGGCTGCTTCCACTCCTTCCGACTGTTTCAAATATGCCTTCACGGCTGCAAAGATAGCCCTGGAACGGATGGTTCCGGTGGTCCTGCTCACCGATGGCTTCCTGGGCAATGGCTCCGAGCCATGGCGTATCCCTTCGATGAAAGACCTGCCGTCGATCACCCCGCGCAAAGCACAGGATCCTTCCATTTTCAAAGCTTACCGCCGCGATGAGAAGACCCTGGCCCGCGAATGGGCCATCCCCGGAATGGCCGGATTCCAGCACCGTATCGGTGGTCTGGAAAAAGATCTGGCCGGTAACGTTAGCCACGATCCGGCCAATCACGAAAAGATGACGCGGATCCGCGAAGAAAAGGTCGCCCGCGTCGTTGATATGGTGCCCGACCTTGAGGTGTACGGCGAACCGGAAGGCGACCTGTTGGTGGTCGGATGGGGCGGAACCCTCGGTCACCTCGAAAGCGCGGTACGCGAATTGAAAAACGAAGGTAAAAAAGTGGGATTGGCCCATTTTAACTACATCAAACCACTTCCGGCCAATACCGCCGAAGTATTCGGTAGATTTAAGAAGATCGTGGTCTGCGAATTGAACCTTGGCCAGTTTGTCAGCTACCTGCGCGATAAAATGCCGGGTTACCAATACTCCCAATACAACAAGGTTCAGGGACTGCCCTTTACCGTTCAGGAATTAACTGCAAATTTTGAAAAACTTCTGGAGGAATAACCATGTCAGAAATATTAGAATATACCTTAAAAGATTTCAAAAGCGAGAATGAAGTCAGATGGTGTCCCGGTTGTGGCGACCACGCCGTATTGAACTCGATACAGAAAGCCATGGCTAACCTGGGCATCCGTCACGAAGATTTTGCCCTTATCTCCGGTATTGGCTGTTCCTCCCGCTTCCCCTATTATATGAGCGTTTATGGTTTCCATACCATCCACGGAAGGGCAGCAGCCATCGCTTCCGGGGTGAAATGTGCCAATCCTAAGCTCTGTGTCTGGGAAATCACCGGCGATGGCGACGCGCTGGCTATCGGGGGTAACCACTTCATCCATACCATTCGCCGTAATATCGATATTAATATTGTACTTTTCAACAATAAGATCTATGGTCTGACCAAAGGCCAGTATTCACCCACTACTGACCGCGGATTTATTACCAAGACCTCCCCGATGGGAACGATCGAAAATCCTTTCATCCCCGGTAAACTGGTTCTTGGAGCCGGCGGTAATTTCTTCGCCCGCGTGGTCGATAATAACATCAATCATTCGCAGGGAATATTTGAAGAGGCGGCTAAATTCAAGGGGACCTCGGTTGTCGAAGTACTCCAGAATTGTGTGATCTTCAATGATGGCATTCACGCCGAGATCGCCGATCCGAAGTTCCGCGAAGAACGCCAGATCTTCCTTCGTCACGGCGAACCGATGATCTTCGGCGATAATAAAGATAAAGGCCTCGTTTTTGACAAGGGTAACCTTAAAGTGGTGAAAATCGGCGAGAATGGTGTGACAATGGATGATATCCTCGTTCACGATGTCACCGAACCCAATGGTTACATTCACCAGTTGCTGATCAATATGAAGCTTCCCGATTTCCCGGTCGCAATGGGAGTCATCCGCGCCGTCGACGCCCCCATTTACGATCAGGCCATGGAAGCCCAGATTGCTGAAGCAAAGGGCAAATCCAGGATTAAATCGGTCGATGACCTGCTTAACAGCGGTAATACCTGGACCGTTGAATGATGAATTTCCAATTCCAGATAATATAAAGGAGGCTTAAGCCTCCTTTTTTGTTTTATCCCTCTTTAGATGATACCCTTTTTCGTCCGAAGTGAGGCTAATTTCAATCTCTTGTCCTTTTATCATAACCATATGGTTTGAGTTACTCCCCTCCGTTCCGTTCAGTGGCTTTCTCCGAAAAACGATCTGTGATTTTCGGGTTCCGAACGCTTTTTTAGAAATAAATTTTTCCGTTTTTCAAACCATGGTGTCACCGGGACAAATTAAGGTCAAGGCCGGGGTATCTACGTAGTTTGTTCGTACTTTGTTCGTAGTTTGTTCGTATAAGAATATATAAAATACGTGGATAGTATGTAGATACTATTTTAATAAAATGGGTTTGATAGGGTTCATTTCCTGACTTGAACCGTTGAAAATAGAAATTGCATTTAAACAGGATCTGTGGTAACGGGGAAATTTGTTTTAATCGGAGGTTATCAATAATGTGATTATAAGGCGATGCAAAACCGGGTTCCTTTTCCGGGTACGGAAGAAAAGGAGAGGGTTCCGCCATGGCGGTGGACGATCTGACGGGAGACCGCCAGTCCGATCCCGTTACCCCCGGGGCGGGTGGTGAAGAAGGGGATAAAAATCTGGTCGGCATATTCTTCGGGGATGCCCGGCCCGTTATCTTCTACCGTGATTTCGATATGATTGTTCACGTTACTGACAGAAAGCCTGATTGTTGCGTTCATGGTTTCTTCGAGGGCTTGCTGGGCGTTGCGGAGCAGGTTTATGACCACCTGCGAAAGCAGATTATCATCGGCTTTAATGCATTTGATTTCCGAAGGGGTGACTTCGAAGCGGATACCTTTCTCGAGCATCTCCTGGTGGTAGAGGATCCTGAAGCGGGAAAGCCAGTCTTCGACCGGGATGGCCTGTATTTCCGGTTCGGGGATTTTATACAGTTTCCGGTATTTCTCGACGAACGACATCATCAGGTTGCTCTGCTCTTCGATGGTTTGGGCGCTTCTTTTAATCCTGGAGTAATCGACCGTTGCAATGTGGGGCGTTGCCTCACTTTCATCGGGGAGCGACCGGGCAATGGTTTGGGCCAGCGAGGTGATGGGGGCGATGGAGTTCATGATCTCGTGAGAGAGGATCCTGAAGAGCTTTTGCCACGATTCGATCTCCTTTTCGTCCAGTTCGTTTTTGATATTCTGGAACGAGAGCAGGTGATAGCTCTTCTCTCCAAAGGTAAAGAAGCTTGCCCTGATCTGTAATGGGATGGTATTGCCCTCACGGGTGAATTTATAGACCAGGTTTTTCCCGGGTTGCAGTTGATGGATGGCCTGGTAGAAGGCCGGGAAGCGGTTCTCGATGGTTTTTACGAACGACAGGTGTTGGAGTCCGAGGAAGGCCAGTACGGTGGGATTAACCAGTCTTACCTGCCCCGATTCGTCATAGGCCAGCAGGCCGGTCGTGGAGTGGTTGATCATCTCTCCGTAGAGTTGCTGTTGAAAGCGGTTCTGGATCCGTTCGTCGCGGATCGTTTTATTTAATCGCTGCAATGAATGATTGAGGTATTCATATCCGGGGGGGATTAATTTTCGTTCAAGGTTGATCGAGGAATCCTCGTTGAGCAGTCCTTCGAAAAACAGGGAAAGATCCTCATATCCCCGTTTGAGGAAGTGGGTCAGGTTGAATAACAATAGTATTACCAGCAGGAGAGGGAGCCAGGCAAAGTTTGGGTAGGGGCTGAACCAAAGATAACCTATCGCCAGTGAAAAGAGGCCGATGAGCACCACCTGAAAATTGATTCTCCGGTTGAAGTGTTTAGAGGCCATACTTTTTCGATTTATTGTAAAGGGTTTGCCTGGTAATGCCAAGCTGTTCGGCGGCCGCGCTCAAATTTCCGTTGTTTTTATCAATAGCCAGGCTAATCATCCGTTTTTCCATATCTTCCAGAGTCGTTTCATTGTCGTGGCTTCGTCCCGCAACGGTGGGGCGCATGAAGAAATCTTCGGCTTTAAGAATGGAGCCTTCGCTCAGTATCACGGCTTTCTCGATGGTGTGCTGTAATTCGCGGATATTGCCGGGCCAGGCGTATTTCATCAGTTTATCCTGGGCCTGCTGGTTAATTTTCAGGCTCGGTTTGTTGTATTTCGAGGCGTATTTTTTCAGGAAAAAGTCGGCAAGCACCAGGATGTCGTTGTCGCGTTCGCGAAGAGGCGGGACTTCGATCTGGATGGTATTGATGCGGTAGAGCAAATCTTCGCGGAATAATCCGTCGCCCACCATGCTTTCGAGGTTTTTGTTGGTCGCACAAATCAGCCTGATATCGATGGGGATGGATTGATTGGAGCCTATTCGGGAGATTTTGCGGTTTTGCAGCGCGGCCAGGAGCTTGGCCTGAAGGTGGTAGGGCAGGTTGCCGATTTCATCGAGGAAGAGGCTTCCCTTGTCGGCGACCTCGAATTTACCGGGCCGGTTCTCGCGGGCATCGGTGAACGAGCCCTTAACGTGGCCAAACAGTTCGCTTTCGAACAAGGTCTCGGATACCGCGCCCATATCCACGCTGATCATCACCTCGTTGGCGCGGTCGGACAGACGGTGGATCTCATGGGCAATAAGCTCTTTACCTGTGCCGTTTTCTCCGGTTATCAATACGTTGGCATCGGTTTTAGCCACTTTTCTCACCATGTTGAGTACCTGCATCAACTGCTTTGACGAACCAATGATGAATTTTTGGTCACGGTTAAGTTCAGTTTTCAGCCCCTTCTCTTTTTCTTTCAACTGGCTCACTTCTTTCTTCGACCAGTTGAGTTGCAGGGCCGATTTCAGGGTGGCCAGCAGCTTATTATTGTCCCATGGTTTCAGGAAGAAGTCGGTGGCTCCCATTTTTAAGGCTTTCACGGTTAGTTCAATATCGCCGTAGGCGGTGATCATGACCACTGATATTTCGGGATGGGTTTCCTTGATACGGCCAAGCCAGTAGATGCCTTCGTTCCCGGTGTTTATCCCGGCATTAAAATTCATGTCCAGAATGACCAGGTTGTATTCTTTCTTTCGCAGTTCGGTGGGAATCTGGTTGGGATCGGAGAGGGTGGTTACGATCTGAAATTCGGGGATTAACAGAATTTCCAAAGCACTCAGGATGCTTTTGTTATCGTCGACGATCAGTATATTCCCTTTAGCCATTTTTATTTTAAAATTAGATCAAGCTTTACGATATCGCAATAGATTGTAAAAAAAATTGACAATAAATTGTCAATTTTTTTTACTTAAAAAGCTTGATGTCAACTTAAATATACTCATAATTAAGTGTTTGTAAATTTGGCATTATTCTGGCATAGCCCGTTGAAACGAAATGACAAGCAATGATTAGGAAATTTATAATCTGTAATTTAATAGTGTTTGCAATAGGGAATGCACTTCAGGCTCAAGACAACTGGAATTTGAGTCGGTGCATTTCTTTTGCCCTTGAAAACAATATTGGGCTGAAGAAGATGGAAGTGGAAGAAAAACTGGCTGTTGAGGATTTCAGACAATCGAAGCGTAATTTATTGCCTGGCTTAGGGGTTTCGGGGAGCTCAGGTTTAAACTTCGGCCGGTCAATCGATCCGAATACCAACGAAATCGTAAATACCGAGGTTTTTACCAACAATTACAGTTTATCTACTCAGATTACTTTGTTTAACGGGTTCAAAATGATTAACCAGATTGAATACCAGAAGTACAGAAAGAGGGCGGCTGAGATGAACCGGTTAAATGCAACCGATGACCTTGCATTTCAGGTGATGAATGCTTATTTTGATGTGCTTTATTTTCAGGGGATATTAAAAATAGCCGAGAAGCAGGTTGAGACCTCAGGCATGAACCTGAGAAAGGTCGAGAAGCAAGTTGAATTGGGCATGAAGTCGAAGACGGACTGGTATGAAATGCGGGCCAATTACGAAACTGAAGAGCTTAAGCGCATTCAGGCGGAAAACAGTTTGAAAACAGCTAACCTTCAGTTGAGACAACATATGAACCTGCCGGACACAACACAAATCGTACTTTCTGAAGAACAGAGTCCAATGGTTTCAATAGCGATACCGGGAAAGCAAGACCTGTTTTCGTCGTTCCTCGAGTGGTCGCCTTACTATCAGTCGTACCAGGCCCTTGTGATGGCAAGCCGGAAACAACTGGCAATTAGTCGGTCGGGATTGTATCCTTCAATTACCGCGAACGGCTCAATACAGAGTGGGTATTACAATACCAACAAAGACGAGAACGGCAAGGTAATCGGGCTCAGCAAGCAATTTGACAATAATTTGAGTCAATATCTTGGGGCCTCGTTAAATATCCCAATCTTTAATCGGTGGGGCAGACGTTCAGACATAAAAAAGGCAAAGCTTGAAATAGCACAGGCCCAGAATACGCTTGAAGAGCAGAAACAAAAGATATATTTCGAGATGGCAAATAATCTGAATGAGCTTGAGGCGGTTGAAAAAGAATACAATCAATATCAGAAGCAGTTGGAAGCCGATCAACTGGCCTATAAAGCTGCAGAGAAAAAGTTTGAGCAGGGTTTTGTGAGCGTAGTTGATTTTTACATTTCGAAGAACCGGTTAGCCAATTCCGAAAGCCAGGTGTTGAAATCGGGTCTTCAGTGGGAGGTAAAGAAAAAGGTGCTTGATTTCTACTCGGGCAAGCGATTCTGGGAAGAGGCAAAAATCACGGACTCCGGAGCCCTGAGAGCCGAAAAATGATAACATTAAGAAGTCGGCAACTATTATAATATAAACAACATGAAACAATTATTGATTTTCTTTTTCTTAGCGCTAAACAGTTTGAGTTTATACTCACAAGATTCGATTAGGATTTATGGACGTGTAACAGATTTTAAAGGCAATCCTATAGATAGTGTGACTGTTAGATTGAAGGATAAAAATTTTAAAAATCTATATGAAAGTATAACTGATAAGAATGGTTATTATTCTTTGACGGTATTGAAAAATTCATATTCCTGTTTATATGCCATAAAATTAAGTGATTATGGAAAGACAAGACTTGAATATTGGGCATGGAATATTCCTGCCTACAATGATCTGGAAGTGAATCCAAAATATGAACGGATGGAAATTTATGGTATGAACGCTTTTGAGCCACAGGTTAGCCCTCACGAAACATACATGGTTTATTTTAGACCAATGAGTTTGACTAAATCGCTAGATATTCAAGAAAAAAGTAATAAGAAAGAACTTGAAAATAAGGCAATTGAAATGAAAAGCACGATTGATGTTGCACCAGAGACTCTTTCAAAAGATGAATTATCGGTTTTCGTTAATGATCTCAAATCAGAAGTAGTTGGCGTAAACAAGGTCACTGAACATGCAAGAGGAGCATATATGTTTGGTTATTTAATTCAAATCCGAAAGCCTACGGATAGTGAAAGAATGGATTTGGATTACGATAAAATTTCGATTGTACTTCATTCCAATGAAACCAATGAATATGGTATGGGAGAATGCTTTGTAAAAAAAATAAAATAGGTGTATAAAAAGTGAAGGCAATAAGGATTTCTTTGGTATTTGGCTTCCTGCCCACCTAAAAACTTTTATCTGGTTTGGCAGTGGCAAATCCCCACAAATTCCTACTGTTGCTGCACTCAGACATAATTTCACTATTGAAAACTTGAACTTAAAACTTGAAACAGATTAGTTATGGGAATGGATAAGGTTATAGATAAGAAAAAGGGTTTACGACCAAAACATATCATCTGGGCCGTTGGAGCCCTGGTTATGGCGTTTTTACTCTACAAAGTGTTTTTTTCGGAAAGCGGATCGACCTTCAGAGCCGAAAAGGAGAAACTCACCATTAGCACGGTTGAAGATGGCCAATTTAACGATTACATTACCGTTGTTGGTCAGGTTGAGCCGATTACGACCATTTATCTTGACGCTATTGAGGGGGGACAGGTTGAGGAACGCTACATCGAAGAAGGTACTCTGCTGAAAAAGGGCGACGTGATTCTCCGGCTTGAGAACCGGCAACTGTATCAAACTATTCTGAACAGTGAAGCGGCGTTGGCCGAAAAGGAAAATTATCTCCGTAATACCCGTATCAGCTTTGAATCGGAACTGATTCAGTCGCGTAAAAACCTGCTTGACAGCCATTATCGTTTAGATCGCAAGAAACGTTCTTTCGATCAGAACAAGGTGCTTTACGACGATCAGCTCATCTCGAAGGAAGATTTTTTACAGGCGAAAGAGGATTACGAGTATGAGAAAAATTTGCTGGATATTAATAAGATGAAGCTTAGAAACGATTCGATGATCCGCATCACTTCGATCCAGACTCTTGAAACCGATCTTGGAAAAATGCGTCAAATGCTTGGAATTGTTCGCGAACGGTTGGATAATTTGAATGTGAAAGCTCCGGTCGATGGTCAGTTGGGGATGCTGGACGCTGAGATCGGGCAACGTATCAATGAAGGACAGCGAATAGGTCAGATTAACGTGTTGGATAACTTCAAAATCAAAGCATTGATTGACGAGCATTATATAGACCGCGTCGTACGTGAACTTCCGGCCACACTCGATCGTAACGGGACCAATTTCGACCTGAATGTGCGTAAAGTTTATCCTGAAGTTCGCAACGGGCAGTTCGAAATTGACATGGTTTTCAATAACACCACTCCCGATAATATCCGTACAGGGCAGACCTATCACATCAAGCTGGAGTTGGGCGAATCGGGCAAAGCGATTCTGTTGCCACGCGGTGGGTTCTTCCAAAGCACTGGCGGACAATGGGTCTATGTATTAAATGAAGATGGTTCTGAAGCTACCAAAAGGAATATTCGTATTGGAAAACAAAATCCTCAGTACTATGAGGTATTGGAAGGATTGAATCCCGGTGAAGAAGTGATAACTTCAGGATACGAGATGTTTGGAACAAATGATAGGATAACTTTTAAATAAAATAAAACGACATGATTAAGACTGTTAACTTAAACAAGGTATTTAGAACGGAAGAGATAGAAACCAGTGCGTTGAGCGGTGTGAATCTTCATGTTCAGAGAGGTGAGTTTGTTGCCATCATGGGCCCTTCGGGGTGTGGTAAATCGACATTGCTGAATATTATCGGATTGCTGGACAATCCCTCCTCGGGCGAGTATTTTTTCGACGGACAGGAAGTGGGCGCTTTTAAGGAACGCAACAGAACACTGCTTCGGAAAGGTAACATTGGTTTTGTTTTCCAGAGTTTTAACCTGATTGACGAGCTCAATGTTTACGAGAATGTAGAACTTCCGCTTATTTATTTGAAATTGAGTGCGAAGGAACGTAAGGAGATGGTGGAGAGCGTGCTGGAGCGTATGAAAATCAGTCACCGTAAAAAACACTTCCCGCAGCAGTTATCCGGTGGTCAGCAGCAGCGTGTGGCTATTGCCCGTGCAGTGGTTGCCAATCCTAAACTGATCCTTGCCGATGAGCCCACCGGTAACCTCGATTCGAAAAACGGGTTGGAGGTGATGAATCTGCTTACCGATCTTAATCGCGAGGGAACTACCATTGTAATGGTTACTCACTCGATGCACGACTCCGAGTTTGCTCACCGCGTAGTTAACCTGTTCGACGGGCAGATTATTACCGAAGAAGTGAAGCGGAAAGTCGGGGAGTTATAACCCAAAGATAGGGGCTAAGAAAGAAGGAACGAAACTAAGAGGATTTAAATATTAACCGGAAACATTGTAAAGCAACACTGTCATGATCCGACACTTTTTTATCAGTATTCTTCGGAATATTCGCCATAACACGATTTTTACGATTATCAACCTGCTAAATCTTGTGATTGGATTTGCTGTTTTTATTTTGTTTAGCGAGTTAATATTTCACGAACTAAATTACGATAAATTCAACGAGAATTACGACAGTATTTATCGGGTACAGACCCGCCAGGACGATTCGTATCCGACTAATTTCTGCACCTATAGTCCTGCGGCCTTTCGCTTTCATTTAATGGCCGATGTACCGGAGGTCGAAAAGGTCCTGTTGATGCGCGAAGTTTCGGGTGGAGCCAATTCGGGACAGTTTTTCACTCTTCCGGATGGCAGCCAATTGTACGAAAGGGATGGTTACTGGAGTGAGAATACCATATTCGATATTTTTACCATAAATATCAAGGAAGGAAGTAGGACCAATGCCCTGACTGAACCAAACACCATTGCTATCTCGGAAACGCTGTCGAAAAAGCTCTTTCCGGAAGGAAATGCCGTTGGGAAGCAGGTTACCATAGGGAAACGAGTTCCGTTAACTGTTACAGTTGTTTATGCCGATTTTCCAAAAGATTCTAATCTGAAGGCAACTTACCTGGTATCGATGCCCACCTATGATGTGTTGGGTGGCGGTCCGGAGTATCGCGACAATTGGACCAACATTTCTTTCGACAACTATGTGTTGCTGAAAAAAGGTGCCGATCCGAAACTGGTGGATGCCAAAATAAAGGATGCCTTCAAAAACGTGGAGGATTTTGAAAAAAGCGCGCCTTACCTGCATCCATTGTCGAAACTGCATATCTCGCCCAACAGCCAGTCCGATATGATTATTGGATTGGGAATTCTTTCGCTGGCCGCAATTTTGATACTGGTGCTTGCAAGCGTTAATTATGTGAATCTTTCGCTGGCCAATTCAACGCAGCGTTCTACCGAGATAGGAATAAAAAAGGTGATTGGGTCCTCGAAAAAGCTCATTGCAGCTCAATTCATGGTAGAAACCATATTGCATACTTTGTTTGCCACTGTCCTGGCACTTTTTGTGGCACAGGCTTCCTTCCCGTTACTGAACTACATTTTGAATAAAAATATAGATTTCTCGCTGTGGAATAACGGACAGTTATTAATCTTCATTTTCCTGGTGAGTATTCTGGTTGGGGTTCTTTCAGGATTGTATCCCTCGTTTGTTATTTCGGCGTATAACCCGATAAAGGTACTAAAGGGGAAATTTTTCGGCAGTAGCCATGGAAACTCGGTCAGTGTTAAAAAGGTTTTGGTGGCCACGCAGTTCTCCATTTCACTTTTCATGCTCATCGTCGGCTTTATCCTTTACAATCACGTCAATTATATCCTGAACAAAGATTTGGGATTCGACAGCAATAATATTCTCTATTCAGAGATCAATGTCCGTGATAAAATGGAGTTTGAAACCATAAAAGCCCGGATGTTACAGCATCCCGAAATTGCCGGTATTTCGTTTTCGAGCACCATCCCATTTATTGGCAACATTGGAGGATATGTGACCTGGGAAGGTGCAGCACCGGACGAGAAGGAGATGTTAAGCCGCAACTATGTGAGCTATGATTTTATCCCGACTTATAACCTGAAAATGATTTATGGTCGCAATTTCTCGAAGGAATATCCTGCTGATAACCAGGCCTGCATTATTAACGAAACCGCACTGAAAGTATTTGGATGGACCGATCCGATTGGGAAGCGGATTACGATGTACGGAACATCCTATCCGGTTATCGGAGTTGTGAGAGATTTTCACCCTTTTTCGGTTCACAACCCAATTCCAACATACATCATGTTCTTGAACGACAATGTAATATCAGGATCGGCGTTGGTTACAGTGCGTTTTAATGGCGACGAGCAGAAGGCAAAAACGATAATAACCCGCGAGATGGAAAGCATTTTTCCGAATGATCCATTCGAGTTCAAGGACTTTGGTGTTGCATTTTACCTCGATTATGCCATCTCTTTCTGGCAGTCGATGAAGCGGATGTTCATGTTTTTTGCGGTAGTCACGCTGGTTATTTCGACCATTGGGCTTTTTGGATTGATCCTCTTCACGGTAGAACGCCGTACGAAAGAAATCGGGGTAAGGAAGGTACTGGGAAGCTCGGTTGGCTCAATCTATTGGCAACTTTCGTCGGAAGTGATTACCATGATTGGGTTTGCCATTTTGGTTGGATGCCCGGCTGCAGTTTACTTGTACAAAGTTATGCCTGGAGCCTATAAAGAACCTCTCTCTATTACCGCATTTTTTGTTTCGATAGTCCTCGTAGCCATTATAACAGTTCTGACGATCAGCTATCATGTGATAAAAATTGCCATGAGCAACCCGGTGGAGGCGCTGAGGTACGAATAGTCCTGAACTATGATTGGATGATTGAATGAGAACTTTGATTTGAAAAGATATGGATAAAAGTAATTACACCAATGAAAAATATCCGCTGTCGGATTTAACCGGTAGAATTATCAAATGTGCCATTGAAGTTCATAATCAGCTCGGAAACGGATTTCAGGAAGTGATTTACCAAAGAGCGCTGGCTATCGAGTTTGAACTTCAGAATGTTCCTTTTGAAAGAGAATTTGAGATGCCTCTTTTTTACAAAGGAGTACAAATAGGCACAAGGCGGGTCGATTTCTTTGTTGAAGGGAAAGTAATGGTAGAAATAAAAGCGGTCATTCAATTGGAAGATGTTCATCTGGCGCAAGCAATCAACTATCTGGAAGCCTATAGAATGGAGGTGGGCCTGTTGATTAATTTCGGTAGCAGAAGCCTCGAATTCAAACGTGTCATGAAAAAATCATAGCCCATCATCGAATCAAATAAATCACAGTTTAAGACAATAGAAAACAGAAAACAACTATGACCAGAACAGTCTTTAAAGAAATCGTAAGGTGGGCGGTGCGAAACAAGACGACCACCGTTTTAAGTATCATTGGAATGGCTATTGGGCTGTCGGTGGCTTTATTAATCGGGATATGGAGTTTAAACGAGTTCAGCTTCGATAAATTCCATGCCAATGCCGACCGAATTTATCGCCTCTGCCGGGAAGGCTATATCAATAATGAATCGGTTGTGCTGGGATCCGATTTTGGTATCGTAGGAACTACTGCCAAAGAACAAATACCTGAAATCGAAGAGTTATGCCGTGTGATAAATTGCAACAGGCAGATGGTGAAGATTAAGGAAAGAGTCTATTACGAAGATCTTATTGGAACTGCCGATGCCAATCTTTTCGAGTTTTTCTCGTATAAACTCGAGAATGGCAATCCTGCGACCTGTTTGGATGGTCCCAATAATGTGGTAATCAGCCGTTCGATGGCCGATAAATACTTCCGGGGTGAGAATCCGGTTGGGCAAATGGTCGAAATCTACGGGCGGCCTTTGCAGGTAAGTGCCATAATGGAGAATATGCCTGATAATTCGCACCTGAAATTCAATATTATTATTGCCTTGAAGGCTTTGCCTTGGTTTTATGATGCCAAATGGGGAAATAATGATAATAATCTGACGTATCTTAGGTTGAGAGAAAATGCAGATAAACAGAGTGTTGCAAAACAAATAACTGCGATGACCTACAAGGATTATCCGGTTTACGAGCAGTTTAAAATCGTCCACTTTTTACAGCCTCTGAAAGAAATTCATTTTTCGTCGGGCTTCAGGTTTGATTATGTGATTACCAGCGACCGGCGTATTATTTTCATATTTATTTCGATTGCTGTTCTGATCTTGCTGATTGCCAGTTTTAATTTTATTAACCTGTTTATTTCCACCTCGTTTCTTCGGGCCAAGTCAATTGGCGTAAAAAAGATAAACGGGAGTTCGAGAACCAGCCTGTTTCTTTCGTCATATCTCGAAACCACCTTATATATCCTGGTTGCATCAATTATTGCATTTATTCTGGTTGCCCTGGTCCTTCCGGTATTTAACCAGACTGCGGGAACCAATCTGCATATTAATTTTACGAATCCTCAGATTTATGTCTTCACCCTTCTATTGTTGGGTGTAACGATCATTATTTCAGGTACAACACCAGTATTGTATATTCTTCGTTTTAGCCCTGAAGAAATAATAAGGAACCGATATAAAGCCGGCGGAGTCACCATGCTGCAGCGAGTGTTGGTCGTCAGCCAGTTTGCAGCGTCTATCTTATTGATCAGTTCTGCCGGGATAATTCAGAAGCAAATTGTGTTTGTGAAAAATAAAGACCTTGGATTCGATAAGGAACACATTATTTACTTCTATCCTAACAATATGGCGGAGAATTATAATGCAGTCAGGGGAGAATTAATGACCGACCCCAATATACTCGACGTTACTGCCAAGAATAGTCTTCCGTTTGAGTGGAACAACGGTAACAATGTTTCAGCAGTCGACAATCCCGCGAAAGACCAGATCATGGAGATTTGTGATGTTGGTTTTAATTATCCCGAAATGATGAAAATGCCACTTGTGGAAGGTCGAAATCCCTTTAAGCAGGGTGAAAGCAATACGAAAGAATGCATGATTAACGAAACAGCAGCGGCTAATCTGGAACTGACTGATCCGATAGGGAAGCAGATCAAGCGAGGTAATAATATATATACCATTGCAGGGATTTTAAAAAACGTGAATACAAAATCGCTTCATTTGAATATTGATCCGCAAGTATATATACTACTCGATAAGCCTGAACGCTATTCCCCGGTGTTGGTGAAAACAAGCGGCCAGACGGCAAGCGCCATTAAAACATTATCGGATGTCTGGGCTAAGAACAATCCGGATATTCCTTTCGAGTATTTCTTTTTAGATGATGCCTACGGGAAGTTGTATAAAACAGAAGATACGGCTTCGAAAATTATTTCAGCAGGGATGGCCATTGCCTTGTTCCTTGCCTTTATGGGCCTTTATGCAATATCGCATTTTGCTACGGAGCGTCGGATCAAGGAAATTGGTGTGCGCAAAGTAAACGGGGCCCGTGTTGCCGAAATCCTCTTGTTACTCAACCGCGACTTTGTGCGTTGGATCGTCATTTCCATCGTGCTGGCTACACCGGTTACCTGGTTTGTACTCCACAAATGGCTGTCGAATTTTGCCTATAAAACTGAGTTGAGTTGGTGGGTCTTTGCCCTCTCGGGTTTAATGGCAATTGGATTTGCTGTACTTACCGTTTCGTTTCAATCATATAAGGCAGCGGTTAAAAACCCTGTAGAAAGTTTGAGATATGAGTGAGATGGCAAATTCCAATAACTATCGGGAGGAAAGCTGCCACGCGAAACCCGGTGGAGGCGTTAAGGAATGAGTAAACAAGACTAAAATAAAAAGAATGAGCAAACTAACTATTGTTATTAGGAATCTATTGAGGCAAAAATTGAATACAAGTGTCATAATTGTCAGTTTGGCAATAGGAATGGCATGTGTAAGCCTAATTGCCTTGTTTATCCAACGAGAGTTAAGTACCGATAGTTTCCAGCGATACAAAGCCCATATTTATGCCCTAAAGTGTGATGACCCTATGAATAAGGGAGCAAAAATATATCAATGCCGGGAAGGTTCGGGCGAATATATGAAAGCTAATTTTGCCCAGGTTGAAGATTTCTGCCGGATTAAAAATAGTTCTGTACAGAGGGTGGTTGTAAATAAGGAATCCTATTTTGACGGGCCAAAAATTATTGGTGTGTCTAAGAATTTTTTCGATTTTTTCTCTTATAACCTTCAAACCAATAATTCATTAACAGCGCTTGATGCACCCAATAATTTGGTTATTTCGGACGATTTGGCTAAAAAGTATTTTGGACCAGTGGATCCAATTGGTCAGGTTATTACTCTGGTTGATGGTGACAAGCAAGAACAAATGGTTGTTACCGGCATTTTCCAAAAACCAGTAGAAAACTCACAGCTCCGATTTGATATGGTTCTGCCAATCGGCGAAATGGACAGTTATTGTTTTGTGAGGTTGAACCCCAAAGCTAAAGTTGCCGAAATGGAAACAATCTTTAAAAACAGCAAATCTTCTATTCCGGTCATTCATGCGGGAACACCCGGACAATATTACCTCGAACCCCTTCTGGATTCATATTTTGTTACGTCAAAAGACTCGTCCATAAAAGCCAGTCGCGATAAAAATGATATCTGGGTTGCATTTGTGATTGGACTTATTATCATTTGTATTGCTACGTTCAATTATTTGGGGCTGCTAAATAATAGCTTGCTCGAAAAAAATAAGGCTTACACAGTACTGCGTATAAATGGTGGCTCAAAGTTCGGTTTTGTACTTGGCTTTATGGCCGAAAGCCTCTTGATACTCTGTATTTCGTTCATAATTAGTATCTTCTTAATGTTTTTGGTGATCCCATTTTTCAATGAACTAACCACTACAAACATTACCTCCGGTTATGTTTTCCAGCCACAACAAATCCTTATTCTTAGCGCTGTCATTGTAATATTGCTGTTTGTCAGTTTTTTGTTTGTCAGCTTTCGAATCGGCGCAAATATAAATTTCAATGCATTAAAACCCGGAGGTTCCCGGATAGGAAAACATACTCAATTTCCTATGTTCAATGTTTTTCAGTTGGCGAGTTCCTTGGTTTTGATCAGCTTTTCGATCATCATCATGAAGCAAATAAACTACGTTACGCAGAAACAAATTGGTCTCGACAAGCAGGTTATTGAAGTCAAAATTCCCGAACAATATGCCGATAAAGTTTCTGTTTTCAAGACAGGTCTAGTTGCCAGTTCGTTTATTACTCAGGTTTCAATTGCAAGTGCATCACCGATTCAGGAACATTGGATGGTTTCATTAAACTATAAAGAGAATGGTATTGAAAAGGAAAATGTAACTTCTATATTCACCGGAGACGAAAATTTTATCTCTACACTTGGAATCCAGATTATTGAAGGAAGTGGGTTTTCTGGTAATCCATTGACAGACAAGCATGAGTGTCTGATTAACGAATCACTTGCCCGGTTATTTTTTGGCCAAGACCTGATCGGAAAAGGGTTGCCGGGTATGGAAGATATGATTGTAACAGGCGTTGTGAAAGATTTTCATTATTCCAGTTTAAAATCGTTGGTTGAACCTGCATATATTTCTTTTAACCCCCAAGGACTTCACCTGTTGGTGAAAGCATCGGAGAATCAGATTGTACAAGCACAGGACGCGATTGCAAAAATCTGGAAACAACAGATCCCCTATTATCCATTGAATATGGAAACCATTGGCGCCCGCTATGAATGGCTCCATATGGAAAACAAAAAATATCTTCAATTGAT
Organism: uncultured Prolixibacteraceae bacterium; assembly: GCA_964632305.1. GTDB lineage: Bacteria > Bacteroidota > Bacteroidia > Bacteroidales > Prolixibacteraceae > CAZWBR01. The sequence goes on from CAZWBR010000029.1 coordinate 29,698, forward strand.
CGGTTCGTGTTGTTTCATAAGTGTCTTTTTATCAATGATTGGCTTATTTGCCATTTCATTTCAGAGTAGCAGGCACCGTACCAAAGAAATAGGCATTCGGAAAGTGAATGGGGCGCGGGTTTCGGAAGTATTAGCCATGCTCAACCGTGATTTTGTGAAATGGGTAGCGATTGCATTTGTGATTGCTACGCCCATTGCCTGGTATACCATGAATAAATGGTTGGAGAACTTTGCCTATAAGACAGAACTCAGTTGGTGGATTTTTGCCTTGGCCGGATTGCTGGCGTTAGGAATTGCGCTATTGACGGTTTCGTTTCAATCATATAAGGCAGCGGTTAAAAACCCCGTAGAAAGTTTGAGATATGAGTGAGTTGGCAAATCCCGATAGCTATCGGGAGGAAGGCGGCTACTCGAAATCCGGTGGAGGCGCTGAGGTATGAATAAGCAGCCCCTCCTAACCTCCCCGAAGGGGAGGAATTTTAAAAAACAAATGATGAAAAAAGGAGAGACATTACAAATATTAGCTGGCACTGAGTCCCCCTTCGGGGGATTAGGGGGCTTAATGTATGGTAAGTCGATTTGACAAATCCTGATTCAGACAATTATTTAAAATAATCAAAATGATACACTTAAAAAACATCCACAAGTATTACGATTCTAAATTTCAACGGACTTTCGTACTGAAAGATGTTAGTCTAGAAGTTAAAGAAGGCGAATTTGTCAGTATTATGGGCCCAAGTGGTTCGGGAAAATCAACGCTGCTCAACATAATCGGATTGCTCGATGAGCCCATGACGGGCGAGTATCTGCTTTATGACCAATCGATGCTTGAGCTGAAGGAGAAAATGAAAGTTGATTACCATCGTAATTTTATGGGTTTCATTTTTCAGGCCTATCATCTGATTGAAGAGATGACTGTATACGAAAATATTGAAACGCCGCTGATCTACAAAGGGGTGAAGGGTCGCGACCGTCAGGCGATGGTAGCTGATCTGCTCGATCGTTTCAATATGGTGGCCAAAAAAGATTTATTCCCGCAGCAACTTTCGGGAGGGCAGCAGCAGTTGGTGGGCATCGCCCGTGCTATTGTTGGTAAACCCAAATTGTTGCTGGCTGACGAACCAACAGGGAACCTTCAATCGGCCCAGGGCGAAATGATTATGGAAACGCTCAAAGCCCTGAATGATGAGGGGATGACCATTATTCAGGTTACACACAATGAAAGATTTGCTGAGTACGGTAAACGCATCATCAGATTGGAAGACGGGATTATCAGAAAAGATGAAAAGTCTTGAAATCTGATTCTTGTGATAAAATGATTACCCTGATTTTAAAATGCGATATAAATCAAAGTCCGTCATAGAATCAGAAGAATCAAAGTTTAGTCTACTCGGAACTAAATTTAGTTGACAAATCCGACTTTAATTTTTATCATGAGCATATCAAATAGCCTACGGGCAAGTATAAGACATTTAAAAGCAGATAAAATCAATACTGCTATCAACCTGGCCGGGCTGACGCTTGGTCTTGGCATTGTGACAATAGTGCTGGTTTTTGTGCTCAACGAATTGGGCTACAACAGCTCGTTTGCCAACCGTGATCGGATTTACCGGATTCTTAATTACAACACAGACGATAACCATCTTTGGGCAAATACACCTTTTGCTGCCGGTGGTGTGGCAAAAGAAAGACTGCCAGGGATAGAGGCATTCGTCCACCAATATAACATTTCGAATCTTGAGGTAAAAAAAGGGGACGAATATCATGAGAAGCAAAGCATGCTATGTACTGAAAGCAGTTTCTTTGATGTTTTTGGGGTAAAACTTCTTGTGGGTAATCTGGATGATTTCGACCAGTCAAAAGGGAAAGTACTTCTGAGCGAAAGTACGGCAAAAAATTATTTTGGCTCCGAAGATCCAATAGGGAAAATATTGACTACCCGACTACAAGGTGTCGAACAGAACATGGAAGTCGTTGCTGTTTATGAAGATATTCCCAACAATTCAACGATCAAAGCCTCATTGATTGCCAATGCTGAGTTAGGATTGGAAGCATTAAACCGGTCATTGATTTCAGTCGGAGAAGTTCCGTCCATTCAACAATTGAGAGAATCGTGGAAAAATGGGATGTTCATCACCAACTACCTACTGCTCAAAAAAGGGAGTTCCGTCACTCTGATGGAAAGTGAACTGCACCGATTGGGACTCGAATATTCGGAGCAAGACAATAAACTGGATCTTTCGCTTCAACCGCTAAACGATATTTATTTTGGTTCGGAAAAAATTGTGGATAACAACGCCGGAGATAAAGGCAACCGCATTATGCTGTTTATCCTGATGTCGATTGGTGCGCTCATTTTGGCAATGGCCTGCATTAATTATCTCAACCTGTCTTCAGCACAAGCTATTGCACAAACCAAGGCGCTGGCTGTTCGTAAGGTTTGCGGCGCATCGGGCAAATCCCTCGTTCTGCAAATGATGTTCGAGTCGGCATTGTTATCGCTAATCGCCTTGCCGTTTGCATTAATAGTGGCACATGTTTCTCTACCGTTGGTTAGCGAGCTGCTGGGCAAGTCGTATAAGTTGTCGGTTAGCAGCGAGTTCTATACCAGCTTTCTTATTCTTGTGGGCATTGCTGTTAGCACTGGGGCGCTATCGGGGTTGCTAGTCTCGTTAAAAATCACCTCGTTCAGGTTGGTTGAAACTCTGAAAGGAAAATACACTGAAGCCGGAGAAAAACATCTGATCAGAAAAGGTTTGGTGGTTTTTCAGGTATCGGTTTTTATTGTGCTGATTGCTGTAATGATTCTGGTGCAAAAACAAGTGGATTATGCCTTTACAAAGGATATCGGCATAGAGAAGGAAGGGTTGATGCGCTTTCCGTTGGGCGACCATGATTACGCATTGTTCAAGCAGGAAATTAAAAAGAATCCCAATGTTTTGCAGGTAAGCGGAGGACTTTGGATTCCTCCCCACAAAGGAAAGATGTACATGTCGATCCCGAAGGTGGATAACAAGACTGAGATGGTGAAAATCAATGGTTTGTTTGTTGATTACGGATTTGCAAAAACAATGGGGATGACCTTGGTCGAAGGTTTCGATTTCGAAGAAGGAAAGGTAAATACTGGGGTGTTGGTTAATGAATCGGCAGTGAGAGCACTTGGTCTGAAGCAAATAATTGGCGAACAAACGGCTTTTGGTCCGGTGGTGGGTGTGGTGAAAGATTTTAATATGTATTCGATTCATGAGGCCATAAATCCTATGCTCATAGGGTTGGATCCGAATATGTGCCGCGAAGTAGCGGTAAAAATACGGACGGAGAATCTGAAAGAGACTATTGCCTTTCTCGAAAAAACCTGGAAATCGACCGGGGGAACAACCGCTTTCGACTTTGATTTTACAAATGATATCCTGAATCAGATCTATGAAAACGATATTCGGTTTTCGAAGATTATTGGGATAATGGCAATTATTGCTGTTGCGATTGCCAGCTTAGGCTTGTTTGGCCTTTCGCTCCTAATAAGTAAGCAAAAGACCAAAGAAATTGGCGTGCGAAAAGTTACAGGTGCCCGGGTGGGCGAGCTGGTCCTTTTCCTGAACCGCGATTTTGTGATTTGGGTGAGTGTTGCATTTGCCGTTTCAATGCCTGTTGCTTGGTTTCTGATGAATAGATGGCTCGAGAACTTTGCTTACAAAACCTCGCTAAGCTGGTGGATATTTGCGTTAGCGGGATTGCTGGCACTGGGGATTGCGCTGTTAACGGTTTCGTTTCAGTCGTGGAAAACGGCGACAAGGAACCCTGTTGAATCATTGAGATATGAATAAATAGTTAAAGTGAAAATTTAAATTCGACATGAGAACTAAAACTGCTTTGTTATTAATCTGGAGAAAACTGAAGCTCAATAAAACATTTACCCTCTTAAATATTGCTGGTTTGGGAATAGGGTTATCGGTGGCGATTGTCGTCTTTTTATACGTTAACCATGAAATGAGTTTTGATAAGTTCAATAAAGATGCGGACCTGATTTATATGAGCATTTACAATGCTGAGGATTTGAATCCTGTTTTTCCTATTCCTTTTTCTGAAGCATTGCAGGATGAAGTTCCGGAAGTTGAAGCAGCGGCCAATATCTTCCCCTGGGAGCTTGAGAGAACAATTACAGTACCCAGTGGCGATTTTTCGGAATCATGCCGATTTATGGACGAAAACATCTTTAAAATTTTTAGTTTTCCTGTTATTTCTCAGCGTGATAAAAATATTTTTCCTGATATGAATGCTTTAGCCATATCGGAAAAAATGGCTGTAAAACTTTTCGGATCCGTTGAAAACGCTATTGGACAATCGGTCATGCTGGACCGAAAAAAAACGTGCAATATTTCAGCTATTTTTAAAAATATTCCCTCGAATTCTTCACTTCGATTCGAAATGGCAGCCCCTTCTGAATCGGTTATAAATGAATTTAATATTTCAACTCAATGGGGCGATTGGAATGTTCGTTCGTTTGTTAAACTTAACGCCCCGGAAGCCCAGGTAAAGAACAGTTTTGCAGATTTCTCAGAAAAGCACGATTTCAAATTCTCATTATTCCCATTAGCCGAGTTGCATTTAGCCCAAAAGGGAAGTGAACAGAAGAAAACCCTCCTTATAGCTATAGCAGCCAGCATTTTTGTGATGTTGCTGGCTTGCATCAATTTTATTAACCTCTCAACAGCCAACTTTTTTAAAAGAACGAAAGAGGTAGGGATCAATAAGCTTCTTGGTTCGTCATCATTCGGGATGTATAAACTTTTTATCACTGAAACCCTGATAATTACCTTTATCTCGTTTTTGGTGGCAGTATTGTTGTCTTTATTTCTGCTCCCCTATGTTAACCAATTAATAGGTTTGACTTTATCATTTGCCCAATTAAATATTTTCCGGATATCTCTGTTACTGGGTATTGTAATAATAACCTCTCTGATTACTGCATTTATTCCGGCTTATTTGTTCTCAAAAGCCCGACCTATTCAGATTTTCGATAAGCAAGCCGAACGCACAGGTCCTGCCATCTTTTTGCGCAAAGGATTAATAATACTGCAACTTTCGCTAACTATTCTCATTATTACATCAACACTTTTCATAAATAAGCAAGTCCAGTTTATCAGCAATACAAATATGGGTTTTAACAAAGAAAACATGGTTTTTATTGATCCTGGAACATCTGCTGCCGATATGGTAAAAAAGGTGCCATCACTTAAAAATGAACTCTTAAAAAATCCATTCATCACTTCTGTTTCTGCTATTGATTGTACCCCTGGAATTATAGGAACCGCTTCACGGGGGGTAAATTGGCCTAGAAAAAGTAAAGAAGATAAATCAATGGCATATCTGCTCAGTGTTAGCGATGACTTTATAAAGACTTTTGGCATTAACATAGCCGAAGGGACCGATTTTAAAGGAAAATCAGAAGAGCAAGGGGTTTTAATTAATAAAACATTGGCCGGTAAAGTCGAACAAGATGGTTCTTCGAATGAAAAAATATTATATATCAATGATAAACGATTAAAAATACTAGGGGTTGTTGAGGATTTTTCATTCAATTCAATCAAAGATAACCAGCAGGCAAGCATCATTTTTTATCAACCGTCAAGAGGATTCTACCCTTGCATACGTTTCTCTGATGACGCTAAAATACCTGAAGTATTAAGCCAAATTAATAGAAGTATGAGCGATTTGTGTCCTAATATGGATTATAGAATTAAATTCACTAATGATTTTATACTGGAAGAATATATGGCCAGTGAAATACGGCTATCGAAGTTTTTCTCCCTTTTTTCGATCTTAGGAATAATCGTGTGCAGTATCGGCTTATTGGGCCTTGCTTTATTTGAAGGGTATAAGAGGACCAAAGAAATAGGCGTGCGCAAAGTAAATGGCGCCCAAATCCGTGAAATTCTTATTATGCTTAACAAAGACTACGCTCAATGGGTTGCAATTGCCTGGGTGATTGCCATGCCCGTTGCGTACTATGCCATGCATCGCTGGCTCCAAAATTTTACCTACCAAACAACACTTAGTTGGTGGATTTTTGTTTTGGCCTGTCTGTTGGTATTTGGGATTGCGATAATTACAGTGAGTTGGCAAAGCTGGAGGGTTGCAACACGTAATCCGGTGGAGGCGTTGAGGTACGAATAATGGAGAACCAGAAAAAACAATAGAATCTTTACTATGAAAACTTTCTCTTTAGTATTCCGAAAATTAAAAAAAAGTAAAACAGCAACATCCTTGGGGATAGCTGGATTGGTGACCGGGCTGGTTTGCGTATTGTTCATTTTTTTCTGGGTAAACGATGAAATTAGCTACAATCGGGTTCATAAAAACATCGACCGTATATTTGTTGTCCATGCCTACCTTGAAGGTGGAACCACAGAGGTAAATTTCAGTGGTTGCCCTCCCGCAGTAGCACCTGCAATAAAAGCCGAATACCCCGAAGTGGAAAGCACTTGCAGGTTTATTCCAGCGTATAACAAAAGACTCATTACAGCCGATGGTAAAAATGTTATGCTTGACATTGCAATATCAGACAATTCATTATTCGATATATTTACATTGCCCTTTATTTACGGGAATCAGGGCACTCCTAAAGTTCCGAACCAAATTGTATTAACCCAAAGGGCTGCTGCCGGAATCTTCGGGAATGCCAATCCTGTTGGGAAAATTGTCCGGTATGAGAATCAGAAAGATCTTACTGTTGTTGGGGTGATTAAAGATATTCCCAACAATTCATCGATCCGGTTTGATGGGGTTATCCCGATTGAAAATATTGCTACGAATTATGGGAGGAGCGATTATTTAACCACCTGGTATAATAATGCATTTCGCACTTTTGGATTATTGTCCCAATCTTCAGGTTTCGAGAAACTGGAGTCAACCATTACCCGAAGGATACAAAAAGAAATGCCTGAATCGACAAATTACCTGCGTGCGTATCTTTTCAAAAACGAATATTTGTATGAACAACAGCATATTCGTAGTGTACGAATGTTTAGCCTTATTGCTATATTAGTGTTAATTGCAGCCACACTCAATTTTATCAACCTGATCACTGCCCGTTCAAATAAGCAGGGCAAGGAAACAGGTCTGCGGAAAACGATTGGAGCTACCCGGGGTAACATTATTAAGTTGATCTATTCGGAAGTGGCAATCCTGTGTTTTCTTGCATTTGTTCTTGCTTTGCTTCTTACCATTATAGGATTGCCTTTCTTCAATCAGTTTGTTGGGAAACAAATTGAGATTTCAGCATTATTCACTTTTAAACCCTTGCTGATATTGGTCTTGGCTTATTTAGTTACGACCATTCTGGCTGGAAGTTATCCCGCATTTTTCCTTTCGTCATTCAAAGTAACCGAAACATTAAACTCCAATTTCTTTTCTGTAAAAAGCAAAGGGATATTCCGTAACTCACTGCTTGTCGCTATCTTTATGATATCCATTATCCTGCTCACCTCAACGTTGATTATTTCAAAACAAACTTTATACCTGCAAAATATGGATATTGGGTTTAACAAGGATCAGCTCATTTACATTAGCCTGGACGGGCAACTGAAAGGGAAAGCCCGCTCAATAAAAGAAGAAGTTGGTCGCACCATTGGAATTTCTTCCTCAACGATAACCAGTTACCTGCCTGTTATGATTGGTGAGAATGGCGAAGGGTGGAGCTGGGATGGGAAAGCTCCGGAATTCAAACCGCTCGTTACCAGATGGTATGCCGATGAGGATATGCTTGAAACACTTGAATCGAAACTTATAGAAGGTGATTATTTTAGTGCTGACCGTCAAGGTATTGTTATTAATAAAGCATTTGCCAATGCAATTGGATGGGAGAATTCTGTAGGCAAAATTCTAACAGATTATGGGAATAGCTACAAGGTAGTTGGTGTCATCAATAATATTGAATACAACTCACTGTCAGAAAGCTGCCGTCCGATGGCCATCCTGCCTGTAGAAGAGCGATCGTCGAATTACCTGATTGCTAAAGTTAATGCCGGTCAAATGGATAATGCTATTAAAACAATAATGAAGATTTGTCAGGCAATTGAACCTAACTATCCTGTAAATTACGGTTTTGTCGATAATCAATATGCTCAATTATATGAAACCGAGACCAAGTTGAAAAAACTGGTTGGGGTTTTCTCTGCCTTCTCTATGATTGTATTGTGTCTAGGTCTCTTGGGAGTTGTCATGTTCTTATCAGAACAAAAGACCAAAGAAATAGGAGTTCGCAAATGTCTGGGAGAAAGGGAATCGTCAATCATTGTGCGATTTGTAAAGCCTTTTATTTATACCGGGGTAGGGGCTAGTTTAATTGCTATTCCCGCTACATGGTATATCATGAACATATGGCTTGAAAGTTATGCTAATCGCATCGAATTAAATATGTGGACCTTCCTGCTATCTGTTATGATTGCCATAGGCATCGCGCTTGTCACGGTTATCTGGCAAAGCTATAAAACCGCTACGCGCAATCCGGTTGAGGCGTTGAGGTATGAATAGTTCTGAATTGTAGTTTTCTAATGGTCAATTATGATAATAGATATAGGTGCAGTTGGTATGCTATTGAATTAAAAACAAGATACAGACAGTTAATTAATAATAAAGGTGCCTACAAAAAAATTGAAAGACGTTTGGTTGCAAAAAATAAGAAACATGAAACTATTGTTGAGATTTGCCTTTGTAAACATTAAAAAGTCAATGCTTACAGTTGGTTTAAACCTTCTGGGACTTATCAGCGCTTTTACCGCATTAATTCTTATTGTGTTGTATGTATGGAACGAATATCATTTCGATACTTACAATGAAAACGCTGAAAATATATACCGCATAGAGGTAAAATATCCGGATAATGATAAAACATCGGTTTACCTGTTTGGGCCTACCGGGGAGACGATGAAACAGGAATTTCCTGAAATTATTGCCTCTACAACTTACATGCCTTGGGGAAAATGGGAAGAAGGAGCTTTTAATTGGGAAAACAGACAGGGGAAAATAACAGAGTTTTCCGACTATGCCTATAGCGACGAAAATTTAACCGAAATCTTCTCATTCAATATAATAAAAGGAAAGAAACAGTTTCCGCTTCGTGAGCCACAAAGTGTAATCGTTTCTGAAAGTTTTGCTCGAAAAGCCTGGGGCGAGGTTGACCCTATTGGGAAATCGCTCGTTACAGGCGGTACGAACTATTATGTCTCGGCGGTTTTCATCGATTTACCCAAAAACTCAGTTATTACCTGTCCGGTCATTCTTAAATTACCTACTGAAGGTTGGCTGGCCGAAAGTGCAAAAGGATGGAGCGTTACCAATTTTCCGCAGTTTGTTTTAGTACGACCTGGAACCAACGCCGAACAACTTTCAAAGAAAATAAATTCACAGTCGGTTGTTAAGGAAAAACATAACCAATACATGAATAAAGGCAAATCGGTTGAACTGGTTGCCCGTTCACTTCGCGATTTGCGGTTTACAAACGAAGTGGCCGAAACTCCCATTTTTTCAGCAAACAATAAAGTCTTTGTCGATTCACTCCTTTTAGTCGGTATCCTTATTTTTTTGATAGCGCTTATTAATTACATCAATTTTACAACGGCAACAATCCCGAAGCGTTTGAAAAGTGTTAGTATAACAAGGATAATCGGTAGTGGTAAGGCTGAAATTATTATTACTTTCCTGACAGAAACTTTCATCCTGTTTGCTGTATCATTTTTAATTGCATTTTTTATTGCCTACGCTCTAAATAAAGGATTTTCGAGTGCTATACTGGGTTACCGTCTACCGTTTGAGAATAATCTCAATTTAGTTGCTGTTACCGGTATTTTTATTGTTGGTTTTGGTTTGCTTGCAGGAATTTACCCGGCTGTTTACAGTACTTCAGGAAAACCAGTTGAATTGCTAAAAAAACAAAAAAACAATTCCAAAATTAATTTCAGGGGAATCCTTACCGTATCACAGTTTGTGGCAACCATCACCCTTATTATTGCTTCAATCACGGTTATAAAACAGGTTCAGTATATGAAAGGTGCAGAACTTGGCTTTTCAAAAGATCAAACGCTGATCATAAAACTGAATAGCGACATCAAAAAAAACATAGATGTATTTAAAAACAAGTTGAAAGAATCGCCATTTGTCGACGAATATGCCTTTTCGCGTGCGGTCCCCGGTCAGGCTCAGGAAAGTGCAACTTTTAAAGTAAACGGAGAACAATGTACGGCATGGTATTGGGCAGCTGACGCCAATTATTTGAAAATGATGAAATTTCAACTGCTCGAAGGAAGGTTGTTTATGAGCCACAGCCCGGCAGAAACCGGGAATGTTATTTGCAATGAAACTGCTGCCAAACGTTATGGTTGGGTAATTGGGCAAAAAATTGCAGACGGAACATTAGTCGGGATTATTAAGGATTTCAATTTCGTGTCGCTTCGGGAATCTGTCGATCCATTTATCTTTTGGAATTCATCTACTATGGACCCTTTCCAATGTGTGAGTATTAAACTGAATACTGGTGGGGTTTCTGATGCACTGCAATCCATAAAAGAAATCTTCGATGAGGTAAGCCCTGCTGTCCCCTTTCGATATTTTTTTATGGATGAACACATGAATGAACTATATTCCAAAGAAAATCAACAAGTAAGATTAATCAGTGCTTTTAGCTTTTTATCAGTAATTGTTTCTATTCTTGGTATTTTGGGTTTATCCATATTTATGTGTCAATATAAAATAAAAGAAATTGGTATCCGCAAAGTAACCGGCGCCAGAGTTCATGAGATACTTGCAATGCTCAACAAAGACTTTATAAAATGGGTTGTAATTGCCTTTTTAGTTGCAGCACCAGTGTCATGGTTCGTGATGAATAAATGGCTTGGAAATTTTGCTTACAAAACTGAATTAAGCTGGTGGGTTTTTGCTTTGGCTGGATTCCTGGCGATGGGAATTGCCCTTCTGACAGTCTCGTTTCAATCATATAAAGCAGCGATTAGAAACCCCGTAGAAAGTTTGAGATATGAGTGAGTCAACAAATCCCGATAGCAATAGGGAGGCGGGCAGCAAGTCGAAATCCGGTTGAGGCGCTGAGATATGAACAGCAAGTCACAATACTGATAATAGTAGATGTAGAATGGATGAATCTGATGAGATTAAAAGAATTTGTTGACAAACAGTGTAAAAAAAATTGTCAATTGTTAAAACTTGAAAGTTGTTAAGTGTTTTAATGTTAGTGTTTTGTGATTTTGGAATGGATTTTGAATCAATGATTTGCACTGTACTATTAGCTTTAAAATTACAGAGATGTTCGGTACATTTCAAAGTATAGATAAATAAAAAATAATGATCATGCAGAATATTTTTAAATCAATCTGCCGGAATTTTATCCGGAAACCGGCCACCAACCTGATCAACTTATTGGGGTTGGCAATAAGCCTTGCGTTGGTAATAATCCTTTCGGTTTATTCGTACAGCGAATTAACTACCGATGATTTTCACAGGAAAGGCAACCGGATTTATTTGTGTACTGATTCGAAAGTGGAGTCCAATTATATGCCCGGAATATTGAAAGATGAGATCGATTTGAATATTCCGGAGATTGAATCTGCTATCAGGATAGCCTCTCGGAATGACTTGGTATTTCAGGTTGGTATAAATGAGCCAATTAATTCGGATGTAGTTTTTGCAGATCAGGATTTTTTTAGACTTTTTACCTATCATTCCATCGAAGGAAGTCTGGAGAACGCATTGAAGGAACCAATGACGGTGGTGCTTTCAAAACCACTAGCTGTAAAACTTTTTGGAAAAGAACGAGCTTTAGGAAAGGCAGTAAAACTAAATAATGACCAAGAATTGATTGTCTCTGCCGTTGTTGATGATCAGGAAGCCAATAGCTGTCTGTCATTCAATGCTATCACCTCGATTGAGACCCGTAAGATTGTCTCGCCCAGAAATGACGAATATACTGAGTGGAATTGGCGTAATTTTCAGATATTTATTTTGTTAAAAGAGGGGATTAGTCCTGAAGGGGTTGCAGGAAAAGTATCAGGCCTTTTCCCAAAATCCGGCCAGAATGATAATTTGGGAATAGGACTTTGTCCTTTAAAAGAGGTTTACTTTTCTGAATTTTTCGGTTCCACAAATAGTTATTTACGTTCCGGAGATAGGAAAAAGGTGATGATATTGGTCTTGGTGGCAGCTCTGGTTTTGTTGATTGCAATAGTCAACTTTATAAATATTTCATCTTCCCAATGGATGGAAAAGATTAAGCAAACAGGAGTTATGAAGGTGATAGGAGCCGCTAATGCGACCATTCTTAAGAGCATTATTTCCGAAGCTTTCATTCTTTTTTTGATGTCGCTTATCCTGGCAATTCTGATTATACTGGTAATATATCCTTTCATTAAAGATTATACCGGGATAAATATTAATCTGCATCTGCTTTACAGCCCATCGTTCTTACTATTATTGGTAATTGGGGCTTTCGTTTTGAGTACATTATTCACGATTATTCCGGCTATAAGAATTTCTTCGTCAAAAGCTGTAAACAATCTGATGAAAACGGTTGAGCCAAATGCATCGAAATCCTCTTTCAGGGGAGCGCTGGTAACCGTCCAGTTTGTAATTGCTATAGTGTTGATTGCTTTTACGGTGCTGGTACAAAAGCAGGTTAACTATGGAAGCAGTTCTCTTGGTTTTAGTCACGACAATATTGTTGGCATAAGACTTTCCCCACAGTTGTACAGCAAAAAGGAGGTTTTCAGAACGTTGCTTCAAGAGAAACCAAGCGTTGAGAAAATTTCTTTTACACAATTTTATCCTGGAATACAAAATTCTCATAGCGGAATAGAGTTAGAGATAAATGGAACGAAGAGACAACTTGATTTTGATCGATTTAATGCTGATGCTGATTTTTATTCACTGGTCGGATTACAGCTCATTCAAGGACGTTTTTTCTCAAATGATTTAACCTCTGAGAAACATGAGATGGTTGTGAATGAGATATTTATTCGTAGGCATAATTTAGATAATCCTATTGGATTGAAATTCGCAGTAAACAGTAATAGCCCAATAGCTGAAATCGTCGGGGTAGTTAAAGATTTTCATTACAAGTCGGTAAGTGAACCTATTGCATCGTTAGTCATCCAAAATGAACCCAATGCCTGGTATTGTCTTGTAAAACTGAAAACAACCAGCTTCAATTCAATGCATCACACTATTGAGGAAATAAAAGCCAGTGCAGCCAAGCTTTCTCCTTCCTTCCCGATAGAAGTGAGCTTCTTTGATCAGTCTATTGAAAACATGTATCAATCGGAACTGCAATTCAGACGAACCTTTTCGCTTTTTGCCGGAAGCGCCATTGTGATCTGTTGCCTGGGTATCTTAGCTATGTCGATGTTTGCCTGCCAGCGTCGCATCAAGGAAATTGGTGTACGCAAAGTAAATGGGGCAAAAATTTCTGAGATTTTGACCATGCTCAACCGCGACTTTGTAAAGTGGGTAGCGATTGCTTTTATAATTGCCATCCCCATTGCATACTACATCATGAATAAATGGCTCGAAAGTTATGCCTACAAAACTCATGTGAGTTGGTGGGTATTCGCTTTGGCTGGTTTAATGGCACTGGGAATTGCGTTGTTGACGGTTTCGTTTCAATCATGGAAAGCTGCAACAAGGAATCCGGTGGAGGCGCTGAGGTATGAGTAATAATGTCTGAATCAAAATTTACAGGATTGAAAGATTCGCAGGATTTAAAGTAGAATATAATCAAATTCTATCATGGAAATCAGACGAATCAGAATTCTGATAATTAGAAACAGGTAATGCGCGCAACAAATATATAAACTAACTATTATGTATAGACTCGTATTCCTTTCGGCTTTCAGAAGCTTGGCGAAATACAAACAGATGAGCCTCATTAACCTGTTTGGATTGATTGTTGGGTTGACTTCATTTTTGTTTGCCATCCACTACATTCTTTTCGAGTTCTCGTACGACACTTTTTTCCGCGAAGCTGAAAATGTTTACCGGGTAAATCTTCAGGTTGAAAAAGAAGGGGAGTCCATCTATAAAGGTGCCAAAACACCCAGAGCACTGTTTTTTGCCATTAAACGCGAAATTCCTGAGGTGGAAGCTAACGGGCTGGCATATTTCGAGAAATGTCTGGTGAGTTACAAAGACCGCGCGTATGCCAACCAGGATATTCTTTGGGTATCGGAGGATTTCGAGAAGGTTTTTCCGCTCGACATGTTGGAGGGAGTCGCCGACTACACACGCCCGCGAACCGGGATTATCTCGGAAACAAGCGCGAAAAGTTTGTATGGCAGCGAGTCGCCAATCGGCAAAATTATGGAAGTAAATCAAGGGATGCCGATTGAAATAACAGGTGTTTTTAAAGACCTGCCCCCGAACACACACTTTCAGGCGAAATACTTTGTTTCGGTGAATACCTGGGTCGAGATGGGCGCCATTAACCGGGATGGCGACTGGCAGTGGAACGGCTGGTGGAACTATATCCGAGTGAAAAAGGGAACTTCTGTCCAGTCCACTACCGATAAAATCAATAGCTTTATCAATTCGTACATGGGATTCCTGAAAAGCGACCAGCGCAAGGCCAGGTACTCGTTACAGTCCTTGAAAAAGCTGCACTTCATCCAAGGCATCGATGGCGAAATGGGTGCTACAACCAATTATGCTTCGCTAATTAATCTGATTCTGATTGCCGCGCTCACACTTCTTATCGCGTGGATCAACTATGTGAACCTCTCGGTTGCCCATGCACAATCGCGTGCCGATCAAATCCGAATCCGGAAACTGATTGGTGCCACCGAGCGGCATTTGTGGCATCAGTCGCTTGTCGAAAGCGCCATCCTGAATGTGGCAGCATTGATTGTCTCGTTCTTGATTTTTATTGTGTTCAAAAACCCAGTTGCTTCTCTTTTTAAAATTTCACTTGTTGGGGCCGATATTCCATTGGGGATGGTTGCTTTAACTGCTATCGCAACGGTGGCAGGTGGTATCCTGTTTTCAAGCCTTTACCACGGCCTTGAAATGGGACGCATTAAAATATTACCCGAAAATCAGCGGATAAGCAAAGGCCGGGTTAGGAGCGGGCTGGTTGTTTTACAGATGGTATTTTCGATGATCTTCCTGATGAGTACATTGTTGGTTTATAAGCAAATATCGTTTATGAGGAACAAAGATCTGGGTGTTTCGCTCAATGATGTGGTGGTTTTAACCGGACCGGCCTCGCTAAATGCCGACGGACAGAAACGACAAAAATTTGAAGGTTTCCGTAGCGAGATGCAGAGTCTGCCAGGTGTTGAAGAGGTAACGTTCAATATGTTTGTGCCCGGGCAGGAACCAGGTTACGGATACCGCGAATTTACCAATCCGTCGAAAGGAAAATCGCCCGACACACGCATCTTTGAGAACAATGCCGGAATCGGGTTCATCAAAATTTATGGCCTTAAATTGCTCGCCGGAAATGACTTTACTGAAAGCCAGGCACGAAACCGAAGAAGTGTCATCCTGAACGAATCGACCAGAAAACTACTGGGTTTTTCATCTCCTGAAGAGGCTATCGGGAAGGAAATATTCAGGAAAGGTGAAGATGATACATTAAATGTTGCCGGTGTGGTGGCCGATTTTCACCACGAAGGATTGCATAAAGCCATTTATCCAATTGTGTGGAATAATCAGTACCCCAATGAGTTTGGTTATTTTTCGATCAGGGTCAATACAAAGAATACTCAGGAAACTCTTGGACAGATGCGTCATATATGGAGTCGCCATTACCCCAAAGACAACTTCGATTATGTTTTTGCCGACGAACAGTTTAACCGGCAGTACGAGTCCGACAGCCGCTTCAGCAAATTGTATGTTTGGCTCACCATGCTGTCTATCGTCATCGCTTCAGTCGGGCTTTACGGACTGATACTCTTTTATCTTGAGAAGCGGAAAAAAGAAATCAGTTTGCGCAAGGTAAACGGGGCCACCATCAGCCAGGTGATTGCGATGATCAATTTCAATTTTGTGAAGTGGGTTGCAATTGCATTTGTCGTTGCTTTGCCGGTAGCTTATTATGTGATGCAACACTGGCTTGAAAACTTCGCTTACAAAACTGAATTGAGCTGGTGGATTTTTGCCTTGGCCGGTTTACTGGCGTTGGGAATTGCACTGTTGACCGTGAGTTGGCAAAGCTGGCGGGCAGCAACCCGCAACCCAGTGGAGGCGCTGAGGTATGAATAACTCTCAAAATAATTAGGCATGAACAACTTCAAGTTTTACATCAGAAGTCTGTTGAGAAACAAAGTTTTTTCGATCATAACCATTGGTAGTTTTGCGGTTAGTATTGCCGTAATAATCCTGCTTACTTCCTTCCTTGTCTCAGAGTTTGGCTACGATAGCCATCTGAAAAATACTGATCGTATTTACCGGATTAAAGCGTCAAAAAACGAAGCGTCTGTCCCGGAACAAGCCCGCGAATTATTGTTGAACAACATCCCGGGATTGGAAGCGGTATCCAATTTTATGACAGGCAATGAACCCGTTGTTTGTGATGGAACCTACTTTAATGTGAATGTCATCAATTCCGATGAAGGGTTATTTTCAATTTTACCTATCGAATTTGTACTAGGTAACCCTAAGGGTATTTTTGACGATAAGAAAAATGTGGTTATAACCGAAAGTCTTTCGAAAAGAATATTCGGAACTGAAAATCCGATTGGAAAAAAGTTAAACATTTCGTACAAGGAGGATGTGGTGGTGGGCGCAGTCACCAAAGATTTTCCTGAAAAAAGTACACTTTCGGGCGATTTAATCTGTTCTACGAATTTAAAAATTCGTTATTCAGGAAGCTGTACCAATAATGTTTGTACGAATTTTTACAAAACGCTTGTTTTGTTGAAACCCGGTGTTTTGGCTGAAACCGTAAGCAGCAAGCTCACTCCGATAATTCCAAAGTATAAAGAAAAGGATGAAAATGAATACTCGTTGATTCCTTATAAGAATGTTTATTTCGACACCTCTTTAAGCAACGATAGCCTTGTCCATGCTAATGTCAAGTT
Organism: uncultured Prolixibacteraceae bacterium; assembly: GCA_964632305.1. Lineage (GTDB taxonomy): Bacteria > Bacteroidota > Bacteroidia > Bacteroidales > Prolixibacteraceae > CAZWBR01. The sequence goes on from CAZWBR010000029.1 coordinate 46,776, forward strand.
AGTTCGTTTGCTCGTTTGGCTAACCATTGTTCTGCTAGTCCTTGCAGTGTTCAATTATATAAATCTTTCGGTAGCACACAATACAAACAGACTCAAGGAATTTGGTATAAAGCAAACCCTTGGAGCCCGAAAACTAAATGTTTTTATTCAATTTTTTGGCGAGGCCTTTTTCACAACATTGGCAGCCAGTTTTGCCGCCCTGTTTATTGCCTGGCTCATACAGCCGTTGTTTGTAAAACTATTTGGCAAAGGGTTCGCTGTTTGTGGTATTTTCAGTTCACCCGTGTTAATTCTGGCGTGTTTGGCAACGCTTGTTGGCATTGCCATTATTTCGGCTAGCTACCCGGCATGGGTGGCAACTAAAGTTCAGGCCAAAGATTTATTGCAGAAAAAGATAGCAACAAAAGCCGGAGGCTTTGACTTAAGGAAATCGCTCAACATTATTCAATTTGCTGCCTCTATCGTCATTTTGGTATCGCTGATGGTAATTACCCGGCAGGTTAAATATGCCAAAAACCTCGATTTTGGTTTCGAAACGAGCCAATTGGTAAAAATCCCGGTACACTGGAAAGCCGCCGATAAAATTGATGTCCTGAAAGAAAGACTCAATTCGATTCCCGGAGTTGAGAGTTCGTGTTTTACACATGGTACACCCGGTGGAATATACAGTTATAATCAGACAGATGAATCTGGCAAAGTTTCGAACATTTCGAGCGATTACAGTTTTGTTGAAACTTTTGGACTAAAGATTGCGGAAGGCCGCAATTTTTATCAAACCGAAAAAAACAACGTTTGCCTGATAAATAAAGCAGCCATGCAACAGTTCGGGTGGAAAAGTTTTATTGGAAAGAAACTGTTTGGCTTCGAAGTGGTTGGTCTGCTCGATGATTTTCATTATGAAAGCCTGTATAATAAAATAGGTGCGCTGATGATTACTAACGAACGCAGCATTTCTCACTTCAATGTAAAGATTCGACCACAAAATATGGCACAAACGCTAAAAGAGGTTGAAATAGGATTCAAAGAAGTGCTTCCCGATTACGGGTTTTCGTTTCAATTTTACAACGATTACCTTGATTCGATGTATCAGCAGGAGGAGAAACGAGCTGATTCAATTAGGGTAATTGCCATTATTGCTATACTGATTTCCTGTGTCGGATTAATTGGATTGGTAGAGTTTTCAACCAAACGACGGATCAAGGAAATAGGCATCCGCAAGGTGAATGGCGCCCGGGTGATCGAGATTCTGTCGATGCTCAACCGCGACTTTGTGAGATGGGTAGCCATCGCATTCGTAGTAGCCACGCCATTCGCATATTACGCCATGAACAAATGGCTCGAAAGCTTCGCCTATAAAACGGAACTGAGTTGGTGGATTTTTGCCCTGGCGGGTTTGCTGGCATTGGGAATTGCACTGTTGACCGTTTCATTCCAGTCATGGAAAGCAGCAACAAGAAATCCGGTAGAGGCGCTGAGGTACGAGTAGGAACAGCCTCCCCCAACCCCTCCGAAGGAGGGGATATTTGGACCTGATAGAATTTGAGAGTTATGAGAATGAAGTAACAAAAGAAGGAATATTCACAGTCCGGTAGTCTCCCCTTCGGGGAGATTTAGAGAGGCCTGGGTGGGCGGCCACACGAAAACCGGTGGAGGCGCTGAGATATGAATAAAAATAACAACAGATAAAAAAACAAAGTCATGATAATTTACCACTTAAAACTTGCTATTCGCAACCTGTTGAAAAACAAACTGTATTCAGCCCTGATTATTGGAGGTTTCGCTATCGGTTTTACTGCCTGCATCCTGATTGGCTTATATTATTTTACCGAAAGGAATGTCAATAAGGATTTTACAAACTTCAGTAGGATTTATCGGCTTTATGATGCGAAAAAGAACAGATGCAATCTAGATTATAATTTATTCCCTATTCTTGCCGCAAACTACCCGGAAATAGAAAACGCCTGTCCAATGGAGTTTTCAACAGGTTTCAGCTTGACACTCAAGAATGATGAAACCAATGCCAATACTGCTATAACAGGAATGTTAAGCACTACCAATAGCTTTTTCTCTATGTTTTCAGCCGAGGTTGTGCAGAGTGTTTCAAATGTCCCGTTTAGTGAAAAAGAATCAATTGCGCTTACTGAATCGGTTGCTAAAGTATTGTTTGGTGCTCAAAACCCTTTGGGACATAAGGTAAATATCAACAATTATTTCTCGGGTACTGTAACTGCTATCATTAAGGATTTGCCAACCAATTCAAGTTTTAAAGCAGAATTGTTTCTTAACAGTGAAAATGAAAATTATCGAATGTCCAGTTCTTTTGAAAACAATAGGATGTTCAATCCAACCAACCATTTTCTCCTGGTGAAAGAGGGTGCTGACATCACCAAATTCACAGATAACCTGAACCGTACAATCGGATCGTATAAAATGGATATTGATAGTGTCGGCGTGCAAAATCTGGCTGATATCTATCTTTCAACCGGAACCATGAAAGATATGCACTTCAAAGGGAACAATAAAATGCTCAGAATATTCCTTGCAATTGCAGCTCTGATTATCCTTTTATCAAGCATTAATTACCTCAATTACACCATTTCAATGCAATTTTCCAAATTGAAGGAAATTGGCATCAACAAAACCAACGGTGCAGGTTTGTGGCAACTGGCAGCCTATTCTTTTACCGAAGTAACGCTTGGTATTGTCTTATCGGTAATTCTTTCATTCTTCATTGCAATACTGCTAATGCCATCAACAGAAATTCTGTTTGGTAAGGCACTGAGTTTTGGCAACATCAGGATAAATGAAGTGCTGCCAGGTTTTGTGGTTCTTATTCTTACCATCATTTTGGTGAATAGCATGGCTCCGCTCTATGTACTTTCAAGGTTTAAGGTGAACGAATTTCTCTCAGGATCTGGAAAACGAAAGGGGAAGCAGTTTGGTAAACAGATATTACTAACCTTTCAGCTTACGGCATCTATTGTATTAATCGGAGCAGTAATTGTCATATTCAAACAACTCAATTTTGTGAAAAATGCCGATCTGGGATTTGACAAAGAATTGCTTGTAAGAATTGAGCTTCCTTATAAAATTAAAAATACAGAAGCCTTTAAACAGGAAACAGAAAAACTGCCTTTTGTAAAGAGCAATACCCTTAGTGCCGGTTGTCCCGGTATGATCTCATTAAGGATGGGGAGTAAGGTCGGAGATAATATATTCACTGTGAGTTGTATTACCGTCGGAGACGATTACCTGAAAACAATGGGGATTGACTTGTTGGAAGGTCGTCAGTTTCATCAGGGAGATAACAACAAAGTGTGCATGATGAATGAAGAAGCCATCAGAAAATTTGAGTGGGACAACATTGACGGGAAAAAATTCATGAATGGTAGAGAAGGTGGGTACGATGTAGTTGGGGTAACACGGAATTTTTATGTAAACTCGATGCATACCGAAATTGATCCGGTGGCATTGATTTACGATCCGGGACAACGATTTGGTGTGCTTTCGGTTAGGCTATCTCCGGGAAACATTGGAGAATATATGGCTTCAATCAAGCAGGTTTGGAAAAGTTTTATACCCAACGAACCCATGAATTTTGTCTTTTACGACGATCAGTTTCAAGCCATGTATTCAAAAGAAGAGAGACTTGCCAAATCAATCAGTTTCTTTTCCTTTATCGCCATCGTCCTGACTTGCATGGGAATCCTCGGCCAAATTTTTATGATTTGCCTCAACCGAATCAAGGAAATAGGCATCCGCAAGGTGAATGGCGCCAGGGTGGCCGAGATTTTGGCCATGCTTAACAGAGATTTTGTGAAATGGGTTGCTATCGCCTTTGTTATTGCCACCCCCATTGCATATTATGCGATGAGTAAATGGCTCGAAAGCTTTGCCTACAAAACCAGCCTGAGTTGGTGGATTTTTGCCCTGGCTGGCGTGCTGGCATTGGGAATTGCGCTACTTACGGTTAGCTGGCAAAGCTGGCGGGCAGCAACACGTAATCCGGTGGAGGCGCTGAGGTATGAATAGGAAGCCCCTGCTAACCTCCCCGGAGGGGAGGAACAAAAAGAAATAAGATAAAATGAGCGGACTAAGAAAGATGCACTGTCCAAAAGTCTCCCCTTCGGGGAGATTTAGAGGGGCCTGGAATAGGAACAGCCTCCCCCAACCCCTCCGAAGGAGGGGCGATTAGGACCAGATACAATTTGAGAGTAATGAGAATGAAGAGACAAAAGAAGGAATATTTACCACCCAAAAGTCTCCCCTTTGGGGAGATTTAGAGGGGCTTGAATAATTCGAATACAATAGGTTGGAAACAATTAAAAGCAGAATTATGAATTCGATTAAACTGGCTTTTCGAAGAATAATCAGTAAGGGCGAGCACCCGACCGCCCGAATCATCACGCTGGCAGCAGGGTTGGCTTTTGGAGTCTTGTTGCTATCAGAGGTTTTATACCTCCGAAGCTTCGATACTTTTTATCCCAATGCCGACCGGATATATGTGGTGTGCGATAATTTAAAGCGCGACAATGCAGCCGAACTAAAAACTTACCGACAGGTGAGCGGAGCTATTGCTCCCGGTCTGAAGAGCGAGGTCCCGGGTATTGAAGAGGCTACGAGGCTCAATCCTCTCGGACAGTCGTTGTTTTATACCGAAGATTTGAAAACTTACGAGGCTAAATTCTCACTGGCCGATGAGCATTTGTTTGATATACTCCCGCGACCAGTAATTAGCGGAAATCCTGCTGAAATACTGAAAACACCCATGAACTGTATGGTTTCCGATAAAATTGCCGGGGAAATAGGAGGAAACGTAATCGGTAAAGTCATTGAGATGAAAGAGTATCCGACCCGGAAACTGACCATCGCCGGGGTATTTAAATCGTTGCCCGAGAACACCAATTACAAATATGATGTGTTGATTTCGATGGTTTCTACCGGCCAGTTTGCCTGGGACGGAACGCAAAACTGGATGGGCAACGACCGCTATTATGCCTGCGTGAGATTAGCCCCTGGAGTGAGTCCTGAGAGTCTGCAACCGACGGTTCGGGAAATGCGCGAAAAGCATCAGGATATCAGCAATGTAGAAAAGAGCCTGAAAATGGAGCTTTTTTACTCGTTTGAACCTATTACGAAGATAAACAGTGAGTACGCTAAGAACATGATCCTTATCCTGAGTCTCATCGCTTTTGCCGTTTTGTTTGCTTCCCTCTTAAATTATACGTTGCTTACCTTGAGCGCTTTGGCAAACCGGGGAAAGGTGTCGGCCATACATAAATGTTGCGGCGCCCAGCCAGGGCAGCTTCAAAAAATGATTTTTTCTGAAACGCTTCTGGTATTTCTGATATCGCTGATAGGGGCCTTTCTTATAATCCTTATTTTAAGACCATTAATCGAGGCCCAGGTTGGCCATAGCTTGCTGGCAACACTGAATTTCAGGGTCATCCTTCCTATTATGGTCTTGTTAATCGGTGTTGTTCTGGCAATTGGATATTTCCCTGGCCGGATTTTTTCCCAAATCCCGGTAGCAACAGCCTTCCATAGTTACCGTCAGAAACGAAATAAATGGAAACTAGGGTTGCTTTCGTTACAGTTTGTGGGCACATCGTTTATTGTCACCATGCTGGTGGTTATTATGCTTCAGTATAGCAAAATGATTCATGCCGACCATGGCTACAAAGCGGATAATGTATTTTACTGCCCCACCAGTAGTATCGAGGGACAGAAGATTGGCCACGTGATCGACGAGCTCAAAGCGCTGCCCGAAGTAGAGGAGGTGGGGCTTGGATATGGCCTGCCAACCGATGGCGCTTCCGGCAACAATGTATCTATACCCAACGGGCAAAGAGAACTCTTCAATTTGGCCGATTTCTATTTTATCGATGACAATTATTTATCGATATTGGGTATTCCAATTACAGAAGGACAGCCCTTTACGTCAGAAGGTTCGGCGATGAACAACGTGTTGATCAGCCAGAAAGCAGCCGACCTGCTTGCTATTAACACAAGGTGGAAAGATGGAGTGGCCGGAAAGCAAATTGAAATATCGGAGCATGGTTCAACAACCATTCAAGGCGTGTTCTCCGATTTTGTGATCCGGTCGATCGCTTCGCCCGATCCCCGCCCAGCCGCATTCTTCTACCTGCCCGACGAAAAATTTGCGGAAAAAAGAAACGAAAAATCCTCTTTTGCCTTTAACATCCTGATAAAGGCAAACAAAGGAGTCCGATCGGGCTTTATTGATAAAGTGGCCAGGGTAATGAACTCGGCAATGCCACACCCCGATGCTGTTGTTTATAGTCTGGCCGATGTTCAGCAAGACAGCTACTCACACGAAAAGGGGTTCCGTAATTCAATGATGGCCGGGAATGCCATTATAATCCTGATTACTTTGATCGGGTTGATGGGGTACACCGCCAGCGAGGTGGCGAGGAGGCGAAAAGAGTTGGCTATTCGCCGGATCAGCGGAGCGTATTTTTCTGATATTTTACGCAAGTTTATTTTCGATCTGGGGTATATCGCCGTGCCAACTGTTGCATCAGGATTGGTTATTGCTTGGTTTGTGGCCGATAAATGGATGCAGAATTTTGCGGCGAAGATAAACCTTGGCTGGAGCCTTTTTGTTCTCAGTAGTTTGGCAATACTCGCACTGATTGTCCTGACGGCTTTTGTCAATTACACGAGAACAGCCAACCAGAATCCGGTCGAGGCGCTGCGGTACGAATAGTCGGAACTCTGTTTTTTGAGATCTGATGATTTCCATTATTCCGGGAACAGAAATAATCAAAAGTCATCACTGAATTATATTAATTAAAGTTCGTATAGAAAACAGTAGACTTTAACTATCATGTAAATCATTTTCGAGTCAACTTATTGGAATTTCGCACAGAATTAGGCTGCCGACCCGAAAAGTTTGATTAACCACCGGTATTGTTTAATTGCGAATAATTGTTAAGTTTGAACCAGTTAAGTAGAAAACTGTTGATATGGATCAGAAAGAATCACGTCTTTTGGTGGTCGATGCCTTGAGAGGTTTTGCCATTGTGTCGATAATGCTGCTGCATAATATCGAGCACTTCGATTTTATGTATTGGCCCGAGAACCTGCCGGGGTGGATGGTCAGCCTCGATAAGGGGATAATGGATACCATGTATTTCCTTTTTGGCGGCAAATCATACGCTATTTTTGCCCTGCTGTTTGGTCTGACCTTCTTTATACAGTCGGATAAACAGGAACGACTGGGCAAAGATTTCAGGGCAAGATTTGCCTGGAGGCTGGTCATCTTATTGGGCTTTGCGATCATAAATTCTGCTTTTTATGAAGGTGACATCCTTTCAATCTATGCCGTCCTGGGTTTCTGCCTCATTCCGGTGGCAAGGCTGAGCAACCGTGCGGTCTTTCTTATTGCCCTTCTGCTTATGCTTCAACCCATTGAATGGGTTAATTTTTTCATCAACATGCAAAATCCCGATATCCCAATCTCTCCTTCAAAATCGGGGGCCTATTTTGACAAGATAGGAGAGTACCTTGCCAAAGATTCATTGATCGATGCCTTACTAGGTAACCTCACCAATGGAAAGATAGCGGTTGTTTTATGGTCGTGGGAGAAGGGAAGGATACTGCAAAATATAGCCCTTTTCATGTTCGGGATGCTGGCTGGCCGTAAACTGCTCTTTGTCCAATCGGAACAGAGTACGCGGTTCTGGAAGAAAACCCTGCCCATTGCAGTGGTCTCATTCTTCGTCCTTTTCACTGTTCATAAGCAGCTTTCACAATGGGTGACAAGTCCTGCAATGTACCGGAATATTAATACTATTGTCTCATCGTATGTCAACATGGCTATTATGCTTATTTGGGTGTCTGGCTTTGTATTACTTTTTCAAACAAAATTTTTCCACAAAGCATTGAACGCCCTTTCGCCAATGGGGAAGATGAGCCTGTCGAATTACATGATACAATCGCTGATAGGTTCGTTCATATACTATGGATTTGGTTTGGGGCTGTACAAGTATACCGGATCGACCTACTCTATTTTAATCGGCGTTGTGCTTGCCATCCTGCAAGGTCTTTTCAGTGCAAGGTGGATGAAAAACCACAAGCAAGGGCCACTCGAATCGTTATGGCACAAAGCAACTTGGATTGGATATAAATAGATATCCGACGTTATTGAAAGCAGGTGTCTAAAAAGTCCGCAAGTTCTTCAGATGACTTGCAAATAATAAGCTGTATGATATTTTCCCGCAGATCACGCGGATTATCGCGGAAAACTCCGCGTTGATCCGGGACATCTGCGGGAGATCGATCCTGATTCGAAGATATTGGCAACCTCCATGTAATTTTCAGGCCTCACCCTTTTCCCGGAGGCTGTAAACTGAACTCTGTCTAATACAAAAAACCATTATACTTGTATTA
>CAZWBR010000030.1:0-52384 GCA_964632305.1 uncultured Prolixibacteraceae bacterium
TACAATGTAACTTCTATCAACCCGAACATTGTACAAAATCCCGGATGGTAATAATAGATTCGCGAGAATTTATTAACACTATCGCATAAACTGTAAAGAGGCTGTCTGAAAAGGCAGCCTCTTTTTTTTGTCTTTCCCGAGTTGACCGCAAAGCTGACTATTAAAGCAATAAACTTCTGGTTCGATGTTGCGGATGGCTTGTTTTATTTTGAGAATCAGATTATGGTGGCTTTCGATCGATAGATTAAGTTGGTTAAACGTACAAATTCAGGTCATAAAAAATAGGGTGGCTCCCCTTTTTAGCCCTGCCCACGGGCGGAGGCTCAGCCTTCAACAGGCTCAGGCATCAGCCTGTTCGGGTCAGGTCAACTCCGGGGTTTCTGTACTGTTTCTGTACTGTTTCTGTATTGTTCCTGTATGCTAACATAGAGAAACCATACGGAAACCTAAGAAAAAGGATAGTGTAACACCGGCCTTGGTCTTGTGACGAACAGTGGTTCAGGGAGTGGTTTCCGAAGGCCATGAAAAAGTGGCCGGGTGACTTGGAGTCCCCCGGTCACTAAGTTTGTTATCGACCTTGTATTGAGCTGGTTTCGTGAAAATTATACATATAAGCCTATCTAACCTTATTCCCTTCTTGGATTTCAGTTGCCAAATATTCAATTTTATATCGAACTCAGGTTACTCAACTGAATGAGTGATTGATGGGGTATAGGGTCTGAAATTGGAAAGGGATGATCTGTCATTAAAAGTAAAAAGTAGTTTTGGTTATACTTTTACAAGAGCAGATTGAATTATTATGTCGTAAACACCTTTGTGTTTCCCGTGTGGCCGATTATTTCCTTTAGTTTCATTGCTCCGGGTGTTGTCCGGGTCTTCTCTGCTGCAAAACAGCGGATAATCATTGTTGCTAAAGACTGTTGAATCAATAGGTTATGGGATGGTTTTCAATATAAATTTAATTCTTCGACAGTTAAAAAGTTTTCATTATCTTGTGCAAATTGCAAGCAATTGAAATTCAAATAATAAAACAATGAAAATCAAACTAGTTAGTCTGCTTATGATTAGCATTTTCCTGCTTTCGCTGAATGACAGCACAGCACAGGGAGGAAAATTAAAAATGTGGTACGATAAACCAGCGGGAGTATGGAACGAGGCGCTCCCGGTTGGTAACGGCCGTTTGGCCGTCATGGTCTTTGGCGACCCGCTCAAGGATAAATTACAGCTCAATGAGGGTACTTTTTGGTCGGGGGGCCCTTCCAGAAATGACAATCCTAACGGGGCGCTGGGGCTGGACTCCATTCAGCAGCTTCTGTTCAAGGGCGAATACCAACAGGCTGGTGTCTTGTCGAATAAATATTTAACGGCTAAACAGTTGCATGGTTCCAAGTTTCAGTGTATCGGGGATCTGAATCTTAATTTTAAAGTGGATTCGAACTACACGGAATACTATCGCGAACTGGATTTGGAGAATGCCCTTTTCACCTCGACCTTTAAGTCGAACGGGGTAACCTACCGGAGGGAGGTCTTCTCATCCATTCCTGATCAGGTCATCGTTATGCGGCTCACCGCCAGCAAGCCCGGGATGATCAACTTCTCGGCCAACCTGAATGGAGGCCAAACCCAAAAGTCGTCCAAGGCTTTGGATGCGACAACCCTGGAAATGACCGGCCTTTCAGGCGACCATGAGGGGGTTACCGGACGGGTGAAACAAACCACACGGGCCAAGCTGATCCTCAAGGGGGGTAAATCTACGGCAAACGCTGATAAAATCGATGTAGCCAATGCTGATGAAGTGGTGATCCTTGTTTCTATTGCTACCAACTTCGTGGATTACAAGACACTGACTGCTAATGAGACGGAGAAGTGTGCCAAGTATCTGGCTTCAGCCGCGAAAAAACCTTACCCCCAGCTATTCAAGAACCACGTTGCAGCATTTCAAAAATATTTCAACCGGGTTAGCTTCGATCTGGGCACTTCACCTGCCGCCAGCCAACCTACGGATGTCCGTATCCGTGAATTCTCCAAGAGCAACGATCCTGAACTGGTCTCCATGTACTATCAGTTTGGTCGTTACCTGTTGATTTGCAGTTCACAGCCCGGGGGGCAGCCTGCTAATCTTCAGGGGATATGGAACGGTAGCAACAATCCTATGTGGGACAGCAAGTACACGATCAACATCAACACGGAGATGAACTACTGGCCAGCCGAAAAGTGTAACCTGACAGAGATGCACGAACCTTTGATCGCGATGATTAAGGATTTGTCCGAATCGGGCAGGGAGACGGCCAGGGTGATGTACAAAAGCGATGGATGGGTTGCCCATCACAATACCGACATCTGGCGGATCAGCGGGGTGGTCGATTTTGCAGACGCCGGTCAGTGGCCCATGGGGGGAGCCTGGTTGTCGCAACATTTATGGGAGAAATTTCTGTACAGCGGTGATTTGAAATATCTCGAATCGGTTTACCCGATGTTGAAATCGGCCTGCGAATTCTATCAGGACTTTTTGATTGAAGAACCCGCCCACAAGTGGTTGGTGGTTAGTCCTTCCGTTTCACCTGAAAACACTCCTGCCGGACGTAAGGGAGCGCTATCCTATGGTAATACCATGGACAATCAAATTCTTTTTGATTTGTTCAGTAAAACCATTAAGGCTGCCAAGCTTTTAAAGAAAGATGAAGCCCTGATGGGTGAATTCCAAAAGATGCTTGATCGTCTGCCTCCTATGCAGATCGGTCAACACGGACAATTACAGGAATGGATTGGCGACTGGGACAATCCCAACGACAAGCATCGTCACGTTTCCCATCTGTACGGCATGTTCCCAAGTAACCAGATATCAGCAGACCGGAATCCCGAACTGTTTGATGCCGTTCGCACCACCATGATTCAAAGGGGTGACGTATCGACCGGTTGGTCTATGGGGTGGAAAGTAAATCTTTGGGCCAGACTGCTCGATGGCAATCATGCCCGTAAACTTATCTCTGATCAGTTAACCCTGGTCGATCCGGTCAAATCGCGCACCAGCGGAGGGACCTACCCCAACTTATTCGATGCCCACCCACCGTTCCAGATTGACGGGAACTTTGGTTGTACTTCGGGGATCACCGAGATGCTTTTGCAGAGCCACGACGGGGCCATCCATGTGTTACCGGCCTTGCCTGACGATTGGAAGAGTGGAAGTATCACGGGCTTAAGGGCTTATGGTGGCTTTGATGTCAGTTTTACCTGGGAAAACAATCGCGTGAAGAAGATCGTCATCAAATCGAATAATGGCGGGAACTGTCGCCTGCGCGTTCCGAATGAAGTCGTCTCCGACAAGGGGAAAAGCCTTAACCAGGCTTCAGGAGAAAATCCCAACCCGTTTTTTGCAACCGTTAAGGTGAAAAATCCGCTGATCTCGGAAGCCGCCAAGTTGAATGAGGTTAAACTTAATCCAACTTTCTCGTACGATATTCCGACAGAGGCCGGAAAGACCTATACGGTTATCTGCAAATAGGAAGTTATAACGCGGGTAACTAATTAAAGAGTTGGATAAATGTCTGATCAATTAATAATTAAAGTTAAATATAATTTGGAATGAAAAGAAATCACTACAGATTAACATTACTGAGAAGAAAAGAGGCGATTTTATTAGCTGCATTAATGACTTTATTTTCTTTTGTTGGGTTTAGCGGAAACGGTGGCCAGAAGAAAGCCCAGGTGAAACAGGTAAAGAATGCTCCGGTATTTACCAAGGCAGTCTATCAGGGGGACGATCAGGTGTATAATGATTTTCCGTTAAAGGCGGATGAGTTTTATAATCCCATCCTGCAGGGCTGCTATCCCGATCCAAGTATCACCCGCAAGGGGAACGACTATTATCTGGTCTGTTCGTCTTTTGTAATGTTTCCGGGGGTTCCGATTTTTCATTCCAATGATCTGGTCAACTGGAAACAGATCGGTCATGTTTTGGACAGGCCTTCGCAACTGAAAGTGCAGACGACCGGGATTAGCTCGGGAATCTATGCACCCCAGATTATTTATAATCCCAATAACGACACGTTCTATATGATTACCACCCAGATAGCTTCCGGAATTGGCAATATGGTGGTTAAGACAAAAGATCCGCTCAAAGGTTGGAGCGATCCGATCAAGCTTGAGTTTGAAGGGATCGATCCCTCTCTCTTCTTTGACGACAATGGGAAAGGCTATATTGTACACAATGACGCTCCCGAAAGAGGAAAGGCGCTGTATGAAGGGCACCGGGTGATCAAGGTTTGGGAATATGATGTGGAAAACGATAAGGTGATTCCCGGAACCGACAAAGTTGTTGTTGATGGCGGGGTCGATCTTTCAAAAAAACCGATCTGGATTGAAGCACCGCATATCTACAAAAAAGATGGCCGTTATTATCTGATGTGTGCCGAAGGAGGGACCGGCGACTGGCACAGCGAAGTTATTTTCGTAGGCGACAGTCCTAAAGGACCCTTTACTCCGGCTCCCAGCAATCCGATCCTGACCCAACGGTATTTCGGCAAGGAGAGGGCCAATAAGGTTGATTGGGCCGGACATGCCGATTTGGTTAAAGGACCGGACGATAAATATTACGGGGTATTCCTGGCGGTCCGTCCGAATGAGAAACAGAGGGTCAATACCGGTCGTGAGACATTTATTTTGCCCGTTGACTGGTCCGGCAAATTTCCTGTATTCGAAAACGGGCTGATCCCGTTGGAACCTAAACTGAAAATGCCTAAAGGGGTGACCGAAAACAAAACCGGGAAAGAAGGCTTTTTCCCCAATGGCAATTTTACCTTTACCGAGGATTTCAAGTCAGAGAAGCTCGATTACCGGTGGATTGGCTTGAGAGGGCCGCGCGAAGAGTTTATCACCTTTACCAAAGAGGGCTTGCGGATTAATCCGTTTCAGACCAGCATCAAAGAGGTTAAACCCACTTCCACACTTTTCTACAGACAACAGCACAACAACTTTTCTTTCTCGGCAACGATGAGCTATGAGCCTGCATCTGAAAAAGATCTGGCAGGGATCGTCTGTCTGCAAAGCGAACGTTTCAATTATGTCTTTGGGATTACCAGGAAGGGAAGCGATTATTACCTGGTGCTGCAACGTAACCAACGGAGGGATTCTAAAATTATTGCAAGTACCAAAATTGAGGTCAAGAATCCTGTCAGCTTGCAGGTAAAAGCGAAAGGGGATGATTATGAGTTTAGTTATTCGATCAACGGAACCGATTTTATCAATCTTGGAGGTACCGTCTCCGGTGATATTCTCTCGACCGATGTCGCGGGTGGTTTTACCGGTTGTTTGATTGGTCTGTACGCCACTTCGGTCAATGATATACAACCCGAATAGGGAATGAGCCGATACGATACTTTATTGATTAATAAATAGACCGAAAACCGGCGGGTAGAATCCGACAAGTTTTAGTTGTTTATTGAAGAGGCTGTCTGGAAAGGCAGCCTCTTTTGTATTTCCCGTATTGACCGCAAAGCTGAGTATCGAAACCGTAAAATTTTGGTTTAAAACTCCGGGTTGCTGATCATGTTGTGACAATCAGGCTCCGGCGACTTATAACGGATCGATTTTGTCGGTTAATTGGTTTTGTTGATAACCTGAAAATACTCTACTGTGTGATTAAATCCCGGCTATTGTTTTGAGGTTGTCATTTCTCACTTCGTTCGAAATGACAACCAGTTAGTTATATTAAGAATGTAGATTTAAGGGGGGTGTATCGCGGCACAGCCGCGATACACCCCCCTTAAATCTACACAACACCATAATAGCCTGTCATTGGTAGCGAAGCGAAGAATCTCCTGCATATTCCCGGACAGTAATGATAAAAATAAAGCGGATGCCCTTCTGGAACGCTCCCCTCCCCGGGAGGGGATTCGGCCTTCAACAGGCTCAGGCGACTGCCTTCGACAAGCTCAGACAACTCCTTTTCACGGTCGGGTCAACTCCGGGGTTCTTCCTAGCTTCCTGTTAGGTTCCTCCTAGGTTCCTGTTACCTACCTAATAGAAACCGTACAGAAACCTAAGAAAAAGCATGGAGTAACCCCGGATTTGATCCCTGGACGGGCAGAGGTGCAGGGGTCAAGTCCGGTGATCAGGATTAAGTGACCGGATGACTTTTGGGGCGCCCTCTTTTTTGGGGGCCAATCGCCTGAATTTTTTAAGGAGATGACCTCTCTGGTGATCGGGGTCGAAAAAAAAGCGTCGAAATTAACGATTAAGGGTTGATCACGTTAAAGAGGTATATCTCCTAAAAGCTATTGAAAGTGTGGTAACAAAATATTCGAAAGGGTTTTAACATCTGATCAGAAACGATTGAATGATTAATTGAAAAAACTATATTTGAGTTTGCTTACAACAAAGAATAATTACTATGAAAAACACTTCTTTATTGATTGTTATGTTTGTGATGTTTTTCGCCGGGCTTTGTAAGGCGCAGCAACCCGCGCCGGTCAAGGTTGAAGGCGGATTATTACAGGGGACTATCGAGAATGGATTGTCGGTTTATAAAGGGATTCCTTTTGCCGCTCCTCCGGTGGGCGATCTGCGATGGAAAGCGCCCCAGCCGGCAGCTAAATGGGATGGGGTGAAGCAAGCTACCAAATTTGCACCCGGCCCTATTCAGGGAGGTAATCCTCCTTCAGGAAAGAGTGAAGATTGTCTTTACCTGAATGTATGGTCGCCGGCGAAATCCGCGAATGATCGCATCCCGGTCTTTGTATGGATTTATGGCGGCGGATTTGGCGCGGGAGCTACTTCGGAGCCGAACTACAGTGGTGAGAAACTGGCCCAAAAGGGTGTAGTCCTGGTCAGTATCGCTTACCGCGTCGGACAGATGGGCTTCTTTGTCCATCCTGAGCTGAGCGCCGAGAGCCCCAATCATGTTTCCGGAAACTACGGATTGCTGGATATGATCGCAGGTCTCCAATGGATCAAAAAGAATATAGCTGCTTTCGGCGGCGATCCCAATAAGGTAACCATCTTCGGCGAATCGGCCGGCGGTATTGCCGTGAGCATGTTATGTGCCTCACCTCTGGCCAAAGGATTATTTCACGGGGCGATCTCGCAGAGCGGAGGATCGTTCGGACCAACCCGTGCGACCACGACTTATCCCGGTGAAAACCAGAAACGTCTGAAAGATGCCGAGAAAGACGGAGAAGCCTATGCGAAAAATGCCGGTGTTGCCTCGATTGCCGAGTTGCGGAAGATCGCGCCCGATAAACTTCCTGCCGGTCGCGGAATGTCGTGGCCAATCATCGACGGTTATGTCATTCCTGATGATCAGCACAGACTTTATCAGGCCGGGAAATATAACGACACACCAATCCTTGTGGGTTATAACTCAGATGAAGGATTGAGTTTCTCTCCACCCAAGACTCCGGCGGATTATATCGCGGGGGTCAAAACCCGTTACGGCAAGTTTGCTGATGACCTGATCAGGGCATACCCTGCCGGAACGACTACCGTTCCGAAAACCGCACGTGACCTGGCCCGTGACGCCGCTTTTGGTTGGCATACCTGGAGCTGGGCCCGTCTGCAGGCACAAACCGGGAAATCGAAGGTCTTCTATTACTATTTTGATCAGCATCCCGATTACCCGGAAGGTTCTCCCCGCTATGGTCAGGGCTCTCCCCACGGTCAGGATGTGAACTATGTTTTCATGCACCTCGATCCCAATAGCCCCCAAACGACCAAGGGTGATCTTGAACTCTCTGAAGCCATGGCTACCTACTGGACTAATTTTGCCAAATATGGCGATCCCAATGGCGCCGGACTTCCAAAATGGCCGGTATTCACCAATGAAAAGCCTGAGGTGATGGTTCTTGGTCCTACCCCTCATGTCGGACCGGTACCAAGCGCCGATGCGCTGAAAGTGCTGGATAGCTATTATGAGTGGAGAAGGACTCCGGAAGGAGACGCCTGGGCTAAATAAATAATTCGAATATCCTTTTGCTTCCCTAATTAAGTTATCTTTCCGTCAGAGGTTGTCATTTATAGTCATTGGTCGTCATTAATCGTCAATGATTGTCATTGATTGTTTTTCCACTTAATCTATTAATAACAACAAATGACCACTAATGACTATAAATGACCACTTGATGGCTTATTTAGTTCTGTTTCGGCAATTTACCGGATACACTTTATCAATAATTATTTGCTGAAACCGACATGTTGCCGGGGAGTCTTAACCGGCATTTATTTTCCGGCAACATGCTGGTTTATTTTTATCAAGTGGTACTAAGAAATTAAACCTTCACGAAATGAAAAAAAACTTAACGATTCTTTTTATGGCGATCCTTCTGCAGGCCGGTTATGTTCGGGCACAGGAGGATATGGATGTGGGTAAAACCGGTTGGGATGTAAAACGACCGGTAATGGCGGGAGCCTGCGACAGCGGATGTCCCTGGGGCGAGCTGGGCGATTATGTACAGGAGTCGATGAAACCGTATGGTTATTCCGTCATAATTTGCCGTAACTGCAACCGTTCTTACGGCGCCCGTCTGGTCTCGGAACACGACTTTCCACCGCCACTGGATGAAGTAAATATTGAAGACGGGGTCAATGTCCGCATTAATGCACGCGTCGATTTTGGCGTTACCTCGAGCGCCATGTTAGCCAACGCCTATAAAGGAAAATACAATAACCTCCGCCTGATCGCGAAACTGGAAGACCCGTTCTATTACATGGTTGCCGTAAAGAAAGAATCGGGCATCAGGGATTTTGCCAAAATTAAACAGCAGCATCTTCCCGTGAGAATAATGGGGTCGGATGGAAGCATGATGGCCATCCTGAAATATTATGGCATAACCCCTGAAGATATAACTTCGTGGGGCGGTAAATTGGGGGTTACTGTTGAAGAGGCTGTAAAAGGGGACTTTGATATTATCTCGGGATTCCTGGCCAGCCCCTCGCTGAACCCTGAATCGGCCTGGTGGACCACCATCAGCCAGAAGTTCGATCTTTATTTTTTCGAGTTTCCTGAAGATTTGCTGAAAACCATTGCCCAGCAGAATGTGGATGCCGAGATGGTTGAGGTTCACCATAGTTTGCTCAAAGGCGTTAACCGCCGGATAAAGACGGTAGGCCGTTCGGGTGAAGCGATCTTTGCCCGTGACGATACGCCTGATCAGGCAGTTTATGATATTGCCAAGGCTATCGATGAAAATCATGGCGCTTTGAAATGGTTCATCCGGATTTATACCTATGACCCAAAAACCGTTTGGAGCAATTATGGGGTCCCGTTACATCCGGGGGCCGAAAAATATTACCGCGAAGCGGGGTACCTGAAAAAATAAGTTCCGGAGCAGGAGGTGGATCCTGTTCACCGGAAGTTCCATTAAGCCGTGCAGAGGGTTGTAAGATATACAATCGATTTGCACGGCTGTTGAATGATTTGGTGGTTAATCAGATCATTCAGAAATGATTGGGTGAGTGTTCCTCCCCATTAAAGTACTTAAATCAGGGATTGATATAAGTTTTGTTTTTTCTAAAAAGTCTGTTAATTTGCAGTTAAATAACTAAAGAGACCAAATAACAGACCATCACGATAGGTTGTAATGATAAAAAAGATATTTGTCGCGATAGCATTTGTCGTAGCCGGCATGATGCAATCAAATGCCCAGGAAGTAATTAACCTCTACGATGGTGTTCCACCAGGGAACGAAGGCAGTCCGGTAACGGAAAAAGTTACCAGGGCGGAGGATGGCACGGTTACCATGATTAGCGATGTCACTGTTCCCACGTTAAGCGTATATCTCCCCGATGCTGAAATAGCGACCG
This sequence comes from uncultured Prolixibacteraceae bacterium, assembly GCA_964632305.1. Classification (GTDB taxonomy): domain Bacteria; phylum Bacteroidota; class Bacteroidia; order Bacteroidales; family Prolixibacteraceae; genus CAZWBR01. Next base: position 9,796 of record CAZWBR010000030.1, read on the forward strand.
GTACCGCGGTTATTATTCTTCCCGGCGGAGGGCTACGGCTTTTAAGCTGGGATATGGAGGGTGTGAAACTGGCAAAATGGCTGAATGAACGGGGTATTGCTGCCTTTATCCTGAAATACCGTCTTTTTACCAGTGGCATGAAACCGAATGCTATCCCGGGAGCTAAACCGTTGAGTGTGGCTGTTTATGAAGCCGATCAGCTGGTCAATGCCAATGCCAATCCCTCGGGCGACAGTCAGGTTTCGAAGGTCCTGGAAATGGCGGCAGGCGATTGCCGGAAGGCCTTGAGTATGGTCAGGACTAATGCCGCGAAATGGAGAATAAATCCCGCGAAGGTTGGATGCATCGGTTTTTCGGCCGGAGGCGGGGTTGAACTGAGTGCAGTGATCGGAAACAGCGATAAGGCGACCCAGCCCGATTTCCTGGCCACCATCTATGGTCCGGCTCTTGCTGATGTTGTCGTGCCACAGCCTGCTCCGCCGCTTTTCATTGCCACTGCCGCCGATCATCGGAACGTGGCTGCTGGTTGTCTGGCTTTGTTCGAGACCTGGAAGAAAGCAGGCGGGGAAGCCGAGATTCATCTCTACGGGAAAGGTAAAGCAGGCTTTGGCATGACCAAACAGAATCTTCCGAGCGACGGATGGGTCGACAGCTTTTATACCTGGCTTCAATCCGGAGGGTTTTAGCGATTCAAATCGGAGTGATCCTTAATTGGAACTGAACGATATTTGTAATCATTTTTTATATAACACTAAATTCATTTATTATGAGAAAAATCTATGCTTTGCTGGTAGTCCTGGTATTAGCCGGGTTGGCCATTCAGAATCCTGTCGCCGCACAGGGAAGCGCTACGGCAGGCCGGGCAGCTTCAAGAATCGTCGAAGATGGCGGGACCGGGCCCTACAGCGCGATCATGTTTACAGACAATTCCCTTCCGACCCACACCGTTTTTTGTCCGAACGATCTGACTGTTTTTGGCAAGGATAACAAGCTGCCGATCATTGCATGGGGCAACGGGGCCTGTGCCAACTCACCCTGGGAACATATCAACTTCCTGTCGGAGGTAGCATCGCACGGTTTCATGGTGATTGCCATTGGCCCGATGCCGAAAGAAGGAGAACGGGGCAGGGGTTCATCGAAATCATCGCAGATGACCGATGCCATTGACTGGGCTATTAAACAGAACAGCGACAAGGCCAGCCCGTATTACAACAAACTCGATGTCTCTAAGATCGCCGTAAGCGGGATGTCGTGCGGAGGACTGCAGACATTGGAGACTGCTCCCGATCCGCGCATCACCACTGCCATTATCTGCAACAGCGGTATTCTGGGCGCTTCTGGCGGAATGGCCGGTATGCCAGCCCTGACCAAAGATCATTTGGTTAAGTTACACACGCCTACACTTTATATCTTAGGTGGCGAAAAAGACATTGCTTATGCCAACGGGATGGATGATTTCAAACGCATTAACCACGTGCCAGTTTTTGTTGCCAACATGGAAGTTGGTCATGGCGGAACCTATGCCCAGCCTCATGGCGGCGAATTTGCCAAGGTAGCCACAGCCTGGTATCAATGGCAGTTGAAAGGCGACAAGGAAGCCGCAAAAATGTTCACCGGCAATCCTTGCGGACTTTCCAAAGATCCTAATTGGAAGGTAGAAAAGAAAAACATGGATTAAAAATCCAATACTATGAAAAAGATATCTCTCTTGTTTTTAGCTTTTTTGCTGTCCGGAGCAAGTATGCAGTTTGCCGCCTTTGCTCAGGGAGCAGGTCAGGCAGCCCAACCCGCATCCCGCGTGGTTGAGGATGGAGGCACCGGTATGTATCCGGCAATAATGATGGGTGAGGCTTCGTTAGCGACTCACACGATTTTCAGGCCTCAGGACCTGAAAATGTTCGGCGAAAAAAACAAGTTACCCATCATTGCGTGGGGCAATGGTGGTTGCGCCAATTCACCAGGCGGACACATTAATTTCCTGTCGGAAGTTGCTTCCCACGGATTTTTGGTGATTGCGATCGGTCCTATGCCTCAGGAAGGTCAACGTGGTGCCGGTGGTCCGATGGGGCAGCCCGGTCAGCCTGGAGGCGTTGCCGATCAGCCAAAAACTTCCCAACTGATTAGTGCCATCGACTGGGCCATTGCACAGAATGCCGATAAAAACAGCCCGTACTACAACAAACTCGACGTTTCGAAGATTGCAGTGGCAGGTATGTCGTGCGGCGGTTTGCAAGCCATGGAAAGCGCTCCCGATCCACGCGTGAGCACCGTAATGATTTGCAACAGCGGTATCATTAACAGCGGAAGTTCAAGCATGGGTGGGATGCCTGCCCTGACAAAGGAACACCTGAAAAAAGTGCATACCCCGATCATTTACCTGCTTGGAGGAGAATCCGACATTGCTTATGCCAACGGCATGGATGATTTCAAACAAATCAACCACCTACCTGCGTTTGTAGCCAATATGAACGTGGGTCACGGCGGCACGTACATGCAACCTCATGGTGGTGAATTTGCCAAAGTAGCCACTGCCTGGTATCAATGGCAGTTGAAAGGCGATAAGGAAGCTGCCAAAATGTTTACCGGTAATCCTTGCGGACTTACTCAAAACCCCAATTGGAAGGTTGAGAAGAAGAACATACAATAATCAAAAGACCTGGTCTTGAATGAAAGCTCCGATGGCCGCGATGTCATCGGAGCTTTTTGTATAGGCATTAGCGGTGAGTGCTAGTGCTGATTTGCAATCAGCACCTCATTAGCCCCGGATTTATAATCCGGATTAGCATATCAATTGTCAAAATTCCCTAATTTTATACTTATGGGAATCAACAATAAAATATCGACCGGATACCCCTATTACCTCACCTTAACCATAGAGGATTGGATTGATGTATTCTCCCGCCCTGTTTACAGGCATATCGTTGTGGATTCTTTGAATTACTGTATTGCTCACAAAGGATTGGAAGTCTATTGTTGGTGCCTGATGAGTAATCACTTACATATAGTGGCAAGCGCGGGCGATGCTTTTAGTTTATCCGATATTCTTCGTGATTTTAAGAAGTACACTAGTAAAGCCATCGTTGAGGCAATTAAGGAGATGCCTGAAAGTCGGCGTGATTGGATGTTGAACCTGTTTTGGTACGCCGGTAAAAACAATAAAAAGATCAAGTTCTACAAGGTGTGGCAGGATGGGAACGACGCTCAGGAAATTCATACAAATGAATTTCTGGAGGAAAAAATGAATTATATACATAACAACCCGGTAAAAGCAGAATTGGTCGGACAACCTGAAGATTATCTGTATAGCTCAGCGCGGGATTATTCGGGAGAAAAAGGCTTGGTTGATATACTTATTGTATAGGATGAAGAAGCGGATCACAGATCCGCAGCTTAGGAGTGCCAATTGCAAATTGGCACTAGCAGGGGCTGCTGGTTCGATCTTTTCAAAAGATCGGATCCCTTCTTGCTGAAATCGCTTTGCTGGTGATGAATTATAATCTGGAAATGCAACATCTTGCAACATAATTCCTTATATTTATGCTTATGGAAACAACACCACCAACGCTCGACAATATCGGGTGGTATATTTGCCAAAGAAAATTGTAATCAACCATGAGAACAGCAACAATTGTCTTCTTTTTAATGATATGCGTAGGTTATAACCTGAAGGCTCAACCCATCACGAAGGATACGGTGGTTTGTTTTATTGATACTGCTAAAACATATATACAATACCGAACAAATCCATTCGAGAGAGATTCTTCGTGTCGTTGGCAGGTCAGTATTAAGGGGCACTATTACGATATCAGTAAACCACAGCACAAGGACTTTGCATGTATTGTTTTTGCAGCCGATAGTCTGCGAAATGTATATGGTGCCAATTTTCAAGGGCCATTCCAGATAAAGGTTCCAAAGGAATCGTTGAAGAAACGATTTATCTTCGCTACTGACGAATGGATTAACCAACAAACAGATTTTAAAATGTTGCGCCGTGAAATCGGGTTCTTTCCAAGAGATAAATACAACTTTTTAATATTTAAACACGATTTTGAGGAGTCAAAAAGTGATTCAGTCATTATGCACCGCGTGCAAATTGGATATTGTCAAGTGGAGGATTAATTTTCGCTGGCGCTGACTTGCGATCATCATTTGCAGTTTTGGAGTGCCAATTGCAAATTGGCACTAGCAGTGAGTGCTGGTGGTGATTTGCAATCACCACTTCACTAATCCCGGATTTGTAATCCGGCTATGCAACATCAGATGCTCAAATTTTCTGAAGATTTATGCTGGTGAAAACCAATAGCAAAGGATCAGCGGGTTTTCCATAGGTTAAAGCAGCGGATCACAGATCCGCAGCTTAGGAGTGCCTGTCGCTCTTATTCCAGCACGGCGTGCCCCTCGATCTCAAGGAGCAGTTCGGGGCGGCAAATATCGGCAACCACGAAGGAAAGGGGAATCGCGGTAAAGTGCTTGCAACAAATTTGTTTGACGGCTTCAAAGTCAGCTTTATGCTTTACATAGACACGGAGGTTGGTAATTGTGGGATCTGCGACGGTTTCAATGCCAAACCGCCGGATGTTATCTGCCGAAATCAGACTCTTGATATTATCGATTGTCATCTCCGTCTGATCTTCCACTGAGTTATGGTGGTCGCTCATCTGCCCGACGATGGCAGCCGTGCCCGAAATAAAAATCCATTTTGCCCCGCAAACATTAACCAGCCTTGCCCGTTCAAACTTGGGAGTGGTTTGGCAGAAATCGCTCATGGTGCAGTTTTCGGCCAAAACTTCTTTCGAGTAGATGTAAGCATCTAACTGAACCGGACTTTTAATCCCGACCGATTGCACTGCATCGGGGTTAGCGGCAATAAAATCGATGACTACGCCGCCCCAGTCTATCCCAATGCCGGTTGCCGCCGGATAGCCATTCTCAAAGTCAGCCGTCTCGTAGTATTTTGACCGTACATCGTTGAAAATCTGGTAATGCTGGCTGGATTTGCCATTCACTTCAATGCCTTTTATAATCTGGGCAATGTAGTTCCATTGCCTGACGACGTTCGAAAAACTCATGTTTTCGGCCCCAAGAATCTGCTTGGCCAGTTCGAACGAACTTGTGCTTTGCTGCAGTATGTCGTCGTAATTTCCTTCGGCGTTAATGCCAGCCGCAAAAACCAGCCTGGTATCGCCCCTGCTAAAAACGCTCCAGCGGGCACCTGAGGTTTCTTTCGTTACCAGTTCGCCGGGGCGCACACCTTCAAGTAGTGTTAACTCAAGCACGACCGATCCGTTGTCGGGCGACTGAGATATGATGGAGGTAGGCGGTAACCCGGGGAAAAACAGGTTTGCGCAGGAAAGTAATTTTTGTTTGTTCTGAAGATATTCCGGCAGGGATGAAGCCGCGAAAAAGATGCTTTGCTTTACAGTAAACTCTTTTGTGAGACCTTTATTTTCAATTAATTCTGAAAATTGTCTGTAACAGTCATTCAGTTTATCACACAAACCGCTTCCGGTTTCCGGATAAAACCGAACGTTTAAAAGATTTAGATTCGCTGCGTTAAAACCCTCCATCCCAATTTTCTGATTAGCTTTTTCGAAGTCGCAAATGTAAAAATATTAGAGCTTAATTTCTATGAAGTTCAAGATTTTCTCCTTGAAGAAGAAGGTGTTCATAAAGCAATCCACCCACTGAACCTCTGTTCGTCACAAGGCCAAGGCCGGGGATACACTATCCTTTTTCTTAGGTTTCCGTATGGTTTCTCTATGTTAGCATACAGGAACAATACAGGAACAGTACAGAAACAGTACAGAAACCCCGGAGTTGACCCGACCCGGAACCGGCTGGTGCCTGAGCCTGTCGAAGGCCGAGTCCCCGTCAGAAGAGGTCCCTAAAGGAGCCTCCGTTCTGTTTTTATCATTACTGTCCGGGAGAATGCAGAAGATACTTCATTTCGCTAATTATGACAGGTGCGAACCTGATAGTCGGGGTGCGACTGGACCCCGATTTTGCTGGTGCTGATTTGCAATCAGCCCCTCATTAGGCCCGGATTTGTAATCCGGTGAAACAGCATTAGGTGCCAAAATTCCTTAATTTTATGTTTGTGAAAATCAATAGCAAAAGATCAACGGGGTATGCAAAGGTTGAAAAGCGGATCACAGATCCGCGGTTGTGGAGTGCCAATTGCAAATTGGCACTAGCAGAGGTGGTGCTATTTCTCCATCTTTGAGAATTCCTTATCCAGCTCTTCGCCTTTACGGTTGTATTCGGCAGCCCCGGCTTCATCGCCAAGTAACGATTTCATTCGGGCTACCTCATAGTATTCTAATGGCGTACCCGGTTTTTGAGAGATGTACTGATCGAGCAAGGCTTTGGCCTCCTCTTTCTTTCCGGAAGTAATCGCTTTCTCGATTTCAAAAATATTGATGTACGAGTAATCCATCCTGAATTTAAAACCGGGTTCGCGGTTCATGAACTCGGGATAGTTGGTGGCACAGTTTAGCCGTTTGGCGTTCTCGACAAGAACAGGGACGGATGCATTCCCTTTCTCGTCGATATGGGTCAGGAACATATCAGAATAGTCATCCAATGCCTTGGAAACATAAACCAACCATTTCCCATTGGGCGACCAGGAATGCCATGAGTTCATATCCTCGAAATTGCATTGCAGCTTACGGGCTTTACCCCCTTCCAGAGGCACGATGAACAGCCGGCTTTCGGGGCGCAGCATCATAAAGTTATTGGCCTGACAGAATACCAACCATTTGCCGTCGGGCGAGACGGTGGGAAAGTAGTTGCTTTTTCCATTGCCCGAGGCCCCTTGAATGGGCTGGGCTGTTCCACCCCTTCCTTCGTTGAAAGGTATCATGTAAATGTCGTATTTCATGGTTTCCTTCTCCTGTATATACCGTTCGACCAATGCCTCATCGCGGACAAAGCAGTCGAACTTGGTTTCGTTTTCAGGGAAAGGAAGAGCCTTGGCCCTGACGAATACAATGTACTTATCGTCGGGAGTCCATACAGCATTCGACTGTACATATTCGGGATCGTTAGCGCCGGGCAGTTCAGTCAATTGTTTGGTCAGGGTGTCGTAAACAGCCAATACCCCGTTTACCGGGAAGAATATCTGGGAATAAGCCACCTTATCAGGATCATCGATTGCATTGGATATGACCCTGTCCTTTACCGTTGTAACAATGTAACGGCCATTCCATGACACCCGGGAGAGGAGACCGAAGGTGTTCCTCCCTGACATTTTAGACCACGACAGGTAACTGTTTTTATTGAACGTCGTTACCGTATCGATTGGAGCCACAAAATAGCCCCCTTTGTCGCGGGAGACGGCATCGAAATCGAGACCGATCGATTTGCCATCACCGGATAGCGAATGGCAATTCCCGCATACCATGAAAGACCCAAGCACATTATGAAAAGGCTCCGGAGAGGTCACATCAATAACCGAATAACTTGTCTTGTCGATATTTTGTTCAGCAAAAGAAAAAGGGAGAGGAATCTGACGGTAAAGAATGGGAGCTCCTACTTCATCTTCCGATATCTTGATTTTCAGTTGCCCGTATTCTTTTGATAATTCCCCGGACACATTTCGGCGGATGGTGAGGACAATATCGTTGAACCCTGAATTTGACTTAATAGAATTCCACACTTCGGGCGAAGGTTTCCAATTTTTATCAGAGACGCTTGTGGTGTAGAAATTCTTCTTCCCTTCCAGGTCGACGGCTATTTCGAAGGAACGGGACGAAGGGTCCTTATCTTCCCAATAGAAAGTTGGGGCGGTAAAGTCCTTTGGGAACAAGGCATTTTCGAGAGGAAAAGTAAAACGTATTATCTTATCCTTTAGGTTGTTGGTGCAGGATAAGTTAAGGAAGACCAAACACAGTAGTAACATACTACTGAGAGGGAGCATATAAAAACGTTTCATATTGTACATGTTGAAAAAAATACAAAGGCTAAAAGTACAATAAATATCCGGTTGTGGTGCTGCATCTTATGGAAGAAAATAGTTGTATTTCGGAATAGGTAAGAAGCGAACTACTGCTGGAGGTATTTTGCAATCAGCATTTATTTAGTACGACGCTGGAGTTGATTTGTAATCAGCGTTTCATTAGCCCCGGATTTGTAATCCGGATAAACAACATCAGTTGACAGAATTTTCTATATTTATCCTGATGAAAATCAATGATAAAATATTAGTGAAGCGGATCGCAGATCCGCAGCTTTGGGAATGCCAAAAACATATTGGCACAAGCGGTTTTGTTTTAATATAATCCAAAATACCTGTAATGAATTTTCAAGTGAAATTATACCCTTTGCTGTTCGTCCTGATTTTGCTGACCACCGTAAGCTGTTCTCCGCTTTTTCTAGTCCCGGATATGTATCAAAAAGAGAAGGTGGGCGACGCTTATCACATCCATCTGAAATCGGATACCCTGTTCAACAGCAAACAGGAAATTCATCTGCTGATGGTACCAAAAGATAAGTACAAACGGTTCCCGGTGGCCATCGGCTATTCTACTAACGGATTGCTTTCAACAAGTGCGATGTCCGAAAATTATCATGCCGAAGCAGCCGTTAACGGCGGTTTTTTCGATCGCGACAACGGCGGTAGTGTCTGTTATTTCGAGACCGGTAACCGCACCATCAGCCGCTCCCGCCCCGACAACCAGAAATGGGCAAAACCGCGGAGTGTGGCCAACGGCGCCTTGGTCCTTTATGGAACCGATAGCCTGGTGATTGAACCTGCCCGGAGCGATGAATACTACGAAGACTCACCGTCAGAGTCGGCGGTGATGGTGGCGGGACCACTGCTGATTTACAGGTCAGAACTCCAACCGTTGCCCAATGTAAGTCTGTCGAACGACCGGAATCCCCGAACGTGCATAGGTGTCAACAACGATTTTATCATTCTGGCAACTATCGATGGCCGAAGTGCTACGGCAGCCGGGATGACGCTTGCCGAAACGCAGCAGTTTTTTGGGCGACTGAAATGTACCAGCGCCCTAAACCTCGATGGGGGTGGTTCATCAGCTCTGTGGATCAAAGAGCAGGGAATTGTAAACCATCCCAGTGACCGCGAAGGCGAAAGACCGGTCTCGGATATTGTCTTTATCAAAAGACACAAAAGCCGCTAGCGTCGATTATTTGTCAAAATTTGTATATTTAACCCTATTTTTCTATTTTGTGTGGTGAATTGGGAGCAAAAATGCCGTTTAGGCCTGCAAAAAGTCATGCCCGGACCTTTTTTCACCGGACACGAATGATTTAAATTGAGACTTATGAAAAATATTCCAGTTACCATTAATGACATTGCAAAGTTTCTTGGTCTATCAAAATCCACGGTAAGCAGGGCATTGAAAGATCACCAGGACATCAGCGAGGAAACGAAGCTTGCGGTCAGGAAGGTAGCCAAAGAGTTGAACTACATAAAAAATACAGCCGCAGCTTCTTTGCGTTACCGGAAGAGCCGGCTTATCGGATTAATCGTGCCGGAGATCTCCTATTTCTTTTTCCCGTCGGTCATTGATGGGATCGAAGAAGTGGTTCATCAAAACGGATACAATTTACTTATCCTTCCCTCGCACGAATTGTATGAACGAGAGATCGAGAATCTTGATATTCTGATATCCAATAATGTAGAGGGGATCCTGGCCTCTGTGTCGCGGACCACAAAAAATATTGATCATTTTCACCATATCACCGATATCAAACTGCCCTTAGTGCTGTTCGACCGGATTGTGAAGGAGATTAATGCGGACATCGTGTTGGTCGATGATATAAGTGGTTCGTTTAAAGCGGTTAATCATCTGATTAGTACGGGGAAGCGACGTATTGCCATTTGTACCGGGAACCTGAATCTGCTGATCAGCCGGAACCGTTTGGAAGGGTATAAGGCCGCGCTGAGGCAGCATGGACTTCCTGTTGATGAGAGTCTGATCCTTAGCTGTGAGTCCCCGGAGGAGGCGGAGCAGAAAACCTTTGATCTTTTAGGATTGGATACCGCCCCTGACGGGATCTTCGCCATCAGCGACCTCACCATGACCGGGGTGATGAAGGCGGTTTACCGGGCGAAGAAGCAGATCCCGTCGGATATCGCGATTATCGGGTTTTGTGAAGAGCCCTACCGGTCGATGTACCATCCCGTCTTAACCTCGATACACCCCATGGGTTTTGAGATGGGGAAAAAGGCGGCTGAGTTGCTCTTTGAACAGATCGGGCAAAGCATCAGGGAGTTGCCTCTCCTGGAACCCCGCACGATCTATCTGGACAGTGTGCTGATAAAAGGAGGATCGACCTAAGGTCTTGATTAAGTAATTCTATTGCTGGGGACTCAGTCCGTCTGAATAATAGACCGAATAAAGGGCCGAAGGTCCGACAGGTGAAAGCACCGGCCGCCAGGCTTGTGTAAACGATCGACGACAGACCCTCAAAGACCTGTAAGGCCGGCAGGTATCAGATTGACACAAAACCAATTCAACAAATCCGGCCAACACAGGCCGATCTTTCAGACCTCCTTTGACGGACACAAAGCCCGATCCTGGGTACTACCATTACCCTGGAACGGTTGCGGAAAAGAGGTTATGAGGCCATGCTTACTTAATACGGGAAAATTGCTCCACATCTTAATGTCCCGATCGTCATCGTGGACGTTGTATACGTGACCCGTATCCGCCGTCTGGCGGAGGGTGTGAGAGGTGGTTACTGAGCTTGCCGAAGTGCTCTACCCGCCAGCTATTTACTGGCGGGTAAAATGGATGCTGAACAAATACAAATGTTTCAAACGAAGCAAAATTAAAGCTGTGCAATGGTTGAGATGGATGTGCAACCGGTATCCAAATTTATTTTATCACTGGGTTTTAGGTTATCAATTAACCTGAAAATTGACTGCATGATAAGAGCCGTATGAATCGAGAGGTTCACGTACGGTTCTGTGAGAGGTTTAGGGGTGAAACTCCCCTTTACCTACTCGACTAGGGTTATGTGCTTTGTTTTTCTTTCAATGGAATTGCACTATTTTCATCAGGTCTTTTAGGATATCTTAAACTGCCGCTTTTATGCGTCGAATAGACATTCCCATATTTACTTAGCCAAGATACTAATCCCGAATTTGGATGTTTTTTAGTTCCTTTTGCTGATATAATTGACATTTTAGGATGCAATCTTTCAATAATCTCAGTAGTCATATTATGCTTACTTCCATGATGGGGAACTTTTAAAATTGTAATATTATCTAATTCGCCATTGCATCTATCAATCATATCCATTAAGGAAGCGCAATTAGCGTCTCCTGTAAATAAGTATTTAGTGCCATCGCCAGGTTCAAATAATAAAACAATACTACTTGCATTATAGGGAGAAGAATCATCATCCAAATCTATTACGCTTTTTACTTCTGATTCATCTGGTAAAGCATTTTCATCATAAACACTTGTATCAGATTCCTCATAAGTCTTCAAACCAAAATCTGTAACCATTTCTTTTACAAGTTCTGAATAGTGTCCTACCGAAGGAGCAAGAACCTTAATTGGAATATCCGAATGTTCAGCACCCGAAATTACAGTCTTCCCTGTTATTCCTAGTGATATAATTTTAGAAATTAGATTTTGACTAGAATCATTGGGCTTATCAAAAAGTTTTCTTACAGCATTAACTGCATGGTCCCTATTCCTGTATCTAAATAAATCGTTTTCATCAAGATATTCTGCTGGGTCAATTAGCCAAAATTCATTAATTGTTATTTCATTATCATCAAGTAATCCAAAAAAACCTCCTATATGGTCTTTATCAGGATGGGTACAAATAGCTAAATCGATAATTTGTCGATTATAACTATTCTTTAACTTGTTTTTAATGATTCGATAATCATTAATATTGCCTGCATCAATTAAAATTATATAAGGTGTTGCACCATTATAACATCTAATAAGAATGGAATCGGCATCCTTTACATCTAAAAAGTCTATTTGGTAATTGTTAGTAGTAAAACTCATATAGTTTTAATTTTATAATTCTAAATAAGCTGTAAATAACTGTCGTGCATATTCCCGTCCATTTTGTTTCATTATATAAAAGGAAATTGAACAAGAAACCAATATTAGTAATAGTCCTATTAAAATCAGATTGCCATTGATGAGTGGATTAATTAAATTAAAAGCTCCAACACCCAGAACAATTACAAATGCCCAGACGCTGGCTCCCATAAAGTTTCTAATGAATCCGAAATTGCAATTGTAATTGAGCAAAATTATATTTCCCCTTGTTTTTTCTCTAATTTGTTTGACTGCATCGACTATTAAAAGTCTAGCTTGTACTTCGTCATTTTGCTCTTGTTCTTCTGACATCAATTCCAATCTAAAATCAGAATGAATTTTCTCATGAATCAAACTAATGTTTTGTTTTGATAGCAAATTGTTTTTCCAAAGTATTAATTCTGTTGTAGGCATTTTAGTTTCATTCTCCTTAAATAAAGGGAACTGAAATAATGCTTTTGATGTTGAACGAGATAGTGATTTAACTCCATATGTTAATGCGCCTGTTATCATTGTCGCAGGAATAATCGAAATAGCAATATTCCAAATTTCTTCGAGTTGATTGAAAGGTGACATAAATTTACTACTGAAATAAATTAGTAAAAAAAGAGGTATAAGCATCGCAATAATTACTGGGTATAGTCTTGCTTTTTTTTCGTAAAGTTTATCTCTATTCATATGTTTTTTATTTGTTACAGTGTCGTTTTAAGCATTAACGCTAACTCGTTTGTACACTCACCTTTGTTGCGTATATCCGTCTAATCTGGGTGTATATATGTTCCTTTGGGTAAGGTTTATTTTTTTTCGTTGATCGATCATTTGTCGTCACTCTCATCATTTCCCAACATCTTCTACTGGTTCGTTTTTCACAGCTCCACCGCCTCAGTCCCAATCAGCGGAACTTCTCCGGTGAAATTCTTTCCGAGCGGCTTCAAAATAGCGGTCTGTACAAGCGGAAGTTGTGGCGGATCGTTTAGTTTCAGTCGGTTGGGAAAAGAATACTTTCAAAAGTAGAGATTAATTTGTTTATCATCTATATACGAAGACGTTTTTTTCATAATTTTTTTCGATGATACAAGGGAGGTCTTCTACAGGCTCAGGTACCGAAAGGATGACGGGGCGTCCCGGGAAATCCTTGATCTTTCCTCTTCAATCTTTTCTCTAACATCTTACTCCCATAAATGTATCGTTCCTACGGAACTCCTGTTCATTATTTACGATCATTTCCCCGGATTAAAACCCGGGGCTACAAGATGATCCGTTCCTACGGAACTGGAAAGCAGTGAATCCAATCGTCCAACGGATCAACGCACAAACGCATTAACGTAATAACGAAGAAACGCCTTAACGGATTTTCCCGGGACCCGCTTCGGTTTGAAAGAACGTTCCGCCCCTGTTCCGGGTCGGGTCATCGCCGGGGTTGCTCTTAGGTTCCTGTTAGGTTCCTCCTAGGTTCCTGTTACCTACCTAAGAGAAACCATAGAGAAACGTAAGAAAAAGGATGGGGTAACCCCGGCTTTGGCCCGGGGATGAGCCGGTGGTGATTTTTTGATTTTTCGATTTCCTTCCGGGCCGGATAGAAAGGGTTACGGCAGGAAGAAGGGTGTCTAAAAATAAACGAAAAGTTTTCAGGCGTAACTGTAAGCAATGATGTCGATTAAGCCCCTAAATCCCCTGAAGGGGACTTAAAGCCGCCCCTTCCGATCGTTATCGGAAAGAGGAGGTTGGGAGGGGGCAGCTTACAAGCTGAAATTTGGAAATCGGATCAATTGTCTTTTTAAACAGCCTTTCTGAAGCCCCCGGATGGCCTATCCGGGGGAGCCGATATGAACAGGTGGTGATTTTTTGATTTTTCGGCTCCCTTCAGGGTTTGGGGTCATCCGAAAAATCAAGATAAATAAACATTAAACAGCTTATTCCGTTAGGGACTGGGATAAAGTGACCGGGTGACTCGGAGTCAACCGGTCACTAAGTTTGATTGAGTTGCGAATTGAAGGCCGTAAAATAAAATTCCCGCAGATCACGCAGAAATTCATTGAATGATCTGCATTTTCCGCGGGAAGCTGGTTATGAATTGAAAGTAGTGAAAATTACCAATTATCGGTCCGGAAGGGGACCATCGGCTGGCCGAAGGCGTTGGTTACATTTCCGAGTTTGAAGTTACGGAAGCAATAACGTACGGCTAACGGTTTATCTACCTTATCGCTGGTGATGACCAGGTTGCGGGAGAAAGGGTTTTCTTTGGCCGCGGTGGCCGGATGGAATAGGCTGTCGGCGCCCGCCATTTCGAACCCGGTGATCTCACCCTTGATTGAGAATGCTCCTTCAAAAGATAAAATGGCTTTCGCCCCGTCAAATTTTACCGATTTGTACTGAGGCCCCAGCACCGAGATGGCATCGCCGCCGCCATAGACTTTACTCATGGCCCAGTAGGCAAAACGTTGGGCCACATCCGCTTTGTTGGAAGGGTGGATTTCATTTTCTTCAAACGGGAAGACCAGATCGTTCGTGCACACCATTCCAACATTGTCAATACGGCTCATCACGTTTTTCTGTTGTTCGCGGAGCAGGGCCGCTTTGGTTTGTTCTTTGGTCAGGTCGAGCCGGTTGGCGGCATAATTATACGGGGCTATTTCGGCATAGAAGAATGGCAGATTGTTGTCGCCCCATTTCGAGCGCCAGAGATTAATCATGGTGACCATCTTGTCGGCATAGGTCGAGTAGCGCGGGACATTACTCTCGCCCTGGTACCAGAGGAAACCACGCACCGCGTAATTAAAGAGAGGGGTCAGCATCCCGTTGAAGCAGGAGATGGGTTTGTTGTAAACCGGCAATTTCTCGTCGTACAACTGTTTCAAATCGACATCGGTGTACGATTTTTGCGAATCAGCATCCATCCAGGCCTCGATGATTGTGCCGCCCCAGCTGGAATTGATAATCCCGATCGGAACGTTCAGCATTTTTTGAAGTTCGAGGGCATAGAAGTATCCGATGGCGCTGAACGATTTGACTGCCGCGGGCGAAGGGATATTCCAGTTTCCGACACAGTCTTTTTCCGGTTTAACCGAGCTGACCTGCTTCACGGTAAACAGGCGGATATTCGGGTGGCTATTGCTTTCGGCGATAGCCTGGTTGGCTCCGATCACGCCCGATGTCGCCATCATCCCGGCCATCGTCATTTCCATATTCGATTGTCCGGAGCATAGCCACACTTCGCCAATAAGGATATTTTTGACCGTCAGAGGCTCGCCGTCGCTTACCGTGATGGTCTGAGGGGTAAACGAAGCCGCCGGCGTATTGACAGTGATCACCCAGTTGCCCTCTTTATCGGCTTTGCCCGATTGTTGTGCGCCCCATGAAGCTGTCACTTTAATGGTGGCATCGGGCTTGCTCCAGCCCCATATTTTTACTTTCGACTGCTGTTGCAAAACCATGTTGTCGCTTACCAGCGCGGAGAGGGTCACCTTGGCAAAGAGTTGGGTCGAAAAGGCTAAAAAGAGTAGAATAAGAAGTAGTTTATTTTTCATTTGTGAATAGTTTGTTTTACCGATTATACGTTCTGTTTTCCTGATCTGAGAAATGTTGGTCATTGATAGTCAATGCTGGTCATTGGTTGTCATTGATAGAGCCTACCCCAAAATAATTGATGCATAATGCGATAATGACAGGCGGCAACTTTCAAAAGTATAAGGGTGAATCTGGGATTCATAATAATTTGAATTACAATTTATTCACAACCTAAATCCCCCTTAGTCCCCCTTTACAAAGGGGGAAATAGTTCTCTTATCGCATGGGGTAAAAATCATCAAGGTTTTAGCCATTAATCAATATTTTTTTAGCAGGATTAAGTCCCCCTTTACAAAGGGGGAAATAGTTCTCTTATCGCATGGGGTAAAAATCATCAAGGTTTTAGCCATTAATCAATATTTTTTTAGCAGGATTAAGTCCCCCTTTCCTATTCCGATAGTTATCGGAAGGAGGCAGGGGGGATTTGGTCAATGGAAATTTTGTCATAAGTAGTTATTGATGGTCATTGGTTGTCATTGATGGTCAATGATGGTCCGTGATGGCCTGTGACTGACCTTCAGGGGTTCGTCTCCACGAGAAGTATTTATCCAGAACTTTCAGCGATTCGGCGCTGGGAACAGGGCCGATATGCGGGGTCTGGTTAAAATACATCACTTCAGGATTCGACTCGCTGAAAGCTGGCCATGCGGGAACGCCATTACCATTGGGATTGCCGTATTTGGCAAAATTGGTCCAGTAGGTTGACATGGCGTCGGAGATATCCCGATCGGCTTTGGTGACCTGATTGTTACCCATCATCGGATTTGGAACATCGAGGTGCTGGAAGACATAGACGATTTCGCTTCCGTGGGGTGAGCCCTGGCCATAACGGGGTGAACCTTCGGGATAGTCGGTGTGCTGATCGAAGTAGTAATAGAAGACTTTCGATTTTCCGGTGTTCGACTGAAGACGGGCCCAGCTCCAGGTATGCCAGCCAAAAGCGGCATCACGATCGAGGTCGCGGGCTGTTTTCGGGACGGTGGTGGCTCCGGCAGGGTAGGCCTTGATCAGGTCGTCGGCGAATTTGCCGTAGCGGTCCCTGACCCCTTTCATATAATCCTCGGGGGTTTTAGAACGTGAGAAGCTCGCGCCCTCATCGGAGTTGTAACCAATAAGAACCGGTACATCGTTGTATTTGCCGGCTTCATAGAGTTTGTACTGATCGTCGGGGATGACAAAGCCGTCGATGACCGGCCACGACATTCCAAGTCCACGCCCCCCGGGAAGCTTATCCACCTCGATTTTCCGCAGGTCGGCCACCGAAGTAACCCCGGCATTTTTCAGATAAGCTTCGCCGTCTTTCTCAGCATCTTTCAGCAGTTTCATATTTTCGCCGGAAGAAGTTTTGGTACTTGCCGGACCAAATGAGCCGCCGCTCTCGCAGATCGCTCCGCTGAACAGTCCTTTAGCCAGAGGTGAGGCACATAACATGCTCATGGCAATACCGCCGGCCGATTCGCCGAAGATGGTTACCTTTTTGGGGTCTCCGCCTAAAGCGGCAATATTTTTCTTGATCCATTGGAGGCCGGCAATCATATCGAGCAGGCCGTAGTTGCCTGAAACGTGATTGGGGCTTTCGGCGCTCAGTTCAGGATGGGCGAAGAATCCGAGTTGGCCGAGGCGGTAGGAGATACAAACCAGGACCACTCCTTTTTTCGCCAGTTTCTCCCCGTCGAAGAGTTGTTCGGAGGCGGCCCCGGCAGAAAAACCTCCGCCATGAATCCATACCAGGACAGGGACGCGGTCTTTCGGTGATTTAGCAGGAGTCCATACGTTAAGGTAGAGACAGTCTTCGCTCTTTCCGAAACTCAGGTTCTGTCCCTGGGGAGGGCCCGGGGCAAATTGGGTGGTCTGTTTTATGCCTTCCCATTTGGCGGCGGGTTGGGGAGCTTTCCAGCGAAGATCGCCAACCGGAGGGGCTGCGAACGGAACGCCTTTATAAACGGTTAACCCGTTTTCATAAACGCCCTGTATCAATCCCTGTTCGACTTTCACAGGGGCGGGTTGCTGAGCAAAGCCAAGTCCGGTAAGGAACATGGCAAATAATGCGGTTAAGATAATTTTTGTTTTCATTTTTCACTAATTTATAGATAGATGGTGTTGGTCAGCTATTTATTCGGTGCGAGAAAGCCGGTTTTCTTCAGGAAGTTACAAAACAGGTCGACCCAGATATTCACTGAATCGCCGTTGTCGCGGTAGCCAAAACCATGATTGGCGCTGGTAAAAGAGTGGATCTCAGCCGGGAGCCTTGCCCCGCACCATGAAGCGTAAAGCTCGGCGGCTCCCCGCAGAGCCTCTTGCTGGGAGGACGCCATGAACATAGGCATTGGATCGGCAGGGACTCCTTTTGCCCCAAAGACGCCGTACATCACGCCAATGACATTGGGTTTACTTAGTTCCGTGTGATTGAAAGCCACGTCGAGAGTCACCATGCCGCCGGCCGAAAAGCCGATCATGCCAATCTTATCCGGTTTCAGGTTCCATTTGGCGGCATTCTGACGAACAAATTCCATCGCGCGCCGGCCATCGTCGCCAGCCATAAACTGGATATTGCCCAGATCGCCGGCGAGGGTGCTGTTTAAATCGACCCTGCCGGGCATTTGGGCCTTATACGAGGCGGTTATTGACCGGGTGATCTCGCTGTTCTTTTTGTTCATCTCCTGCGACTCGGGGGTTCTTTTCTCACCGCCGTAGGAGGTGCGGGCGATCAGGTTAACTTCTTCGGGAGTGCCGCCCGAATAGGAGATCCGGTATTTAAGGACAAAGGCGGCTATGCCTTTGTCGGCCAGTTTTTTACCCACGTTCAGTCCCTCGTTGTCCCACGACAAGGCCGAAAAGCCGCCGCCCGGGCAAACGACCATGGCCGTGCCGGTGGCTTTCGCGGGGGATGGCAGAAAGATGGTCAGTGTTGGCTCGACCACATTAAACAGGGCCACATTCGTCTCCTTCCAGATAGGGGAGAGGTATTGGTAGGCCGTTTCTTTTTGAGTCCATCCCTCGGATCCGGGTGCCGGCCCATCGTACAGTTTCATCACCGATTCCTGCGCAGAAATCCGATTGGATATTAGCGCTAAAGCAAGAAGCAACGTGAATTTTAAGATTGTTTTTTTTCTCATGATCGTATAGCTTAATTATTGTTTTGGTTCGCGTCGGTATTTAAACTATTTATCCATCTGATTCATCCTGAAATAACAATAATATGTAGGTTGACAATATTTTAAATTAAGGCCCTCCCCCTTAAATACCGTTTTGCGAAAGGCTCTTTGATAAACTATTGTTGTGGTTTCCTTGATTGCATCATTTTGACTATTTCATCAAAATTCATAAACATTTTTTTCTCCCTGCGAACCTTATCGTCCTCTTCTTTTCTTTTTTTGGCGATATCACGAGGGATAGTATAATATTTCGTTTTGTTGCCAAGTACCTGGTTAATACTTTTTGCCGCAATCTCTTCCAGGAAAGAATAACAGTAAATATTGGGATGGATGCCATCGTAGGTCATTTCCGGGTCAAGTCCCATTTCAGTATTTGCCAGAGGTGTGAAGTAGTCGACATAGGTTACGCCCTTTGTCGCTTCGGCATAGGCTTTTAATTGTTTGTTAATCCTGGCAATTTCAGGTCCTGCTGCCACCTCCGGTATTGGGATGTAATGAGCACAAGGGGTGATTGAACAAAGCAAGACCTTGATCCCGTTGGCTTTTGCCAATTCACACATAGATATGATATTCCCTAAAATGTTCGCTTCCGGATAGTAACTCATCCCTGCCATTTGCTGGGCCAGGTCATTTGTTCCGGCCATAATGGCCACAGCTTTTGGTTTAAGACTGATGACATCCTGACGGAAACGAACAAGCATCTGACTTGCTGTCTGACCGCTTATCCCACGTCCGACAAAGTTATTTTTAGTGAAAAAATCAGGATCGTCGCGAACCCAGTAATCGGTAATAGAATTACCCATAAAAACGACATCGGGTGTTTGGGTTATCTCCAGATTCGCTTTTTCATATCTGTTGAATGCGGCCCAGTCTGATGGACCATTTGACCTTGCTGCACCCTGTGGGCCTTGAGGTCCCTGTGGACCTTGGTTTTGGGCACATATTGGTCCTAAAACAAAGGTTAGAATAAGTGCCAGTAATAATGATTTTTTCATAAAAGATTATTTATTGTATTTTAATTGCAATGATCGTTTTTTTATAGTTGTAACTGTTTGTGAATTAATTGATATTCTATTTTTGTTGCTTCAGCCACATGCTGTCTGTTTCTATGCTGTATAGTTTCCGGTAACACTACCTGATGGCTTTCCTGTATCTTTTTGTTATTTATTGAGCCTGCTATTATTTTTTGAAACAACTGACCAGCCCGGATATTCACAGGTACAATTCTCTCCGGTAAAGATTTTTCCTGACCATTCTTTATTTTTCAGTTGCCATTCGAACCATTGCATCGCGATCAGGGAAAAGGACCCGCCGAATTTTTCCGAAAAAGTACCATCATGTCCAACGTCATAATTAGACAAAGAGACAAACACATTGTTTATGCGCGAGTAATCATCGAGAGCATAATTGTAAGCTATATCTGAGGGCCCCCCGATCATATATAATACCGGAGAGTGCAATGTTTCAAGTACATTTTTATCAGCCACGTTATTCTGTTGTCCCTCATCGGGTATAGGGATCCCACTGTTCAGACATATCGTAGTTGTTACTCTCGGGTCTGCTGATAATGCCAGAGCCTGGAGGCCGCCACACGAATGTCCCATAACGGCAATATGATTAAGGTCAATTGTTGAGTAATACTCACTTGTTGAATTCTTGCAGCATTTTTCCATAAGGTCAATTGCCTCTTTCATTTTTGCCGGTGAAGTAACTCTTGGGGTGAGGTTATCGTTTCCAAAGTCATCCTCAGAATGTTGCAAAGGTCCGACAGCTATAATAACATAACCGAATGAGGCTATTTCATTCAGGAATTTTTCAAATGGCACTGAAGTATTCATACAATCCCCGTTTCCAAATATTATTAATGGCAATGTCGTATCGGAGGCCGCAAATTTTAAGTTTTCAGGACGATATATCGTATATTCCGGGAAATTTGCATCGTGTAACGCAATCGCTTTGTAAGTGCCGGCACCACCGTTGTCAATGGTTTTACGATCAATAATGTCTTGACCTTTGCCTGCAAATAAAAGACAAAACGCGAAAATTCCTGTAAGAGATAATCGTTTTAAAATAGCCACTTCATTGAAGAATAAAATACCTGATTAATCTATGTTTTTCCCCTTTAGCTCAATCCAGTTAGGATTCTTTGAAAGTCCGGCCGGGTTGCCTTTGAACATTTTGGCAGCATTCTGGTCGCCTTTAGTCTTCCAGTTGAGCCATGCAACGCCAGCTACTCCAAAACCACCGCCGTTTTTCTCACGAAATGTTCCGGCATGAGAATCGCCCGGAATTTTCAGCACGCCCAAAAAGGTAGGATTTTTATCGCTTGCTTCGAAATCGGCAGTAGCAGCCTGTCTGGCCATATCGGTATCGCCAACAAAATAGGCAATAGGGATAGTCACGGTTTTAAGAGCCTTCTCAGCAGAAAGTCCCCCTGTATTTTTACCATCAGTAGATCGTCCTACCGGTCTGCCCCATAAGAATGAAAAACCGCTGTTCCAGTAAATAAGCCCTGAAATACGTTTATCATCCCTGAGTCTGGTTTGGTGACCACCACTGCATGATTGCCCCATCAAAACGACATTCATCGTATCCAGTTTTTCAAAATATTTACTGACCTGATATTTGTTCACGGCAAATGCCCAATCCATGGCATCTTTCACCTCCTCATCCTCATTAAAAAATACGGCAGAGGCGAGCCCCTCCGGAACCGGAAGACCCACAGCGATAACAAAATACCCATATGATGCGATCTCCGTATAGAACGGGCGGAAGGAATCTCCGTCGAAATTGCAGCCAGGGCCTGAGGTTACAATTATCGGGAGTTTATCTTTCGAGGGGAATGCCGATAAATCGGCAGGGTGGTAGATCGTATGAAGTGGGAGTGAAGGATCGACCTCCATCACAACTTTATATGGTCCTGTAGGATTTGCCCAATTGTCGGATGAAGGTTTCCGTGCATTCGGCATCTGAATGTAATGTTTTCCCAGCGATTGCATCCTGGGCATCTGCCGCTGTTGCGGGGCTTGTTGTTGCGGTTGTTGTGCGGCAACCTTAAACGGAAACACTCCGGTAAGCATGAGTAATGATATTGCGAAGGCCAATATCGATAAGTTATTTTTCATAGGTCTATAATTTATTGGTTATAAAATTTAGGACTAACATGATAAAGACCCATTGGCAGAATTAAGCAGCTAATGGGTGCTTAATCCTGC
Source organism: uncultured Prolixibacteraceae bacterium (assembly GCA_964632305.1). Lineage (GTDB taxonomy): Bacteria > Bacteroidota > Bacteroidia > Bacteroidales > Prolixibacteraceae > CAZWBR01. Next base: position 31,771 of record CAZWBR010000030.1, read on the forward strand.
CGATGGACTGGTTAATGACAAATTTGTAAATCCTGAAGCACGGTGGGTGCCGATGTTTTTGCCAAAACCAGGGTAGTCAAATCATCCATATCCTTAGTATAGTTGGGTCTCATCAATACTGAATAGCAGATCTCATTATATCAGGATTTGTTTTTTATTTTTTTGATGCTTCCTGAATAGCTTTCACGACCAGCTCATCCATCACCTGATAGCCTTTCAGATTGGGGTGGACGCCGTCGCCGGAGTATTCAGCTTTTAAGCCTTTTCGTTCATCGGCCATCGGGGTATGAAAATCAATATAGCCGAGCTTATTCTTTTTGGCATAGGAAAGGAGCATGGCATTTAGTTTTATGATTTTCTCAGCAGGTGCGAGGCCCGGGCTCCATGGGTATTCATAGACCGGGAGGACGGCGCAGAGGATCGCCTTAATATTGTTGGCTTTAGCCAGTTCGGCCATCGATACGATATTTCCATAGATCTGTTCAAGAGTGGCAGGGCCGGTGTTCCCGGCAATGTCGTTGGTTCCGGCGAGGATCACCACGATGGAGGGTTTCAGGTTGATCACATCATCGCGGAAGCGGACCAGCATTTGCGGGGTGGTTTGACCGCTGATGCCCCGATCGATAAATGATTTGTTTTTAGCAAAGAATTCAGGGTCGCGGGTTTTCCAGTATTCGGTGATTGAATTGCCCATAAAGACCACGCGGGTTTCGCCCGGGGCGGGAGCCGGAAGGGCTGCGTTTTCGGCCGAGTATTTTGCCAGGAAGGCCCAGTCTTTGCGCAATCGTTGTTCTTCGATCTTACGCATCGAATCCTGTCGGGCCTGTGAGAATGCCGGACGTGGGGGTTGTGGTCTTTCCTGTGCGGAACAGATGGTTACATTGTTAAAAAACAATATCATCACGAATGCAGAGGTAGCGAATAGATTTTTGTTGATTTTCATGATTGAATTTTGATTATAGATTAATTAATATTCACTTTCATCAAGTTTCTGAAGGCGTAGTTTGGTTGGATTAAAGATCAGGTTAGCCAGAACGCCGGCAAAGAGCAATGCGGCAAAAACGGTTGCCAGGATGAATCCATATTGGGCGTTTTGTCCGAAAGCATCGCTCACCGCACCCATGGCCAACGGACCAATGGCGGCTCCCGCGGCAGTGAAGAACAGGATGATCCCGGCTACAGAGCCATGCTGAGCTTTTGGGAAACAACTGATCCCTTTGGAATTAATGGTCGGATAGATGACCGACATAAACAGTCCGGAGAGGGGAAGCAGGAGCACTGCCATTCCGATACCCCCGACGACGCTGCCTAAAAAGCAGAGAAGGATGAGGAAACTGAAAATGCTTAAAACCATTGACCAGTTGTATCGGGACATCAGCCACGCCCCGATGAAACGGCCCGCGGCCCTGAGGATAAAGAAGATTGACAGCGCGTAGGTTGCTATAAAAACGGCGTTTCCGGTGTAGCCCGAGATAAGGGTGGGCATCCAGACATAAACCGCACATTCAACCGCGACATAAAAGAAAGCGCCCAATGAGAACCCCAGGGCATAGGGATCTTTCATCATCAAAAGCGTCCCGCGGAGATTGATGGGTTCTTCGGTTGTTTTTTTCGTTTTGGGATATTCAACCATCAGGGCCATCATGATCAGGATAATACACAAGGTTCCGGCTATGACATAGAGCCATTTCCAGTCTACTCCCTGCGAAAGGAAATAGGTCACGATAAAAGGCCCGATAATAGCGCCGACAGCAAAGAAACCTTCAACGGCATTCATGGTTGAGGTATGTTCTTTTGTCGATTTGCTGATATCGCCGATGAGGGCCAGGGCGCCGGTTTTGAAAACGCCGATGGCCAATCCACCGATGGCCATCAGGGTTAAAATAAATCCAAAGGTATTGGCGACGATAAAAAGATAGGAGTTGGCCGCATAAAGGGCTAATCCGAGAATTATCGTAAATTTTCGTCCAAATTTGTCTGCAAGAAATCCAAGGGAGACGCCTGCCAGAGCGATGGCGATCATGGGGGTATAGTGCATCAGTCCGGCGGCCGTCATGCTAAGCTGGAACTGTTTCATTACTTCAGGAATGATGACGCCCACCGCATCGGTGGTCATGGCGAACATCATAAACATCAAAAAGGTCAGCCATTTTATTATGGTTAAGCTCTGCAATCCCTCATGATTAGAATTTGTATTCATCAGTTTTCGTATTGTTAGTTAATTCATTAATTAATATGTGTCAGGTCATTACCGGTAATAAAAGACCACCTTGCCCGTTTCGTCGGTTGCCGTTATATGGCAGGAATAATCTTTTAAATTTGCCTCCAGGGTTGCGGTGCAACGGTTATTCTCCCATTGTAATTTTAATATTTCGGGAGAGGAACCGAGAACTTTTAATTTGGCGTCGAACCCGAAAGCCGGGAAGCTGTTTCTGAATTTCAGCAGGGAGATCTGTTGACGGACAACATCCTTCCCAAGTTTTTGGGAAGCCTGTTCCAGTGTTAAGTTTGTCCGGTTAATCTCCTTGTGGCCAGCCGGACCGGCTTTGGCAACGGCCGCATGGTCGTTCTTTCCGGCAAGAAGATCGAGGTACCATACCTGGGGCTTCCCGGGCATGAAGATCTGGATGGCTCTTGCAAGCAGGAGTTTCTGGTCGTTTTCGCCCAGCGCGCTGTAATAGGTCGAATTGACCTGGTAATACATATTTTTCTGGCCATGCAGGTCTTTCACATAGCCCCCGCGTTGAACGACAATATCGATCAGGTTTTGGATCTGTTCCCCGGTCAGGAGTCCTTTAAGGTCGAGGAGGGGTATCCCGTCGTGGCAACCGAGCATGTTAACCACCCGGATATCCTTCTCCAGTATATCGTTGATCCACCTGATTAACGACTCATTGGTGTTTCGTTCCAGCGCGTCGATGATCAACCCGGGCAGGAAGAAGTCGTAAGTCATATAGCCTTCATGTGCAAGCTTCTCGTGAATTTTTTCCTCGTACCGCGAATGGATCTCGGGCAAGAGCGTTAACCCGTATTTGTCGGCCAGCGTTTTTACACCACTGAGCAGGTCCCACGTTCCGGGATCGTTGAGGAAGTTTTTAGAGCCCGGTTCTTTTGGCGCGTAAGCGAACGCGTCGAGCCTTATGATCTCGGCGCCATAACCGGCCAGTTTTTTCAGGGTATCCTCATAATACTCCCATACCAATGGGGATTTTATATTCAGATCCATCTGTCCCAGGTATTTTCGCCTGGATTCGAGCAGATTGATAACTTTTTCGCGGTAGCGGACGAATCGGCCATAATCGATCGCGGATGGTTTCACGCCTTCGCTAAGGGCTGAATTGACTGTTTCAGCCAGTTTTTCAGCCATGGCATACTGGATATCCATGGTGTTCATCAGATCCTGGGCGTCAACTCGCCCGTATTTCACTTCCTGGTAGAAGGTGTTCCAGTAAGGCACCTCCTTTCCATCGGGCATACGGACGTTAAGAATGGGGAGGCCGGGTTTCCTGAAAAACATATCCCTGATGTATTCAGGGGCAGGCTGGATATAGCCTTCACCGGTCATTGGGCCGCACCCTTCCCAGAATTTGTTCCAGTTAATAAAGAAGTCTTTATATTTTGAATCCTCGCCGTTTTTCAGGATGTCCTGAAATTGTTTGGAAAGCACGGATGAATGGTTTAGAACAAAGTCGAATTTGAGGGCTATGTTCATTTTATCCAGCTCGTCGAGGTCATCGCGCGAGGCATAAAGCTCGTTCAATTCGTAATCAATCACTGAAAAGCCCCTGTCGAGATCGGTATTGAAGATGCTTGGCAAGATATAGAGAGCCTGGAACACCTCTTTGATCTGCGGATTTTGAAGAAACTTTACAATATCCCCCAGTGTTCCACCGATACTGTCGGGGTAGGCATTAAGCATAGGACCAGCTTTAATAACCTTTTTTGCCGGTGCTTTTGTTGTGTTGTTCATCATTGTATCTCCTGTAACATGAGCCTGACAAAATCGTTGTAAGATAATAATTCGCAGCTCTTGGATAATATAATTTTAGCTCTTGGCGCCTGCGCAATTAGCATCCTTTGTTCGATCTCCAGGACCATCGTGGTGAAGGGCGAGTCGGCGGCCCCATCGCGATTACGGGATTTGCGGTGTTCGAGGGTCTCGCGGGGCGTACTGTTAAGCATGATTGGAATGTCCACTCCCATGAGGTTATGGTTGTTTCCGTGGGTCCATTCGATGATCAACACGTTTTTAAAACAAAAATCCACCAGATCGTACCAGAGATCCGTTGTTTCTCTTCCCATTCTTTTAAGGAATATCGCAGATTCGCCGTTTTTAAAACGGGTGATGATCCCGTTAAGCTCTTTGAAATCAATTTCGTTTGGTGTTCCCAGGTAATTCTGAAGACCATTTCTGCCGGCGTCCTGGTAAAGGGAGAGCCAGGGGAAAACGGTAACTAAATCGGGGTTTGAATCGTTGTCGTTTTCCTGGAGTTCTTTCAGGGTCACTTGTCTTTCACCGGAATATTGTCCATGCGCGATAAGCCCATCGATCCCGCTTTTTCTGAAGATGCGCAGCCGTTCTGCATCGTTGTATTTTGGTATTCGGTGAGGATAATTATCCCCGGAGAGGGTATAGCTGCCCAAGCCCATGCCGGTGAGATAGTAAGAGATCAGTGATGCGATCTCTGATTTCCCCACGCCTGATCCCCCGCAAACGACGACGACGGCGCGCTGGAAGGGGTTTTGGTCAAGAACAGGTAGCAGCAGCTCTAACAGTTGCGGGAAAATCACCTGGGCTTTTTGGATATGTTGTGGCGTAATATTGATTTTATCACCAGGCATATCTCCTTTTGGGATGGATTCCGTATCGCTGATAACTTCAGGAATCCAGGGAAGTTTCAGCCCGAATTTTTCGGCAATAGTACTATTTGCATCTTTAACACTGTCGGTTGACGTTGTCTCAGGTGCTTTTTTATATGGGTTCATGCGGTTGATTTAAAGGGTTGTTGTCAAGCGGATCGTTGACTTTATTTACTTAATGCCTTTTTTATTGCTGATTCGACCAAAGGAGCCATGATATCGTATCCGGCTTTATTTGGATGGACACCGTCCTGTGTGAATTCTGATTTGAGCCCGTTGTTTTCATCGGTCAGTTTTGTAAAATAATCAAGATAGACGCAATCTTTTTCGGTCGCGAACTTTTTGATCCAGGCGTTTAGTGCGATCACTCTTTCGGCAGGGTGAAGATCAGGTCTGCCCACAATACTAAAGCAGGGTAAAACGGTGGATAAAACGACCCGGATGCCGTTTGCCCGGGCAATATCGACCATTGAGCTGAGGTTATCCTGGATCATTTCGTTGGTTGTTGGACCAGTCATTCCGGTAATGTCGTTAATCCCGGCTAATATAACCACTACTTTTGGTTTAAGGTTAATGACATCAGAACGAAACCTGACCAGCATTTGTGGAGTGGTTTGTCCGGCGATGCCCCGGTTAATATAGGGTTTGTTCGGGAAATACTCAGCCCAATAGGGATTCCAGTATTCGGTAATCGAGTTTCCCATGAACACTACCCGGTTTTCGCCAGGAGCGGGGAGTCCGATTTTAGTATTATCCTCCTGATATCGTTTCAGAGTGGCAAAGTCGGTTCTCAGTGCTTCGCCTATTCTCCTGTTGAACTGCTCCATTTGTTCCGGCGTAAACTGAGGCCGGTTAACTCCTGGTTGATTGCTTCCCTGGGGGGTGTTTTGGGCCTGAACAAATGGGTATATGGCCAGCACCAGTAACAACAATACAATTATTCTCTTTTTCATCTGTTTAAATTTACAATTTAGGTTTCAGTAATATTTGTTTAAGTATTAGTTATTCAATTACATACCGCCGATAAGCCAATTCTGCATTTGGGTCTTATGTGAACTGTAGTCCACGTGGTTATTTATGAATAGTGTTTGTGTTTTTAGTGGTTGGATGTTAGTTTGTTGGCAGAGCAGTAACTGACATGGGGTTTCATGTTTCTGGTTGATAACCTATTGTCTTATACCACTTTTCTGTTTTATTAAGTTGTGAACAGATCGGAGTATTTTTTTGGAATTGGACTGAAGGAATCCCCCGCCGGCACCGCCGGAAGGGAATTCCTAAATCAACTAATCTAAACGCTTATTTTTTAATTTTTTGCATCAGGTCAAGAATGCCGTCAATAATGCCTCTTTCGGCATATCCTGGTTTTAATCTCGATGACAATACTTCAAATACATTTTGTCCGAATGAAGCATCATCGGGAATATAGCCGGTTGTGGAGGATCCGTTGGCAATAGTAACCATCATTGTTTTGGCATAAGGCGATTCTTTTATGAACTGTCTTGCGATATGGTTATAAGTTTCGCCGTTGACTGTACCAAGGGCAATGTCATCGATAACCAGTACGCCGACTCTGATGGTAACTGAATCGCCATCGACATACGTTCCTTCAATACCGCCTCTTCCCTGGTTGGTGCGAGTGCGGCCCGGGAACTTCAGCACATTTTGTGCAGCTTTTATTTCAGCTTTATCAGTGGTGCGGTCGATGCTGCGCATCACATGTTTTACTTCTTCGCCAAGCATTACGCCCATCGCATTGGTGATCGATTCCTGTTCTTTCATCAGTTTTTGAACCGTAGGATCTTTTCTGTCCAGTCCAACGCCTCCGGGAGGCATTGCATTGCTGATATCTTCACCTCTCTTCGCATAATCTTTGATTCGGATGTCTCTCAGATCGAAAGTCTGCTGGAAGTAGATCGGGTTGATATCGCCGCAGGCGCCTTCGGACCAGACGGCTACCATTTTGTTGTCGAAAGAATCTTCGATGTATTTTGAGGTGGCGCCAGGGGCATCGTCGCTTACCATATCGTACTGTCCCATGAGAACCGCGTGCATGGCGTAATTATAGTAAACAGCGATAGGTGTTCCGTCGAGAGCTTCAAAATTAATGACATAGACATTCCGATCGGCAGGTCCGTCGTAGTTAGGACCTTCCCACCATTTCCGGGTTTTCGGGTCAATTAAGTCTCTTTTCACATTGATATAGGAGACGCCGGTACCCCAACCGATGCGTGCGGGTTGCAGTTTGGCTTTAGCCATCTTAACCGCGGTAAATATTTTCTGGTCCAGATTTTGAACACGGCCTACGCTATGTGAGTGGGTACTTGACAGTACAATATTCACGGCAGGTATTCCCAGTTCTTTCTCGATTTGTTGTGTTGCAGCCTTCCAGGAGCGTTCGTCCTGATTCCCGGATACAGTTACTAAAGCAGCGCCTGTTACGCCGTTATCAATTACAATAGCCCGGCAATAGATGCTGTCGTGAATGCCCAGGGAATTTGAAGCTAATTCTTCCTTTGCCGGAGTAATGTTCAGTTTTGCCGCACCTACTTTAATCTGAGAGGATGGTTTGGCCTGTGCGAAACATCCCATTGTCTGGATCAAAATAAAGGCAGACAAAAATAAAACGGAGTTGAGTCTACAAAGTTTATTGTTCATTTTATTTGTTTTTAGAGGTAAATTTAGCGAATTAATCTGTCTGTGTATTATAAAAACAAGCACTTTGTCTTTCTTTTAATATTCATCAGGAAACCGCATTGGAGCGGCTTCCTGATGAATGATTTTTGATTAATAAGCAATTTTAACCGTTGGTGAATAGTTGTAATGGTAAGAGCTGTTAAATCCGTTACCTACAGCGCAGACCGCAATTCTTAAATAATGGTTGCGTGAGTACTTGAACTCTGCGTTATTGCTGGCTGTTGCCGGGTTGATATACAGTGTGTTGACGGTTGTGCCATCGGCCACGATGCCGACTGTTTTGGAGGCTTCCGGATCGTTTGAACAGTTGTTCAGATAGACGCCTACAAACCCATCGGGATAGCAGCAGAGCATTGCCTTATAAATGGCGTTTGCTTTGCTCTGATCGCCATATTGAGCTTTGAAGGTGGCTTTGAATTTGTTCACTGAAGAATCGAAAGTTATAACCGGGTCGATGATTCGGAGATAAGGCGTAACGGTCCAGTCTACCGTGTTGGAACCTTTTTTAAGGACAACATCCGCTTTTGTTTCAGGGTAGAAGTTGTTCTCCTTAGCTTCGAGACGGTAAGTGCCTGCAAAGATTTGGGTGTTTGAATAGGAGCCGTCATATTTGACAAGCCAGTTCTGCGCGGCCTCATAGTCCCAGCCCGCTTCGAAAGCGGTGATGAAACCCGAAGTCGGGGTTCCGATATTTCCGCCATAGAGATTAACATATTGGCATTCCTGGGGAACATTGTCTCCTGTGGAAGCGTCTTTGAATACGCCTGAAATAGCAGCGTTATAAGAGTCGTAGTTGTCGATTTCCATCAATTCGCACGAGGTCATGAAGAACATCATGCAAGTGATCAGATATAATATTTTTTTCATAATTGGAATGTTTATTATTATTCGTCAATAGGATTGGGTTCATAACCATTCTTGCCATAATCCGGCATTGATTTGTAATAATCCAGATAATTCGTGTGGAAAGTAGGGCTTGAACCACCTAAGTCCTCCTGATAGAATATTGATCTTACAAACAGATACTTGGGGCTCCCGCCAGAAGGAAGTCCTGAGAGGTCGACCACCGGGGTTAGGGCATGTCTTCTGCCTTGGATGACCGGGTCGCTGTTCTGGTTATAGAACGAACGGCGGCGATGAAGGGTGTAGAGATAATCATTCTCGAAAGCCAATTCCAACCGACGTTGGTGCAACACCTCATTCAGAGTCAGATCGAGGTTGTCAGTAAAAGCGGCACGATGGCGAATGTCGTTCATATACTGTTTGGCAAGAGAAGTCCTTGCTGCATCATTGTTTTCCACGACAGCCTCGCAGTAGTTGAGTAAAATCTCGGCATAACGGATGTCGTACCAGAATGTCTTGATATACAGTTGAGCGGAGGATGGATCGAGGAATTTTCTGAGACTGAAGCCGGTGGTTACCGAGTTTCCGGTGAGGGCATTGGAGTAGTTGTAAAAACCTGAGACTTTGCCGTTCACATCGCCGAAAGCATAATAAGTTTTCCCATTATAGGTTTCGGAATCTTCTGTCCATACAGAACCTGTACCGTTGGTTTTGATAATACCGCCCTGGATTTTAATTGTTTGTCCGCGGAAAACGCTGTTAGGATAAAGAACCCATGCCTGGAAACGGGCATCCTTTTGTAGAAAAGGTTCACTTATATTGTCATATTTAATATAATTGATGGATGAATACTGCGAAGGGAAGCTGGAGACGGGTGTCGGCATGTAAACGTTTTCCTGGTTGTCGATCCGGGTTTTAACGGTGCCACTGATTGCATGACGATTAGCATCATAGTCATCATAGGTGTCGACCAGGTCCAGAGTTACAGAATAGCGGCTATTGAAAGCTGTACCTGCGACGGTCTGTGCGGGACTGTTGTTGACATCAAAATTGTTCCCTGATGTAGTTGTCCCGTCATTCATGCTTTTCCCGAATATATATTCGCTGTTCTGTTTGGTTAAGAACATGCTGCCCAGATTGGAAACAGCCTCCTGTACGTTAGCGGGATTAGAACCGTAAAGTGCGAATTTGCCACTTTTAATGATCGCTTCGCTGGCCTCGATACATTTTGTATAATAAGCTGAAGCGTAGCTCTGTTCCATGTAGGTTTTTTTGCTTGCTACAGAAGAATAGGAATTGCTTATGACGCCCTGTTTTGTCCAGTATTTGCTAACAGAAGCAGCATAGAGCGCGACTCTGGATTGAAGACCGTAGGCGGCCCATTTGGTTGCACGGAACTCGCCATTACCGGCAGCTCTTGAATCAGGAAGTACCGCAATGGCTTCGTCCAATTCTTTGAGGACAAAATCCCAGGTGTCTTTTTCAGTAGCTCTTTGGGTAAACGGCATAAGTTGTTCGTTCCCCTTGCCATCATAATACTTGTCGAGAACTTCTGTGATAATAGGCACGCCACCATAGGTCCTTACCATAACGAAGTAGCAATAAGCGCGAACGAACCTTGCCTCGGCAATCAGTTCATTCCCGGCGCTCTCGGTAATTATGCCTTTGCTGATGGCAGAATTTACATCATTGATGAACGAGTTGATGGTCCGGATTCCTGTCCAGTTAATAAACGTTGTCAGACCGTTCATGCCGTAAAAGGCGGTGCTGGTAAAGCCGTAGTCGCCCCCATGGCTGTCGACGGCATTCATGGTATAATGGTCTTCATATCTGCCATGGACGTCATTGTTAATGACTTGCGGACTGATAGTGCCAAAGCCGTTTATTGGGAGATAAGAGTAGACTTGAGCCAGAAGTCTCTGGATGCCTGCTTCACTTGAAACCATCTTCTCGCCTGTAATTTTGGTCAAATCGCCTTCCAGGTTGTCGAAAATACTATCGCATGAAGTTATTCCTAAGGAAAGGGCAAGCACCGTTGTTATATTTATCAATATTTTTTTCATATATCAATTATTAGAAGTTAAGATTTAGCCCGACGTTGATCGTCCTCATATTTGGCATAGTACTACTATGATATGCGGCAGCTGATTCGGGATCATATTGCTTCATTTTCTTCGAAGTTATTGTTAGGAGATTGGTCCCGCCGATTGATACTCTGGCAGAATTGAACCCGACTCTGCTGAGAATGTTCTTTGGAAGGGTATACCCTATTTCGAAACTCTTCATCCTGATGTAGGATGCATCGATCTGGGTGAAATCGGTTGGGAAATCATAAGTGCCCGGACGCAATGCACCAGGGCCATTGGCATCGACAAGAGCCGGCCAGTAACCGCTTACCCATTCTGTGTTGGGATCGTACGGGTCAGCTCCCGGAGTTGCAACATGATATCTGTCAAGATACATTTCATAGTTATCGGCATAACCGCCGAAACCGAAGACGTGCAGGAACCAAATAACTTTACTTACATTGGTTGCACCCTGCCATACGGAATTAATGTCCCAGTTTTTATAATCGCCACCGATTGAAAAACCAAATTGTACAGGCGCGTTTGATTCACCCCATTTGTAGCGGATATCGGCACCGGTAATATACCCATCCCCATTGGTGTCATTAATTTTATACTGTCCCGGCATGGTGGTTTGCATCCCGTTTGCGGCGTCATATTTCACATCTGAAGAGCTTATTTCATCCCAGCTTTGGAATTGACCTCCGGCCAATTGGTAATACCACAAAGCGCGGTAATCGGAATAGCGGTCTTGAGAGCTACCTCTGTTAAATAAACTGGTGCCGAAATAGGCGTCCTGTGATGCCCAGAGCGATGTAGCCTGGCTTTCAACGTGGAGGTTTTTAGTCCGTGCAATCGTTGCGGTTACGGAAGCGTGATAATTGAATTTACCGATTTTATTCCTGTGAGTAAGGTTTAAATCCAAACCCATGTCTTTTTTCGAGTCGATATTGATAGAAGGTACTGTTACCCCAAGAATGGTTGGAGTTGAACCGGAGCTGGTCCCTGCAATACCTGTCGTTTTTCTTGAGAAGACATCGAAAGAACCGCCGAAGAGGCCGCCGAAGAAATCCCAGTCGAGACCAAGGTCGAGCATACGGATGTCGGCCCATGAAAGAATGGTATTGGCGATTTCGCTATTGATATAACCGGTAGTAGAGACACCCGAATCGAAGATGTATGAGCCACTTGTAGTGTAACCGCTCAGGTAAGCATAGGCATTTCCCTGTGTTAAACCTGTTTTACCGTCGGACCAGCGCAGTTTTAGGTTGTCGACCCATTTGAAATTATCTTTGATAAACGATTCTTCAGAAAGGCGCCAGCCGAGGGAGTAGGAGGGAAAAAATCCCCAGCGATGACCGGAAGCGTAAATATAAGTTCCATCGTAACGTCCCATCACCTCGACCAGGTATTTACCGGCGTAGTCGTAATTCAGACGACCGAGGTAACCGGCAGTAGCACTTTCGAAGCGTGTCCCTGTTCCGACTGATGTGCTGAGGATCCCGCTTGATACCGTGTTATTGGTATAGAAGTTCCCGAATTCCCTGGAAGCTGCAAGGTTACGTGTGTTGGTCTTGGTGGCTTCGGTAGCTAACATAGCGGCCACATGATGATTGTCCTTTCTCCAGTCGTAATTGGCCTGGAGTCTTGAATAATAGCGTTCGTTCTCGCTAATTGCTTCACCATAAGAATTAACGCTACCTCCTGTTCCCACTACCTTATCGGTATAATAATCGTACAGTGGGTAGGTTGTCTGTTTGTTATAGGTGCCGTTGTAATTGAAGTCGTAAGAACCGGTCAATTGCAGGATGAGTCCTTTCAGGAAGGGAGCTTCGTATTTGAAGTTGACATTATTGGTGAACAACCGTCCTCTGGTATCAGTGAAGTTGAGGTCATGATCAGCCATAGCCATCGCGTTGAAGGTAGGGGCTTCTCCGTTATAGGTATAATGGTTCGGATTGGCGAGGGTGGTTGGTCCGACCCTACGGTCGGCGGAGGCGATGTAGTTAAACAACCTATCGGAGTTGTCGCCGTAATTGCCGGTGCTGTATGGATTTTTTGTTTTTGTCGTTCTGATTGATGTTTGAAAATCCATGGTGAGATGATCAGTCAGCTTAGCAGTGAAATTGCCACGCAGGGTGTAACGGTTGTAATCGAAGTTGTTTTTAACATCATAGATACTACCATCATTTAAAAAGCTTCCGCTAATGAAATACTGAACATTATCATTACCGCCGCGAATAGAGACATTATGAGTCTGCGAGGATGAATAGTCTTTCAGCATCGTATCCCACCAACTGAAGCCTGTCTTGGTCCCGTTACGGTACTCCTCAATTTCAGTATTTGAATAGGGATGAGAATAATGAGCGTTGTCGGCCATTTCGTTGGCGACGGTCATCATATCAACCATTCCCATCTCTTTGGGTAATTTAGGAGAGCCGAATGTGAATGTGTTTGAATAGTTGATGGATGGTTTAGTTTTAATCCCCTTTTTGGTGGTAACCAGGATCACGCCGTTACCTGCGCCCATTCCATAAACTGATGCGGAGGCGTCTTTAAGAACGGTGATGCTCTCTATGTCATTGGGGTTCAGCTGAGCCAGACCAAGGTCGGTTGAGACATTATAACCAGCTTGATTAGTGTAGGTTTCGCTACGTACAACGCCGTCGATTACGACCATCGGGGTGCCGTAACCACGCAAACTGATATTTGAATAGAATTTACCGGGGGTACCGCCACTTTGACGAACCAATAACCCGGATACCTTGCCCTGTAATGAGGAGACAAGGTCATTCTGTTTTGTTTTGACAATATCATCGGCCGCGATGGCTGTAATAGCGCTGGTCAAAGATTCTTTTTTCTGAGTACCGTATCCAACAACAACAACATCCTCGACAGTTTTCGTGTTTTCCACGAGTATCACTTTCATCGAACTAAGGGTGCCAATTGTTATTTCCTGAGATACGTATCCTATAAAAGAGATCACCAATTTGTCTCCGGGAGATAATTTGGGAAAATTAACCTGGCCATTGACATCGGTTACGTTGCCCTGAGTTGTTCCTTTAAGAACAACACTGGCCCCGATTAGAGGTTCATTCCCGTCCGTAACGGTAATCGTTACAGGGATTTGTTGGGTTCCTTCGCTGGCGGCATAAGCGCTTTGCCAATCGAATAACAAACCAACAACAAAACTCATAATCAATAATGAATTTCGAATAAATTGATTTTTCATAAATAAAGTTTAAAAGAATAGTCTGATTAATAAATTATACCTGCCAAATAGTTCTGATTCGACCCAGTACGAATGAGTCGAAGTAATCCCGATATAAGAAGAAGATCATTCATTTTTCATAAGCGATACATTTTAAGTGTTTAGTACTAAGAATTAAATGGTTATATGTTTGGGTGTTTCAATTTGAGTGTCTGAGAATCGTCCAATGAGATATTTTTATAAATGAAGAAGGGATTGGAGCTGCCAAAAGGGTTGATAAGCGATACCAACAATGATTGAAGCAACACGAGCGGCGGCTTAATCGATTGTTATAAATAATCAGTGATCATTGTAAATCTGTTGAGTGAAAACCGGTGTTTCAGGTCTGAACCTGAAAGAAGTTTAAGGAGGAAGGATCAAATATTTATCTCCCCTTTTGCTGCACATCTCTTTTCAGGATTTCAAAGAACGATCGTTATGGCGGAATATTACCGGATAAAGCGATGATATTATCCTTCAGTTTTTGTTCAGTGCTAACAAATTTAAACAGGTCAAAATCGAAAAACAAGGGCAAAACTCGCTTAAGGCTTTAATATTCAACCGCAACCGGTTGCGCAACCGGTTGCGGTTGATAACTTTTTTGAAATTCTTTCAGTTTTGTTTTCCTAATCGGGGGGATCGCGGAAGAGATCTGTCTCTTGATGATTAAAACAGGCATTTAAGTCATGGGTTATTTGGGGTAACCAATTGGTTTTAATTCTTTTAATAGGGAGTATTCTTGTGCGAAGGGTAAACGGCTGATCGTTTTGCCGAAATACAGGACCACAAAGGAGATTGTTAACTCAGCAAAGTCATTCCGGTTGAATGTGGCTTGCAGATCTGCCGGGGATATTGAAAAAAACAGCAAAACCGATAGGTTTTGCTGTTTGCTATTAGTTCCCGGTAAAACCTCGTTGAGGCAGGACAGGAAACAGTTTATTAATTTAACGGGGTGATGCGGTACAGACCGGCGCTGTGCATCGGCAATACCCGTGAGAAACTCCCGTCGAAAGTCCCGAGCTCTTTATGTCCCCATAAATCGCGCACTTTGGCCTTCCCTTTTATGCCTATAGCGTTGAAGTCTACTTTTACATCGGCCGTTTCCGGAAGGTCGATTGTGCCTTTGTCGACCAGTACACCAAAAACGACAGAGCCGTTCTGTGTAACCACCCCGGTTGCCGTGAACGAATCGTAGCCTTCGGGCAATTCAAAAATAATGACCGATTCGGAATGGGTGCCGATCCCTTCGGCCGCCTCTCCGTTAATCGTGAGCGGACGGTTGTCGCAGGTCCGGTTCACTCTTACTTCGCCATAACCTGCCGTGGCGCTAATCCATTTCATATTGGTCAGTTTGAGATCGCCTTTCGGTCCGTGCAGCACGGGATCAACCCAGGCCACGTGGTCCCACGAATTTCCGTTACCGCCGTCTTTCACAAAAAGAACGAGCTTTTTGCCTTCTTTCACAGAGACATCAATCTTTCGAGAACTGCCCCGTCCGGCAATTATCGGGCTGGCATAGTTGGCATTGCCAAAGTCGATGTTGTCGCCTTTGCTTTGCGCATTGAAAAGCGCGACATATTTGTCTTTACTGCCAGGGACATCAGCCGTCCAAACGACCAGGTTTTTATCGCGCGAAACCTGGCGGTTGTTGGCGCTTTCCTGATTCACTTTAAGCATTTCAGGATTGGTGAGCATCTCTTTGGTAAAATCGTCGAGCTTTGTCATGTCGCCGCCAAAGATGAGGGGGGAACGGCCAATAGCCCACAAGCTCATCAGGGTGTATTGTTCGTTTTTGGTGAAGTTGGTCTGACGCGTGAAATCGATGATCCCGATAGGCAGCATATCGGCATCGGGGAAATGTCCCGATCCGCGATAGGGGGTCCAGGCATCGAGGCGTTCGAACATATCGAGTAGTGCGCCCCATCTGTCCCAGAAATCGTCGGTAATGCGCCACATGTTGGCATGGTTCATCACGTGTTCGCCTTTGGCCACCGGGGTTGCTCCGGGCGACAGGCTCAAAACGATCGGGCGGCCTGTTTTGTCGATGGCTTTACGCAAGGCTTCGATCTCGGCCAGTTGCACATTGTCGTAAGGGCGGGCAATGTCGTCGCACTTGATAAAATCGACACCCCAGTCGGCATACATTTGGACGATGGAGTTGTAGTAAGCCTGCCCTTCAGGTTTGGTGGCATCTACGCCATACATATCGGGGTTCCACGAGCAGGTAGAGCTTTTGATTGCAATATCCTGAGCTTTGACGTTTGTGCCAAATACCGGAAGATTTTTATCGACCGCCTGACGAGGGATGCCACGCATGATATGAATTCCGAATTTCAAACCTTTCGAATGTACGTAATCGGCAAGGGGCTTAAACCCTTTGCCGTTGGCTGCCGACGGGAATTTCTTCAGACCGGGGGTCAGGCGTCCGTATTCGTCCATCGTTAATGTAGCCTTAGGATCATAGGCGTGGCCTTTCGATTCGGGTTCATACCACTGAATATCTACGGTTAAATAGTTGTAGCCGCTTGGCAGAAGATACTTTGCCATCGCATCGGCCTGTTCTTTTATTTGCTGCTCGGTAACCGTCGTCCCAAAGACGTCCCAACTATTCCATCCCAATGCGGGTTTAGGTGCATATTTCCAAAAATCGGGAGATTTTTGCGCATTAAGGTTGCCTAAAGACGCAATTGTGCATAAGATAAATAGTGAAAAAGCTTTGATCTTCATTTATTGGTTTTTAGTTTTAATTAACCGGGATGTTTGCCAAAAGAAAAGAATGGACCACGCCGGATTTATTTGTTTGTAATTATTAGTCTCGTATATAATGGTATAAATCAGGGATGTTAACCATTGACGAAAATAGTGAAATTTTTCAAGGGCACAACGGCTTTTGTGCGATTAAATTACCTGAGATTGATTTGATGTGGTCAGTCGGATGATCCCGATAGCTTTGCGGGAAGATGGCAAAAAAAAGGTTGGGCGCGAAGGCGGAAAATTATTTTGCAACTGCTTTTAATTGGGTTGATGAACCTATTTGAGAGTTTACCCCTTTCAGGGTTGTGTTTTTAGGTTGCTTATGTTCCGTGGGTTAACATCTACGGTTATTGAAATTGCACCCCTTCGGGGTTGAAAATGGAGGCATAGTCAGAGCAGGTGTCAGGCGGCAAAGAAAAGTCTGGGTGCAAAGGTGGGTAGAAGCAAAAATAAAGCCGTCTCAAAACAAATTTTGAGACGGCTTCTATTATACTTAATCTTGAAATTGTTTCGGTTATTTCTTGTTGTAATTAAAGATCACAACTATTTTACCGCTTTCTTTTCCGGGAATAACCTTCATATCGATTTGTCCGGTGACTTCAGTTCCGGTACCCAGTTTAGACAGGGTGGCCGTTACGGTAGGTTGGTCGCCTGAGCCAATCAATTCTTTGCTGGTCAGTTCGCCTCTCCACAAAACAGGACCGAAGGTGTGTCTCAGGATATATTCACTGCCGGGAGCAATATTTTCGAAGACATATTCAGCAACACCTTCTTTAACCATTTTCCGTTCAATAATTCCGCCGCCTCTTGGTGCGCCCATTTGGGGAACGCCGCCTTTGGAAAGCTCGATTTCAGCGCCAAGGCCCATTGTCTGTTCGGTAGGTTCGCGGTAATAATCGGTGCCACTTTCAAATGCTTCAACTTCGAAATAATATTCCGGGTTTTTGTTGAGGCTGTGGATCGTTAAAGTGTTGTTATCGTAAACCATGTAATTGTTGTAGAGTTTGTTGGGTTCAATCCCGTAACGAACGACATAACCGTCGGCGCCCTGAACCGGTTCCCACAGAAGAGTTGCATCGCGGCGATCTTCAGGGTTGCGTACAACTTTAATATC
This sequence comes from uncultured Prolixibacteraceae bacterium, assembly GCA_964632305.1. Classification (GTDB taxonomy): domain Bacteria; phylum Bacteroidota; class Bacteroidia; order Bacteroidales; family Prolixibacteraceae; genus CAZWBR01. The sequence goes on from CAZWBR010000030.1 coordinate 49,352, forward strand.
CTTAACTTTCGTGAATTTGGCAACTTCAGGATTACCAAAGATCCGCAGATCTTTCACGGCAAATTTGCTGCTATCGGGCGTGAATACGTTGGTTAATTTAATATACCGGGCTTTTACAGGTTCTGCCAGTTCGGCATAATCATTATGGATATCGACTTTATTGGTGCTCTTGTCGAGCAGCATTGACCAGTTTTGGTTATCGTTTGAGTACTGGACAGTAAAGGCTTGACGTAATGCATTGGGATCCTGCGCCGGTTGCATCATGCCAAAACCACGTCCCCTGCCCAATCGCACACTGGCATCTTTCTGGTCGAAATTGATCTGAAGGGCATAGATGCTGCTCTCCTTGCCAAGATCCACAGTCATGTATTCACCGGGGTTGCCGGTTTCGGCTGCCCAGCAGGTCATGAAGTTTTCATCGACGGCATTGCGGGGTTCATTCCCTTTGAGGAATGAGGAGGTCTCGACGTATTTTTTGTTGGATAAAAGCATCCAGCCGGTAAAGTTCTCGTCAACTGCGTTTTCTTTGATGCCCGGATAATACTGAGGATAGTCTCCGAAAGCAGTATTGGAGTGCATTACCCCTTCGGCGTCAACATCGGTAGGGTATAAAGCGAGTTCGCTGCTGCCTCGTCCTCCGAAGAAGGAGGGGATCATGCAGATGGTCCATAATTTTCCGTTTTTATCGTGGAAAGTACTGCCGTGGCCTCCGCCTACAGCAAACCCGGTAGTCTTAAATGTAAGCGGGTTATGCTCGGAATATTTGAATGGGCCCATCGGGCTGTCGGCTACATAAACGCCATGAGAGTAGGACAGAAATTCAAGACCGATGGCAGCATATTGCAGATAATATTTGCCATTGTGTTTGATCATCCAGGGACCTTCAATCCATGGGTATTCTTCGGGGAAATAGGGTCTGTGATCGAAATAGGGGAAGATTACATCTTCAGCTCTTCTTCTTTCAAAACCATGTTCCTTATAATTGCCGAAGAAACAGATTACCGGTTCGCCCTTTTCTTTGAATCCGTTATTTGGGTCGAGTTCAACAACCTGGAAGGATAGAAGCTGTGACCATCCGAAGTACATGTAAACACGGCCATCGTCGTCGATAAAGATATCGGCGTCGCCGTATCGGTCACTGTCCATCGTTGCTGTTTTTGTCCAAGCGCCACTCTTCGGATCAGTACAGGAGTATAAGTCCTTAGAGTTCATGCCGCAGGCATAGAGTATTTTGCCATCGGTAGCCACGCCGGGAACGCCGCCGGGGAAGTTAGGAGCATCGATGTAGGTCCAATCCCTCATGTTGGGTGAGCTCCAGTAGCCTCTGCCACCGGTAATGAAAAGATAGTAATCGTCGTTGAAAATAAGCACGATCGGTTCTCCGGCCCTTCTTGATCCGGTAATGGTCATCGGGTTACAGAAAGTCATAGGTTTGTCCTTGATCTGGACCGTGAACGGTTGCGATGAAGGCGCTTCCCCCGATTTTTTAGAATCAGTGGTGCACGAAATGCAGGTAATTAAAGCAAGGCTTACCAGCAAAATTACAGTCTTTAGATTCATTTTGTTCATAATTAGCTAGTTAAATTAATAAAAAGAAATTTATCTGGTTTTGAAAACGATATTTCCAAACACAAAATGTGAAATTTCGAAAAAACCCGGACGACAAATTGACATTATTTTTCAGCTAAGGTTTTTTCAGATCCGGGGAGTACGGTTTTTATTCGTTTGACCTGGATTTGAACTTATAAACGGTTTTTTCAAATGTATTAAAACTGTTGGGAAATTTAATAAAATAATTTTTAAAATAGTAGGGTGGTTAAAAAAGTTGAGGAAAAATAAATATAAATGATTTAGCAGGTAAGCGATCGACAGGCTTTATAGCGGAAAAGCGATACGATCAATTTTATGTTTCAATCCTTTTTCTGAAGAGCTTCCCGGTATAAGGTTGTTTGATTGGTTTTCAAATCAAAGAAGCCAGATATGATAAATCATTAAATATGAGTGGATTCGTGATGTGAAAAATATCTCAAATTTGAGAGGAAATTCTCTGTCTGAGCAGTATTTCAACGCATGTTATTATCGCAGAAAGATCGGATCGAAGATGGCATTGTTAATTACCTGAAGTCCAATTACGAATGCAAAAGTCAGAATTACTCCTAAAGCTATTCTGCCCAGGGATTTGAAACGGGGTCTGGTTTTTACGATCCATACCATTGTTCCTGCAACAAAGATCAGCAGGAAAATCCAGTCGAGAGAATGGCCGGAATAGTCTAAACCCAGAGCTGTCTGGGCTTCCTGAAATTCAGTGGCATCGTGTCCTCGTCCTGCCAGAAAGAAGCGGAAAGTATACATTCCAGGCATGGCAATTACGGCAGCAAGCAGGATGGAACCATATTTGAATGTTCGGATAGAAAAAATGATAATTATGAGCAGTGAAGTCAGGATGGTTGCAAGGATTCCTCCCAGGGAAACGGAATAGATAAGATGAGCAGGAACTGCATCCAGGATATATTCTTTTGAAGGAGTTGGGATTGCCCGGTATCCGTTAAGCCAGGCCGGCAAACAATGTCCAATTTAATGAATAAAAACATAGATCAGAATGGCAGTAAAATAAAGGCCCCATGTTTTCAATTCAGTTTTTGTCCTCATAGTATTTAATTATTCAGTTTTTTAGCGGGACAGGAGAATAATTTATCATCTATATTTCTTTCAGGGATATTAGTAATTCAATCGGCTTTTTTGTTTCACTTGATATCGAAAATATTTCACCCCCGGCATCAGTTTCTTGATAGACAAGGACTTGCATTTCGATTATATAACCCATTAATCCCGGAAACTACGGGCCCCACCATCCCTGAGATGGCATTTGCCCATCCGGGTACAATTCGTGCCATAATAACCTGAGTTCGATTTTAAATATACAGTAATGTATTGTATATAAGGTAATAAGGTTATTTTTTTGTGAACCTGGAACTTTTACTAAGTCCCCCACCGTTTTCAACAGAACATCAAAAAGAATAACTTAGATGCATA
>CAZWBR010000031.1:0-47335 GCA_964632305.1 uncultured Prolixibacteraceae bacterium
TCCATTCAACGAAAGCACATTTTCTGACTTCGATTTCTGAAGATTTAATGCTTCATCAACCGATTTCAAAGGAATACAAACCGTGTGACCTTCAGTCTGGTTGGTTTCAAATACCGCTGTATTTTCGATGAAAGAATAAATGTTCGCAAATCTCGATTGCTGTGCTGAGAGTGTAAAACTTGCCAGAATGATAAATAAACCAACTATTTTTTTCATGCTCGATTACGTTTGTATTTTTTCTCGAAGATCGACAAAAAAAGCTTGTGTTTTATTTGTTCTGATACAAAATAATAGCGCAAAGCTTTGTGCAAAGCTTTGCGCTCGTAAAAAAATGTTTAAGAACATTCTTTACCAAATGTAATTCTGGATATTTATGATTCAAACTAAAATAATGAAAGATGATTTCATGACTATCATTTTAACTATATGGTTAAGTTCTGATTTGGATAATAACCAGTCAGGCCTGGCAGACAGAACCCCCGAAGAAAGAAAGTGAAACGATTAAACGGCAAATACCAAACTTTAACAAACTATAAAAGAGTTATATAATGCTTAACTATATGACATTGGGATTTAGGGGTTAAACCGACATCGTTACTTACAAATTACAAACTTCTGAAGCCATTTCATTATTTTTTAGACACCCTCGTTGCATTTTTGACTTTAGTGAAAGTTCAAAACTCAGAAACAATAATTTTATTGCCTTATTTACAAAACATTACCACACATTACAAATCGAACTCAGGTTGATTAAAAAACAATTCGTAAATCCATTAACCGGTAAGAATAATCAATGATCGACCCTATCTTTTCGGGAACTCACCCAAAAAAATGGTGCATGATGTAATAATGACAGTCGGCAAATCTCTCAATGGTATTGTGGCGAATTAAGGAATATTAATAATAAGATTATCAATACTAACCTGCCCTAAATCCCCCTTAGTCCCCCTTTACAAAGGGGGAAATAGTTTTCTTATCGTATGTAGTAAAAACCATTTGGGTTTTTAGCATTACTTCAACAATTTTTTAACTGATTACTTAAGCAGGGTTAACTCCCCCTTTCTTAAAGGGGGGCAGGGGGGATTTCGTGAAGAGAAATTCAACCATTGATAGGGATCTACCCTATACCAAAACAAGGGTTTATTCGTACTTTGTTCGTAGTTTATTCGTACTTTGTTTGTATATTATACGAATAAAGTATATATTAGCTACGTAGTTACTAACAATATAATCTTAACTTAACCATGGGAAGAATTACCGGAGGCCTTCACACCAGTATCACGGGAAACGTGGGAGGACTAGTTTTTGTACAAATGAACGGGGAGACTTATGTCAGGACCCGGCCTCAACGACAGAAAAACTCCTGGACTGAAAAACAGCTTCTGAATCAAAAGCGGTTTCAACTGATCAGTCAATACTGTATCGCCTTCAAAAAGACGCTGATCCCCCAAATTTGGAACCCTGCCGCCGAAGGCCTTAAATACAGCGGTTATCATCTTTTTCTGAAGAACAATATGCCGGCTTTCGGGGCGGACGGGACGCTGGCCGATGCCACGAAGCTCCGTTTCTCGGAAGGGAAGCTACCCCTGCCCTATCACCTTCAGGTAAGCCGCAACAGTGATGATCAGCGGCTGATCGAAATCACCTGGGAGAACGATCCGAAGATTCAGCGGGCGCGGCTGTCCGATCAACTGATGCTGATCACGGGGATTAACGGCGTGGCCTCCGCACCGATCGTGACCGGAAGCACACGGGCCGCGGGAAGCGCGACCTGGCAAATCCCCGAGGCGGCAGCCGAGCCCACCGAGGTCTATCTCTATTTCGCCGCTGCCGACGGGAAGAGCTTCTCGCCTGACCAGTGCTTTCAGCTATAAGACAGGGGTTATTCCTGGCCAATGCAACAAGATACAGTTTAAAATTTTAGTTGATTTATCCTTCCGGGACCGGATGAATAATGGGCATTCGTCAATTGGGAGATTTTGAATGAAAGAATGCCGTCAGAACAAACCACGGCCGTCACCACTACGGTTTTGCTACTCGTACCTCAGCGCCTCGATAGGATCGAGCTTAGCGGCTTTAACGGCAGGAATCACCCCCGCGGCAAAACTGACCAGCAGGCATAACGAAACTCCGGCGATGATCCAGTGCCAGGGAACAATGAATGAGCTGCCGATCAGGGCGGAGACCCCGTTACCAGCCAGTATCCCCAGAGCAATGCCCAACAGTCCGCCCAACTGCCCGATCACAACCGATTCTATCAGAAATTGTTGGCGAATAGTTTTAGAATTGGCCCCGATGGCTTTTCGGATGCCGATCTCACGCGTTCGTTCGGCTACCGTGACCAGAAGAATATTCATCAATCCAATAGCGGCCCCCATCAGGGTGATCAGACCAATAATGGTCGCGGCAAGCGTGACATATTTTATATTGTCGAGCAGGAGATTGACCAGATTGTCACTCTTCTCGATATTAAAATCCGATTCATCCAAAGCGCTCAGCCCCCTTACATTCCGAAAGATAGCCTCTGCCTCCCCGATAGCCGGATCGAGCAACTGGGGGGATGAGGGTTTAACGCTGATACGGAAATTCATCTGGGGGCGCGAAAAATACTGGCGCACATTGGTAAAGGAGAGCAAGACCAACCGGTCGCCCGACTCTCCAAACCCGCTTCCTTTAACCTGCAAAACGCCAATGACCTGATATTTGCCGCTGCCGATCGAGATCAGTTTCCCGATCGGATCGGTGTCTTTGGGAAACAGCTTGGTGATCAGCCCCGAGCCAATCAGCGCGACATTATTTCCATTGAAAGCTTCCTGGTAAGAGAGGTTACGTCCACGTTCCAGATCGTACCCGGCGGTTTGCAGATAGTTTTCATCGACGCCGCGGACAATCACGTTGGGATTACTTTTTTTGGACCCGTATTTCACGGTAGCGGTTTGCGTGGCCACCACAGAGATTGAAACGGTTGCCGGGAAACGATACTCCTCGCGAAAAGCTTTGGCCTGGAAATAATCGATGTAGCTGTAGTTTTTCGACCGATAGCGCTGATTGCCGATCTGGACCCTCATGCCCCGGTTCTGGATGGAAAAAGTATTGGCGCCCAGTCGGGTAAATTCGGCCGTGATCGAGTTTTTGACCGAATCGATGGCGGTCAGGATCCCGACAAGAGCAGAGATCCCCACCGCAATAATTAATATTGTCAATATTGAACGAAGGAGATTACCCCGGATGGATTGGAAAGCGATCCGGATATTTTCGACTACCAGTGGTTTGATCAACATATCGGTCTCATTCGAAGTAACAAGGTAGAATTTTTTTCAACAATTTAAAACATCCGGTCGGGTAAAAGTGTTAACACAGATAAGAAATCAACAGAAAACCCGATCGAATAATTTAAAAACACGATATTAATGGCTTACGATATTGAAATGATCAAAAAGGTCTATGACCAGTTCCCGGCTAAAGTCGATCGATTGAAAAAATTATTAGGCCGTCCGGTAACTCTGACCGAAAAGGTGCTCTATACCCATCTGACCGATGAGTTTCCGGCCCGACCGTTTGAGCGGGGCGTCTCCTATGTCAACTTCGGTCCCGATCGGGTGGCGATGCAGGATGCCACAGCCCAGATGGCCCTTCTCCAGTTTATGCAGGCCGGGAAGGATGAGGCGGCTGTCCCCTCAACCGTTCATTGTGACCACCTGATACTGGCTAAGGACGGGGCTGCCGAAGATTTAAAGGCTGCCGAATCGACCAATAAAGAGGTGTATGATTTTCTCTCCTCCGTCTCGCAGAAATACGGTATCGGCTTCTGGAAACCGGGAGCAGGGATCATCCATCAGGTGGTGCTTGAGAACTATGCTTTCCCGGGAGGGATGATGGTGGGAACGGACTCTCATACGGTGAATGCCGGCGGACTAGGCATGATCGCCATCGGGGTTGGCGGGGCCGATGCAGTCGATGTTATGACCGGTATCCCGTGGGAACTAAAATTTCCCAAACTGATCGGCGTCAGGCTGACCGGGAGACTGAGCGGATGGGCCTCACCGAAAGATGTGATCCTTAAAGTTGCCGGAATCCTCACCGTGAAAGGGGGCACCGGTGCCATCATCGAATATTTCGGACCGGGAGCGGCAACGATCTCCTGCACGGGAAAAGGGACCATCTGCAATATGGGCGCCGAGGTTGGGGCTACCACCTCGATCTTCTCCTATGACGAAAACATGGAGAAATATCTTCGGGCGACCGACCGTTCCGACGTAGCCGACAGTGCCAATCAAATCGCCGGTTACCTGAAGGGAGATGATGAGGTCTATCGGGATCCGGGTAAGTATTTTGATCAGGTGATCGAAATCAATCTTTCGGAACTGGAGCCGCACATCAATGGGCCGTTCACCCCCGATCTGGCAACCCCTCTCTCCAAATTCAAGGAGGTGGCTAAAGAGAAGGGATGGCCTCTCGATATGCAGGTGGGACTGATCGGATCGTGCACCAACTCCTCCTACGAAGACATCAGCCGGGCCGCTTCAGTGGCCCGTCAGGCGGTGCAGAAAAAACTCCAGGTCAAAGCGGGATTCACGGTAACCCCGGGATCGGAACAGGTCCGTTTTACCGTTGACCGCGATGGTCTGTTAGAAACGTTCGAGCAGATTGGCGGGGTAGTGCTGGCCAATGCCTGCGGTCCCTGTATAGGGCAATGGGCCAGGCTTAACGCCGAGAACCTGCCGGAAAACTCGATCATGACCTCCTTCAACCGTAACTTCGCCAAACGGACCGACGGCAATCCCAAGACCCATGGCTTTGTGGCCTCACCCGAGATAGTGACCGCTTTCTCGATCGCGGGAACACTCGATTTTAACCCAATGACCGATTATCTGATCAACAAGGATGGGGAAAAGGTTAAACTGGATGAACCGATGGGCGATGATCTTCCCGCCAGGGGCTTCGATGTTAAGGATGCCGGTTTCGTGCCTCCGTCAAAAGAACTGCGCGATATCGAGGTGAGGGTGGCTCCCGATTCTGACCGGTTACAATTATTAACCCCGTTTGAACCATGGGACGGCAATGATCTAAAGGGGCTCAACCTGCTGATTAAAGCCCGGGGGAAATGTACCACAGATCATATTTCCATGGCCGGTCCCTGGCTGAAGTACCGCGGCCATCTCGACAATATCTCGAACAACCTGCTGATTGGGGCGATCAATGAGTTCAACGGGAAAGCTAATTCGGTGTTCAACAAGATGACCAACGAATATGACGCGGTGCCGGCCACCGCCCGCAGTTATAAAAAAGCGGGGATTGGATCCATCATTGTAGGGGATGAAAATTACGGGGAAGGATCCTCGCGGGAACATGCCGCGATGGAGCCCCGCCATTTAGGGGTCAGGGCGGTAATCACCCGTTCGTTTGCCCGGATCCACGAGACCAATCTGAAAAAACAGGGGATGCTGGCCTTAACTTTTGCCAATTCGGAGGATTACCTTAAAATCAGGGAGAAGGATACGATAGATATTACAGGACTTCAATCCTTCGCCCCCGGCAAACCGTTGGTCCTGATCCTGCACCATGAGGACGGAAGCAAAGAAGAGATTACGGCTAAGCATACCTATAATGAAGCACAGATCGTTTGGTTTAAATATGGGTCATGCCTTAATTTCATCAAAGAGAACCAGAAATAGATCTGTTTACTGATCCCTGACAAACCGACTCCTGTTTTGGGGGTCGGTTTGCATTTATATCTCTTGCAGATCGGATATCCTCCGAAACAACCAAGCCACATCCCGTTAGTTATCTTTCACTTACAGTTAACCATAAAACTTCTTAACATTTTTTAACACAGAAAATAAACAATTAGATCAGTTCCCTGTATAATTTTAAAGGTGATTTGGGAGAAATAATAGTTTTCTACGAATTTATTATCGTAATTTTATATCGTTCTTTCAGTAGAAACAAATAAAACAGAGACAATCTTCAACCATCATATTTCAAATCCTTTGTTATTGAACTAAACGAGATTAAAATGGAAAAGAATCTTAATAGTAAGGTAGTAAAGCTTACCAAAGAGAAAATTCTTCCCCGAAATCTGAAAAATGATTCCGGTAACGATCTGTTGCTTGAGGATGATCTTGAGAAACAAAGTGTCAGAACGGACTTGAGTGAGTTGGACGATCTGACTCAAATTTACGGAGAAATGACTGATATTTTATAATGGGGTAAAGGCCCCATTTTTTATTTTACCCTTCAACTGGTTACCTTTGTCCGAAACCATTCTTCTTTTCAATGGCAAATACACTGATCATCCTTCTGGGACCCACGGGGGTTGGCAAAACAGACCTGAGCATCCGGATTGCGGAACACTTTCATTGTGAGATACTTTCCTGCGATTCAAGACAGATATACAAGGAGATGCGAATTGGCACCGCGGTTCCCGAAGAAAAATACTTGTCCAGGGTCAAACATCATTTCATCGGGTCGCACTCCATCTTCGATTATTACAGCGCCGCAAAATATGAAGCGGATGTATTATCGCTCCTTCCCGAACTCTTCGGCAAGAATAACGTGGCCCTGATGACCGGCGGATCAATGCTCTACATTGATTCGGTTTGCAAGGGGATCGACGACATCCCCGATGTGGAAGCCGATCTGAGGGAGCAATTAAAAGACCGGATGGCCAGCGAAGGCATCGAAAGCCTGCGAAACGAATTGAAGTTACTGGATCCCGTTTATTATTCAGAGGTTGATCTGAAAAACCCCAAAAGGATCCTTCATGCCCTGGAAATCTGTTACATGACCGGGAAGCCTTACTCGTCATTCCGCTCTAAGCAAGTGAAGCAAAGGAATTTTGAGATCATCAGGATAGGGTTAAACAGGGACCGTAACGAGTTATACGAGAGGATCAACCAACGGGTAGAGACGATGTTCGGCGACGGATTGGAGCAGGAGGCCAGAGAACTCTACCCTCATCGGGAACTCAATTCGCTGAATACAGTGGGTTATCGCGAATTGTTCGACTACTTCGACGGGAAGATCACGCTTGAGGAAGCCAAAGAAAAGATCAAGGCCAATTCGCGTAAATATGCCCGGAAGCAATTAACCTGGTTTCGCGGGGATCAGGAGATTCATTGGTTTCATCCCGATCAGGCTGAAGAGATCCTCCGCTTTCTCTCCGGCACGATTTCGGGATAAGAAATTAAATAAACGATCATCGTCTGCGAGAGATCATCAGCAGACCTGAGAGGAACGTTTGAAAGAAAGAAAGGAGTCGATACAACCGGCTCCTTTCTTTCAATTCATGGGAATTGATTTATTAATAGTCATCGTCGTCATCCTCATCGTCATCATCCGGGACATCATCCGGAATATCATCCGCTTCTTCTTCCTCTTCACCCCCTTCAAAACCCTGGAGGGAGAAATCGTCACGAAGAACACCGTCATCATCGAAATCATCATCATTTTCGACAATATCGTACGCTTCTTCAAGAGTCATTCTGACGAGGTAATAATGATCGTCTGTTTCATAGGGTAAAGCAGAAACAACTTTTCCTTTTGCATCAATATAAGTAATCAGGTTTCCGGCAAAACCCTGGGGATAATTCAACTTGATTTGACCCTGAATATCCAGCGGAAGCTTGTCGTAATCTTTTACTATTCTTGGTTTGTTACTCTGCGCCATATCGGAATTAGATTTTAGGTGCTTATTATTTTATTATTATACAACAATTTATACATACAACCATCTCAGGAAAAACCTGACCAGTTCAGCGGTGCAAAATAATAATTCAACAAATTAAAAATACATTTTTAAGAAATTTAGCGAAAAAAATTTCACTTTCAAACTTAATGACCTCTTTTTACAGCTTCAACCTCAATATTTCCCGTGCTAAAAGAGGATCGGGATAAGAATTAAGAAATTGTTCAGATAGAACTGTTTGGGCGTTCCTGTTAAATTGCATAAATTCGCCCAGTTATTAATTATGCTGAATATTTTCACTCATGAATATCTCATACAGTTGGTTAAAAGATTATATCAATCTTGATCTGACACCTGAACAGACCGCCGCTACCCTTACTCAGCTTGGTCTCGAAACAGGTAGTGTAGAAGAAGTTGAAACCATTAAAGGAGGGCTAAAAGGATTGGTTGTTGGCGAAGTGGTCACCTGCCAGAAACATCCCAACTCTGATCATCTCAGCACCACCACCGTCAACATTGGTAGCGGAGAGCTGCTTCCCATCGTTTGCGGTGCCCCTAATGTCGCCGCAGGGCAGAAAGTCATTGTCGCCACTGTCGGAACGGTGCTCTACAATGGGGATGAATCCTTCACCATCCAGAAATCGAAGATAAGAGGCGAAGTCTCCATGGGTATGATCTGTGCAGAGGATGAGATTGGCATTGGGACCGACCATAACGGCATCATGGTACTCGATGGGAACGCCGTAGTGGGAACCCCCGCTTCCGACTATTTCAAAGTCCAAAGCGATTATGTCCTCGAGGTGGATTTAACCCCAAACCGCATCGATAGCGGTTCACACATCGGTGTGGCACGCGATCTGGCCGCTTTCCTGCAACAAACAGGGGATGTCAAATATTCAAGACCGTCGGTTGACCATTTCAAAGTGGATAATCACAATCTTGAAATTCCGGTTCAGATATTGAACCGGGAAGCCTGCCCCCGATATGCCGGAGTAACCCTTACAGGGGTAAAGGTAAAGGAATCGCCTGAATGGCTCAAGAACCGTCTGCTTTCTATCGGGCTCCACCCGATCAATAATATTGTGGATGTGACCAACTATGTCCTGTTTGAAACCGGGCAACCCCTCCACGCCTTCGATGCCGCAGAGATCAAAGGACAAAAGATCATCGTCAACACCCTGCCCCAGGGAACCAGGTTTGTCACCCTGGACGGGATTGAACGGATCCTTGATGAAAAGGACCTGTTGATCTGCAACGAGAGTGAAGGGATGTGCCTCGGAGGAGTTTTTGGAGGGATAGGATCCGGGATCAAAGATTCTACCACTGATGTTTTCCTTGAAAGTGCCTTCTTCAATCCGGTATATATCCGCAAGACGGCCCGTCGCCATGGATTGAGCACGGATGCCTCCTTCCGGTTCGAGCGCGGTGTCGATCCCAACGGCCTTATTTATGCCCTGAAACGGGCTGCATTATTGATCAAGGAAGTGGCAGGCGGAGAGATTTCATCTGAAATAGTCGATGTTATTGCCGATCCGATCGTTATGGAGTCTTTCCATGTTACAGTCAGCTATAAGAATGTTACCCGGTTAATTGGCAAAGAAATACCGGCTGAGACCATCAAAAGGATACTGGCCTCCCTCGAGATAAATATACTCAGCGAGAACGAATCTCAACTGGAACTTCGTGTTCCCCCCTATCGCGTGGACGTGAAACGTGAAGCAGACGTGATTGAAGAGATCCTCCGCATTTATGGCTACAACAATGTTGCTCCCGGGAAATCAGTCAAATCGACCGTTCAACATGCCGCAAGCCCCGACAAGATGAAATTGCAGAACCTTGTATCAGAAATGCTGACGGCACAAGGTTTCAATGAAATCATGTCGAACTCTTTGACAAAAGCCTCCTATTACGAGAACCTCCAGTCATTCAAAGAGGAAAATACGGTAAAACTCTATAACCCACTCAGCTCCGATCTTAACGGGATGCGCCAGACCCTGCTCTTTGGAGGACTGGAAGCCATGGCCCGCAACACAAATTTCAAGAATCCCGATTTGCGGTTCTACGAATTTGGCAACGTTTACTTCTTCGACGGGAGCAAAACCTACAGCAACCCGGTTAAGAACTTCAGCGAGGAAGAGCATATCGGTCTTTGGATCACCGGCAAGAAAGAGGTTGAAAACTGGGCTGCTAAAGAATATAAAACATCATTCTTCACCCTGAAAAGCTATCTCGAAAATATCCTCCAGCGTCTGGGGCTTAAAGCCGATCTGTTTACTATTGAGACCTCCACAACCGATATCTTTTCGGAAGGCTTGGAGTATCGGTATAAAAACAACCTGATTGCTCAAATCGGTATTGTAAACCGAAAGCTGCTTAAACAGCAGGATATCAGCGCCGACGTGTTTTATGCCGATATCCACTGGACCCTCCTACTAAAAGCCATTAAAGGATTAAAAACCGCGTATACCCCTCTGCCCAAATATCCGGAGGTGAAACGCGACCTGGCCTTACTGATCGATCGGGATATCCAGTTCAGCGCCATCAAAGCTTTGGCAATCAGAACCGAAAGGCAGATCCTTCGCAATGTCTCCATCTTCGATGTCTATGAAGGGGACAAACTTCCGGATGGGAAAAAATCGTATGCCGTGAGCTTCATCCTTCGGGATGATGAGAAAACACTCACCGACAAACAGATAGAAAAAACAATGAGCCGTCTGATCAATACCTTCCAACGGGAACTCAACGCTCAAATCCGATAATTAATCTAATCGCTAAAGGCGAAACTATTTCAATCATTGAGATGGTTTCGCCTTTTTTTTATGGATAGGGCTAACGGGACATATTTTTTTGTATCTTTTGAAGCCCTTATTATCCGTGCAAAATGCTGATTTGCAACAAAAGCATGAAGCAGACAAGAAACGTTTCAGGTTATTTACGTCGTCTTTGACCACATCCGAAGCAGTAGCAATAATGGTCAGACTGGAAAAGAAATTATAAAAGAGCTATACTATCTATGAGTGGAATCGAGATTCTTTTAGCCGACATCACTCAACTGGAAGTCGATGCCATTGTCAATGCAGCCAACAGTAGTCTACTTGGCGGAGGAGGGGTCGATGGCGCCATACACAGGGCTGCCGGCCCAGGATTATTGGCCGAATGTCGGACACTCAACGGTTGTCCCACCGGGGAAGCCAAAATGACTGCAGGATACCAGCTCCCGGCCCGACACATTATTCATACCGTCGGACCCGTATGGCAAGGCGGACGAAACCGGGAAAGGGAACTGTTGGCCTCCTGCTACAGGAACTGTCTGGCTATTGCCACCGGAAACCATCTGAAAAGTATCGCTTTCCCGAACATCAGTACAGGAGTCTATGGTTTTCCCAAACCGGAAGCGGCTAAAATAGCCGTTCAAACCGTCAAAGATTATTTAAAAGAGGATCAATCCGTCGAAAAAGTCATTTTCTGTTGCTTTGACAATGAGAATCTTTCACTTTACCAGGAAATTATCAGTTATGAGCATTGAATTTAACATGGTTCTTCAACACGATCAGATGGTAAAAGTAGCCGACCTGGCCAAAATCATCTGGAACGAACACTATACCCCAATTATTGGTCAGGAGCAGGTCGATTATATGGTAGGTAAATTTCAGTCCGCTGAGGCCATCGACCATCAGATTTCTCAGGAGGGATACGAATATTACCTGATCCACAACGACAACAAACCGGTAGGTTACATCGGGATCAGCCTCAAAGAAGACGACCTGTTCCTAAGCAAATTTTATATCCTGCAGGAATGCCGCGGACAAGGGATCGGATCGGAAGCGCTCGCCTTTATTGTCGGGCGGGCCAGGGCACTAAATGCGAATTCCGTCTCACTCACCGTGAATAAAAACAACGCGAACAGCATTGAAGCCTATTATAAGATGGGGTTCCAAAACACGGGACCGGTTGTTGCAGATATTGGCAACGGTTTCGTGATGGACGATTATGTCATGCGCCTGCGGCTCGATTGAGCCGGGTTAATTTTCGAATAACTGACTTAAGTTCCCGAAATAATCTTCATCCCAGCCCTCGACCATGTTTTTAAAAGCCTCGTCAGGGATATTGGTTTGATACAGTTCGACCCTGGTCCCCTTTTTGTCGGGATAAAGCTTGATGGTCACGATTGAGTCCTCTTCCTCGCCGAAATACCATTGCTGAACGATCAGTTGATCCTGGACGAACTCGATGTTCCTGCCCATGATAGCCCCGTCCCAGATCGAGAACTCACTCTCGGGGACCGTGCTCATTTCCACCGGTTCACCGGTCCATATCTCAATCATTACCGGATTGGTCATGGCATTATATACATCGGCCGGCGATGCATTCAGATTGTAATATTTCCTGAACTCTTTCATAATAATCAGTTTCTCCAAATATAGTCGAAATTCAGGTGTAATGAAATCCTGGCCGGGAAAAAGTAAACCGGGTACCGGATAAATTACCCCGGCAAAAGCGGAAAGGTCATTAGTGGGTCATTAAGTGGTCATTGATAGTCATTATTGGTCATTTGGCGGATAAGACAATCAATGGCAATCCTTGACAATCGATGACTACTTATGACAGAGCCTAATTTCTTTAAATCAATTTGGCCATTGCATTCTGCGTCAGGGCCAGTTAGAGGGAAGAGCTGGTAATAAAAAACAAGCGGATCAAAGGGCCGAAGGTCCGATATGTGAAAGCACAGGCTGCAAAGCCTGTGGAAACGGTCAGCAACAAACTACTAAAGGCCTGTAAGGCCGGCATGTATTGAATCGCTATAAAACCATTTCATCAAATCCGGTCGACACATGCCGGTCCTTCAGACCTCCAATTCCCTCCATATCTCCTTTTCACAGGGCTCACGCCCTGCGCTGCCACATGCCGACCTTACAGGTCTGCCGTAACAAATAGCTTTAATGATTCTCTGCGCTAACGATCGGGTAAACAGGACGGATTTGTGCTTCGCAATTTGATCCGGATCGATTTCTTCAGACCATAGAATTATTAACCTTATGTTTTAGAATACCCAATAGTATTTGACCGTGAGATTCCTTATTCCGATTCGCTGCAAGACCAATGACAGAATTAGGACTGCAGTAAATCGTAGTTCGACTCCATGTCGCGCCCCGACTATCAACTTTTTTCCCTGTCACTATTGCATCATGCCCCATTTTTTTTGGGTAGGCTCTATAAATGACAACGACCGGTGAAAAGTAAACCCAATCAGGAAGGTAACCGCATATTCGAAAAAAGTAATAACGGGCAAAGGTTTTAAAATTCTCGGCAATGAAATTAATCTTTCTATTTTTACAGCCCGTAACAAGATAACGGATCATGAAAAATAAGCTCATTGATTTTGCCCGACTGGTAAAATTCGAACATACTATTTTTGCGATGCCCTTCGCGTTGATTGGTTTTTTTCTTGCATTGAATCAGGCCGATTCAGTTCCCTTTATCCGATTGCTGCTTAGCGTGATCTTCGCGATGGTCTTTGCCCGCAATGCCGCGATGGGTTTTAACCGTTACCTCGACCGCCGGTTCGACGCGGCCAATCCCCGCACGGCCACCCGCGAGATCCCTGCCGGAATCATATCGCCCCAAAGAGCTTTGACCTTCGTGATTCTCAACTCGGCTCTCTTTGTCCTGACCGCCTGGTTCATCAACGAACTTTGTTTCTTCTTGTCGCCGGTGGCCTTATTCGTGGTTTTAGGCTACAGCTTTACCAAAAGAATAACCCCGCTCTGTCATTTTGTGCTGAGTACGGGACTTGCCTTGGCTCCCATCGGTGCCTGGCTGGCCGTCACCGGCCAATTCGCCATTATCCCTTTACTTTTTTCAGCCATCGTCTTTTTCTGGGTCAGCGGTTTCGATATTATCTATGCCTGTCAGGATGTCGATTTCGACAGAGACTGGAAGCTTCAGAGCGTTCCGGCGATGGTAGGAATAAAAAATGCACTGCTGATCTCTTCAATAGTGCATCTTTTCGCGGTAATATTTGTGATCCTGGCCGGGATCGCGATGAAGGGCGGAGCTCTTTACTGGATCGGTGCGACGATCTTCATCGGTCTGATCATTTACCAACACGCCATCGTCAAGCACGATGACCTGAGCCGTGTCAATATGGCCTTCGGGACCACCAACGGGATTGCCTCCCTGCTCTTCGCCGCTTTTGTCATCGCGGCCATCTGGCTTTGATCCGATCGCTCAGAATTTATAGCTGAACCCGATGGTGAACAACTCCTTAAACTGCCATTTGGCTTTCTTCCCGATCACCGTCCCCTCGCTGTCGGTAACGGGGAATTTGGTATTGTAATCATAAATGGTCTGGGCCATGACCCGGGTGCTGATAAACGGAGTAACCTGCATGATTAACAACTGTTCCCACTCAAAAGTGAATTTCTGCAAGGTGTATCGGTAATTATTGAAAAGCTCGCCTTTGGTCTCATAACTGATGTTCTCTATAATGTTGGTCTTCCAGTTGCTCTTGACAATCAAACCGGCCTCCCACCGTTTCTTCGTCCCGGGATCCAATCCAAAATTGGTCGGGTCGATCAGGGCTGTATCCCTGACAAAGGTCGACTTGGAAGTTAACGGGGAGAGGAACAGCGAGAAATTCTTGTTCGGTTTATAATCAAGACCTAACGAAAAGGTGAGATAGCCCGGAGCCATAAACGTGGAGATGGGATTATCCTTGTCGGGATATTTATAGCCTCTCGCAATCTGGGTCCGGAAGTTGCCCTCCGCGGAATAGTACCAATGCTTAAACGCGGAATAGCCCATACGCGACTGAATCTCGATCTTATCGTCATTCTTTTCAAACCCCCTGGCCTTGGTCTGGTTCACCCCGTAACGTAATTCGGCACTACTCTCCCACTTCAACTTCTTCTTTGAATAATTGGCATTATATTTCCCGACAAAGAGCAGCGATAAGGCGCTCTCTCCCCCCTTCGACCAGTTCGACAGAGCCGTCTGAGTAAATCCGACCGTCCCGTTTCCGAAGAGGTTCCACGCCAATGCTTCCGGAGTCTTGATCTTCACCTTCACCAGATTGTTATCCGGTGCCTTGGGCTGAAATTTAATCTCCCGTTGTTGTGTTTCCACGAAACGGGTAAACTTAACCCCGTCATCAATCACCAGTCTCAAATCACCTTTCCCGTTATTGTAAAGGATCACGGCCAGCGAATCGTTCTGGGCATTTTTCAGGTAGGTTCTGATGGGGAGCATCGCCCGGTTAGCGGTCCAGATTTCCGATCTGTCGCCTGAAAGATTCGTCAAACCGATTAATACTGAATCCGACTCAGCATATGTTGTCAAATAATTCAGGGCCACCCGTGCCGAATCGTTCATCCTGGCAACTGCAGCATCGTTGAAGGCCATCAGTGTCTTAAAATTCTGCGAATCAATATTCTTTTTCAAAGCATTGGCCTCGCGGGCGGCATAATTGGCAATGAACTGTTCGCGGTACCGGACCAGCAGCGAATCGCGCAAACGCGAAATGACAGAATCGTTATAGGCCTGACGGCTCATCGCAAAGGCCCTGTTCCTTAGCGTATCCATCTCCGACCCGGTCGTATTGGCCGGGAACGACATCGTGACCAGGTTTTTATAGAAACTGGCCCTGAAGCTGGCCGGAAGGGGATAGTCATTTTTGTTGATCAATTCCTGCGGATTACCCTCCGGGATTAAAGGGGCTTTTTCGATTGCTTCTCTCACTATTTCTTCGGGTAACTGAATAATGGTCCGGCGAAGGCTATCCATCACGCTGCGCCGCCGCGATTCAATTTTCGAGGCTTCCGTTTCCGCTGAGATGTAACCCGGAATATTACCCTTATCGCGAATATCCTGGGGTCGCCGTTCGAAAAGATAGATCCTCTGCTGATCGTTTAAAACCTTGCGCACATCGATCACCACCGAATCGATCGGGTCGTTCTCGGCATAATCGACTACCCCCTTGAAGGATTTACGGTACGAATCATCGGACAGATACCACTCCCCCTGCGAATTAAGGATCCCCCGTAAAAGCGAGATACTCCGGGAAAGCGAATCCTCCGCGGTAATCCCGTTTTTTTCACCACCCCCTTCAACCTCTTTCTGAGCTGAAACACGAAACGGGAAAAACAAACTGCACCCGACAAAAAGCAATACAATAGTCCCGAAAGACCATAACTTCCTATAAAAAACCAAGTCAGCAACCTTCATTTATCTATCATTTAAAGCTAAATATCCCCGCGATTTCTGATTCGAAACCGGATACTATCAATCTAAAAAACGGAAAATGTCCAACAAAAAACATACCGATATTGCCCTGCAATATCAAATAAAGAAATGGACTGTTGGTTTAAACCGATAAAAACCGATAAGGCTCTTGAAATAATAATCTAAACCAACGAATTCAAAGATGGCCTTTTTTTACCGGGATACCAAAAATGTAAATTACAACTTTTAATGATGAAAGAAACCCCGACACCTATCCTGCCTTTTGATCCTGTGAAGCTATGCCTCTCTGACCGAGACTGAATTGTTCCCTGACAAAGGCAAAAAATCTACATCATTCCAACAGGCATTTGATTCGGCTCACGTCCGGGTCAACACCGGACCAAATCATGGGTTTGTTCGTACTTTGTTCGTAGTTTGTTCGTACTTTATTCGTATGACATACGAACAAAATACGTTTATAATACTACGATAATAGCCATTTAACACGGGGTTGAACCTTCGCGGACAGGTCGAAATTAATTCCTGTTCCTGAGGGTCCGGACAGGAGATGAATGGATCTCTCCTAAAAACGGGTAAATCCGGTTCAGTTGCCAGGATAATTATCCCTTATTTAAGGCTGATTTTGACCTATACCGTCTTCCGGTAACGCCATACGGCCAGCGAGAACATGATCGCACCATAAACCAATAAGGAAATCATCTCATACGCCAGATCGAAGATGCCGGAACCTTTCAGCACCACGTTGCGGATCACCCGGATCAGGTAAAAAAGAGGGTTGATCAGATCGAGCTTCTGAGCCCAGGCCGGCATACTCTCGACCGGGGTGAAGAGCCCGCTCATGATGATGAAGATGATCATAAAGAAGAAACTAACGAATAACACCTGCTGTTGGGTATCGGAGATGGCCGAGATAAAGAGGCCCATACTCATCACCAGGAACAGATAGACCGTGGTGAAAGCATAGAGGGTCAGGATATTTCCCCGGAAGGGCAATCCAAAAACCAGTTTGGCAAGCAATAAGCCAAAGGTCAGGTCGAGCAGGGCGATGATCAGGAAAGGCATCATCTTCCCAACGATGAACTGGTATTTTCGGATCGGGGTCACGTTTAGCTGTTCGATGGTTCCCATCTCTTTTTCACGGACCAGGTTCAGCGACGAAAGAAAAAGACCGATCAAGGTGACGAGGATAACCAACACCCCCGGGGCCATATAAAACTTGAAATTCAGTTCGGGATTGTACCAGAACGAGGGAATGACAGCGATCTGTTGCGGTGGGGTGAATTCGGGTAATCCCAGCACTTCGGCCCTCACATTTTTGTTGTAATTGCCAATGACGGACCGGACATAGGAGTAACTTAATTCGGCCGCCATGCCGTTGATGGCATCGACAAGGATTTGAACCGTCGTCCCGTTTTCCCTGACCAGCTCATTCTCGAAACCTTCAGGGATGACTAACGCCACGCCGGCTTTTCCTTGCAGCAAGGCATTATCGACTTCATCGGGTGACTGAAGCGAGCGGGTGACCTTAAAAAAAGAGCTGGCCTCAAATTTGGCCGTCAGACGGGTGGAGGTCTCACTTAAATCGTGGTCCACGACATAAAGATCCACTTGTTTCAGTTCCATTGTCGCCGCGAACACCAGGATCAGCATCTGTATCAAGGGCATCACAAAGATGATGGGCAGCATCGCCTTGTTGCGGAAAACCTGGATAAATTCCTTTTGGAGTAGATAATATATTGTCTTCATAGATTCTTATTCAAGCCGTAAACGGAAATTTTTAACACTCAGGCCAAGAAAGACAGTCGTCATGGCAATGAGGATCAACACCTGTTTCCAGATATATTCGAAGCCGGTCCCCTTCAGCATCACCTGTTTCAGCGCATCGATAAACCAGCGGGCCGGCATGAAGTTACTAAGGATTTGTAACGGCACAGGCATATTTTCGATCGGGAATATAAAACCGGAGAGCAACATCGTCGGCAGCATCAGGGCAAACCCCGAAATAAACATGGCGACCATCTGACTGTTGGCTTTCGTTGAGATCAGGATCCCCAGCGAGAGGGCCATCATAATATAAAGGATCACCAGGAACATCAGCACCACCATACTGCCCCGAACCGGGACGCCGAACACCAGGGTTCCCAGCAGGATAATCACCACGGCATCGATCACCGACAGAAGCAGGTAAGGCGCCACTTTCCCCAGGACGATATGAATCGCCTTCAGCGGCGATACGAGCAGGATCTCCATCGTTCCCAGCTCTTTCTCACGGGCAATGGTGATGGAGGTCATCATGGCCGAGATCAGCATCAGGATCAGGGCCATGGTTCCCGGAACATACATAAACGCCCCTAACATACTTTCGTTGTAAAGCATCCGCACCTCGGTCTTTATCTCGACCGGGATTTCGAGTCCCGAGAATTTCTTGGCCACATAATCCTGAACAATGCCATTGGTATAATTGTAAAGCATTTGGGCAGTAGTGGGATCGGAAGCATCGGCGATGACCTGGACCGAGGCTTTCCCATCACGCTCCAACTTTTGAGCAAAATCGTTTTCAAAGACGATCACCTCTTTGATCCTTCCCTGGCGGAAGATATTATCGATCTCCTGTTCACTGGAAATCTCGGCATCGAGCTTAAAATATCCGGAGGAAAGGATTTTATTTCTAATCTCTAACGTCTCTTTATCGTTGGAGTGATCGAGGATGGCAATGCGGACATCTTTGATTTCGGTGCTGATCACATACCCGAACAACAATAGTTCGATGATGGGCATGGCAAAAAGTATGGCCATTGTCCTTTCATCCCGAAAGATGTGCATGAATTCTTTTTTAATAAATGCCCAGAGTTGGTTCATTTTTAAAGCATATAAGGTAAAACTTCATTAAGGGCTTTTGGCTTTTAGCTATTGGCCGGTTGCGGCTAAAAGCCAATTGCCAATCGCCGGCAGCCAGAGCTAATCGACATTCCGCGCAATCCGCAGGAAAACCTCATCCATACTATTTGACTGATACATCTTCTTGAGGCTGGCCGGCGTATCGAGGGCAACAATCTTCCCCTCCGACATGATGGCCACCCGGTCGCAATATTCGGCTTCGTCCATATAATGGGTCGTCACAAAAATGGTGGTTCCGCGGGCTGCTTCCTCGTAGATCAGATCCCAGAACTTACGACGGGTCAACGGATCGACCCCGCCTGAAGGTTCATCCAGGAAAACAATGGAGGGATCGTGAAAGACGGCTAATGAGAAGGATAATTTCTGTTTCCATCCCAATGGCAGTCCGGCCACCAGTTTATTCCGGGCTTCTTCCAGTTCAAGTTTTTTCAGCAGCAGATCGGTCTTTGTTTTTCTCTCCTCCCGACCAATCCCGTAGATCCCGGCAAATAGCCGGATATTCTCATAAACAGTCAGATCTTCGTAAAGCGAAAATTTCTGCGACATATAGCCAATGTTGCGTTTGATCTCTTCGCGCTGATGAAAGCCGTTGAAGCCGGCCACCTCCAACTCCCCGGATGTGGGTTCAAGTAACCCGCAGATCATACGGATAGCCGTGGTTTTACCGGCGCCGTTAGCCCCGAGAAAACCAAATATTTCACCACGGTAAACCTCGAAAGTCAGATGATCGTCGGCTGTAAAGCTTCCGAATTTCTTGACCAGGTTTTTTACCCTGATCACGGGTGTTTTATTGAGGGTGTCAGTTGTCATGATGTTGCATTAATTCCATAAAAACATCTTCGATACCGGGCTTTATCTCATTGACCGCATGATTGCCGAACCTGTTATTATTCAGGTAAACAATCAGATCGTCAACAGTAACCGTATCATCGCAACAAACGTGAAGCGAATCGCCGAAGGCAAACACCGATTCAATTCCGGTCATCTTTCTGATCAGATTTATGCAGGCATACCGCTCCGAAGTGTTTCCGGCATCGACCGCCAGCAATTTCTTTTTGAAATGTGCCGTAACGCCGGAAGGAGTATCGACCGACATGACCCTCCCTTCCTGGACCAGAGCGACCCTGTCGCACATCATCGCTTCATCCATGTAAGGGGTAGAGACAAGGATCGTGATCCCCATCTTTTTCAGGTTCTTCAGCATCTCCCAAAACTCTTTCCTGGAGACGGCATCCACTCCGGTTGTCGGCTCATCGAGGATCAGCACTTTAGGCGCATGGATCAGTGCACAGGAGAGGGCCAGCTTCTGCTTCATTCCTCCTGACAGCTTTCCGGCCGGACGTTTCCTGAACGGCTCGATCTGCCCGTAGATATCCTTTATCAGAGCGTAATTTTTTTCGACAGTAGTCCCGAAAACGGTCGCGAAAAACTGAAGGTTTTCCTCCACGGACAAATCGTGGTAGAGAGAAAACCGCCCAGGCATATACCCCACTATCTTCCTTATCTTACGGTAGTCGGCCACCACGTCCAACCCGTCAATCATGGCATTTCCCTTATCGGGAAGGATCAGGGTCACCAGGATCCGCATCAGCGAACTCTTTCCCGCACCATCCGGACCGATCAGCCCGAACAGCTCGCCCTCATTCACCGACAGCGAAACGCCCTTCAGGGCCGGTTGTGTTCCGTAGGATTTTTCTATATGATCGATTAAAATCATTTATTTATCTATTCTAAGTCGCTTAATCGAAAATCTTCTGATCTCATTGATCGTCAATTGTCAATAGTAAATAGTAAATCGTCAATCACTGAAACCTGATTTCCCCCGGCATCCCGATCTTCAAAGTTCCGTCGTTGGGCACTTTTACTTTTACGGCATAGACCAGTTTAACCCTCTCCTTCTTGGTCTGGATGATCTTTGGCGTGAATTCGGCTTCCGAAGAGATCCAGGAAACGGTTCCCTGTAGAGTCGAGTTAGCGGTTTTTGTATCATCCACCAAGACAGATACCTGCTGGCCAATCTTGATATGGGGCAACTGATCGCCGCTGACATAAACCCTTAAATTCAAGGACGAGACATCGGCCACCTTCAGCAAGGACTGTCCCTGACCAACCACTTCACCCTCCTTTTTATAGGTTTCGAGGACTAACCCATTGATCGGTGAGGTGATGGTGCAACGCTGCAGTTTATCCTGAATCTGGGCCAACTGAGCGCCCACCACCTCAATTTCACTATTTAAGGAAACCTCCTGAGAACGGATATTGGATATCTGCTTTTCGAAAACATCGATTCCCCCGGTAACATCGTCCATCTGTTTTTGTGTGGCGGCGCCATCCTTCAGCATATTGGTGATCCGGGTTTTATCGCGCTCCAGATTGGCTTTCTGCTGGCGGACCACCCCGACCTGAGTCTGAATATTTACCTTTTTGGAATTTATTGAAGCCACCTGCGACTCCATCTGTTTTTTCTGAAGATAGAGCTGCATGGTATCGATCAGGGCAATTGTTTCCTCTTTGGTTATCGATTGTCCTTCCTCTGTCTGAAACATCAGCAACTTCCCTCCCACTTCAGATGAAATCAACAGGTCGTCAGCCTCGAAATTTCCGTATGCATCGGAGTTCTCCTGACCATTTTTACAAGCTCCAGCCAACAGCAATGCGGCTAAAGCAAAGATTAGGGGTTGTTTTATCGTTCTCATTCTTTAATTTGTTTTCCGGTTAATGTGTTATAATTGGCAATTGCCTGAAGCAACTGAATCTTATGCGATTTTTTATTGATCTGCGATTGGGTTTCCGCATTCAGGTCGACCAAATAGTCGGCCGAGGTGATGGTCCCGTTTTCCAGTTGGGATGCCGATTGTTTGGCAATTTTCCCTCTTAATCCGACCAACTCTTCATCAGAACGTAATAATTCTTCTGCTTTTCGGATTGACTCATCCGCTTTCACCATTGAGATATTTACTCCCTGAAGAAATGTCTCGCGTGAAGAGGTGATCATCTGTTTCTGAATCCCGAGTAGCTGACGGTTTCGCGCGGTCTGTTTCCAGTCGAAAATATTCCAGGAGACACCCAATCCGACCAGGTAATAGGTATCAAATTCATTATCGAGCATATTCAAACCCGGCCGGCCATACCCGGCTTGTCCAAAACCATAGACCTTAGGGTTTCGCATTTTCTGCAGCAGGTTGGAATTATTATCGACTTTCGACCCCAACAGATCGTACAGTTTTAATTCAGGCCGGACAATGCCATCATTCCTTTCCGCCAATTCAGGTTCTGCAAGATTTGTTTTCCCGTCGATCGCTGCTCCGGTAAGAATCTTTAAAGAGCCCAAACCTGAAAGACGCTCTGCCTCCACTTCCCGGACCTGTTGTTCGGTCACCATTTTTTCGGCTTTTAGCAGATCAACATCACGCGCTGTCACGACACCGTTTTTAAGTCCCGATTCGAGAACTTTCAACCGTTCGCCGAGGGTCGATAGTTTAAGCCCGAGGACTTTTTTATTCTCCTCCATCAATAAAACGCCAAAGTACAACTGGTTGATCCGGTCATTCAACGAATAGAGTTCCACTTCAATCGACTGAAGATCGGCAGCCAACCCGGCTTTTTCCAGTTCAAGGTTCGAACGGGAGATCCCGCCATCGTAAATATTCTGCCGGACATCGAGGTAGACCTTATACTGATCTTTAGCCTGTGACGGAACGGTAAGGTTGGGCAGGGAGATCGGAACCCGGGTCACATCGCTCTGGTAGGTAGCCTGCCCGTTGAGGTTCATCTGTGGATTCCAGGCAGCGCCAATATTCTGCTGGCGCAGATCACTGATCTGCTGTTGCTTTTCCATATCGCTCAACCGGGGATAATTCTCCCTGGCCAATCGGTAGCATTCGTCGAGGGTCAAAACCGGTGATTGGGCAAAGACCAGTTGAACCGGCAACAATAGAAAGATTATCAATTTTCTCATCTCTTCTCCAATGCTTGTTTAATAAATGATGCAATAAATTGTTTGCGCTCCTTCAGGAACAACTCATATTGAACAGGATCGTTATGGAATAGATTCCGTTGGAGTAATGGTCGCGCAGCATAAGGGATCAAAATCATCCCAAGGAGACTCGACATGAGATGCGGCGCCTTGATCGGGCGGATATTACCGGCTTCAGCCTCCCGATCCAACATGATTGACAATTTGTCAATATCAAACCCCCGTTCTATAATAAACCTGGACAACCGGTCCGGGTCACGGTTGATTTCATGGATCACAAACTGGGGTAAAAATGGATTTTTCGACATCGTATCGTCATACTGATCAACGATAACTTCAATTTTATCCAAAAAAGCCCCTTCCCGCTGAAAGATACCCATCAGGTTAGGCACCAGTTTTCCGAACGACTCTTCGAAGATAGCATCGAAGAGCTGTTGTTTCGTCCTGAAATAGTAATGGAGCAACGATTTGTTCATCCCTGCTTCATCGGCAATTTCCTGCATCCGCGCCCCGTCCATTCCCTTGCGGATAAAGACCTGGCGTGCTGCTTCCATTATTTTTTCCTGAGCATTATCTGTTGTCATTTCTATTAACTAAACGGTTTAACTATTTGGTTTAACCAACTGGTCTAAAATAGATATTTTTTCAATATGCCACCTCAATTCAAAAAAATATTTCAAAAAAAATCAGATTTGGAATCTGTAGCCAAAGTTTTCTAATTTTGATAATTGCAATTGAGCAATTACAATACAATCAATTATAATCCTAACTATTAGGGGTATATATCAAAATGAACATCTCACATATCGCCATATGGTCCAACAATCCCGAACGGTTACGCGATTTCTACTGTAATTATTTCGGCGCCTCTTCAGGAGAAAGATATCACAACCCCGCCAAGCAGTTTCACTCTTATTTCCTGACGTTTGATTCGGGCTGCCAGCTTGAGATCATGTTCAAACCGGATCTCCTGCAAAGAGAAAGTGATCCTCAGCTGACCTTGGGCTATACCCACCTGGCCATTTCTGTTGGCAGCAAAGCTTTGGTCGATCAGCTTACCGAGCAATTAAGAAAAGAGAATTACCGTATTCTTGGCGAACCACGCTTTACCGGAGATGGATGCTATGAAAGTGTTGTAGCCGATCCTGATGGGAATCCGGTAGAAATTACAGAATAAAAAAAATCTTAAAATGGATTCAGTTCAGAAAAACAATCCCCTGCACGGCAAGACGCTGGAGATGATCCTCACCTACCTGATAGACTATTACGGATGGAAGAACCTTGGGCATCTGATTAAAATAAATTGTTTCAACAGTGATCCTTCCATCAAATCGAGCCTCACCTTTTTACGAAAGACCGAATGGGCCAGGAAAAAAGTGGAAGAATTGTATCTCTACACAATTGATAAAGGAGGCGATTAAATCGGATAACCGGTAATAGCCATGTCAGAAAGATTCAAAGAAAGATACCGAATCCCCTCTGCACGATTGCAAAACTGGGATTACGGATGGAACGGCCTCTATTTTATTACCATCTGTAGTGCTGGCCGGGAACATTATTTCGGGGAGATCATTGAAGGCAAAATGCGGTTATCGGAAATTGGTTTATTGGCAGAACGATTTTGGTTTGAGATACCATTGCATTTCCCGTTCATTTTGTTGGAGGCGTTTGTTGTTATGCCCAATCATATCCACGGGATTTTGATCATCGATAAAATTGATGACAGTCGTTATGTAGAGACAAGGCAATGCCTTGTCTCTACATACGCACCCCCCGGGCAACAACGGTTCCGAAATCCCGGCAAAAACAATATTTCCACGGCCATCGGTTCCTATAAATCGGTTGTTTCCAAACATGCACACCAAATTATTACCACATTTGATTGGCAAACCAAATTTTACGACCAGATTATACGGTCCGATGATTCTTTGAACCGAATCCGGGAATACATTCAAAACAATCCTTCGAATTGGGAACAGGATAAATTTTTCAACTGATCATATGTTAAAACGGATGCTTTTAGAGCCAATTTCTAAACACCAATAGCCTCCCCAACCAGCTAAATAACTAAAAACAAACACTTTTACACAAATCTTTCGTATTACCGAAAAATTGTTACCTTTGCACAAAATTTTTGGGACGAACAGTAGGCTAAATGGCACATAAATCGGGATTTGTTAATATTATCGGGAATCCGAACGTCGGAAAATCAACTCTGATGAACGCGATGGTAGGGGAAAAGCTTTCGATCATCACATCGAAAATGCAGACTACCCGTCACCGGATCAAAGGGATTGTGAACGGCGAAGATTTCCAGATTATCTATTCCGATACGCCCGGTATCCTGAAACCGGTGTACAAACTTCAGGAATCGATGCTCAAATTTGTTGATACTGCATTGATCGATGCCGATGTGCTGCTCTACGTAACCGATATGGTAGAGAATTTTGAGAAAAACACGGAGTATCTCGAAAAAATCAAATCTGCTGAAGTCCCTGTCATAGTGCTGATCAATAAAATAGACCTCTCGGATCAACCGAAGGTTACCCAATTGATTGAGCGCTGGAAAACGTTGATCCCCAATGCGGAGATTATCCCAATCTCGGCAAAAGAGAAGTTTAATCTCGACTACGTTTTCAACAGGATCCTGGCCAATTTGCCTGAAGGAATGCCTTATTTCCCGAAAGACGAACTGACCGACCGCAACGAACGCTTTTTCGTTCAGGAAATCATCCGCGAGAAGATTTTACTTTTCTACGAAAAAGAGGTTCCTTATTCAGTGGAGGTTGAAGTGGAGACATTCAAAGATGAAGAGAACCTATTAAGCATCGGCGCCGTTATTTATGTGGCGCGCGACACGCAAAAAGGGATTATCATCGGACACCAGGGACAAGCGCTCAAGAAAGTGGGAAAAGAGGCGCGTTTGGACATGGAAGAATTTTTTGGGAAAAAAGTGTTTTTACAACTTTACGTGAAAGTGGCGAAAGATTGGCGCGATAAGGAGAGCCAGCTTCGCAATTTCGGTTACGAATTTCAATAACAGCAGTATAGATTTCAATGAGTAACATAGTAGCAATTGTAGGGCGGCCCAACGTGGGCAAGTCCACTCTCTTTAATCGCCTTACCGAATCGCGTCAGGCCATCGTTGACGACCAGCCCGGAGTTACGCGCGACAGAAATTACGGAAAATCAACCTGGAACGGAGTAGAATTCTCCATTATTGATACCGGGGGTTATGTTTCCGGATCGGAAGATATTTTTGAGGAAGAGATACGTCGCCAGGCCCATCTGGCCATCCAGGAAGCCGATGTCATCCTCTTTGTAGTAGATGTTGAAAGCGGGGTCACCGACCTGGATATCTCGGTCGCCGACCTCCTTCGCAAAAGCAAAAAACCTTATCTGACGGTAGCCAATAAGGTGGATAACCATCAACGGGCTTTGGATGCCAACGAATTCTATTCGATGGGTATCGACTCTCTCTTCTGTGTCTCCTCAATCAATGGATCAGGTACCGGCGACCTGCTCGATGAGGTGGTAAACCTACTTCCGAAAAAAGAGGAAGAGGTCGTGGAAGCAGACATTCCCAAGATCGCCATCGTCGGAAGACCCAACGTGGGAAAATCTTCAACCATCAATACCCTTATCGGCGAAGATCGCCACATCGTTACGGAAATTGCCGGCACAACCCGCGACTCCGTGGCCCAGCGGTACAATAAATTCGGACATGATTTTATCCTGATCGATACGGCCGGGATGCGGAAAAAAACCAAAGTCGAGGAGGATGTCGAATTCTACTCGGTCATGCGTTCTGTTCGGACCATCGAAGATTCCGACGTCTGTATCCTGATGCTCGATGCCACCCGTGGTGTTGAAGGGCAGGACCAGAGCATCTTCCACCTGATCTACCGCAACAAAAAAGGGGTCGTGGTCGTGGTCAATAAATGGGATTTGATCGAGAAGGACAACCATACGATGAAGAAATTCGAAGAGGAAATATTCGAAAAATTTGCTCCTGTCTCCGATATCCCGATCGTTTTTACCTCGGCAATAACCAAACAGCGAATCCTGAAGGTTTTCGAGGAAGCGATGCATGTATATCAAAACAAGCGTAAAAAAGTTCCGACTTCGCAACTTAACGAGGTATTACTCGATGCGATTCAGGCTTATCCCCCACCGGCTCACAAAGGCAAATACATTAAGATCAAATACGTAACGCAGTTACCCTCTTACAATCCAAGTTTTGCCTTCTTCTGCAACTTGCCACAGTATATCAAAGATCCTTACAAGAGGTATTTGGAAAATAAAATCCGGACAAATTTCGATTTTACCGGTGTCCCCATCCAGCTATTTTTCAGACAGAAATAACGTCTGACAGAGAATTAGCCGGATTAGTAGTAACGCGCCGCTTTTATGTAGCGGAAATAGTTTTTTAGAACAATAACAACGCGGGGGCCCGATATACGAAATATACAGTTTGCTTCCGCAACAACAGACAGATGATGCAATTCAATGAAATGGGGCTCGACCCAAGGATCCTTAAGGGGATCGAAGAGATGGGGTTCGAGACGCCCTCACCAATCCAGGAACAGTTTATTCCTTTATTTCTGGAAAAACCGACTGATATTGTCGGACTCGCACAAACCGGAACCGGTAAAACCGCGGCTTTCGGTCTTCCAATGCTTCAAACCATCGATCCGAGCCGCCGGATCCCGCAGGCGCTCATTTTGAGCCCGACCCGCGAATTATGTGTTCAGATTGCCCGCGAGCTGAAAGATTATTCGAAATACCTGCCCGAAATTATCATTACCCCTGTTTACGGGGGCGCTGATATCGGGCCACAAGTGAAAGCGCTCCGTCAGGGGACGCATATTATTACCGCTACTCCCGGCAGGATGCACGACATGATTCGTAAGAACAAAGTCGACCTGTCGCAGGTATCGATCATGGTGCTTGACGAAGCCGACGAGATGCTGAACATGGGCTTCCAGGAAGATGTAGACGCCATCCTGGCTATGACCCCCGAATCAAAGAACACGCTACTCTTCTCGGCCACCATGCCGAAAGAAGTTGCTGCCATTGCTGCCAATTATATGACCAATCCGGTCGAGGTGGCGGTAGGACGCAAGAACAGCGGGGCCGAAAATGTAGAACACATCTACCATATGGTCCATGCCAAAGACCGTTACTCGGCCTTGAAACGTGTTCTCGATTTTGTTCCGGAAGTTTATGGTATCGTTTTTTGCCGTACCCGCCAGGAAACAAAAGAAGTAGCAGCTCAACTGATCCAGGACAACTACAGCGCCGAAGCGTTGCATGGTGACCTGAGCCAGCAACAGCGCGATTTCGTGATGGACAAATTCCGTAACCGCGGCGTCCAGATGTTGGTGGCCACCGATGTGGCTGCCCGGGGATTGGATGTTAATAACCTCACTCACGTGGTCAATTATAATCTTCCCGACGATATCGAAAACTATACCCACCGAAGCGGTCGTACCGGTCGGGCCGGGAAATCGGGAATCTCGATCTCCATCATCCATATGAAGGAACTCGGACGGATTAAAATGATGGAAAAAATCATCGGGAAAAAGTTCCTCCGGATGCCCGTTCCCGGTGGAAAGGAAATTTGTGAAAAACAACTTTTCCATATTACTGACAGGCTCCAGGAAGTTACCGTCAACGAAGAACAGATCGGACCTTTCCTCCCGGGTGTTTATGAAAAACTGGAACATCTTTCAAAGGAAGAACTGATCAAGCATTTCGTTTCGATGGAATTCAACCGCTTCCTCGATTATTACGGCAACACCCCCGATTTGAATATTCCCGACCAGAAGGATGAGCGTAAGTCAAAAAAACAATCCGTCCTCACAGAAGGGATGACCAAATTAAGGCTCAACGTTGGTTTGACCAAAGGCCTCAACCCGAAAGATATCATTACCTTCGTGATCGATGCTTCCGGGCACCGGAATGTCGAAATTGGCAAGATCGATCTTTACAAAAACCATTCAGTAGTCGAAGTCGAAGAATCCGCGACAAAAACCATTTTGAAGAACAGCCGCGGCATGGGCTTCAGAGGAGTTTTTTGGGATGTGGAAGTCTATTCCGATTCTCGTGAAGATCGTCCCCGTAACGGAGGTTTCGAACGTCGCGACAGGGCCTCCTACAAGCAGGAAGGCAGAAACGAATACAGACGTAAAGAGAGAAACCGGAGATACTAAACCGACCCTCGATGGAGTCTTCGTTTAGAATTCAATATCTTTGTAAAATTCAACTGGCAGAACTAATCGCCAGTTGAATTTTTCATTATAACCAGCAGTAACTATGCCCTAAGCCCCAACTGTATGAATTGATTCGTTACCATACAGCACGTTATGACTGAGACAACTTCAACTATTTCATCCGATTCCCCCGTTTCCAGCAAACGGCGGATCAGGATTGCCGTGGCCATTTACTATTTCAGTACGGGATTATGTTTCGCCTCCTGGGCCAGCAGAATTCCCGATATAAAGACCGCCTTAAACCTGAGCGACGCCGCTCTTGGCAGTATCCTCTTTGCCTTACCCATCGGCCAGTTTATCATGATGCCCTTTTCGGGCAAACTGGCTACTCATTTTGGCAGCCGTAAGGTTCTGCTCGTTGCCCTCCCTTTATATTCGCTTAGTCTGACCAACCTGGGATTAGCCACGGAAGGATGGCAGTTGGCCGTTGGACTCTTTGTCTTCGGACTTTTCGGAAATCTGTGCAATATCGCTATCAATACCCAGGGAGTGGCTGCCGAGCGACTCTATCAACGGCCTATCATGTCGTCGTTTCACGGGGGATGGAGCCTGGCCGGTTTTATGGGCGCTCTGATCGGGTTGGCCATGATAAATGTTCAGGTCAAACCTTACCTCCATTTCTGGATTGTTGCCGCTATTGTCTGGGTCATCATCTTCCTGAACCATTCGCACCTGATCCAGGGAAAATCGGGTTCCTTATCCTCTACGATCCGTACCAAATTTTTCGCCAAACCCGACAGTGTATTATTGCAGTTGGGGATCATTGGGTTTTGCAGCATGGCCAGCGAAGGAGCCATGTTCGACTGGAGCGGGGTTTACTTCAAGGATGTGGTAAAAGCACCTTCCTCGTTGGTGGTGTTAGGTTATACCTCCTTTATGATCATGATGGCCGCCGGGCGTTTCGTGGCCGACCGTTTGGTGGCCCGCGTTGGACGAATAACCCTTCTCCAGGTTAGCGGGGTATTGATTTCTTCGGGGTTATTTATCTCGGTCATCTTTCCTTATCTTATCCCTTCCACCCTTGGCTTTATGCTGGTTGGGATAGGCGTTTCGAGCATTGTCCCCTCGGTTTACAGCGCAGCCGGAAAACACCAGACTATTGCCCCGGGCATCGCGTTGGCCACCGTTTCGAGTGTAAGTTTCCTCGGCTTCCTGATGGGTCCCCCGTTAATCGGTTATATCGCCGAAGTGGCCGGATTACGTTATTCCTTTGCCGTGAT
Source organism: uncultured Prolixibacteraceae bacterium (assembly GCA_964632305.1). Taxonomy (GTDB): domain Bacteria; phylum Bacteroidota; class Bacteroidia; order Bacteroidales; family Prolixibacteraceae; genus CAZWBR01. The sequence continues at coordinate 30,298 of CAZWBR010000031.1, forward strand.
CGGTATTTTCGGATTAGGCATCAGCCTGCTGGTTTCGAAGATTAAGGCGATGCACTAATAACCTGAGTTCGATTTTAGATATGCAATAATGCTTTGTAAATAAGGCAATAAGGCCACTTTGTGTGAATTTGGAATTTCTGCTAAGGTTAAATAGTTATGATAAGGTTTTAAAACCTTATTTTTTGAACCTAACCTTATTACCTTCTTGTATTTCAGTTGCTAAATATTCAATTTAATAGCGAACTCAGGCTAATAGGTTGGCTTTGTGATTCTGTCATTGGGAACTGCAATTTCCCGAACGGTTATAATTTTATACCTGTCATCTTAGGATATTCTGTACTATTTCTGTACATTTTCTGTATTCTTTCTGTACTATAACAGTACAGAAAGAATAGAGCTATAATATTGAAATAGTTTTTAAAACAATAATCCATTAACCTGAGTTTATTTATTAATTAACTGATTTAAAATATAATACTTAAATATTAAGTATGGAATTATTTGGAGAAATTCATTGGACTTACTAATATATCAGTCTGACAAGCAGTCAAATAAAGGCGATATTTCCAAGACACTAACCGAAGTTCTCTTTGTAGATAGTCTTCATCTTAAAATATCCGTTCGGAATAACATGAATAACGTACTAATGGAAATGAAGGATAAAATAGTGCTAAGGAAAGGTTCTGTAATTGAAACCATTAACGTTGATCTAAAAAACATCTGTTCTATAGAACATTCCCGACACAGATCCTTCGGCAACATTATAAACAATGCGCTTTCAGCAATGATTGCTTATTCGTTTTTTCCTAAAAAAACCTTCCAATAAATACAAAACAATTAACTCCGACCAATTAATGCTATTTTAAAATCGAACTCAGGTTAATAAGAAAGAAATTTATAGAAAATAGCAAACCGACAGGCTTAGCAAATTACCATTGGGTCGTTCAAATCCTGATGAGTCATAAACAAAAAGAGGTAGTCGCGATAATTTCGACCACCTCTTTTCATTTTGAATGCGTTCTGATTATTTCTGTCGTCTTTTCCTAATCGTATCAATCCCGAAAGGCAAATACATTGGGCAGAAATTGAAAAAACCGGTCAGGATCAGAATTACAGCAAAGATTAAAAGAACCAATGCTAATGTTCCTTCAATCATACCGGTGTAATAAAGAACAGCAATGACCAATGCTATCCCGTAACGAATCAATTTATCTGTTCCGCCTACGTTTTTCTTCATGGTTTATAATTTTATGGTGTTTAATATTTTGTAATCAGTTAAAAATTATCGGAATGGATATGCGTTTTCGCGTTAAAAGGGACCATAAATTTTGACGGGATTGGCGTTTCAAACCTCATCTCCTGCCCAGTAACCGGGTGAATGAAAGCAAGCACCTGGGCATGAAGGCCTGTGCGGCCAATAGGATTGAGTTTCGAACCATACTTTTTGTCGCCGACAATGCTATGACCTAAATCCTTCATATGGACCCTGATCTGATTCTTCCGCCCGGTTTCCAACTCCACTTCAAGTAAAGAGAAACCATTCGCGCGTTTTAAGACCTTGTAATGGGTTATGGCTTCATCGCCCTCCCCGAGTACTTTGGTCGAATACATTACCAGCGCCCTATTCTCTTTTAGAAACGAACGGATCGTCCCTTCATCATTTTCCACTTCGCCTTCAACAACCGCGACATAAGTCCTTTCGACCACGGCATCCTGCCAGGCTCGTTGCAATGTTGACTGGACCTCTTCACTCTTGGCAAACATCATCACCCCTGAGGTATCGCGATCGAGACGGTGAATGACAAAGATCCGGTTATTGGGATTGTCCTTCTTCACATGGTCACTCAAAATACTGTATGTGGTCAGCAGTTTTTCTTTGGCCGTGGCGATCGAAAGCATCCCTTCATGTTTTTCGATCACCACGAGATAAGGATCTTCAAAGAGAATTTTGATTCCGCGCAGACGGGTTTGCTCTACTACCTTACCCCAATTGATCGTCACGGTCTGTCCCTTTTCAACTGGGTAATCAAACTGCGTAATGGGATGGGCACCGAGTGATACCTGACGGTGAGCCAGCAACGATTTCACCGTGGTGCGACTCTTTCCTTTTAATTGCTCCAGCAAAAATTTCAGCAATGTGTTGACTTCATTCACCTTCATTTGGGTGATTTTCGCTTTGGCTTTTTCCTGCGGGATTCGATTTGTCGTCATTTTATCTTCTGTTTTACTGGGTAACGTTTTCCATCAGAAAGTCCCCGATTTTATCACTGTATTTGAAGCCATTGGCCGATATAAGATCGTAGTATTGTTTCACGACCTTGGCGCTTTTCCGTTCAGGATAAGTCGTGGCAAATGTTTCGTAAGCAATCTTAAACCGATCATCAAGTTTCTTGTCGTCCAGGTCAAAAACCGGTGAATTATCGGTCCCGGAAAGGAAAGCCGACAGGTAGGTAGAATAGAGCATCTCAGCTTCGTTTATTGAGGCATATTCCGGATTGGAAAGAATAAAATCTTCCCAGGCAATTAGTCGGCTGGCAATAGAATCCGGGGAAAGAAGCAAAGCCCCATCCGTTTCCAGAGGATCTTTCTGATCCCTGACCTTTAACTGTAAGAATTGAGCCGAGGCTTTCGAAAGGTGCCCATTCATCTTTTGATACAGATATTCCTGGTCTGCTTCCAGGTAATACTCCCCTTCCGAAGTAGAGAGATTAATCCCCGACTTCTCCAACGGTTCCTTAAATTCCGATATCTCGGAATCCGCCTCCCCGTTCTTCAGTTTCTTCTTCAAATCGGCGTTATCATTCAGATTGTTTTCATAATAACTTTGAATTACCGAAGCCAGGAAGTCATTAAACCCGACAAACATTGAATCGCATGAGGAGGACTCCCGCGAAATTGAATCGGCTGTTGAATTATTAAACATGGTTATGGCCACATCAATCGATTGAAGATCCCCTTTATCGAGTAGTTCGAGCGCATCGCCGTAATCGATGGCAAAATCGAATTTCATACCGGACAAACGTTCAACATCAACATTTCCTTCCTGACCAGCCTCGTCACCACGGTTCTCTCCTTTGTTCGACTGGTTATTGTTACAGGAAAACAAAATAAATAACGGAATAAAAAATAAAAATCGGTACATAAAACAGTTTGTTTTTTATTATTAGGTATTATTGTTTTTTACGTTAAACCGAAAACTTCCCGAGCCAACCACCATCTTAATAAAGCCTTTTTCAACCCGAATATCCATCGGCTGATCGTTAAAATAAAGCGTTGGACGGTTAATTTGCCTGACCGGGATAAAAATCTCAGCCGTCATATTGGCCGGGATTGTTACTTCCAAATCAAATCTGGTTTTATTATCGGTAGAGAATTTCCCGGTTACGCTGCCGCGAATCGTCGGAAATTTGATTTCACTATTTAAAAGGCCACCGGTTTGTGGCTGAATTTTCACCTTTCGGAAACCAGGCTCCAGAGGTTCGATGCCCCATACTCCCCTCGGGATCATGTTAGCAGGCGCTGCACCCCAGGCATGGTTCCAGTCCAGGTTGGGCTTGTATTTCATGTCCCAGGCCTCCAACGTGATGGTGGATCCGGAACGGATCATATTCAACCAACCACGGTCATGAGTGGCAGTCATCAATTGTAAGGCCGCACGGTCTTCTCCGGCTAGATAAAGCGCTTCGAGCAAATATTGAGCAGCATAAACACTGCAAGCCATTCCCCGTGAAACGATATATTTGGAAACCGGCGAAACCCACTCCTTTTCAGCAATCCCAAAGGCTATCGGAAAAATATTGGCATGAAGCGAGGCATGTTGCGAACCCTCGCCATCAAGATATCTTTTATTCATCGGATCGAAAAGCTTTTGATTGATCGCCTGTTTTACCTTCTCAGCCTTTTCCGAAAAGAGGCGGGCATCCTCACTATTCCCGATTACACCGGCAATCTTACCCATCAGAAAAAGAGATTGATAATGAAACGCGTTAACAACCGTGTTAATTTTGGGCATTTCATTTCCATCACGTTCAGCCATTGGCCAATCGACAATATCGCGTATTGGTTCATTGATATGAATTTTAGCAAGCACCGAATCTTCCAACATCCCGGGTTGAGTGCTGATTAAGCCGTCTTCCCGTTCGAGTCGCATCAGGGTCTTCTCTTTTAAATCATGATAATAATAACGCAATGATTCCGGGTCACCGGTATAAAGATAATCGGCATAGGCCATCAGAACAGAATGCATGATCCATTCGGTCGGCCAGGTTGGATTGGTCATCAGATATTCATGGGAATAACGTGCAAGGCTATATTCCCGGTCGGTGCAATAATGTCCCAACTGATTGATATAAGCATCGGCCTCATACGGGATCCGCTCACGGTCGCCATCGACATAAATCCCGGCAAAAGAGGTTGCTTTAATACTATATTTACAAAGATCCCATATTTTATTCAGGATGGTATCAGAGCTATTGAAGCTGCTTGCAGAGTCGTCCCAATAATAATTGACGGTCAACTGCTCGATTGATTCTTTCGTCAATTCCGAGGGACAGTTTTCGACCTCGCAATAGCGGAAAGGGGTGATCTCCCCGATTTGGGTATCGGGACGAATCGAGGCAGGGTTAAGATGCCGCTCATCACGGGGGATAGGTAGGGTATACCAACGATTCCCCCGCTTAACCTGGAGGGCAATTCTCTGGTACCGGATTGTTCCCCCTGGATTACGATCAATCGAATCGGGCGAGGCAATCTTCTCTCCCAAATGAAAAATTACAGAATCGGGCTTATTGCTTTTTATCTGAACTCTAATATTTCCAAAAGCGTCTTTCCCGAAATCGATAAAATAAGAACCCTTTCTTTTCATCTTTAAGAACACCGGCTGAACCTGTTCGCGAATCAAAGGCATCACGGAGGTTCGGTGGGCTTCCTTAAAATCACCGGTATTGAATGATTGAATATCAGAAAAGGAGCTTGGATTATCGTCATTAAACCACACCCGGACTTTCCAGAAATAGGTAAAATTGGGTTTCAGGGGTTCGCCGCCATAGGTCACGTTGACCGATTCAGGTGAAATAATTTTGCCACTATCCCAAAGATCGCCCTGATCCAGCTCGCATTTATTCTTTGTTGATGAAACAAAAATCTGGAATGCAGTCTGATAGTCTCCATTACGGCTACCATTGACCAGCCATGAAAGTTCAGGTTCAGGATCCTCTACAACCGCCGTCTCCGGGTTGCGAAGCATCTCGACCATTAACCCCGTGGGCTGGTTGTGACGATTATCCGAAAAATCGCAAGACCCCATTAACCCACAGGTTATCAGTATAATAAAAAACACTCTCATCTGCTGAATCATAATTATCTGCATCAATAATTACTTGATTTTAGACGTTACTAAGATACATGTTCTGAAGCAGAAATCATGAAAAATTTAGCCTCCCTGCAAGGAATCTACAACTCAAATCATTTTCTTATTGATTCTTTCCTTTCAATAAAAAAAGCATCCCCAAAAGAGATGCTTTTTACCAATTATTGTTCAAATATCTATTTCAAACGCTCCTTGATAGCCGCGGTTTCTTTTTCAAAACCTGGCTTTTCCAACAATGCGAACATATTCTTTTTATATGCCTCGACCCCGGGTTGATCAAAAGGATTGACTCCAAGCACATATCCGCTGATTCCGCAGGCGATCTCAAAGAAATAGATCAATTGCCCCAGGTAATACTCGTTCAGTTGAGGAACAGAGATCCGAAGGTTCGGAACCCCACCGTCAACATGGGCAATGATCGTTCCCAATTCCGCCATTTTATTGACCTCATCAACCCGCTTCCCGGCCAAAAAGTTTAATTTATCCAGATCTGCTACATCGCTCGGGATTCGCACTTCATTATTTACCTCCCCGATCGAAAGCACGGTCTCGAACAAGATCCGTTCTCCTTCCTGGATATACTGTCCCATGGAGTGAAGATCGCTCGAGAAATCAACGCTGGCAGGGAATATTCCCAATCCATCCTTGCCTTCACTCTCACCGTAAAGTTGTTTCCACCATTCGGCGAAGAAATGAAGCTTCGGATTATAATTCACCAGGACTTCAACCTTCTTTCCTGTTTTATACAAGGCATTTCTGGCGGCAGCATACTGTGCGGCAATATTTTGTTCGTAAGGAACATCGGCCCCGCAGGCTTTCTCCATATCGATTGCTCCCTTAACCAGTTCCCGGATATTAAACCCGGCAACAGCAATGGCAACCAATCCAACAGGGGTCAGTACGGAGTATCGGCCGCCAACATCGTCAGGGATCACATAGGTCTTGTAACCTTCCGAAGTAGCCAAAGTTTTCAGGGCACCACGTTCAGCATCGGTAACCGCGATTATCCGGTTACGGGCCTCCTCCAAACCATACCTCTCTTCCAAATCCTGTTTCAACAGACGAAAGGCCAATGCAGGCTCCGTGGTCGTTCCTGATTTCGAAACTACTGCACATGCCCACTCTTTATATTCGAGCAGATCGCGCAGCTCAGCAAGGTAATCTTCACTAATATTCTGCCCGGCAAAAAGAATCAACGGGGCTTCGAAAGAGCCCTTAATCTGAACGAAAGAATCAGAAAGAGCATCAATTACAGCCTTAGCCCCAAGATATGACCCTCCGATTCCGATCACCACAAATATTTCAAGGTGCTTTGATCGGAGCTTCACAGCAGTTTTCTCGATATCGGCCAATTCAGCTTCCGAAATTGAGGACGGAAGATCGACCCAACCGAGAAAATCATTGCCCTTACCGGTCTTTTCGTGTAGGGAGACATTGCTCTTTTCAACAATGCCTTTGTAAGCATCAATTTCGCTTTTGGGTACGAAACCATATGCTTTGTCAAGATGTAAAGAGATATTGCTCATTCTTTTAAGTTTTAAACGTCAGGTTATTATTTATTCCTGCTATCTCAAATGTTCGGTCAAAAGTCTCATTTCGATAGCCGGGGATATATTTTCATAAATAATATTGTAAACCGTATCCGTGATGGGCATATTCACATGATACTGCTCATTCAGTTCCTTGATACATTTGGTCGCGTAATAACCTTCCGCGATCATATCCATCTCGAGCATGGCCGAACGAACGGTATAACCTTTCCCGATCATGGTTCCGAAAGTACGGTTGCGCGAAAACTGGGAATAACCGGTCACCAGTAAATCACCCAGGTAAGCCGATGATTTGATATCACGGGTGATCGGGTGAACCGTATCGACGAATCGCTTGATTTCCTGGATGGCATTCGACATCAGTACGGCCTGAAAATTATCGCCGTAGCGCAGACTATGCGAAATACCGGAAGCAATGGCCATGATATTTTTCAAAACAGCCGAATATTCAGTCCCCCAGATATCATCCGAGATATGGGTTCTCAATGAAGTGCTTTCAAGCAGCATCGCGAACTGTCTGGCCCGTTTCACGTCAGGACTGGCAATAGTCAGATAGGATAACAGATCCCGGGCTACCTCCTCCGCGTGGCACGGTCCGGCTATCACCCCAAACTGGTCGAACGGCACATCGAAAAACTCATGGAAAAATTCACCTACCAGCAGGTTCCCGTCCGGGATAATCCCCTTAATGGCCGACACCACGAATTTATCCCCAATCTCAGCAGTCATATGCCGTAAGGTATCCTTCAAAAAAGCAGAGGGAGTTACAAAAACCAGAATATCCGAATCTTCAATAATCTTGTTGATATCGGTATAAAAATTGATGCGTGTAACATCAAACTCAACCGACCGCAAATAATTGGGATTATGCCTGAACTTCTTAAAAAGTTCAATATTCTCCGGTTTTCTGATAAACCAGTTAATCTCCGGGAGATTATAAGACAACAATCTGGCCAATGCCGTGGCCCAACTCCCGCTCCCGATAATGGCAATCCTGCTCTTTTCGTTAATTTCAGTCATATACTGAAATATTAGTTTAACCAATTAGCAACATCAGCCGCGGCCGGATTTGCCAACCCCAACTGATTCTTCTTATTGAACCCGCACAAATCGTTAAACAATTTACCGGGCTTAACCTCTTTAAGCTGAGCTACCTTTTTGTAACCCATCTTTTTGATGACCTCGACCCATTCCGATGGGATACCCAGTTCCTCAAATTTTTCCGATCCATCTTCTTCCGCTTTCTTCTCTGGTTTCATCTGGGGGAATAACAGAACATCCTGGATCGATGGCGAATTGGTCATCAGCATCGCTAAGCGGTCAATACCGATCCCCATCCCGGAGGTCGGCGGCATCCCATATTCGAGCGCCCTGACAAAATCCATATCAATAAACATCGCTTCATCGTCCCCTTTTTCTGAAAGCCGAAGCTGATCCTGGAACCGCTCCAACTGATCGATCGGGTCGTTTAGCTCCGAATAGGCATTACACAACTCTTTCCCGTTGACCATCAACTCGAAACGCTCGGTCAATTCGGGATTACTGCGGTGTTTCTTGCAAAGCGGCGACATCTCAACCGGGTAATCCATGATAAAGGTAGGCTGTATATAGTGGCCTTCACATTTCTCCCCAAAAATCTCGTCAATGATTTTTCCTTTCCCCATCGTATTGTCAACCGGGATGTCCAGATCAAGGCAAACTTTACGCAATCCTTCTTCATCCATGTTCGAGATATCGATGCCGGTGTGTTCCTTGATCGCATCAAACATGGTGATTCGTTTGAAAGGACGCTTGAAATCGATCTCCTTCTCGCCCATCATCACCTTGGTTGTCCCGTGCAGGGCTAATGCCACCCGTTCGATCATCTCCTCGGTGAAATCCATCATCCAGTTATAATCTTTATAGGCAACATAGATTTCCATTACCGTGAATTCCGGATTATGGGTACGGTCCATCCCTTCATTACGAAAGTCCTTCGCGAACTCATAAACCCCTTCAAAACCACCAACAATCAATCGTTTCAAATAAAGTTCATTGGCTATCCGCATGTAGAGCGGAATATTTAATGCATTATGATGCGTGATAAAGGGGCGTGCGGCAGCTCCCCCCGGAATAGGCTGAAGTATCGGAGTTTCAACTTCAAGATATCCCTGTTCGTTAAAAAATTGCCGCATAGTATTGATAATCAGCGAACGCTTGACAAACACATCTTTAACGTGAGGATTCACAATCAAGTCGAGGTAACGCTGCCGGTACCGTTGCTCAGGATCGGTGAAAGCATCAAAAACTTTACCATCTTTCTCTTTCACAATAGGGAGCGGACGAATCGATTTGCTTAAAACAACCAACTCTTTCACATGAATGGTCGTCTCCCCCATCTGGGTTATAAAAACAAACCCTTTCACCCCGATAATGTCGCCAATATCGAGTAACTTCTTGAATACGTCATTATACAACGATTTATCTTCTCCCGGACAAATCTCATCACGGTTAATATAAACCTGAATCCGCCCTGTTTCATCCTGTAGTTCAGCGAAAGAGGCTTTCCCCATAATGCGTTGCCCCATCAGTCGCCCGGCAAAAGTCACCTCCTGGAAATTACCCTTCTCCGGGGCATAATTATCCATTATTTGTCTTACTGTAGCATTGGTTTTAAACTCATCGGCGGGATAGGGGTTAACTCCCATGTCGCGAAGCTTCTGCAACGAATTACGACGAATGATCTCTTGTTCGCTTAACTCTATATTGCTCATCTCTAAAATATTACCTGTTTTTATGAAAAATTACCTGCAAAGATATAAAAAGATATCGGTATCGGAACGGATTTGGCCCATTAAAGTAATCGACCAAAGAGACCCGATGAGGTGAAAATCCCTGTATCCCTCCCCCTCTTCTCTCCTAAAGGAACAGTCTGAATTTCATGTTAAAATTCCATTAAGAGAAAGTTTCACTTTAAGCACGCTTTTATTTTTGCCACCTGAAGCCATTTTGTATATTTGGGGAAAATATTACAAAAAGAAAGCTTGAGAAATAATAATTTGATACAAAAAGTATGGCGTTTAAAGGAACCTGCTGACATCAACGAGGTTAAACATCTTTCTGCAGCGCTAAATGTTGATATGGCGATAGCCAATCTTCTGGTGCAGCGTGGGATCAAAACCTTTGCGGAGGCGCGTTCTTTTTTCCGTCCCAAGCTTTCCGACCTCCACGATCCGTTTCTGATGAAAGACATGGATAAAGCGGTCGCCCGATTGAAGCAAGCAATTGATAATGACGAGAAAGTGCTGATATACGGCGATTACGATGTCGATGGAACGACTTCGGTCGCCCTGATGTACTCCTTTCTCAGATCCCGCCTTACGAAACTCGACTATTATGTTCCCGATCGTTACATGGAAGGCTATGGTATCTCCAAAACCGGGATCGAATATGCCGCCCAGAATAACTGCTCACTCGTCATCGTGCTCGACTGTGGTATAAAAGCCGTCGAGAAAATCGCTTACGCCAGTGAACTGGGAGTCGACTTTATCATTTGCGACCATCACAACCCCGATGACCGCATCCCCGAAGCGGTAGCCGTCCTCGACCCCAAACAGCCCGGTTGTAATTACCCCTACAAGGAACTCTCGGGTTGCGGCGTCGGTTTCAAACTGCTCCAAGCCTATTGCTACAGCCAGGATATTCCGCAGGAAGTCACTTACGAACTGCTCGATCTGGTCGTTGTCAGTATCGCCTCCGATATAGTCCCCATCACCGGCGAAAACCGCGTACTGGCCTATTACGGGTTACAAAAACTGAATACCAATCCATCTACCGGCTTAAAAACCGTGATAAAATATTCGGGATTGACCGGCGAGATAAAAATCAACGATATCGTTTTCAAGATTGGCCCTCGGCTTAACGCCTCAGGCCGTATAGAACACGGGAAAAAATCAGTGAAGATTTTGTTGGCCGAAGATTCCGACGAACTGGAAGAACTTGGCTTCGAGATCAACTCCTACAACGAAATCCGGAAGACCCTCGATCGCGACATTACCCAGGAAGCATTGGAGATGATCGCCAAGAGCGAGTTCTATAAAGGACGAAAATCGACCGTCATCTACAACCGCGACTGGCACAAGGGTGTGGTGGGCATTGTCGCTTCACGCCTGACCGAGTACTACTACCGGCCAACGGTCGTGCTGACCGAATCAAACGGCCTGGCAACCGGATCGGCCCGCTCGATCGGCGAATTCGACCTCTACGAGGCCATCGGCAAATGTGCCGACCTGCTCGAATCGTACGGCGGACACATGTACGCCGCCGGACTTTCAATGAAACTGGATAACGTGGCCGAATTCTCCCGCCGCTTCGAACAGATTGTCCGCGACTCCATCTCCGAGGCACAGCAAATCCAAACGATCGATATCGACGCAAGGATCTCGCTCGCCGATCTTAACCCCAAATTCCTTCGGCTGCTCAAACAGTTCGAGCCCTACGGCCCCCATAACATGATGCCCGTGTTTATCACCGAAGATGTAATGGATTACGGCACCAGCCGCTTAGTGGGGAAAAACTCGGAGCATCTGAAACTCGACCTGATGGAAGCCAACCGTTCCACCTCCAGGTTCTCGGGAATCGGGTTTTCCCTCTCCCAGCACATGGATATGATCAAACAATCGATGCCCTTTACCATCTGCTATTCCGTGACCGAGAATGAGTACCGCGGCAAAACCTATCTCCAGCTCAATGTGCGGGATATACGGTCAAGGTTAGACGAAATCGACAAATAGGCTTTCATTGCAAATTATAGGAACGATCTGATTCCTACCGATCTGCCCACTTAAATATTAAGCTCTGCCGTTTCTGTCATAACCTAAAATCAGCTCTGCGTAAATCTCTCATTTTACACTCTTTCCTTAACCATTACCGGATATTCTACAATTATGGTGGAACTATTCAGTATTTAATTTTTGTAGGTTATATGCTGAACTATTGGGGATAATAGTGGCCAACATTAATCATTTCTCATCCTTACTGTACGATAAAAACCTGTCATTCAGGTAGGTCATCCCCAAAAAATCGGGACAAGATGCAAGAATGGCAGGGGCGAACTTGATAGTCGGGGCGCGACTGGACGCAAACCTTTGTCCGCAGCGGAAGCATAGAGTCGCACCCCGACTTCTTGCATAATCTGTCATAAGTACCTGCAATTTCCCGGACCGTAATAATTTCAATCCGGCCATCCCCGGTCTTTCAGTACTGTTTCTGTACAGCTTCTGTACACTTTCTATACTCTAATAGCACAGAAAGAGTATTTTAATTGTATTGAAACAGTTCTTAAAACAATAATTTGTCGGGACACGAATTAAATCCGAAGGGGCCAATGCCATCCCGCGAATGGTGGGGCCCATAGTTTTTGTTCAGCGTGGTAATACGCCTCAGGGTGTTTCCCCGAAGAATGGTTTGTATAAACGAATTTCCCTTTGAACCAGCGGGGTGATATAGTTCTTAACAACTGAACGACTAAAAAAGAAAGGGATTACTCCTGACGGTTTAGCTTCGTTGATTTTCAAACAAGTCATCAGTTTAATTGGTGTTGTAAGCCAAACAGGTTTGGTCCCCGTTGATTGCCCGATTGCGAAGGAGTGTGATCCGAAAAACGGCAAACACAAAAACGGCATTCTCCGTTGTGGCAACGGTGGTAAGAATATTCCTGATCAATCCGCCTGATATCTTTGATTTACAACACAGTACCAGAAGAGAGTGCTTAAAATCAGGATGGGACCCCAATTTTCGAGAAACGTTAAGCCCTGTAATATATGGAGGTCTCTTTTATAAAAACAGGAAATAGGGAGAACAGGCAGTGATTACTATTTAGTCGCGTAAGTGATTAGGTACAGTTGAATATTAATCGGATAATAGCGTTTTTTTAATATCGCAGAATATCCGCCCCGGATTATCAGGCATAAAACAGGCTCAAGCCACCGGATTATTCTTCTCTATACTAAATTCGGCATAATTCCATTGTGACAGAATATCATTCTAATCAATAATTAATCTATCTTTAAGGAGAAGGCCCGTAAGTTGCACTGGCATTAAATTGTTAATCCGGAGATCTGTTATGGAGAGAATGAACAATCAATTTATCAGCCAATTAAACAAACAGCTCCAAAATGAGCTGCCGGGAATATCGGCACATCAAAAAATGTTGCCCCCCGGAAGGGAATTGATCCCACCTCTCGGTAATAATTCGATAATGCAGAGCGGGGTTCTGTTACTGATCTTTCAGGAAGGGAAAAGTAAAAAATTAGTTCTGATCAGGCGCCCCGTTACTATGAAAAACCACGCCGGACAGATTGCCTTTCCGGGAGGAAAAATGGAACCACAGGACAACGGAATCGTCGAAACAGCCCTCCGCGAATCAAAAGAAGAAATCGGGATCGCCCCCGAAAAAGTCAGGGTCATCGGTACGTTAAGTCCGGTTTACGTCCAGGTAAGCAATTTTGTGATCCATCCTGTCGTTGGCTGGTATGACAGTCAGCCCGATTTTAAAATGGAAGCGACCGAGGTGGCCAATGTTCATATCATCAGTATCGAAGACATGCTATTACCGTCAAGCCTCACGATACATAATGTGGAGACATTGTCCGGTTTGCTGTCGGTGCCGGGTTTCTCAATCGATGGTCTCTTTATCTGGGGAGCCACCGCGATGATCCTTACCGAGTTTCTGGAGATATACACGAAAATCAATCGGGGAAAGTAGCCTTATACTGGAAATAACGATCCATCACTTCCCGGGTAAAATTGACCGTGTGGCTTCCGCGACAATAGCCCCATCGCACGACTTTATCTTTATAATATTCAGGATCTGACTTAAGTTTCAGATAATAGTCTACATTATCCTCCCAGACATTAGGATCTCTGCCATATTTCCTGGCCAATTTCCGGGCATCGACAATATGTCCTGTACCGGCATTATAGGAAGCAACGACAAACCATAAACGTTCCTCGTCGTCATCTATTTCACCGGCAAACTCTTTGTCAATCTGCATCAGCATCTTTATACCGGCTCTCAGGTTTTGCTGCGGATCGTAGGGGTCACTGACATTATAGAGCTTGGTGGTTGCCTTGACCAGTTGCATTAATCCCATAGCCCCGCCGGGAGAAATCGCGTCAGGATTGAATTTCGATTCCTGGTTGGCCAATGATGCGACTAATCGCCAATCAATTCCGCTACCCTCGCTCTCCTTGATGATCAGCTCTTTATATTCGGACAATTTCCCCACTGACCTAAGTTTCTTGTATTTCTTCCGGTGCTTTGCGGCTTGACTCTTAAGCGTGTATTTCGCTTTTAAATCCCTGTATTTCTTTGTCTTAACAAATTTAGTCATCCAAACTCGGACATAGGTCTTAAAATCAGATTCCCGGTTTGACACCATCCAACCCCATTCATGCTGAAGATCGCCAATTGAACTGTTTTGATGGAAAAGATTAAACTCTTTCAAGCGATCAGTCAACTCAACAAGTGGATAGGTTAACTTCCGGGCATTCTTTTTTGCAGAGAAGGGGAATACCAAACCCATACCAAGACTGCGCATCTCAGCAACGGGAATCCGGTTAGAAAGAAGATCATACTCGCCTGTAGATAATCCGATCAATGATCCTTCGTAATTATGATGGACGGTAAATTGAACCTTTACACCCAATTCAATGGCCAGATTATCGAATATTTCCATTTGAAAGTTATTCGGATACCGGCCATTACCGATATACCTGGCAGTATCGTAAAGGATAGAAATTTTAAGTGTGCCCCTCTCTTTAATTCTTTCTAACGGCGTAAAACTGTTCTCTGATACCTTGACATCCGTTTTTTCTTTCGGGGAAGAGTGACAAGCTCCCAAACAGAATAATGTACCTACCAAAAGAATTGTCGAAATAATAAACCTCATAAACGCCACATTAATATCTTCCAAAAATTAATCATAAAATGACCATGATAAGCCAAATGATGCGGTTGCAATCTGAGCCGGATAATAAGGTGTGGTAAAGTATCCACCCTCCATAAACAAGGTCGCCATGTTCGAATATTTCACATAAAACCTTGTACGTTTGATTCGGAGATTCAAAAAAGCATCAATCCATGGATAATTTCCGATCTTCTCATTCTTTTGCAAATAAAACATTCCTGTTGCAGGACTGTAATAATCAGCATAATATTTTGTTTCATAACGCACATCAAAACCAAGCTGATAAAAAAGAACTTTAGAAAGAACACCCTCGTAAAAGCTGCTGTTATATATTACCAACTGGGGAACCTGTAAATACCGTTCAGTTGTGGTTTCCTGAAGCTGTACTTTATTTTTGAAATTCATCCCTCCCGCTTTAAAATCCTTCTGAATATAGGCCTGAAAAACAGAGAATTCAGAGCTCGCCTGCTCGGGGAGGATCTGTTCATTCATAAAGACATAGTTATTCACTATCCGGTAATTAGCACCGGCTTTTAACCGTAATCCAGGCGAATCGAATGAGGCGCCTAAGGTCAGGTTATAAATACGGTCAAAACTGTTTTCCCACTTATAGTGATTTGAGTAGTAATGATCAAGAAAATAATTGGGGGTCCTGTTGGCCATCTCACCATAGATCTTAAAGAGCGTGGTATCTTTGGCGATAATGATTGGTTTATCAATAGTTGCGCTTAACTCAAAATCAGAGAAATTTCTTCCCTGGATATAATATTTTCCTGTCCCGCTCCAATTCCAAAATTTTCCTTCCGTGCGGTATATTGTTCCTCCGATAAAGGTATTGGAATAATCATCCTTTTGAGTCATCCCTAAAACTGAATCCCCTTGTGCTAAAGCCTGTCTGGGAAAATTTACTTTAACAATATCATTACCGATAAAAGCATTCTTCCCGAAAGTATATTTCCGATCGGGAGCTTCGACGAATTTCAGATAAAACCGGTTTGAAACACGATTCATGCCGGATTGGTCTCTTGTCGCAGGAGACTCTTCGGTCCCAACTACACCATTAATATAAGGTACATGACCCTCGCCATAATAGTACACATCACCCAGAGAACCTGTATAATTGAAATAGGGATTAGGATCAATTTCCGTAAATACTCTTTTTGAGCTTGAAACTTCAAAGATATGCTGGATTGCCACCCTGGGAATAAACTGTTCGAATACTTCATCCTTTTCCTGTACCTCTTTCCATGATCCCAGTTTATATTGATGAGAAAAGACTGCAGATAAGTTTTTTATCTCATTTGATGCCCCATCCATCCAAACGGCAAGGTTCTCAGGTTTCAAATCGGGATTCTCTATATCTGATGGTTGTGGTAATCCACCATTTTCTTCTATATCAAATTTATTCGTCCCTAAAGAAAGCCAATAATCGTACCGATCGTTATTATATCGTGAAAAGAGACCCAGATTTCGGACCTTAGCCTCCTGGTTTAAATATTGTCCCTGTGAGGCTATTGAATTATAAAAAAAGCCAAAATTCAAGTTCTTATTAATATTCTGTGTATGAAATACGTTTAACCAGGTTTCGCCATTGGGGCGATTGTTAAACCATTGTCCATATTCCAGTAAAGTATAAGGTTTTGTAACATCATAAAACTTGAACTGGTTAGCCCAAATTCCATAATCATAATAATTCTGTAAAAATATAAAACCATCACCGGTTTCAACCCGGGAGAAATAATCGTGGCTTTGATAAGCGCATCCCAAATTGCCCAAAGATTGAACGGTAATCGATTGTTTCAGTTCGGGATGATATATTTGAAAATCATTGATCGTAGTATCCACTTTTACCACGTTTTCACGTGCAAGGTTATCCACCAATCGAAATACCTTCATTTTAAAAACAATCGTATCCTTACCATCGGACTCTTTCTGCGAAAGCGGTTGCTCCCGTTGCATCTGATTCTGTTGGGCAGAAACACTACAAACCACTTGAAACAGGATGGCTATTAATATAATTCTTAATTTTATATTCATGGCTGCAAAGATAGCTAATTCCCCAAAATTGGAAACAAACTTTATCGCGGTAATAAACTCAAGATAATGAGCAAACAAGAAGCCCCGACCCATTTGCATGGACCGGGGCTTGGTTTAAACTGGCGGCGACCTAC
>CAZWBR010000032.1:0-47325 GCA_964632305.1 uncultured Prolixibacteraceae bacterium
TTGCATAATCTGTCATAAGTAAGACGCAAAGAATCTCCCTAAAATTTGCAAGACATTACTGATAAATATTATTCGTTCAACTGATGAAAGTAGTGGTGTTGTGAAGTCAATTGTCTGTCACTCAGTCATGACACACCCCTTAATCCCCTCTCGAGAGGGGAAATAGTGCAGCTAATCAACGTGCTGCAAATTGACCAAATGAAGTTAGGCCTACCTCTTAATGTCAGCATTGCCCTCATTCATTACACTGACATCCCCTCTCGAGAGGGGGCAGGGGGTGTGTCAGATTGAATTATTGAATTTTGTATATTTTTCACGTGCCGGCCTTACAGGCCTTTGAAGTACTTTCGTTGACTGTTTCCGCAGGCCTGGCGGACCTATAGGATCTTCGGTCATTTGATCGGTTTATTGCATATGAATGAGATCATTACATGCAGGTTTCTTCGCTTAAGAGGATTCATTTTTATCGTTCCCCATCCACTATGAAGATTGCTATTTTATTCTTTCCCGCGGATTTTATTTTCTCGGCTTTCTGATCTCTCCTATCAGATCAAAACCGATTGGATTTCCAGTTTCGTGATGATTTTTTCCATCAGATGACAGGCCGTCAACTCCTCTTTCAGGCTAAAGAAGGGTGTGGAGCAGGTGCTTATTTTATGGATGAAATCGTTGACCTGTAAGATCAGCGGGTCGTCTGGCCGGTTAAATGAGCCGGTTCCGTTCGAAGTCGGTTGTAATGGTTTCTCGCTTAGGTCGAACCGGAGGGTCTGACCGCTCTTGTGGACCATAAGCTGATGTTGGTTATGATCGGTAGAAAAGGAGAGGGTAACGGAAGCTGCCGATCCATTGGTAAAGTTGAGATGCAGATTGATGAGCCCGGATGGTTGGTCAGGGAAAGCGCTTCCGAAGACATGCATCCGGTGAACATGATGGCCGGTGATCCGTAAGATCATCAACAGGTTGTTAAAGAGGAGATCGCGGTAATGGGCGGCACTGAGCTTCGTTTCCTGATGTATCTCAACGAAACAGGGTAGTGCTGGATCGGAGAGGATCGTGTCCCGGAAAGGATGGAAGAGCAGGTCGTTTCGGATTTGGATCGAGGTGCCGCCTTCGTCGGCCAGAAGGATCAGCTCCCGTCGCTCTTCGCTGGTCATGCGCAACCGGTCCGTCAGGAAGAGATGGCAGCCGTTACGTACCGCTCTGGAGAGAAACTCGAAATTGCAGTAGGCCGGATCGAGGATGATGAGCAGGTCGCTGATCATGGAAATGATCTCAGGTGAAGGAGAAACGCTGTCCCCTTCGGGCTGATTCCTGTTTGTCGGAGAGGTGTAACAGATCCCATTCCAGGCCATCTGACCTGTTTCCAGTCTAAAATCACTTAACCGAAAGGGTGACTGGCCCGGAACGATGATTGCTCCCCTTAACATGTTGATACAAATATAGTTTTATCAATCCTTCTTTTTACGGTGAGAAACGGTTATTTATCAACTATCCGATGTTGAAAAACCCGTCATAATGTGGTAATTTTGCCCGACACATATAAAAATAAAGACGTGTTCGAAGATTCATTCAGGCATCGGGGGTTACGCCGGAAATTGGTCGAAGAGATCAAAAGCAAGGGTATTGTTGATGAAGCTGTTCTGGCCGCCATTGGTAAAATCCCCCGCCATCTGTTCATGGATAACAGTTTTATACAGTTCGCTTATATCGATAAAGCTTTTCCGATTGCTGCCGGGCAGACTATATCGCAGCCCTACACGGTGGCCTTTCAGACACAAGCCCTGATGATAAAACGGTTCGATTCGGTTCTGGAAGTGGGGACCGGTTCGGGTTACCAGGCGGCTGTTTTATGCGAGATGGGAGCCACCGTTTATACGATCGAGCGTCAGCGGGCCTTGTATGATTTTTCGCGCGAGCTGTTGCCTTCGCTCGGTTATCGTCCCCAATTTTTTTACGGCGACGGTTATCTGGGATTGCCCACTTACGGTCCTTTCGATAAAATTATTGTCACGGCCGGGGCGCCTTTTGTTCCCGAACCTTTGAAGCAGCAACTGAAGATTGGTGGCAGGATGGTCATTCCGGTCGGAAAATCGGATGTACAGGTGATGAAGATCATTACCCGTGTCAGCGAGACCCAATTTATTGAGGTGGATGACGGTAATTTTGTTTTTGTCCCGTTACTGAACGGTTTGTCAGAGTAAATTATTGTATATGATTCAGATAAAAAAGTTTGTCTTTAATCCGATTAGTGTCAACGCGTTGATCCTGTGGGATGAAACCCGGGAATGCGTGATCATTGATCCGGCCTGTAGTTCCGCCCCGGAAGAGCAGTTATTAAAAGATTTCATTCTGTCGAATGATTTGAAACCGGTCAGGTTGCTGAATACGCATGGCCATTTTGATCATCTGATGGGGAATGGTTTTGTGGAGAAGAAGTGGGGACTGAAAGCGGCGATTCATCAGGAAGATAATTTTCTGATTGAGAATGCCCAGTCGACTGCTATTATTTTCGGGATGCAGATTCCTAAACCGCCTACCGCAGGAAGCTTTATTTCAGAGGGCGAGGTCATTCGATTTGGAAATTCGGAGTTGAAGGTGATTCATGTCCCGGGTCATTCTCCCGGCAGTGTGGCTTTTTATTCGGAACAGGAAAAGTTACTGATCGCGGGCGATATTCTTTTTTACGGCTCCGTTGGCAGAACCGATCTGCCCCGGGGAAACCACCAGCAACTGATCAGCGGGATTAAAAGCAAACTGATGGTTCTGGATGAGGAGACGGAAGTTTATTGTGGTCACGGACCCGAAACCACCATTGGCAATGAAAAGTGGAGCAATCCCTATCTGGATTGAACGGAAATAGTTGAACAGCGAAAAAATCATAGTTCCTCTGACAAAAAAAGATTAAAATTGTTGTTCACAGAGTTTTACCGGCAACCTGAGGAGTCGGTACAATACGTGAAGCTCAGATATCATAAAATAGAAACATACTAATATCTAATAATATGGCTATCGATAAATTTGTTAACCGTCACATCGGGCCTCGCGGGAAAGAGATCAGCGAGATGCTTGAAGTGATTGGTGTTTCGTCGCTCGATGAACTGATCGATCAGACTGTCCCGTCGAATATCCGGTTGGAGAAAGCGCTTAATCTACCCAACGGGTTGACCGAGCGTGAGTATTACCGTCGTATTCTCAATCTGGCGGCTAAGAATAAAGTGTTTAATACCTATATCGGGATGGGATGGTACGATACCATCACTCCGGCGGTGATCCTGAGGAATGTGTTGGAGAACCCGGTTTGGTACACCTCCTATACCCCTTATCAGGCTGAGATCTCGCAAGGACGCCTGGAAGCTTTGTTGAATTTCCAGACCATGGTCTGTGAGATGACCGCCATGCCCCTGGCCAATGCTTCGTTACTTGATGAGGCAACCGCTGCAGCTGAGGCCATGCATATGATGTTTACCTTGCGGTCGAGAGCACAGGAGAAAGCCGGCGCCAACGTCTGTTTTGTCGATGAGATGATTTGGCCCCAAACGCTCGATGTTCTGATCACCCGTGCCGAACCGCTGGGTGTGGAACTAAAGGTTGGTAATTTCAAAACTGCCGAAGCCGACGAGCGATGGTTCGGGGCCATTGTTCAGTATCCCAATTCCAACGGCGAGGTTGAAGATTATTCATCGTTCACCGCGACACTTCAGGGTAAAGGGTGCAAAGTAGCGGTTGCCACCGATCTTCTGTCCCTTGCCTTATTAACCCCTCCGGGTGAATGGGGCGCCGACATCGTATTCGGATCCTCCCAGCGCTTTGGCGTCCCGATGGGTTACGGTGGACCGTTAGCCGCTTTTTTTGCCTCGCGCGACGAGTATAAACGTGATCTTCCCGGCAGGATTATCGGGGTATCGAAAGATTCCAACGATAAGATTGCCTTAAGAATGGCGCTTCAGACCCGAGAGCAGCATATCAAACGGGAAAAAGCTACCTCAAATATTTGTACGGCCCAGGCTTTGCTGGCTACTATGGCCGGGATGTATGCCGTATATCACGGACCGGAAGGCATCAGGGAGATAGCGGACCGGGTCCACAGCATCGCCACATTGCTTGCCGGAGAGATCACCAAACTGGGCTATAAGCAGGAGAACCCGGATTATTTCGATACGATCCGAATTGACCTGCCTCGTCATGTCAAACGTGAAGATATTGAATGGCTGTCGCTCGACCTGAAAATGAATTTCCGCTATTTCGAAAATGGACAGGTTGGACTAAGTATCGATGAGACCACCAATCTTGAAGATATCAACTGGATCGTTGAGGTCTTCGCGAAAGCGGCCAATAAACCGGTGCCCACGATCGACGCGGTGCCGGAGAAGGGAAGCCTGAATGGCTGTTTTGCCCGTCAGTCAACTTTCCTCAAGCAGGAGGTTTTCAGTAAATACCGTTCCGAAACCGAGATGGCGCGTTACATCAAACGGTTGGAAAAGAAAGATATTTCATTGGTTCATTCAATGATTTCTTTGGGTTCGTGTACCATGAAACTCAACGCGGCCACCG
Organism: uncultured Prolixibacteraceae bacterium; assembly: GCA_964632305.1. Classification (GTDB taxonomy): domain Bacteria; phylum Bacteroidota; class Bacteroidia; order Bacteroidales; family Prolixibacteraceae; genus CAZWBR01. Next base: position 4,552 of record CAZWBR010000032.1, read on the forward strand.
AGATGTTGCCGTTAAGCTGGATCGAATTCAACGGCATCCATCCCTATGTGCCGAAAAATCAGGCCATGGGTTATCACGAGATGATGGAAGAGTTGCGGAGAGACCTGTCTGAGATTACCGGATTTGCCGATATCTCGCTTCAACCCAATTCAGGGGCTGCCGGCGAGTATGCCGGATTGATGGTCATTCGCGAATATCATAAGAGCCGGGGGAATGGACACCGTAACGTGGTGCTGATTCCTTCCTCTGCTCACGGGACCAACCCTGCCAGCGCGGTGATGGCCGGCATGAAGGTGGTGGTCGTTCCCTGCGACGAGAGAGGCAATATCGATGTGGAGTCCTTAAAAATTAAAGCTGAAGAGCATAAAGATAACCTGGCAGCCTTTATGGTGACCTATCCCTCGACTCATGGGGTTTTTGAATCCTCGATTGTCGAGATGTGCCGGATTATCCACGGATACGGAGGTCAGGTTTACATGGATGGGGCCAACATGAACGCGCAGGTGGGATTGACCAATCCAAGCCGCATTGGCGCTGACGTCTGTCACCTGAACCTGCATAAGACCTTTGCCATTCCTCATGGCGGAGGGGGACCCGGGGTTGGTCCGATTGGTGTTGCGCCTCATCTGGTCGATTTTCTGCCGGCTCACCCGGTGATGAATAATGGCCATGTCGGGATACATGCAGTTTCTGCCGCTCCATGGGGAAGCGCTTCGGTGCTGCCAATCACCTATGGTTATATCAAGATGCTGGGAGCCGATGGATTGACAGAGGCAACCAAAATAGCGATCCTGAATGCCAACTATATTGCAGCCCGCCTGAAGGATAATTTCGGGATTCTGTACACCGGTGAGAACGGTCGCTGCGCTCATGAGATGATCCTCGAATGCCGCCATCTGAAAGCTTCGTCGGGTATCTCGGAAACCGATATTGCCAAACGATTGATGGATTATGGTTTCCATGCGCCCACGCTTTCTTTCCCGGTTGCAGGGACCCTGATGGTCGAACCAACCGAGAGTGAGTCGAAAGAGGAGCTGGACCGTTTTGTTGATGCGATGAATGCCATCTTTACCGAGATCAAAGAGGTGGAAAACGGCGAGGCTGATGCTGAAGATAATGTGTTGAAAAACGCCCCCCACACGGCAGAAGTATTGACGGCCAATGAATGGAATCACAGCTACTCGCGCGAGAAAGCTGCCTACCCGCTGAAATGGCTGCGCGAGAATAAATTCTGGGTGCCGGTCGGGCGGGTCGACAATGCCTATGGTGACCGAAATCTTTTATGTACCTGTGAACCATTGGAGAGTTACAAGGAAAATTAATAACTTCGAATCCGGGGAATGTTCCCCGGATTTTTTCTTTTATGACAGATGATCTTTTTTCCAAATGCCAAGATAAATATCGGGCTGAATGTGGTCCGTAAACGGGAGGACGGGTATCATGAGCTTGAAACTGCTTTTTTCCCGATAGGGATCAAGGATGCGCTCGAGTTTGTCGAGAACCAATCCAATCGGGTCAATTTCAATTCAAGCGGCCTGGTTATCGATGTGCCTGCCGATCAGAATATTGTGGTCAAAGCCTATCGTCTGTTGGCCGACCGGTTTAACCTTCCGGGGATCGATATTCACCTGCATAAGGTGATCCCTTTTGGAGCCGGATTGGGCGGGGGTTCCTCGGATGCGGCCTTTATGTTGAAAGCATTAAATGAATATTTTGAACTGAATCTGTCCGCAGAGACGTTGAAAAGCTATGCCGTGAAGCTGGGCGCCGATTGTTCCTTTTTTATCGATAATCAACCATCGTTTGCTACCGGAATAGGGGAGAAGCTCGACCCGATTAGCATGAACCTGAAAGACTATTATCTGCTGTTGGTAAAGCCTCCTTTCGGGGTAGGCACAAAAGAAGCTTATTCCAAAGTAATCCCGACCGCCCCTATAGATGATCTGAAAAGCCTTCTTTGTTCCGATGTGGATGGTTGGATGGGGAAGGTGAAGAATGATTTTGAGCCTTCCGTTTTCGGCCTCTATCCGCTTATTGGTGAGATAAAGGAGACGATGCTTCGCGGTGGGGCTGTTTATGCCTCAATGTCAGGTAGCGGGTCTTCAGTTTTTGGCTTGTTTAAAGAGGAGCCTGTGGTGGACAAAATCTTTTACCCAAACGGATCTTTCTTCTGGACGGAAAAATTATAGATTGCTATGGAAACTGCTCAATATCGTCTTGGAATCACCCTAAGTGGAGGAGGGGCTCGTGGGATAGCCCATATCGGGGTATTGGATGCCCTGAACAGATATAATATCCATCCTGAGATCATCTCCGGAACCAGTATGGGAGCCTTGGTGGGGGTATTTTATGCTGCCGGTTATCAGCCTCTGGAGATTCTGCAACTGGCCAAGGAGAGCAGCATGTTGAAAATGCTGAAATGGCAAATGCCTTCCTGCGGATTGTTCCATATGGATATCATTCAGAAATTGCTTTCCGATAAGATAAAGACCGATGATTTTTCAGCGTTAAAGATTCCATTTTACTGTGCTGTTTCCAATTTAAATACTGGTCAGATAGAGATCAAGCATGAGGGTAAACTTATTCAGTGGGTCATGGCTTCAGCTTCCATCCCGGTAATTTTTGAACCCCAGGTGATAGACGGGAAAACGTATGTTGACGGAGGGCTTTTTGAAAATTTGCCGGCCTCCTGTATCCGAAACCAATGTCAGCTTCTGATCGGGGTTCATGTGAATCACAACGGATACCAGGAGAGTGTGAATGGATTTAAGGAGATAGCAGAGCGCACTTTTCAATTGGCTATTAGCCAGAATGTCCGCGAGAGTCTTGGGATTTGTGACTTTATCATTGATTCGCCCGATATTCGCCATTATACAACCTTCGATTTTAAAGCTGCGGATGAGTTGTATCAACTCGGATTTCAGGAAGCTGAAAGAAAGCTGGTCAAACTGTTCGACCGGTTTGGCGATCGTCTGATTTAGAAATCGGGATTGTCGGCCTAAGGAAATTTAATAATGAACTCCATAAAAAAAGCTGCCCTGATAGGGCAGCTTTTTTTATGGAGTTGAGATATTCGATTAATAGAATTTCGCACGTTTGTCAACGATATTAGCATTTTCGCGAAGGGCTTCGAAAGCCTGCATGGTAACGCGGTAGGCGTTTGTTGCAGCAAACCGTTCTTTCTCTGCAGCGATATCCTGGGTTGCCCCTTTATTAACCTGGGTAGCTTTGATAATATAAACCCCGTTCATTCCTTTGATCGGTTTGGATACCTGATCAGCAGCAAGAACGGAAGCCGCTCCGGCAATAGCGGGTTCGATACCAAGTCCCGGGATGGAATAAGATTCGAAGTTTATACCCATGGCTTCACCAACAGAAGTAGACAGATCAGAAGCGATGGAATTCAAATCGGTTTTTCCGTTCATTTTTTCGATCAGTTGCTGAGCCTTCTTTTCTCTCTTAACGGCCAGTTCAACGGTTGGTTTTACCGTGCTGAAAGAGGCAATTCCTTTTTCCTGGATACCGCTTAAGATAGCATATACAAATTGGTCGCCCAACTCGAAGATCGGAGTTCCTTCGGTGCTGACGATCGTTTTGCCAACTTCTGCATTGAAGGCCGAACGCACCAATAATCTGGAGTTTTCGAGACCGGCAATATCCTTGTCGTTTTCATGAACATTAGCAATTTTTTTATTTAAACCCTGGGCTGTTACCGCAGCATTGAATGCTTTTGCATCCTGATTCTCTGAGGCAAATTTTGAAGCAAGTGCATAAGTAGCCTGGATGGTTTGGCTGCTTGGTTCAATCTTACGTTCGATAACGGCAAGCTGAACATTCTTTTCGGTAGCCCCTCGTTTAGTTACCTGCAGTAGGTGAAGGCCATACTGAGAACTTACAATCTGAAGATCGTTTACGTTTCCAAAGAAGGCTGCATCCTCGAAGGTTTTGACCATCATACCGCGATGGAACCAACCCAGATCACCGCCGTTGGCTGCTGAACCGTTGTCCTGTGAGTATTTACGAGCTACTTCGGCGAAATCCTGTCCGAGGCCGATGATTCTTTTTAAGCTGTCGACTAGTGCGTTTGCCTGGGCCACTTCCTGTTGGCTCTGAACCCTGATCAGGATATGACGGGCTTGAACTGAGTCGGGAAGATCCTGAAATTGGGCCACTTTAGCCAGTTTCCAACTTTGTCCTTCCTTATAAGGTCCGTATACTTCTCCCTGAGTGGCGTTGAAGGCGAATTCAGCCAAATCGGGAGCCAGTTCCGATTTTTTGTAGAATGAGCTATTGAAAGGGCTGTCAGAATTAGCATTAACATAAGTAGATACATCAGGAGTGGCTGCAAACTCGTTTTTAATCTCGTTTGTCCATTTGATGACCTGGTCTTCGTCCGACTTGGAGGCGACAACAGGAAAAGAAACATATTCAATACTGCGCATGTTATCCTGCTTGAACATGTCTTTGTTCGCTTCATAATACTGTTTCAACTCGTTTTCAGATGCTGAAACGGTACTGTCGGAGATGGAGTGGAATGATTTTCCAACAAATTGAATATTGACCTGTTTGGACAGGCTTTCGCCATCCAGTTTGGCTTCGTCGGAAGTGAGGTAAATACCCTTGCTCAACAAGTTGTTGTATTTGGTGAAGGATCTTTCTTCTACAATCTGGTTTTCAATAAAAAGCCAATAGTTGCGTTCCGGGCCAGCAGTATTTGACTGCTGGTATTTCAGAAACTGAATAATTGCAGCACGATTAATCGTGCCTGTGTTTGGGTCACTAAAAAGGCTTTGAATAATTGGATGCGGATTGTCACCCTGAACCATATCAAACAATTCAGCGGGAGAAACTTCAATACCAAGATCTTTGTAAATATCTTTCATGGTCAGATTACGAACCAGATTTTCCCATGTTTGTTCCCTGATCTGATCTGAGGTATTTTGATCGACGGAACCTGTTCCTGAATTCATTTTGTAGATTTCTGTCAAATCATCTGCCTTTTTCTGAAATTCCTGGTAATTTACACTGTTACCTGCAATTTCAGCGATTTCCATCTGTTTACCCCGGAGGATTGAACTTCCGGAGTTAAACGCGTCGCCGAGTATAAAAGCAGCCAGCGCCAATCCAATTACGATTGTAATACCGATTCCGGCGCGGTTTCTGATACTTTGTAATGTTGCCATTGATTTTTGGGTTATTTATTTTCTTAACTTTTTAAGTATTTAGATTTAATCTTTTTTTGAGTGTACGAATATAGCAATTTTCGATTTTGAATGGGTTTGATTCTTCTCAAATTTATCTATTTCCGATCATTTTCATCTCGATCAGCTCAATTTTAGTCTTTGATCCCCTTAATATTTTGAATTCATAATTATCGATGATCAGTATCGTGTTGGTTTTAGGAAAACTGTGATGGTGATAGAGGATATAACCTGCAAGCGTTTCGTAATTATCATTGATCTCCAGGTTCAGATTGTATTTTTCGTTAATCGATTCGATGGTCATTCTCCCGTAAAAAATGTAATGGTTTTCGCCCAGTATCCTTTCAATATTGTCGGAGACGTCGTGTTCATCTTCGATCTCTCCGAATATTTCTTCCAGAATATCTTCCGTTGTGATTAATCCGGCTGTTCCGCCGAATTCGTCCACAGCGATAGCGATACTCTTATGTTCTTTCAGTAGTTTGCTCAGTAGTTTGCTGGCTTCCATCGTTTCCGGGACGAAGAATACTTTACGCAGGCACGACTCGATGTTCGCGGGGTTATGGAAAAGATCGGAAGAGTGGACATAACCGATGATATTATCAGCTTGGTCTTTGTATATCAGTATTTTTGAATAGCCGGTCTCTACAAATTTCTGACGTAACAGATCGATATCCTCGTTAATATCCAATAGTTCCATATCCGGACGGGGTACCATACAGTCGCGGATCCGTACTTTCGAAAAATCAAGAGCATTTCGGAAAAGCTTGATTTCACTGTCCATTTCGCCCTGACTCTCGCCTGGTAGGTTTTGCGCGTCGTTTACCAGGTTGTCCAGATCGATTTTTCCGAATACCCGTTGTTCCTGACGTGGTTGAATGCGCACCCTAAAGAAGAGACGGAGCAATCCTTTTGAGATCAGGAGGATGAATTTGGTGATCGGGTAAAACAAAAGATAAAAAACACCTACCGGGAAGGAGAGAAGGTTCAGGGCCAGATTCGGATTGATCCTGAAAATGGCTTTGGGAAGAAATTCGGCCACAAAAAGTATGATAATGGTCGAGATGGATGTTTGAATCAGCAGAAGTAAAGTGCTGTTGGTCGTGTTTACCAATAAAGACTCGATGATTTTAGCGAAAGCAAGGCTATATACAACCAGGGCTATGTTGTTGCCCACCAGCATCGTGGAAATGTATTGGCCGGGATTCCTGTTGAAGGTGTTGATCAGTTTAGCGTTGAGGCGGTTGCGGTTTTTATCGAGCTCCAATCTCAGCTTGTCGGAGGAGACAAAGGCGATCTCCATCCCGGAGAAAAAGGCCGATGCGATCAGGGTGACAATGATAATGGTCAGCTCGTTCATTTGTTTCCAAATTAAAAGTCTTCTTTGACATAGATATGGCCTTTGGTTTTAACAAAAGCCCATTTGGTCATCTGAGTGTCCGATTTAAATCCTCCGCTCCCGGTAATATACTGATCCCCTTTTTTGATGCTGACAAACTTATCGGAATAGATCATGTCCTCTTTTTGCAGATAGATCAGTTCTTCGGTTTTAAGGGTGTCGCCGCTGTTATTGATCAGAATTACATTGCCGGTCGCAATCCATTTTTTATCATCGATATACTCCTTGCCTTTATTTCCGGAAAGTTCGGATATGATCATCTTGTTTTGATCGTATTTCTGAAGGAGAAAACCTTCGGGAAAGTCGCGGTAAGGGTTTTTATCATTTGAGAAGTCTAGCAGTTTCGGGGTTTTCATGTGATAACGGACCACGCCCGAATCGGTATAAAAGACTTCAAAGTCGGTTGCCTCCAGTATGGGGACGGCATTGTTTTCGAGTAAACCGGGTGGAATATCGGTAGCCACCTTTGCCTGGCATGAAAAAAGAAACATTGTCGCCGTGACGAACAGGGCGACAATGTTAAATGATAGGGAGCAATATTTTAAAATAATACTCTTATTTGAGACGAACAGTAGTCGATTCATTGATCCAGCCTCCAACTCTGAAACTATCCCCGCTTTTCAGACCTTCGAAGAAGGCATCTTCTTTTCCGGGGAAATATTGTGAATAGGTTGCGATTTCTTTATTAGCCTCGGCAGCGATTTCCGGGTCAACAGATTTAGCTTTAGCGAACTGGTCGACGGCAAGAACATAAACCATACGTTGTTTAACGTCTGAATCGCCGATCGATTTAGCTGAAGCAGCATACAGTTTTCCAATCAGAATATAAGGTTTACCCCATTCCGGGTTCAGGCTGATCGCCTGGCGGGCATAAGTGCGTGCTCTCGGATAATCTCTTTGAGCGAATAATACGCTGGCCAATTCGTTGCAATAAGTTGCTTTTTCGTATTGGTCTTTTTGAGCTTCGATGGCTTGTTCGTAATATTCAATAGCTTTAGCATTGTTTTGACGTTTCAGGAACAGACGAGCCATTGAGAAAGCCGACTCAGCCGTAGGCTCAAGTTGGTATAATTTTTCTGCTACATCGGCATAAAGCTTGCTGTCCGAACAGTCCTGACGGTTCAACATGTAGTTGATTCTCTTAAGAGAATTCAGGTCATCCGGATTTGCCTTAAACATTTCTTCGTACATTGGGACAAGAATTTCGCAAGTTACTGCACCTGATTCAACGAATGAGCGGTTAATGCCGTTTTTGGCTTTCTTGTAGTTGTCGTCATCCGGGTTTTTAGCCAGGTTGGCATCGGCGATTCCACTTGTCTTTTCATAAACAGACATTACTTTATCGGCTTTAAAGTCACCTGTTTTAAAGAGGGTGGCAGTAGCTTGGTTGAGCAACAACAATACTGCAGCTTCAGATTTTTCACCTTCTTTTTCGACGGCAGTTTCCAGCCATTTGTAACCTGTTTTGTAGACCTCTTTTTTCTGATCATCGGTCATTTCATCGATATGGGCCAGTTTGTTCTTGAGGTAGATGGTTGCTTTACGACCCAGGTTGAATCCTTCGCCGTTAAAATGGGTAATACGATTATCATAGATTTCAAGGATCTTATTCAGGATAGCCTCTTTTTCAGCTTCAGGAGCTTTATTCAACATGTCTTCGTGCATCTTGATCCCCTGAATGTAGATGTTTTCAGATGATTTTGGGAATGTTTTGTAAAGGAATTCCCAGGTAGGAAGAGCTGATTTATAATCCCCTTGGTTGTAAAACTGCTCATAGATTGAAACATTGTCGATATAATCTTTATTACCGGCCTGAATCAGTTGTGCTCTTGTTCCCATATTGACCGCTCCTGCAGTAGGAGTGGCAGGTCCATTTGAGGCAGCAGGAGCACCGAAATCGATGACTTCGTTGGTATTCCCTTCAATTTCAAGTCTCTCTTCCTTATCGGGGAACGCAAATTTGATCCATTTGGACTTCAAGTCTGCATTCAACTCATATTTGCCGTCGAAGCTGGTAAAAAAGCTTCCACTGGCTTTATGGGCCGTAACGGTAACCCCGGAAGCGGGTTTGCCATCACGGTAAACAGTACCTTTGATAACTCTGGGTTGGGCGATAGCCCCCGCAATTCCGATGGTGAAGATCAGAATAAGCGCGATTAGTGATTTAACTGTAGTCTTCATATTGGTATAATTTAAGTTTTAATCGAATTTCCTTTTAATGAACCATCTGTCATGTAGCAGAACGTGTAATGTAAATTTAGCATACGTCTCACGGATCAGATTATTATCTTTCGTTCCCAGTTTGCCAAGTTCTGCCGAGAAGTTCAATGTTGACAAAGATCGGCTGATCGGTAATCCAAGGCCAAATGTAATACCATACCCGTTAATCTGATTCTCATTTAACGTTAAATAAGAATTTTCGTAGAAAGCTCCAATTCTATATTGAACTCTGTCCAAATAGCTTCTGATGGAAAACCTGTCGGGTGTAAACTCCAGACCTGTAGAGTATCGGTTGCTATTGGTCATATACTGTTGTTTATCCCCCAAAAATAATGCCTGATCCCATTTTTGGTGGAAAAAATCTGCGCCAAAAGTAATTTTATTTTTCAGAGAATACGAAAAACCCGCGCCAAAACTTGCCGGAAGCCTTAGTCCCTTTGATGAAGACTCCTCGTGGCGCAAAGTATCAATAATGGGTTGGCTCTGGGTGGAATTGCGAAAAAGGACTCTCTCTTCATGAATGGTATAATCGGAAGAAAGGGTGTTTTTCGGTTCAAAGATGGCGCCGATAATCAGTGTATTATCTTTTTTCGATTTGTACTGGTATTGCACACCGGCGGTAATCCCAACATCATGAACCGTAAGACTGTTGTCCTTTAAATAATCATAGGCATTGTCGTCATACGGGTAATAGACATAGATATTGTCCTTAAGTTTACCGAACATGAACCATGCGTTGAACCCGACCGAAAGATTCTCATTGATTTTGAAACCATTCCCTAAAATAACTTTTGAAAGGGCGCCAGAGCCATTAAACGAATAATCAGAGATTCCATAATCGGTTTCCCGTGTTGAGGAAATAGCATAACCTTTGTTGGAATAGGGGACCAATCCAAAGGCAGTAGCCCACCATTTGGTTAATGGAACGGAAAAGGTCATATGGTTGAAATTGACATCATTGGACCCTTTTTTCTGGTTTTCGGTAGTATAGGAAGTGTGACGTGAATTCACCCCGAATTCCATCAGAAAGGTCATTGAGTCGATGGCCGTATAGGAAGCCGGATTGGCTATATTGATCTGATATCCGTTTCTGATCCCGAGTGAAACCCCGCCCATGCCGACACCTCTCCCGAAACTGTATCCGCTCATATTACCGAAACCATAATAAGAATACGGCGAACTGGTATTGCTGCTGTTGTCGCTCTGTCCCATTGAAAACAAGGGGATTAGTAGGGCCAACAATACCGCGGGGTTTAATAAGTTATTTCTTTTTAGCATTATAATTATATTCAAGAATTCGGTTTAATCCTATGAGCGTAATTTCGAATTGTGCAAATATGGCGTTTTTTAATTTTTTATCAAAAAAGAAAGAGCTGCCTCCTGTAAGAATCGTAATAATTTCCGGATAATCGGATCTCATTCGTTCAATCATAGAATCCATCTCGAACAGAATTCCGTTCAATACGCCGGCGCGGATGGCTTCCTCGGTCGTTTTCCCGATAAGGGGCCATGCTTCGGCACTATCTACCAGGGGCAACTGATGTGTAAACTCATGCAGCGCACGAAAACGGGTATTGATACCGGGAGAGATATTCCCTCCTAAAAAGCGGTTATGCCGTTCGACAAAATCATAAGTAATCGCGGTTCCAGCGTCGATAATCAACAGGTCTGAACCGGGGAAGAGGCTGTTAGCGCCAACTGCCGCTGCCAGACGGTCGAGCCCAAGGGTTTCAGGAGTCCCGTAACAGTTTTCCAACGGAACAGGTGTATGATGATCCAGTTGAATAAAAGTCTGAAAATTTTCCTTTAAAAAAGAAAGAACGGATTCATTGACCCCGGCCACGGATGAAAGGATCGCATGATCAAGGTTTGGATGCTTTTGTTTTAATCGGATAATCTGTTTATCTGATAAAAAATCGAAACAGAATTGTTCAATTATTTGATTGTTTTCAAATAACGCCACTTTCGTGCTGCTGTTGCCGATGTCGATAACCAGATTCACCCTTATTAAATTAGGATTCAATATTCATGCTGATATCCAATGCTGTCACCGAATGGGTGAGCGCCCCGATGGAGATAAAGTCCACACCCGTCGATGCCACTTCTTTCAGTCTTTCGAGGGTCATATTGCCCGAGGCTTCAATTTTAGCCTGTTTATTAATGATTCTGACACATTCGGCCATGGTGTCGGTCGACATATTGTCAAGCATGATTATGTCTGCTTTTGCTTCCAGCGCCTGCCGCACCTCCTCGATGGTAGTCGTTTCTACTTCGATCTGAATTCCGGATGAAACATGTTTTCTAACCTGTTCAACAGCGTTAAGGATCCCCCCGGCCACTTTGATGTGGTTATCCTTGATAAGGGCCATATCGTAAAGGCCGATTCGGTGATTGGTTCCTCCACCGGTCTTGACCGCATATTTATCGAGCAACCTCAACCCGGGCACTGTTTTACGGGTGTCCAGGACCTTAGTCCCTAACCCTTCCACTGCCTCCACAAAACAGGAGGTCATGGTAGCGATACCGCTCATTCGCTGAAGAAAGTTCAGCGCGAGTCTTTCGCCGGTGAGCAGAGCGCGATAGGATCCTTTCACCTCGACGATTAAATCGCCTTTCTTCACTTTATCCCCATCTTTTATGAAAGGGTTCCAGATGATGTCGGGATTCAGCGATTTAAAGACATATTCAGCTACCTGGAGACCAGCAACAACCCCCGGGGCTTTTGCCAGCATAGTGGCACGGGTGGTTAAATCACCGGGGATTATGGAGTTTGTGGTAATGTCACCGCTGCCAATATCTTCATTCAGGGCATAGTCGATGATGGGTTTGATGGTTTCAAAATCTAATGCTGTCATGATTCTTTTATTCGAACATTTTCGTAAATGATTGTTTTCCCTTTTTCCTGGATAATATGATGGATCAGGTCGGCCGATTCCTGCGGGAAATCGCTGCGGATATGTCCGCCACGGCTCTCCTTTCGTTCTAATGCTGAGATGGTGATTATCCGGCAGATATCTGCCAGACTCTTTATTTTGTGATAATTGTAATTACCCTTGTGATCCTTGTATTCTTCCGCGATCTGATTCAGTTTTGCCAGTGTTAGTTTCATTCCGTTTTCTTCCCGGATAATTCCAACATGAGTGGTCATGAGGGTCGCCAGTTCATTTTTGATCCGAAGATAGTCATAATCGGTGTCAGCCGAAAGGTTCAACGGATCGGGTAATATGGTTGGGTAGGTGATCGATTCGATTTGTCGTGCCTTTTCGACTACCCGTTTCCCATAAACCAAACATTCGAGCAAGGAGTTGCTTGCCAGTCGGTTGGCTCCCATTACCCCGGTTGAAGCCACTTCGCCACAGGCAAAGAGGCCGGCGATATTTGTTTGACCCCAAAGATCGGTACGGATGCCTCCGACCATGTAGTGGGCGGCCGGGGCTACCGGGACCAAATCGCGGGTCATGTCGATTCCTAATTTTTGCAAGTGGTTGTGAATCGAATGGAACCGGTCGGTGATAGAGGACGGATTAAGATGGCGCAGGCTGAGGAACACCGGTCCATTGGTTACCTGCATCCTTTTAAAGATGGCAGAGGCCACCACGTCGCGGGGGGCCAGTTCGGCCAGAGGATTAAGTTCCGGCATGAAGCGGATCCCATTCGAGTCGAGCAGGTGAGCTCCTTCGCCCCTGACCGCTTCGCTGATCAGGTAGGCATCGTGTCCGGCCAGGGAAAGAGCAGTTGGATGAAACTGTACGAATTCCATGTCGGCTAACCGGGCCCCGGCTTGCCAGGCCAGTGCAATACCATCACCTGTAGCTGTATAGGGATTCGTCGATCGGGAGTACAAACGGGAAAGGCCTCCGGTGGCCAGTATGGTGGCTTTCGCAAGAATAATGGAATTTTCGTCGTCGATATAGTTTAGGGTCTGTACCCCCGAGCAAATATCATTTTCTACCAGGAGTTTTAAGGCTGAAGTATATTCGAACGGAGTGATCCGTGGTTTAGCCAGAACTTTTTTCAGCATGTAGCTGGTCATGACCTTCCCGGTCGCATCACCGTCGGCATGAAGGATTCTTCGGCGCGAATGGCCCCCTTCAAGCCCTAATTTGATATTTCCTTCGGTGTCTTTGTCAAAATCGACCCCTTGTTGGATTAGTCGATTGACGCGGTCGATTCCTTCAGTCACCAGGAGCATAACAGCATCATGATCGCAAAGTCCTCGTCCGGCGATTAATGTATCTTCAAAATGCAGCCGGGGATCGTCATCCTGTCCAATCGCTGCAGCAATTCCTCCCTGCGCGTTATAGGAATTACTGACATCAAGTTCAGATTTGGAGATCAATGCAACAGTCCCGTAATCAGATGCATGATAGGCTGCTACCAAACCTGCAAGACCGCTGCCGACTACTATAAAGTCGAATTCAAGGCTTTTCATTAAAAAATTACCCTCCGAATAAATGAGGGACAAAAATAATATTTCTGTATGACAAATTTATTGACAATCAATTTTATTAATCATTGGGGGCAACTTTGGTAGTGGATTATTTACGTCCGCTCATTTTATTAATATCCCCGGGTCGTGAAGAAACCGGGGAGTATTAATGTTGATTAATCAAAATCGATGTGTAATGTAAACAGACTTCAATCCTCAATCAGACGGGCATAGACAACGGGTGGTTGTCTCGAATCGTCGATCCTTGTTTCAATGATGTCGGAGTAACGCGTGATGAATTTTGAAAGTTTGCCGTATGGGACTGCTTTTTCACGCAGGATTACTCCAACTTCAGCCAGGTTGGCCCAGCCTCCTTCTTTGGCACATTGCTCAATGGCCATTTTTAAAATTTCAACGATTTCAGTAGTTTCCATGTTTTATGTTATTGAAACAACCTAATTAAAAGATTTGAATACAATAATTATGAAGAAAATATAGCATAAAACGCTCATACTAATTTACGTCAATCTGGTGAAATCATCAGCAAAATTTTGTTTTTTATTTCGGCGTAGGTTGATATTGGGCCCGTTTTTTACTCAGGGCATGGTTATGATAAACCCGCTCCCGTGAATGTTTTTGATCTCAACCGATGGGTCATCTTTCAGATATTTTCTAAGCTTGGTTACATACACATCCATGCTTCGGGTGGTGAAATAATCATCGTCGCGCCATATTTTTTTCAGAGCATATTCACGGGAGAGTAACTCATTTTTGTGTTCGCAGAGAAGCTGCAGCAATGCTGCTTCCTTGGGGCTCAACTGCTGTATCTGGTCGTTTAATTCAATAGTTCGAAGCTTTGGGTCGAAAAGGTATTGCCCGATGCGGTACTTCTGATTCTCGTTGATTGGAGCGTTGCCGCTACGCTTAAGCAGGGCCGCAATCTTAAACAATAAAACATCGGCATCGAAGGGCTTAACGAGATAATCGTCGGCGCCAATTTTATAGCCGGTCAGTATATCTTCTTTTAATGATTTTGCAGTCAGGTAGATGATGGGGATGTGAACATCGATGGCCCTGATCTCCTTACCAATCGTAAAGCCGTCAATATTGGGCAACATGACATCGAGTAAGCAAAGATGGAATTTATTATTGCGGAAATGATCCATGGCATGTTTACCATCGTCAATCCAGGAGACAGTGAAGTTGCTGATTTCAAGATAGGATTTCAGTACGGCGCCGAAACTAAGGTCATCTTCCACCAAAAAAACAGATTTTTTCTCTTCCGTCATGGTCAGATCATAAATGGAATAAATACTTCAAAGCGGCTTCCTTTCCCCAGCTCACTATGGACCCTGATATCACCTTTGTTGGCTTCAAGGATGGCTTTCGTATAACTAAGACCTAATCCGAAACCTTTGATGTTGTGAATGTTGCCGGTGGTCTGACGATAGAATTTCTCAAAGATCTTACTCATGACCGCTTTTGACATTCCCAACCCGTGATCTTCAACAATAATAACCAATCCTTTTGGATCATTCAAGGTCTTAACCAGAATTTCCGGTTTTTCCGGCGAGTATTTGTTGGCATTGTCCAATAAGTTGTAGATCATATTGGTAAAATGAGTTGGATCTGTCGTGACAATAGGATTCGCGGCTTCCAGTTGGGTCTCAATTTTTCCGCCCCTTTTTTCCACCTGGATTGAGATGCTTTCGATAGCCTCTCCGATCAGTTCGTGGGCATCGACCTTTTGAAACCGGAATTCAAATTCTTTACGGTCAAGACGGGCAATCTGAAGGATCTGTTCCACTTGTCCATCCATTCGCTTGTTCTCTTTTTTGATCATGCCGGTAAAGAACCTCACTTTCTCGGGATCATTGATCACCCTTTCATTAAGTATCGAGTCGGCAGCAACCGAAATGGTCGCGATCGGCGTCTTGAATTCATGGGTCATATTATTAATGAAATCCGATTTCATCTCCGAGATTTTTTTCTGGCGGAGGATAAAGTGGATGCTAAGGATAAAGGTCACCAGGATCACCAGTGTGAAAAGGATCGAGGAAGCCAATAGCAGAAACATGGTACGACCAATAAATGCATACCGGTCGGGGAAGTAGATTGCCAGAAAGATGCCTCGGCGGAAGATGTCGTTCGGGAAAAGATTGACCCTGAACCATTGTCTGTCGATATGGCTTAACGGAGAGGGATCGGAGATAATAACACTGTCGCTGATCAGGATGGCATAATTATATTCTATCGGGATATTATTATTGTCCAATTCCCAACGGATAATTTCGTTAAGTTGTTCCGTGTCAATATTCCGTCCCGATTCCCATCCCTTGAATTCAGTGGCTATCTGATTGGCCAGAACCTCTAATTGTTTAGCCTTCTGACCATAGGGGAAATTCGTGGTGTCCAGTGAATTCGTCGATCCGTTAATGCCGTATCTTTTATATACACTATCCCTTGGATTCACATTGGAATGATCTGGGTTAAATTTAGTGGTCGTGTCAATGCGAGGTCTGGAACGGCGGGTGCCGAATAACCTTGATGGTCTGGAAATAACCCTGAGGTTTTTCTTAAGACTGTCGAGTTCGATGCGTACATTAACATCGGCAGGAACCGGTGGGGTAGGATACAACGACTGAAATCCCGGTATTGAGTCATTGCCGCCGGTGGTTTGTTCTATAATATGGATATCCCGATGTATTTCATACCGTCGCACCGCCCTGTTGAGCGCTTCGTTCACCGACCGGTCGAAGAGTTCATTACTGGCCTTAACCGAATTGTTGAACCAATAAAACTGTACCGCTATTATTCCAAGCAGTGCTACTCCCATTAGGATTACCAGGCCGATGATCAGTTGTTTCTTCATATTTCAAAGGTAGACAATTATTTATTATATATCATAACTTTAACTTTTCCTTAACTCTTTTTTACAGGACCTTAACCAATTACGACAAAGGATAGCCGTAATTTTGGAATATCAAAATGATTCAAATAACCTCTAATAAATTAAAAATTATGAAGACAAAAATTACCTTGATTACAGCTTCTCTCTCCATCTTTCTGACAGCATCGTCATTTACCTTTGGACCTGTCGATGATGTTGCATTCCAATCGGAAGAGGTACAGCAAAAAGAAAAACAAGCAAAAGCAGTGGTTCATGTGGATGTTAATGACACGAAGATTGATACCACTTTTGAAGAGGAGAATGCTGAACTGGTTCATGCCAAAATGGACTCTATTCTGAAAAAACTCAATCCTGAGGGTAAGAAATTCAACCGGATGATGATCTATGATCGTCCCGGCAGGACAGCCCTGTTACAAAGAGGAAGAGGATTTCGGCAATTCGCCGACACGTTAAGGTTCTACCCGTTCGACAGGGATTCGGCAAGGAGAATATTCGGAAAAGGGATTATGCACCTTGATACGGGAAGATATAACTCACACTTTCTGTACGGGAACCGCGATGAAATAAAGCTGCCTCCAATGCCTGTGATGCAGGGCTTTTTTAATATAGACCACCAATCAATGCGCAATTCGTTTGCATTTGGAGAGCGCGATGAGAAGATCATCTCTTTTGATCGCAAGGATATTGGCAAGGGAAAGGAAAAGATTGTGATTATTAGGAAAAAATAGGGATTGTTCGGAAAAACAAAAAATGGTTTGCCGGGTAAGGCGGCCAGAAATAACGATGATAAAGTTATGTGAATAATTGGTGATTTAAGTTAGAGGTAGAAATGCGGCCGTCACTCTTAGGAGTACGGTCGCTTTATTTTTTTGATGATCCGTTTACTTTCCTGACCAGAGTGGTTGTCGTTAGTAGGTGTCATTCGGTGGACCTATCCCAAAAAATAGGGCATGATTCGATAATAACAGAAAGAAAATTTGATAGTCGGGGCGCTACCGGACGCAAACCTTTTTCCGCGGCGTGAGCATAGAGTCGCACCCCGACTTACAGCAAGTCTATTTCTGCCATTGGTGGCGAAGAGGTTCCTGCATCTCTCCGGACAGTAACAATTTCGATCGCTTAAAATCCCTCCATACCGCCCCTGTCATTATCCATATTCGACTCCGAATTTTCATTGGAGTTTTTACTCTTGAAATTGTTGATCTTATAGCTCAAAGTCAGTTGGACCACCTGCGACTCGCGTTTGTTGCTGTAACTGTTGCTGAAATTGGGGCCATACGAACTGCCCTTGAATTTCATCGTTCCAAAGATATCCTGCACCTGCAGGGTGGCCGTCAGTTTATTGTCGAAAAGCTCCTGTTTCAGGGAGGCGTTCGAGAAGATCATCCCCTCGCGTTTGCCCTGGGCCGAAACTGAAGGACCCCGGTAAACGCCGGTCAATTGCATCCGGGTATTTTTCGCCAGTTTCATATCAAGATTTAGCCGCGAATCGAAATTATTGCTCTTTTGATTCACCTCCTCACCATTGATCTCCCCCTTCATCCAGTAGCGGTAATAGGTGCCGCTGGCAATAATCCTGAATCCGGGTTTCACTTCCAGGTTGGCCATCAGTTCGCTGCCAACGGAATAGTCATTGTTGAGGTTTTGCATCGTGTGATAAAAAATACCATCGTCGCCAAGGGTCTGAACACGGGTCATCAGATCTTTGGTGTTACGGTAATAGCCATCGAGCGAGATGAATGAACGATCGATCCGTTTAAGCAGGGTTAACTCGTAGGAGCCGGTATATTCAGGGCCCAGCCTGGGATTCCCGACCCGTACATTGTACTGGTCGATATAGGAAGTAAATGGTTCGAGGTTCCATCCCCTCGGGCGGTTCAGCCGGCGGCTGTAACTGAGCTGAAGCTCGAAATCGTTCTTCAGCTTTTGCGAGGCATGGAGCGTGGGAAACCAATCCAAACGATTGATCTTATTTGAACCCTGTGACAATTCGCTTTCAATGTTCCGGTAGGTATATTCATTGCGAAGGCCAACCTGGTAGGAGAAATCGTTTTTCGCGTGCGAATAGGTGGCATAAAAAGCATGAATGTCACGCGTGAAATCAAAATCACTGCTGAAATTGTTGTTCACTATCCAGTCGTTCAACGCGTAATCGTATTCTTCGAAGAGAAAACTTTCCTGATCGCGTTCCATTCTGGCCTGATAACCCGCTTCTAACCGGTCGTTTTCATTGATCGGCAGAGTGTAATCGAGCTTAACCCGGTATTCGTGACCCTTGGAGTTTTCACTGGTGCGTTGTTTAAGCGGTTCATTGTTAATCGGGTTCCACGATGCATCTGATTCATAATCAATCAGGTTTTCCGAATCACTACCATTATCGCCCGAGATATAGAACAAACCCTGCAGTTCGTGTCCTTTCTTGGCAAACTTATGGAGGAAATTCAGATCCGTGCTCCAATAATCGCCCGAACGGCTGGAACTGTTATCCTGGTACAGGTACGATTTTGTGTCATCCAGATTGGTTGAGGTGATTTGCTGGCTAATGTTCGTATTACCAAAATCCCTTTTCCCAATATTACCATTCAGCCCGATCGAGCTATTCTTGCTGATACTGTATTCGATACCTCCTTTCAGGCTTTTCCCTTGCATGTGCGATGTTCCGTCGCCGGACGATTCCCTGGTGGTAACCGTAGTGCCATTCGTTACTTCCTGGATCGATTGACGGGAGCCTTTGTTGTTCATGTCGTTATAGTTGCCACCTAACATATAGCTCCACTTGCCGGTCCGGTAGTTGAAGGTGGCATCGCTGCGATACTTGTCATTGATCCCGGCAGTGGCATTGATCAACCCGCTGAACGAATCTTTTACCATATTTTTCATGATCACATTAATGATGCCGGTAGTGCCGTCGGGATCATATTTGGCCGAAGGGTTGGTGATGATCTCGATGTTCTCAATATTCACCGCCGGTATCTGCCGAAGCGCGTCGCTTCCTTTAAGAACACTGGGTTTCCCGTTGATCAGCACCGTGAAATCGGAGCTGCCGCGCAGGGTGACATTCCCTTCAAAATCGGTCTGAACCGATGGGGTGTTTTCCAGCACTTCGATAGCCGTTCCGCCTGTGGCGCTGATGTCCTGGCTGACATTGACCACCCTGCGGTCGATCTTGAATTCGACGCGTGCTTTGTCGGCTACCACCGTAACTTCGCCAATCTCCTCGCTAACAGCGTTCAACTCGATCCTCCCCAGGTCGATATTGTTCTTTTCCGAATTCAGGACGATATTGGGCAAGGTCTTTTTTTCAAAACCGATGAAATTGGCCACGATGTAATAATTACCCGGCTTAAGGTTCTTAAGCTCAAAATTCCCGTTGGAGGACGACATTACGCCTGCCGCGATCGAATTGTCCTGGGCCGAATAGAGGGCCACATTGGCATACTCCATCGGCGTTTTGGTTTGTTGTTCAATGATTTGTCCTTTAATGGTGATGTTTCTTGTAACCGGATTCTCACCCCCAACTGCCGTTTGTTGATCCGGGGGCATCGGTGATGGCGTCTGTGCGAAAGAGGAGACAAACGCGATTAAAAACAGAAAATTTATAATTGATGTTCTCATGAATTAAATATTGTTTACACGACTTTTTGATAATCTGTTGTACGTTGGGTTTAATCAATTTGTTGTTAATGAGATGTTAAGGTTCTTTAATTAGTTCAGGGTCAGGGGGCCGGGCAGGAGAGAACCCGCCGAGGAGGTTTATATTGAAACCGGGAATTACAAAATCTATACCTGAAGCTCCCGAATGACATATCCGGGGGAGCCCGGTTATTAAGGTTCACCCCCTTCGGGGATGAGGTTGCCTGGTGGTTTTAGTCCGTGGGTTTCGCCCACGGTTATTTATATATGGCCTCTTCAGGGCCTGAGAAAAGGATTACATCAAAAGCAGGTCATTAAAGGTCATTAATTGTCACTAATAGTCATTAAGAAGATAAAAACAAACAATGTCAATCATTGACGATAAATGACGACCAATGACTGATAGAAAAGTAAATTCCATGTCTGAAGTGAAACGGGCTTAATCCCGGTTTCTTTCTCCAATTCGGAAAATTTTGTGTAAATAATGTCGAAGATTAGAAAGAATCGGGTATTTTTAGACCCTTTACCCGCGAAGGCGGGGTTTAGATTGACAAGCGGTATAAATAATTGCCGGGAGAGCAGGCATTCAAGACTGCTATAGTTTTCAGGGGTAGCCCCTTTCAGTCCGCCATCCGCCAGATGTCACCTGACTGAGAATTGTCAGCCATCGGCCTGATTCATACCGCCAACCGTTAAAGCCCGTTTAAACAATGACCGACAGGTAAACAGAATGGCAAGAAAGCTTAGAATTATTTTTTCACTGACCTTGGTGTTCATCTTCACAACACCAATGACTATTAAGTTTTTTGATGGCCTTTTTCACCATCATGACCATTTTCACTGTACGGCCAAATATGAGAAGCATTTTCATGAACATCACGAGAAATGCCCTATCCCAGGGTTTGAATTATCACTTTTCTCAGCTGATAAGCATGTACTACTACCTGCACAAGAACATTATTATTGTGTAGAACAAGATGATAATTACAGTTTTGTTTTTTGTTGCGATAATTCAAAGTATTCATTTCTATTACGATCGCCCCCGCATTTACAGATATAATAACATCATCTCCAATGATGTAAAAGGCTTATTTGTAAATTTTTAAAATCGTGATAAAATGAAGAAAATCGTTTTAATTTTCTTTGTGTTGTTTCTTTGTCTAAAAGTAAACGCTCAAAATCAAATAAAAGGTAAGGTAACAGATCAAAATAATGAACCCTTGATTGGCGCATCTGTTTCGTTGCCTGAACTCAATAAGGGGACAATGACGAATCAAGCCGGAGAGTATTTGATTCTTAATGTTCCAAACAGAAAAATAAAAATTCAGTTTTCATTTGTGGGATACAATAATGAAATTAAAACAGTTGAAATTTCCCAAACGGAAAACAAGGTAGATGCTCTTCTGTCATTAGCGAATATTCAGTCACAGGAAATTGTGATTACAGGTGGTTATGTCAGTTCTCAACATGATAATGCCGTGAAAATTGATGTGTTAAAAAGCAAGGATATTGCTTCATCAGGGACCCCCAATTTCATGGAATCATTAACCAAAGTTCCGGGGATTGATATGATTGCCAAAGGTCAAGGTGTCTCAAAGCCTGTAATTCGCGGGCTTTCTATGAATGACGTTTTGGTAATGAACAACGGCGTCCGTATTGAAAATTATCAATTCAGTGAGAACCACCCCTTAGGCATTGATGATAACGATGTTGAAAGGGTCGAAATTATTAAGGGTCCTGCTTCATTACTTTATGGCTCGGATGCAATAGGCGGAGTCCTGAATTTCATTAAGGAGAAGCCCGCACCGGTTGGTAAAATTCTCGGGGACTACCGGTTGCAATTGCATTCTAATACATTAGGAATGAATAATAGTATCGGGGTAAAAGGCGCTTCGAAAAATCTTTTCGGAGGTTTACGCCTCGGACATAAAACCCATGCCGATTATTTACAGGGTGGAGGTGATTACGTTCCCAATTCGCGGTTCAACGAAATGACCTTCAATGCCAATACGGGATTTACCGGAAAAATTGGGACGTTCAAGCTTTTCTACGACTATTTCAAGCAAGATTTGGGTATGACGGTCCCTGCTGTAAAACCCTTGATCACAGAGCAAGGACGGAAAAATGAAATATGGTATCAGGATTTGGAACATCAGATGATTTCTTCTCAAAACACTCTCTATTGGGGCAAATTCAAATGGGATATTAATGCTTCTTATCAAAATGCTTTGAGAAAACTACAAACCACACTTGATGTGCCATTTGTCGAAATGAATTTGAACACCCTTACCTATGAATTAAAACTGGTTTTGCCTTCCGGTACTAAATCGGAATATATCGTTGGATTACAAGGGATGTCGCAAAATAACAGAAACCGTAACAATCGTGCCTCTCAGTTTTTGCCTGATGCCAATATTAATAACCTGGGATTCTTTGGATTGGCACAGTATACTCTTTTCAGGAAACTGAAACTTCAGGGTGGTTTGAGATTCGATAGGTATAATACTGAAACGTTTGCTTTGGGCGTAGAGGGGACCGGCGATTATCATGCTCCTGTAGATAAGGATTTTTCAAACCTTAACGGGTCGGTTGGTGCAACCTTTAGGGTTAATGAGAAATTATTGTTCAGGACTAATTTTGCAAAAGGCTACCGTGTCCCAAACTTATCTGAACTTACTTCAAATGGAATGCATGGCAACAGGTATGAGATCGGGAATGAAAATCTATCCCCTGAAAACTCCTTTGAAACAGATTTAAGTATGCATTATCACGGGGAGTTTATATCCTATGATCTGGCTGGATTTTATAATCAGATTAATGATTATATTTTTATCTCACCAACCACAGAAACAACATCGACAGGTATGAGTATTTATCGTTTCTCGCAAACCGATGCCAGACTTTACGGCGGGGAAGCCGGAATCCATTTTCATCCGAAATCTTTACCCTGGCTGCATATCGAAGGAACCTATTCTTCTGTTATCGGGAAACAGGAAAATGACGATTATCTGCCATTTATACCTGCTCAAAAATTCCGGTATGAAATAAGGGCCGAACGTGAGAAAATAGGATTACTAAAAAAACCAGCAATCAAACTCTCTGCTCTCTCTGCACTAAAACAAGGGAATCCATCGCCCTACGAGACCGCTACCAATGGATATACGCTCGTAAATTTAAGTCTTAATACGGACATTAATGTATCCCGACAAGTTTTAAACGTCGGCGTTTCTGTAAACAATATTTTCGACACTCAGTATTTCGACCATCTTTCTACTTTACGACCCTTGAATTATTACAATCAGGGAAGAAATATCAGTGTCTCGATGAAGGTGCCGTTCGGTATAAAATAAATTGCTGAAAATTATATTGTTGTGGTTGCCGATGCGCTGCGGCAGCGTGTGAGGCATTGGGGGTAAGCGGGTAATCGTTCTGTTTTCGGTCGGTCCGCCAGCCGGCGGATATTGGAGGATACGAACGAAGCCCGCAATCCCCATGTTTCATAAACACAACCATCAGGGGCAAGGAAAAGAGAGCAATATTTTACAATTTACCGGTACGATTGATCGGTAGTTTTGTATCCATCAATAATCACAAATTATTATGGACACAAATGATTTTAACAACGGAAAGTTATACATCAATGGCGAATGTATTGATGTTGAAAATTTGAAATGGAATGAACACTCTGCTTATAAAGGAGTCTTTCTAAAACATCTTATTAAAGGGGAGAGTACCGATAATCGCTTGAGCTGCCATCTGGTGAAAATAGATCCCGGTTGTGAGATTGGAATTCATAGTCATGCCGGCAAAACCGAATTACATGAGGTTATCAGTGGTTTAGGACATTGCATGATCGGTCAGGAGAAATTGGATTACCAAAAAGGAACCGTTGGATTTATCCCGGCAGACAGGAACCATTCAGTAAAAGCAGAAAACGAAGGCTTGTTTTTACTGGCAAAGTTTTTCCCCGCTTTATTGTAAATTTGAAGTATGAAAAACGAACAGGGAAAGATTATCCATTTTGATTTAGACAATTTGCCGGGGGTATCTGTTACCCATGGTTACAATATTTCCAATGCTTTCCCTGTTCATTTTCATTCAACGATCAATCTGGGGATCATTGAACTTGGCGAGAGAGAATTTACCTATCGGGGGATTAAGACCATTTTAAAGCCCAATGACCTTTTCATTATTCAACCGTTTGAACCGCATTGGTGCAGGTCGGTTAATAATTCCGGACATAGTTATAAGATCATCTCAATGAGCCTTGATCATTCATTTTACTTCCCGCAACTGCTCCTCCCCATACCTGACCTGTCAGGCCTGGTCAAAGAGTTTCATTCATTGGCTGAATATGAAAAATCATCGTCGCGATTAAGGAGTTTATACAACGGGATAGTATCCCGGTTACAATCCTGTTCGGTCGAATGTGAAATGGTTATCGACGAATCCATTTCGGGAGAAGTACAGTTGGCTAAACAATTTATTGAGAGTAATTGCGAATGCGATATTTCACTAAAGCAAATGTCGGATATCGCTTGTTTGAGCGAGTATCATTTTAACAGATTTTTCCATAAATGCTATGGCTTATCCCCCTACGCTTATTACCTTGTCTGTAAAATAAAAAAGTCGCAAAAGATTCTGATTCAACAAAATTCGGTGACAGAAACCACCTATGATATTGGATTTTTTGACCAGAGTCATTATACCAAACTTTTTAAAAAACATGTTGGCGTAACACCGGGAAAATATTTACGGGATAACCAGAATCAGGGTCGAATTATGCCCGGCGCCCAATAAACAGGACAATAAATCCCGAAGCCTAGGGACAATACCCAATCTGTCAGCCTGTGTATTGGCTTATCTGCTTTTTTAAGAGGAGCGATAGTGACGTAATCCCGAATTCGCGTTGCTTCACGTAAAAGGCAGCGTGCTGAACAGAGGGCTACGGTGCGCCGGGTGAAGATCGGTAGGTTTGCCCTGGATTCCGATGCGCTGCACCCTGGGATTGTTGCGGTTCACCCCCTTCGGGGACGAGGTAACTTTCCAGCCCTATTCCGTGGGTTACACCCACGGTTATTGAGATTTGACCCTTTCAGTTATACCGTAGAAAACCAAATATTGTATCATTTATTTTAACTTTGTTGTTGGGAACAATGTCATACCCCGCACTTGTCCAGCGATGGACTTGGGGATGATAATTGTTCCTTTCTCCTTTTCAATTCAATTTTTGATATGGGCGCTTCTGTGCTTAATTGCTGATACCTTTGCTTTTTTACGCCATCAGTTTGTACTTTTTTCGTACTTGGTTGACTCGCAATTGTCCTCTGTTGATTTTCAATATCTACTTCAGGGATATACCCTGTTTGTGATTTAAGCATTCCATATATGATTCTCAGTATCTTGTGCATTATCACCCCCATTGCCTGATTATGAACCATACCCTGTTGTTTAAACCTGTCGTAGATTTTCCTGATATGAGGATTATAGACCAAAGCCGATTTTGCAACCATGTACAGTGTGGCCCGCATCTCTGAAGACCCTTGTTTGCTCATCCTTATGCCAGAAGTTTTATCTCCGCTTTGTTTGAATTTAGGGTGGACTCCAAAGAAGGAGCACATCTGTTTTGAACTTTCAAAACGATTGATATCCTCGATCTCAATCATTATTCCTATTGCTGAATATCGGCCTATTCCCGGAAAACTTTCTATTGTTTGAATGCCTTTAGGGATTTCTTTTTGTTGTTCAAGACTTTTCTTTAAATCCTCTACTTGTTGGATTATATCAGCGATATCTTTGGCATAACCCCGAATAATTTGCCTTAAGGAAGGGTTATCGGCCCATGATATACTTTGTTCTGCCTTATGCAGCAACAGGGCCGCTTTTTCATCGGTAATGCCTTTTATCAGGGTAAGGTCTTCAACTCTGGCATTCCTCATGGCCGAAGCTGTAGGAAACGTTTGCAGCAAGGTTAATAGCCATTTCGGCAATTGTTCCTGGGTATAAGGCGATAACTCGGGAAAGGCTGTATATAGCAACTTTTCTAATTGATTCTGCAACTGGACTTTTTGCTTTACCCGTGTCCGAATGTAATTGTACATACTGCGCAATGAATCCAGGACATCATACCCGGCTTCGTCCCAATTAATTTTTTCAGGGTGGTTTAAAGCATAGAGCGCAATCCTGCGGGCGCTGGTTGCATCGGTTGTTGTTCGTTCCATACCAGCAATACTGTCATGTTTCACGCCATAAGGATTGACCCTACCTATTCTCACACTTGCCCAATGGCCTTCATTCTTTAAATAGGTATACCAATTGTTCTCGTATCCACCTGTACTTTCAAGTACAGCATTGATCCCAATAAGATCATGCTTAGCCCTGAACTTTTTCAAAAGGTTCAAAAGGGTAACATGTCCCTGTTGGTTATCATTCAGTTGAAATGCATCTTCAAGCACTTCTCTGTTGCTTGATACCAACATGAAATCAGAATAACCTTTGCTAACATCAATTCCCAGATAACCAATCTTCATAATAGTTCCATTTTAGTTAAATTTAGTATTCAAGCGTCTTTCATCCTTAATAATGCAGTGTCAAGCACTAAGTTATACCCCGAAATCAACTTGAAAGAGGAAGATACTGAAAGACGGTATCAAGTACCAGGGCCGGTTCCTCCTCTCTTTACAATATTGGCTATTCTTTTTTTTATTACATTTTAAACTTGGTACATTTTTACTTTTCAAACATATAAGGGCCGGAGAACGGATTCCCGCAAGAAGTAGGGAATTAGAAATTCCTCGTCTGAGACCCCCGGATGGTATTCCCGGGGAGTCGGGTGACGCGTTCCGATCCCTATCGGAACGATCGCGTCAGGGTGTTATTTTCCTGATCTCTTCCTGCAATATGTCCCGAGTCTACGGCTCTCTTTATTTCTGGTGATTATACCTTACAAGTCCCGTGGGGACGAGCCATATTGTAGCGACGGGTTTGAACCCGGCGTAACGATGCCTCCCTTCAATCGAAGTCCTGTAAGGACGACCCATCTCATCAGGGAAGATATGAAACTCCTGCGAGGGAATTACAAATTCCATATCTATGGCCCCCGGAGGACAGATCCGGGGGAGCCGTGGGAGCCGGGTGATAAACTTAGTGACCGGGTGACTCCAAGTCACCCGGTCACTTTTTCCCGGTCTCCGTAAACTGCCCCCCGGACCTCCGTTTGTCCCTGAGCCAAAGCCGGCGTTACCCCATCCTTTTTCTTAGATTCCTCTATCGTTTCTCTATGATAGCATACAGGAACCTTAGAGAAACCATACAGGAAGCATACAGATACCCCGGCGATGACCCGACCCGGAACAGGAGTTGCCTGGGCTTGTCGAAGGCCGGCGCCTGTGCCTGAGCCTGGGCCTGTTGGATCCCGTTATGGCTTCGCGTGATAGGCCTGCGGACGTGATGGCTCTGCGTGATGAATTCTCATCATTCGAGTTAATATTCCAAACGACCGGGATTCCGAAATATCCATCGAAAAAAATTATGAAAAAAATTGCCCTCGTATATACATGATATACAAATTAATCTCTATTTTTGGGAGTATTCTTTTTCCAACCGACTGAAACTAAACGATCCGCCACAACCTCCGATTGTACAGACCGCCATCTTTAAGCCGCACACGGAAAGGATTTCGCCGTCAAGGTTCCGTTGGATGGGACTGTGGAGGCGGAGCTGTGAATATCGGGCGGAAAGAGGCCTGTCGTTAAGGAAAATATTCGGTATCTCCGGGAATGACTGGCTTATGAAAGCAGATAGACTATGAAGAAAGGATCCAAAACATGATTATATTCCCCGTATTTGGACGGCTATATTAATGTTTTACCCATAAAACGGAAATATAATCAATAACGGAATATAGCCAACCGTTAGCCACAAGCCAAAAAAAAGATACTACCATATGAAAATTGAGACTATAGAAATTGAAAACTGGAGGTCAGTAAATCACTTAAAAGCTGGCTTTAGTGATTTTGCAGTAATAATCGGTCAAAATAATCACGGAAAATCAAATATTATCTCTGCACTTCTTTTCTTTTTTGGAAAAATCAAACCAGACAAACAAGATTTCTTGAATACAGACTCATTAGCTTATGTTGAAATAAAGTTTTCTCAGTTAGATGATAATGACCAGACAACATTTCGGAAATATCTATCAAATGATAATTCAATTAAAGTCCGCAAAACATTAACAAATGATTTGAAATTCTCATATAACGGTTATTATGAGTCTCCAAGTGAAGAATGGCTTAATCCCGGAAATTCAGGTAATTATACAAGTCGAGACACAATCTCAGAAACACCGCTAAATGATTTTGTGCCAGATAGCGGCAGAATAACAAAGGCTATTGTTGAACAAGCTCAGATTGACTATATCGCTGCAAATTCAGATGATTTGGAGTTTAATTACACTTTGGAGGAAGGTAATTTTCTTGGACTTAAAACAGTTGCTCAAGGAATTTTTGGAGATGTATTCTTTATCCCAGCAGTTAAAAGTGCAAATGAAGAATTGAAACCAAATGGGTCAAGTGTTTTTAGTGATTTATATGCTAAAGTTTTAAACAAATTAGCTGAATCAAATCAAGTCTATTTGAATGCAAAACGACAAGTAAGTCAACTGATAAGTATTTTGAATAAAACAAATCAGGAAGGAGAAGATAATGCAAATAGACCTCAAGAACTAAATGTATTTGAACAAAACATAGCAACAGAACTTGGAAATTGGAATACATCGATTGAGGTTGAAGTTACTCCTCCTAATATTGACGATATTTTCAAAGTGGGTACCCAAATATGGATTAATGATGGTGTAAAAACCGATGTAAATAGAAAAGGTAATGGCTTGCAAAGAGCATTGATATTCGCATTGATTAAATCATATGCTAATATTATAAGACAAGAGAACAATGAACCGAATGAAGAAGGAGCTAGTAGGCAAGCTTCAGACTCTTCATATTTTATTATTGAAGAGCCTGAATTGTATTTACATCCTCAAGCTCAAAGAGACTTATACTCAACTTTAAAAACACTATCTGAGAATAACAATCAAGTAATCGTGACAACTCATTCAAACTCATTCGTTGATATAGCTGAATATAAATCATTAATTATTGCAAAAAAAGAAAGTGTCGCAATTGGGACAACAGTAAAACAATGCACATCGGATTTATTTGCTGAAATAGATGACAGAAAAAAACTAAATCTTATATACTGGATTAATCCTGAGAGAAGTGAATTATTTTTTGCAAAAAAAGTAATTTTAGTTGAAGGTCAAACAGACAAAACTATAATTCCATTTTTGGCTAAATCATTATCCATTTTTAAAAACGATTACACTTTAATTGATTGTGGTTCTAAGGATAATATGCCTTTATATTTGAAATTACTAAATGGTTTTAAAGTAAATTATATTGTCATTTATGATAGAGACCACCAAGCGTATAAAGGAGCAGATGCAATTGCAAGTGCTGATATCTCAACATCAAATATTGAAAACGCAGTTAATTCTAATTATGGTAAGAGTATTGTATTTGACAACGATATCGAAGAAGAAATTGGTTTGGCTGACCGTTCAATAAAAAACAAACCTTTTATTGCTTTAAATACTGTATCGGTAGCTGATTATGCAATTCCAGAAACTTTAAGAACAAAGATTGAAGAAATTTATGAATAAGGCCAGTGGCTACATTTTGTATAAGTAATGGCAGGTGATGTGGTAAATACCAAGGTTTGTAGCCCGCTCAAACTGCGTAGCGGTTTGATAAGAAACTACCATGCAATTTGCCACTACTCATACAATTTACCGTTGTGTGCAATTTTAGTATGACCGTACTTTATAGACAATGAAACAGAAAGAGAGAGCATATTATAATGAAAAGTGGTTTGAATTTTCTGAAATTGTTCAGAGAAGGGACGGTTATAGATGTGTAAAGTGTGGTAGAAAAAAAGGGGAAGTGGTCTTACAGACACATCACAAACTTTATAAACATGGACTTAAAGTTTGGGAATATCCTTTAAGCGACTGTATTACACTTTGTAAAGGATGCCACGCACAACAACATGGAATAACTGAACCAACAGACGGTTGGACTTTAATTTCAATAGACGACTTGGGTGGACTTTATGGAACATGCGAAAAAAAAGGTTGCGGAACTGACATTAGATATGAACATTTAATTTATCACCCAATTGGTGGATACAGAGTTGTTGGTAGTTCTTGTGTTGAATTTCTGACACGTGAAGACCAATATTTGAGTCAAGAAGTTCTGAAAGTGTTTAAGAAGATTTGTGACTTTATTCAGAATTCAGTTTGGGAGACACGCTATACAAAAAATGATAAGAAATTTTATTTTACAATCCATTCACATCACCAAATTAGAATTTACGGTAAAAACAATTTTTATACATATCAAATTGCAATAAAACAAAAAGGTGAAAAATGGTTTGAGTTTGGGGACTTCATAAAAGCTAAAAACAAGACTTTTGAACAAGTCAAAGAACTTGGTTACATAGTGCTTAAAGGTACAATTACTGACAACGATGAAGAAAAAGATATTTTGAGAAACATTTATAAGAAAATAAGATAAAAAAAAACAGCATAAAAACATGTGTAAAATAATGGGGGTTAAGCGGTTGTGTGAAGGTTTGTGTCCCGCACCAGCTTTTGTGCCAGTGGATAGGGACGAAGCCCGCACTCACCAACATTTCATACACTCGACTGTTAGCAACCATAATATGACACTGCATGAAACAGACTTTTAAGCTTAAAAAAGGAGAGATTTTGTTCGACGAAGACAAAATCATCATTACAGACGATGCTAAAAAGCAAAAGCGGATTTTGACAGCCATTCTTTGTTTTGGGGCAATTTATGGCTTTTTGACACTTTTGAAATTCAATGAAACTGGAGACCAGACTTTTCTTTGGTTTGGATTACTGATTTGTTTCTTGAATATTTTGGTTCTGATTCCATGGCTTTTAAGGTCTGTTCGGAGTCAAGTATCTTTAGATGAGGTGAAATCAATGAAAGTCAGGCAAAGAATTGGCAACAAATTTTTGGACATAAATCTTAAAAACAATCGACTAAGACGAGTAATTCGAGTTGACAATTCAGACGAACTTAATCAATATATTGAGATGAATATCAGGACAAGATGAATTTCGGTTGCAAGCAAAAGCTATATGTCAATTGGGGTTTGGCTCCGCCGATTTTCAATTCCGTGCGGACAACAAGCCGTGTAGCCTGCAATCCCGACAATTGTCGGGAGCGGTGCGGCTCGATCCCGATTACTCGGGACAGTCGGCAACTGCATATAGTTCGGTCCGTTATCGGCAAGCAGAAGTATCACAATGGATAATGAAGTGAAAAAAGGAGCATTAAATAAAATAATATAAATAAATTCAAATTGAATAGTTATGAAATTCAGTAACGTAAGATTATTAGTCAAGGACTACAAAAAATGTTTTAAGTTTTATACAGAAAAACTTGGATTCGAACCTGTTTGGGGCGATGAAAATGGGTGTTATGCTTCCTTCAAAGTAGCTGATGGAATAGAAGGTTTTGCCCTGTTTGTTTCAGATTATATGGCACCATCTGTTGGTAATAGTGATAAAACTCAGCCAATAGATTGTCGAGAGAAAATGATGGTATCGTTTGAAGTAGAGAATGTAGATGACACTTATCAGGCATTTTTGAAAAAAGATATTCGCTTTATCAATGAACCCACCGATATGCCCGACTGGGGAATGAGAGTGGTACACCTGAGAGACCCGGAAGAAAATTTAATTGAATTTTTTACACCTTTGGCTGCACGGTAATATGAATTGGGAACCGTGGACAGGTGATTAAGGAAAATCGACCTCAATATTCTGAAGAATGAAAATAACAATAAGTTCTAGTAATTACTTATAAATCGACTATGAATATACTGCCAGTAATTATTGCAATAATATTTTTAGTTATCGTTTTATTTAACAACAAAACTGTAAATCCCAAAGTCGTTTTAGTCCTTCTTGTTATTGCAACAATAGTACTTCTTATTGATGCTCTCATGGTAAGTGAAAGAAGGTATATTTCTTTTGTATTTGTTATAATTGGAACGGTTAAAATAATTGAAAAAACAGGGGCTTTGAGAAAGATGAAATGACCATAACCTGCTCATCAGGATATCCGGAAAGATCGGAGCCGCTGGTGCTGATTTGCAATCAGCATCTCAGTAGTCCCGGATTTGCAATCTGGATAAACACTATATGGCGCTAAGGTTCCCTAATGTTATACTTAAGATAATCATTGGGATATGTATTATGTGGAAAATTGATTTCGATGCGATTACTAAGCATAAATCCGGCCTTACTCGATGGTTGTTAGCGCCGTGAATCTGAATAGCTCTATCTGAACATCTATTTATTAAAACAGACCTGAAAGGTCGGTATGTGACAGCACAGGGCGTGAGCCCTGTGCTGTCACCTATCGGACCTTCGGCCCTTTGTCTGGTTTGTTGCATTTGTGGATTAACCCCTCTGTGAGCCTCTGTGAAAATTCTCTGTGGCCTCTGTGGTAAAATCCCTTCGGCACATAATTTTGAAAGAACAAAACACCTGTTTACCACGTTATTCCAATCGTTTCGGTAGGTTAGGTCATTTTAAAACGATACCAATGCAGGCACAATCACCTTATTGATAAATAAACTCAGAAAACGGGACGCTTTTCACCTCCGTTTTCCGCTTCGTTAGGCTTCTTCCGACTTTCCTACGGAAACACTCCGGAGATACACCGGAGACACTCCGGAAGCTATTTACATAATGTGTGCTTTTCTATTTTGCTGATTATTATACACTTTACTGTTTGTAAGATTTCATCTTCCATGTTATGCCATTTGCAAAACTATAAAAAACAGGATTAGTCTCTTTTACTACTTTTTGTTAAACCATCAAAACAGGATTCAGCAGTTTCCAGCTAAGATTTCACCGAATACACTCAGTTAGTCCGGGCAGATAAGCGCCACTCGTTGTTTCAGCAGTGTTGGGGTGGCTAAAAGCCCTTTTAGCTCCTGCTGGTTCAGGATCACCGGGAGTTTGGCCTCTTTTTTCAGCGAGGGCAGCGCGATGGCATTTTTGTTCATCCCCGGCAGGCGGTAATAATAATAGCGCAAGGCAACCTGTTGGTCCAGCCTGCGGACCACTTTTTCGAAATCAGGGACAAGCACAACGGCCTGCTCAATAATCGTTAAACCCGGTTTCTTTCTCCTATTCAGAAATTTTAGAGTGAATAATTTCGAAGTATAGGAAGAATCGGGTACTTTTAACCCAGCTACCCGCGTAGGCGGGTTTAGTTCAACAGAGTGTATTGTGCATTTGACGGATAGTGCTTTTTTAAATAGCAGTGCATTTTATAAGTTTAATAGCGGTTTGACAGTTTCGTACTTCGAAGCGCCAACGACACCATACACGTAAACGTTAACTGTAAGGATTTAGAAGCCTCGCGACTTTTTATTTTGTATCTTTAGGACATGAAAAAACAAGCAGATAAAATGATGACGGATCTGCATCGACTTCTTGAGACGCAGGATTTTAAATCGGAGAAGGATGTTCGTAAATTCATGGAAAGTCTCATGGGACAACAAATACCTTCTTTTCCCAAGGAAGCATTGACTAAAAAAGAGCAGGCACAGGATTTGGTATTTGCTGCTGATGACTTGCCACCGGCTAAGGCAAAAGCGAATATTAAGGAAGCATTAAAGCTTGATCCGGACTGCATTGAGGCCTATGAATTTTTAGGTGATATGGAGCAGACCGCCGAACTTGCAAGTCCTTTTTATGAAAAAGGCATTTCGATTGGTAGAAAAATTTTCGGAGGCCAATATCTGGAGAAAAATAAAGGGATGTTCTGGGGACTCCACGAAACAAGATCTTTCATGCGCTGTCTCCAACACTACTCGGATTGTCTGTACACAATGGGGAAAGTAATAAAATGTGTTGAGATTTTGGAGGAGTTGATTGAGCTGAATCCATTAGATAATCAAGGAGTGAGAGATCAGTTGTTGCTCTATTTGATACAACTTGACGAGCCTAAAAAGTTTTTAAAATACTCAAAGATGTATAAGGAAGATAGCAGTGCATTTTCGCTTTTCAATCATGCATTGTTTGCGTTCAGGACTGAAGGAGCAACCGATAAGTCTAACAAGTTACTTTCAAAAGCATTTAAAAAAAACCAGTTTGTAGCTAATCGGCTTTTATCTGATAAACCTGTGACAGAGTTGGCCGATCACTACAGCTTGGGAAGTGAGAGTGAAGCTGACTATTATGTACATTTTGCTGGACACGTATGGAAAATGACGGCAGGGGCCAGAGATTGGCTGAGAAAACATACAGATCAATTTAAATAATCTTGTTCGGTAAAAAAATGTAGCTAATAAATAGGAATATGAGTCCCGAGGACTCGGGACAACGCCCGGTCCGCCAGTTGGCGGACGGGCTTATCTGCGATTTTTAAGGGGAGGGAAAGTGGCGCAATCCCGAATTAGTGCTGCTTCCCCGGTATCGGTGGCGCGTTGAAGAAAGGGCTGTGATGGGCCGGGTTCTAGTGCTTCACACTGGGATTAGTAAGGTTCACCCCCTTCGGGGATGAGTAACTTTCCAGCCACTATTCCGTGGGTTACACCCACGGTTATTAAGATACGACCCTTTCAGGGCCGGGGGAAAAGAATAATAGAAAAAATTAGGGAATTGCAAATTCCTCGTCTGAGGCTATTCGTATGGTTCACCCCCTTCGGGGATGAGGGAACTTTCCTGATGATACTACGTGGGTTACACCCACGGTTATTGAGATTAAGCCACTTCGTGGCTAAGCGGCAGAAGCCGATCTTATGGATGAGGTTGCACCTGCTTCAGAGGGTTGCACCGTTCGGCTGAGCTCACGCCGAAGTCTCACGGCAAAGCTCACGGTTATTAAAATATGGTCCCTTCAATTATTCGGTAGAAAACCAAATATTGTATCATTTATTATTTTAACTTTGGTGTTGGGAACAATGCCATACCCCGCACTTGTCCAACTATGGACTTGGGGATGATAATTGTTCCTTTTTCCTTTTTAATTCAATTTTTGATAGAGGCGCTTCTGTGCTTAATTGCTGATGCCTTTACTTTTTTTGCCATCAGGGCCGATGGAAAAGGTTACTGCAAGAAGTAGGGGATTGTAAATTCCATTCCTCAAGTCCCCGGATGGCATATCGGGGGAGTTGGGTGACGCGTTCCGATCCCTATCGGAACGATCGCGTTAGTTTGTTTTTTCCTAAACTCTTTTGGCAAATTGCCCCGAATCGATGGCTCTCCTTATTTCTGGTGATTATATCCTGCGAGTCCCGTCGGGACGAGCCATATTGTAGCGCCGGGTTTCAACCCGGTGTATCGGTGCTTCCCTTCAACAGAAGTCCTGTAGGGACGATCTATCTCATCAGGAAAGATGCATATCTCCTGCTATGGAATTGCAAATTCCTCGTCTGAGGTCCCCGGATGGCATATTCGGGGGAGCCGGGTTGTTGAGGTTCACCCCCTTCGGGGATGAGGTTGTCAAGTGGTTTTAGTCCGTGGGTTGCACCCACGGTTATTAAGATATGGCCCCTTCGGGGCCCGTGGAAAAGATTACAGCAAGAAGCAGGTCATTATGTGGTCATTAATTGTCACTAATAGTTATTAAACAGATAAAACAATCAATGACTATAAATGACCATCAATGACTATAATTGACGACCAATGACAAATTCTGGCGAGAATTATTCGGGGACCAATAAATTACAAGGTCTCAGGTACGTGCCCTCCCGTGCTCAGGCCTACTGTTTAATGGTAATTATCTCAGAAGGTGTACTCTCATTATTTAACCGGTCTAATGCGGTAATGCGGTAATAATACTTGTGTTTCCGCGCTCCGGGTTGATATTTGAAATAGACCTGGCTGCTGCCGGTAATATCGGTGAGCGTTTGTTGATCGGGCGATTTCAGTTTTCTCTTTTTGGTGCTGCCGTAGATGGCAAAAAAGCGGGCCCGGTTCATTTCGCTATTGGTCTTGCCGTTTTCCCAGGAGAGGGTTACTCCCTGATCCCCCTCGGTTACCTTGAGGTTATTGGGTGATTGTGGCGCCGTTTCATCAATCCAGGGCATCGGCGGAATGATGGCCGGTTTAGAGTAGACCGAACTCCTCAGTTTCTGGCGAAAGCCATCAAGATCGCGTTTGAACTGGACTGAGCTGTACCACGCGCTGCCCGATATCCCGGGAGTTGTCCGGACAAGCTTTATCTGGTTGATCAGTTGGTCGCTCTTGCGCCAGGCCACGGTACTTGAATTTTTATCCAGTTTATAGACGGCGTGACCCACATACATGCCGCGCCCGTAGCTGTGTTCCGACCACCATTGGGTCAATGTTGAGAAATCGGCGGTAGGGTGGCCAATCTCCCAGTAGATCTGCGGAATGGTATAATCAATCCATCCTTCGCGCTGCCACAGCACGATATCGGCATAAAGATCGTCATAATTGGTCGTGCCGGCTTTGGTGTTTGAACCTTTCGGATCGACCGATTTGTTGCGCCAAACGCCAAAAGGGCTGACCCCAAATTTGACCCACGGCTTCTCTTCTTTGATGGCCTGACTAAGCATCTGAATGACAATATTTACATTGTCGCGGCGCCAGTCGTTGATTTGTGATGGAGTATAATTCCTGGGGAATTTCTGAAAGGTCTTATTGTCGGGCAAGGATTCTCCCTCGACCTTATAGGGGTAGAAATAGTCATCGAAATGGACTGCATCGATGTCGTAGCGTCGGACAACATCCCGGATCACCTTTACCAAGAAGGAACGAACCTCCGGGTGGCCCGGATCGAAATACTGACGTTCGCCATAGGTCCAGCCCCAATCGGGGTGCTGGTTAATGATATGGTTGGGGGAGAGGTTATCCTTGGGCGACTGTTTGATCCGGTAGGGATTAAACCAGGCATGAAACTCCATTCCCCGTAGATGGCATTGTTCGATAAAATATTCAAGCGGATCGAAGAAGGGTTGGGGAGCCATCCCTTGTTCTCCCTGAAGGTAACGCGACCAGGGCTCCAGGTCGGAAGGGTAGAAAGCATCGGCGGTAGGCCGCACCTGCATGATCACCGCGTTCATCCCATCGGCCTTGTGGCCGTCGAGCAACTGTCTTATTTCCGATTTCTGATTTTCTACCGGCAGACCCGGGCGCGAAGGCCAGTCAATATTGTTTACCGTGGCCACCCAAATAGCACGAAACTCCCTCTGGGGTGAACTGACTTTTTCTTTGTTGCGGGCATATCCAAAATTGACTAACAACAGAAAGTATAGCGGTAGGAAAATGTATTTTTTCATCTTAGAAATTGTTCTGCACCAAACCATTTGTTTATGATTCATCAAACATAAGGCAAAAATTTTACTCCTACAAAAGAAATTGAGAGAACCCTGGTTCAATTAGCAGGGGTAGGCATTGCCCTAAGTTCGGTCGCGATAGGTAAGTGGTCGCTAAACCCACCATGATAGGCTGGTCCCATAAATGTTCGGTATGGTTTTTTGCCGAGATAGCGCTGATCTGTTTCGAGCAGGAACGGTTCCGTACAGATCCTCGTCGCGGAAGGGAGGAGCAGAAGCTTGTTCCCGGGGATTAGCAGGTTGCCGGAGCATATAAATTGGTCGAAGACTTCCCATACCCCGGCTCTTTGAACCGTCCCTTGCCCAGATTTTAACCAGGGTAGTGAAAGATTGACCAGTTGGGCGGATGCCGGGTTAGTCTGCTTTAGGGTTGTTTCCAATATTTTACTGAAACACTCTTCCCTTGGTGTCGCGTTGAAATCTCCCATCAGCAAAAGCGAAGCCTCTGGTTCCGCGATCTGCAAAGAGTCGATAAACTGCCTGAGCCTGAACGCTGCATTATTTCTTTTTTCCCTGGATTCGGTATATCCGCTGCTTCGCGATGGCCAATGGTTGATAAAGAAATGAATAGGATTACTCTTGAAGACCCCTTTAAAATAAAGGATATCACGGGTCAGAAAAGGGGCGTCACTATCCCCTTTGACCGCGATAAAGTTCAGGTCGATAGGGGTGATTCTCTCCTTGCGGTAGAGCAGCGCCACGTCAATTCCCCGGGGATCGGGTGATTCCTTATGAATAATTCCATAGTTCTCTTTCCCGAACGGGGTGTTTTCAAGAAAATTTTCGAGAATGCCATAGTTCTCTATCTCGGCAAATCCGATAATATCGGGAAACCGTCCTTTCCCGGCTGCCAGTATTGCCTGACTGATTTTGGTGAGTTTTTCATTCAGATGAGTCTTTGTCCAGTGATTAGTCCCGGCCGGAGTAAAATCTTCATCGGAGGTAATGCGATCGTCCCTTGTGTCGAAAAGGTTTTCAACATTATAAAAGACAACGACCAGGTTTTCATTCGGATTATCCTGGCCAGGCGATAAGAGAGGGTTACAAAGGATTAGTGCCAGGAAGAGCACACTCCTCATTTCATTTGGTTTTTTTAAATAATTTCTTTTCAATTAGCTCATATGCCCCCAGATCGGGACCATTGTCGCCGGTACGGCTTTCCTGATTGATATCTTCAGGATAATACTTGGCATAAACCGCTCTTCCGTAATCTTTGGCCACCGATAGGGAGTCCAGCTCGAAATTGCCTCTACGGGCATTGATAAATTGGGGATTAGTGTTAAGGATTACATCGACAAAACGTTCCGGTCGGGCGATCCGCATGGTGTCCGTCAGTTGGATCAGGCAGTGGTCGAAAAGGTAATTGGATGATCCCTTTGAATCCATCGATACCATTAGCTCGTTTTTCAGGTTGCCGGCAATAATGCAGTTTCCAAAGGTTGCCTGCTTCATATCACCGATATATTTGGCTCCGTTCTTGTTGTTTACCAGGTAATTGGAGACAATGAGTGCCTCGGTGTTTCGTGTTCCGAACGACTGGCCGTAGGTGTAATTGGCAAAAGTTGTGTGATAAAACTGGTAGTCACCACCGAGCAGAAGGGCCGTGTTGTATTGTCTGGCATTGGATATCACGCAGTTGTTGGCGACAATCTTTGATTTCATCGCCCATATACCGGCCCACCCCATGTTTTCGATACGTGAATTGGAAAGTTCAACCGAAGCATAGCCTTCATGTTCGATAGTCCCGACCTGTAACCCGATGTTGGCATTTTTTATGATTGCATGATTGATTTTATTGTTGTGGCTTCCCGAGAAAAGAATGATTCCATTCCACTGGTCGGGAAGATCGCTGTATGAGCCTTCGCCCCGGTCACCTTTAAAGATCACCGGTTTTTCATGAGTTCCGTTGATCCGCAGCGTCCCTTTCACAAATAATCCTGAATTGGAATGGAAATGGATCGTGGTGCCAGCCTCGATGGTTAATACTTGTCCCGAATCGACGTAGGCGAAGTTGTGAACCAGATAAGGCACCTCGTTGGTCCATTTACCGGTCTTAATGGTTTCCGATTTGATCAGCTTGAAGTTTTGCCCCCAGGCCAGCAATTTGACCTTCTGTTCAATGTTTTTGGTCACAAAGACAATCGAATCTTCGGAAAGAAGAGGTGCGTTTGACTTAATCCGGTCCGGCTTTAATTCGATGAAAACAAAAATACTGTCGTAAGCAGGGATTTCCAGATTGAGGACCTTGTTCGAGGTTTCACCGTTAATATTTAGACGGAAACCGCTTTTTTCGCCTCCTGAGAGACGGATATCAGAGACAATTAATTTTTCCGCCGTAGGATTGATAACCCGTAGGTTTTTAATGGGAGTGCCGATCGTGTTAAAGAGGGTGTCGAAGATTACCGAATCGGTCGAAAAGCTTAGGATCGCTTCATTGTCAGTATTTTCACGCTCCTTTTCGCATCCCCAAAGAAGAGAAAAGAGTAAAAAAAATACAACTATTTCTACGAAGCCTTTCATTTCTTTCTGGTTTTACGAGCGTAAAAAATAGGAAGTTAAGCGAGGATTCTATGAATGCGTATTGTTCAAATTTACGAAATTTTTCAATTGGTTTAACAATTTTTAACGAAAGAATGATTTTTTCTCTCAATAATCAGTAATCCGAGAAAGGTTAATCCTCCGTTGATTATAACCAATTCAAATCCAATCTGATATCCATTGAATAATTCTTCCGACCAACTGCTGATCAGCCAGGTCAGGATTGGGGCAAGAATGGTAACTACCGGAACGAACCGGTCTTTGACCTTTTTATTGGTAAGAAGCCCAAAAGCAAAGAGCCCGAGCAACGGCCCGTAGGTATATCCGGCCGCAGTAAAAACGGCCATAACCACGCTTTGATTATTGATGATTTTAAAAACCAGTATGACAATCAGCAGAAGTACCGAAAACCCGATGTGTGTGATTCTAAGTAACCTGGTTTTGGTGAGATCATCCTTTTTCTTAAAATTCAGCATGTCGATACAAAAGGCCGTAGTGAGTGACGCTAACGCTGAATCGGCGCTGGCGTAATTCGCCGCGGTAATCCCTAACAGAAAGAAGATGCCAATGGTCAGGTTCATATGGTTTAAAGCCAGATAGGGGAACAGATCATCCGTCTTTTGGGGGATCGTTATTTGGTGGTTAGCCGCAAAGATATAGAGCAGGGCTCCTAAAAGCAGAAATAAAGCGACTACGACAACAAATATTGCACTGAAAGTCAACATATTCTTTTGTGCCTCTTTCAGGTTCTTGCAGGTCAGGTTTTTTTGCATCATATCCTGATCGAGCCCGGTCATCACGATGGTTATAAAGATCCCGGAAATGAATTGCTTGAAAAAGTTCTTGCCCGATCTCCAGTCCCATTCGAATATTTTGGAATAGGGTTGTTCGTTGATCCGGTCGATTGCCTCACCCAGGCTCCATCCGAAACTATTGAAGATATAGCCAATGGTCATGAAAACCGCCGCCAGCAGGAAAAGGGTTTGTAAGGTGTCGGTCCAGACGATGGTTTTTATGCCTCCCCTGAAAGTATAAATCCAGATTAACAGAATGCTGATCGTGACGGTGACTCCGAACGGGATGCCGTAATGCGAGAACAAGGCCAGGTGAAGGACTTCGGCCACCAGGTACATCCGGAAAGCGGCTCCGATGGTCCGCGAGAGGAGGAAGAAAAATGACCCGCACTTATAGGAGTAAAAACCCAGACGCTCCTCAAGATAGGTATAGATCGTGATCAGGTTCATCCGGTAATAGAGAGGCAGCAATACAAAGGCCACAACCCAGTACCCGACCAGATTCCCGAGGATAAACTGAAAATAGGTGAAAGCTGAATTTCCTACCTCCCCCGGTACCGAGATAAAGGTCACTCCCGATATGGAAGCTCCAATCATGCCGAAAGCCACGATAAACCAGGGCGACTTTCGGTTGGCCGTGAAGAAGGTGTCGGTATTGGCCGATTTTCCGGTGATCAGTGCCACGGTGATGAGCATCAGAAAATAGGACCCTAATAA
Source organism: uncultured Prolixibacteraceae bacterium (assembly GCA_964632305.1). Lineage (GTDB taxonomy): Bacteria > Bacteroidota > Bacteroidia > Bacteroidales > Prolixibacteraceae > CAZWBR01. The sequence goes on from CAZWBR010000032.1 coordinate 45,860, forward strand.
GATGGCAACGAGAATAGGATTCATCGAACAGATATCGTTTAGTTAGTGTATGGTTTTTCGTTATTGGCGTCAGGATAGAGCAGGTATTTCTTCCGAAGTTGTTTGTATTGTCCGAGCTCTGATTTCCAGCTCTCCCTGATCTCTTCTTCACTCTTCCCCTCATTGATGAGCTGAAGGACCGTGTCGTTGCCTATCAGTTGATTGAACCAGTTCGCTCGGGTCAGAAATTCTTCCTTGTTGTCAAATTTCTTCATCCATTCAAGGAAATATCTCAGTGTAAACTTAGGGGCAGGGGACAAGTTGCGAAGGTCGTCACCGTAACAGGTTCGGTCTTTGTGTAAAGGGTTAGTGTCGAATCCTTTCAGACTGGTCGGGGTAAATGAAAAACTACCGAATTGTTTTTTTGGATAGCCAATGACCTGAAAAGGGGTCGTGGTACCTCTTCCGATGCTGACACTGGTGGCTTCAAACAGGCAAAGGGAAGGGTAGAGCCTGATGGAATGAAGATTGGGCAGATTGGGCGAGGGCTTTATTGGTGGTTCATAAATGGTTTGGTGAGTATATCCTTCAACGGGAATCACCGTAAGGTCGCATTTGCATTTGTCTTTTAACCACCCTTCGTTGTTGATCATCCGGGCCAATTCGCCAACGGTGCATCCATGAACGACCGGGATAGGGTCTACTCCCACGAACGATCGAAAAGCCGGTTTCAGGATTGGTCCGTCGCAATAATCGCCGTTTGGATTTGGACGGTCGAGGATGATCAGCTTCTTCCCGTTTTCGGCACATGCCTCCATCACATAATGAAGCGTACTGATATAAGTGTAAAACCTGCACCCCACATCCTGTATATCGAATATCAGCAGGTCGATCCCGCTTAACTGGGCTGGCGTTGGTTTGGTATTATTTCCGTAAATGGAGATAATCGGGATCCCGGTCTTATCATCTGTGGCATTCCCGATTTTTTCCCCGGCATCGGCCTCTCCGCGAAAGCCGTGCTCGGGGGCAAAGATTTTTTTAATCATGATTTTTTGTCCCATCAGATAATCCACCAGGTGCTGATCCTTTACGACAGAGGTGTGGTTAACCACCAATCCTACATTTTTGCCTTGTAACAGATGCAGGTATAGTTCAGTTCTTTCGGCTCCCGTTTTTACGATCGGCTCCGCTGCCCCGGCTTTGGGGATAAGCCATAAAAACAGAAATCCGGTCAGCAGGGCTCCCGAAACGGCTGAAAAGAATCCGGTCCTTAGGATTGGTCTGATAGTCATGAATGTCAAAGTTATTTTCTGCTAAAATATGGATATAGGATAACAATCGGGCTAAAATCATTAATAATTATTCCGAATATCCGTTTGTTTTTCCAATTAAGTTATCTTTCCGTCAGAGGTTGTCATTGGTCGTCACTGATTGTCATTGGTAGAGCCTACCCCAAAATAATTGATGCATAATGCGATAATGACAGG
>CAZWBR010000033.1:0-44602 GCA_964632305.1 uncultured Prolixibacteraceae bacterium
AAAGTGTTTGGTAAAAATGCCCGATAGAAATGGCCCCCGAAAATGTTTCGCTACGGGGTTCAACCCAATTTCACAATTTCTTATCTTGCGGAACAAATTTTTCGATATGGCAACAACACGTACAATTTATTTGGGGGATCTGCGGACAGAAAATATTCATCTTCAATCGGGCTGCCGGCTTATCACCGATGCGCCAGTTGATAATCAAGGGAAGGGTGAAGCTTTTTCTCCGACTGATTTAGTGGCAACGGCCCTGGGCGATTGCATTCTCACGATAATGGGGATTAATGCCCGCGATAAGGGACTCGATTTAACCGGTACCGTTGTCGAAACAACCAAGATCATGAACCCTGCACCCCGACGAATTGGTGAAATTGTAATCGATATCACTTTCCCGCAAAGGAATTTCTCTGATCGGGACAAGAAAGTATTGGAGGCTGTTGTACGCAGTTGCCCGGTGGCACTGAGCCTTCATCCGGAGATAAAACAAACCGTAAATTTCCACTGGTAGCATGATGGGAAAATTTATTCAACCTGATCAGAAGGTACTTCAATTTCTGAAAAAACATCATGTTCTCACCTTAGCCACCTCATTAGACGAGCAGCCCTGGTGTGCGAACTGTTTTTATGCTTTTCTGGAGGATGAGATGGCCTTAGTCTTCACCTCAGGTTACGAAACCCAGCATGTCAGGGAAGCAGTGGTAAATCAGAAAGTGGCCGGTTCGGTGGTGCTGGAGACCAGTATTGTGGGGAAGATCCAGGGGATCCAGTTTTCAGGTAGGATGAATGCGATTAATGATTCGAATGCCGAATTGGTCAGGAGCGCTTACCTGAAACGCTTCCCGTTTGCCGCATTGATGGATACTACCCTGTGGATTTTAACCATCGATTACCTGAAACTTACTGATAACCGGCTTGGATTTGGTAAAAAGCTGCATTGGGAAAGAAATCCTGAGTAATATTACCGAAACATATCCGGGATAAACCGGAAAGCTAATTCTCCGGTTCTGGAGCGAATCTGATCCCAATGATCCACCTCGAAATCGATACCTACCGTAGAACAGGTGGGTACATCATCAGCAAATTCACGAAGTAGATAATTAAGATAATAGTAGACTGTAGGATTATGGCCGATAATCATAACGGTTTGTTTTTCATCTTCCAGCTCATGTAACATGGCCAAAAAATTCTCAGGGCTCTTGCCGCTGTAAAGTTTTTTCTCGAACCGGATCATTGATTTCTCGTAACCCAGGTTCCGGATAAAAATCCAGGCTGTTTGCGAGGTTCTCACGGTGGGGCTGGCAATTACCAGGTCGGGATGGACATCCATCTCTTTCAACCGTAGACTGATGTTTTCGGCATCTTCTTCGCCTCTCTCGGTTAATATGCGGTCGAAATCCTGATCATAACCATATGAAATGGTCTTGGCATGGCGAACGATAATTACTCTTTTCATAATTGTCAGTCTTAAATGATTCGAACCAGTTATTGAATCAATAGCAGTTCTCCGGTAGGAACAGAAAAATTAATCCCAGATCAAAGATAGCTGATCGGGGATTAAAATAAAAATGGAGTTGGCTTCTCCTGCAACGGGAACTGCCAGATTTTTAGGGTTGTTTTTCCATCTCTTTCCAGACCATTGCACTCGCCCCAACGATAGCTGCAGAGCCGGCTTTAAGTTTGGAAGGAAGAATATTAACCTTATTCCTGAACATAGGCAACAAGTGATGTTCCATGCTGGCTTTTGTCGGTTTGAAGATATAATCACCGGCAGCGGCTGCTCCTCCGAAAAGGAAGATCGCTTCAGGGCTAAGGTAATGAACGGTGTCGGCCAGGCTGCGGCCCAACAGTTCGCCGGTTATTTCGAATACTTCGATAGCGATTTTGTCGCCGGCTTCAGCCGCTTCGAAAACCAGTTTAGCGGTCATATCGTTATAGGAAATTTGAGCCAGTGGACTTTGGCTGTCGTTGTATTTGGCCAATATTTCGAAAACGGTACGTTTAATACCGGTTGCCGAACAATAAGCTTCGAGATGTCCAAGAGAACCGCAACCGCAAATGCGTCCGTGAGGTTCGACCGTAGTATGGCCGATCTCCCCGGCAAACCCGTCGTGACCGTATACCAGGTCGCCATTGACGATGATGCCACTTCCCAAACCTGTTCCCAGGGTAATCATCACAAAGTTTTTCATGCCTTTCCCACCCCCGTAGATCATTTCGCCCAGGGCAGCCGCGTTGGCATCATTGGTAACTTTGACGATCCCGATACCTGGGAATTGAGAATGAATCAAATCGGCCAGTCGTACATTCCCGGCGAACGGCAGGTTGGAAGCCAGTTCAATCGCCCCGGTGTAATAATTGCCATTAGGGGCGCCTATCCCGATGCCGGCAACTTCAAGATCGGGGTTGATGTGTTGCACCGTTTCAATGGCTGTTTTGATTTCGCTGGTCAAAACTGCGATATAGGCCGCGAGCAGTTGGTCCGATTTATCTTTATCCCGGCTTGGATTCTCTTTTTTCTGTGGGGTGGGCAAATGAGGCAGTTTCTCGTACAATAGATTGCCCTCGCGGTCAACGATGCCAATCGCCGTGTTTGTCCCGCCAATATCGATCCCTAATGCTACTTGTTTCATCCTCTGATCATTAGTTTTTGAAAGGTAATATGAAACACCATGTTGCTAAATGTTACGAACATACCCTTAGGTGTTGCGAAGCAACAAGTCCGTTTCATCGTTATCAAGTTAAAGTATTCGTCTGAAAAAGGTTGACTTTTCGTGAGACTTTAACGATCAAATATAGAATAATTCTTCCTGATCAATTTTATGCTCGCGCTATTTTCATACGGTACCTTCATTAAGTTCCTGAAGAGGGAAAACGTGCCTGAACTTTACCAACTATTTCGGGGATAATATACAGATGGTGAACGATTCTTTCTTATTTTTACCCGTACGTCATTTTGAGCCGAATAAAATGGAATATACAGCATCCGATACTCGTTATGAGAATAAAAGTGAATACCGGCGTTGCGGTCGCAGTGGATTGAAGTTGCCGGCCATCTCGTTAGGGTTGTGGCACAACTTTGGTGGTGTCGATGTTTTTGAAAACGGGAGGGCGATGGTTCGCTATGCCTTTGATAATGGGATAACCCATTTCGATCTGGCCAACAATTATGGTCCTCCGCCCGGATCGGCAGAGGAGAATTTCGGGGTGATCATGCAAAAAGATCTGCGACCCTACCGGCGCGAGTTGGTAATCTCCACCAAAGCCGGTTATTTAATGTGGCCTGGCCCCTATGGTGACCGGGGATCGCGGAAATATTTGCTTACCAGTCTGGATGAAAGTTTGAAGCGAATGAAGCTCGACTATGTCGACATCTTCTATTCCCATCGTCCGGACCCGGATACCCCGCTTGAAGAGACGATGATGGCCCTCGATCAGGCTGTACGATCGGGTAAAGCCCTTTATGCCGGTATCTCCAATTATCCTGCAGAACTGACCGCCAGGGCGGCTGCAATACTGCGGGAACTCGGGACTCCCTGTCTGATCCATCAGCCAAAATATTCGATGTTTGAAAGATGGGTTGAAAACGGATTGCTTGACACTGTGGAAAGGGAGGGTATCGGCATCATTGCATTTTCCCCTTTGGCCCAGGGATTACTTACCGATCGTTATCTGAATGGCATTCCGGAAGGTTCCCGGGCTGCCAAGTCATGGGGATTTCTGCGACCTGATCAGGTAACCCCGGCATTGGATAAGGTTAAAAAACTTAACGGGATTGCTCAGCAGCGAGGTCAGACCCTGGCCCGAATGGCTATTGCCTGGTTGTTAAAAGATCAGCGGGTGACCTCTGTTCTGATAGGGGCAAGCTCAGTAGAACAACTAAAGGATAATCTGGCTTCAGCGAACAACCTTGTTTTTTCCGATGAAGAACTGAAGAATATTGAGGAGATACTGAGATAGATTTACCTGATAAGTGAGACAAATTTTCCCCCGTCAGGAAAGTGCCGGTTTTAATCTTGCAGCAGCCGGTTAAAGGATTTTGGCAAAATATCTGACGGCACAATCCTGCAGGGTTTTAATTTTACCTTCTTCAGGTATCTCCGGGGCAAGGGTTCGCTGAACGAAGACCGGCCAGCCGTCGCGGTCAGTCCCGACCTTTTCGGTAAGCCCCATCTCCTGATACAGTACGCAACTGCCCAGGTTGATCAGGTTCATCTTTTCTTCCTTCGAGAAGGCCTGAAAGGTCAGACCTTTCTCCCGCATTCCAACCAGGAAAAGGACCCCGTTCAGATCGACTTCGAGGTCAAACATATTTCCCAACCGGGTGCACAATTCATTCCAGTTTTCCGGAGCATTCATAGCATTATTCTTTTTGACAAAAATAGCAGATTGTTGTTCCGATATTAGGCTTAGGTTAAGAATTAAAAGATTTAGCTTAAGGAGGTTTATCGGCCGATCAAAAGTCTTACTTTTGTAACTTCAATCATCTGAACGGTTAAACTTATTCGATGTTTCATCAGCTATAACGTAAAAAAATGAAGAAAGAGAGAATTGTTGATATTCTGAAATCGGGACAGGTAGGTTCCGGTATCACTGTAAAAGGATGGGTACGTACCCGCCGGGGAAGTAAAAATGTCAATTTTATCGCGTTGAACGATGGTTCCACCATTCACAATCTGCAAGTTGTAGCTGACGTGGAAATATTTGGCGAAGAGATCTTTAAAAGTATAAATACCGGTGCGGCCATCGGGGTCACAGGAGTCTTGGTTCAATCGGCAGGTTCCGGTCAGACCGTGGAACTGAAAGCTGAGAAGATCGAAGTTATCGGGGTGGCCGATCCCGAGAAATACCCCATCCAGCCGAAGCGTCACTCCCTGGAGTTTCTCCGTGAGGTTGCTCACCTGCGTCCGCGTACCGCCACTTTCGGCGCCATCTTCCGCATTCGCCACGCGATGATCTTTGCGATCCATCAGTTTTTTAATGAGCGTGGATTCTTCAATGTCCATACCCCGATTATTACCAGTTCCGATGCTGAAGGAGCAGGTGAGATGTTCAGGGTAACCACTCTCCCGGTAAAAAATTCCCCGGTGAACGAAGAAGGCGATATTGACTATACTCAGGATTTCTTTGGTAAGTCGACGAACCTTACGGTCTCGGGTCAGTTGGAGGGCGAACTATTTGCGATGGCTTTGGGCCGGATCTATACTTTTGGACCTACCTTCCGCGCCGAAAACTCCAATACCTCGCGCCACCTGGCCGAGTTCTGGATGATCGAGCCTGAGGTTGCCTTTTCCGATCTGAACGATAATATGGATCTGGCTGAGGAATTTCTGAAATACCTCATCCACTATGCCCTCGATAATTGTATGGACGACCTGCTCTTCCTGAGCAACCGTCTTATTGAAGAAGAGAAGAATAAACCGGCCGATCAACGCTCAATGGAATTGATTGAGAAACTGCGTTTTGTGGCTGATAACGACTTCGTTCGTCTGCCCTATACCGAGGCCATTGAAATACTAAGAAATTCCAAACCCAATAAGAAGGGGAAATTCCAATACCCGGTAACCGGGTATGGAACAGACCTTCAGAGTGAGCACGAACGTTACCTGGTCGAACAGGAGTTCAAAAAACCCGTCATTCTGACCAATTACCCGAAAGAGATCAAAGCCTTTTACATGCGACTCGACGAGAACGGCAAGACGGTTGCCGCGATGGATGTGCTCTTCCCGCAGATCGGGGAGATCATTGGTGGTTCGCAGCGTGAAGAACGTCTCGAGGTTCTCGAAAGCAGGATGGAGGAGATGGGCATCCCCAAACAGGAGATGGAGTGGTACCTCGATACCCGCCGTTTTGGTGGTTGCCCGCACGCCGGATTTGGCCTGGGCTTCGAGCGTTTGATGCTCTTTGTTACGGGAATGGGAAATATACGTGACGTGATCCCCTTTGCCCGAACACCTAAGAACTGCGAGTTCTGATCAACGATATTAAGAACCCGGATCGCGAAAGCCTTCCGGGTTTTTTGTTCAACGGGAAAATTTCGTAATTTCGGACTGTAATTGTAGAATCGAGAAATGCAGAAATTAAGTCTCCAACAGAAATTGCTCCAGAAGCTCTCTCCGCAGCAGATCCAGGTGATCAAGCTGCTGGAATTGCCCGCGCTTCAAATGGAGCAACGGATAAAAAAAGAGTTGGAGGAAAATCCGGTGTTGGAGATTGAGGATGATGATTACGAGCCTTCGGGGGAAGATCAGTACACCGACGATTTAAAAACAAACGAAGACCACGACAACGAGGAATTTTCTGTCGATGACTACCTGAACGATGAGGATTATCCTTCCTATCGTTACGAAGCCAATAATTTTTCGAAAGACGACAAGGTTGCCGATGTCCCCTTTTCGGACAGCTCTTCTTTTCACGAATACCTGATCGATCAGGTCCGTATGGTGGCCCTGAACGAACATGAGGGTATCCTGGCCGAACATATTATCGGCAATATTGACGAGGATGGCTATCTCCGGCGCGAGATAGAGGCGATCGTCGATGATCTGGCCTTCACCCAGAATATCAGTACCGACGAGACCGAGCTGATCGGCGTCCTGCGTGTGATCCAGGAATTCGATCCTCCCGGTGTTGGCGCGAGGAACCTTCGGGAATGCCTGCGCCTGCAAATTTATCGGAAGGACCAGGGACGGCCTGAAATCGTGTTAGCCGGCAAGATCCTTCGCGATGCTTTCGATGAATTTACCCGCAAACATTTCGATAAGATACAGCGCAAGTTCGGGGTTGACGATGAAACCCTGAAAGAGGCCATTGACGAGATTCTGAAGCTGAATCCCAAGCCGGGTAGCTCCTTTAGTAATAATCTGAGTGGGGGCAACCTGACCATTATCCCCGATTTTCTGCTTGAGATTGTCGATGATGAGATGATATTAAGCCTCAACCAGAAGAATGTGCCCGAACTGAATATCAGCTCCCATTATTCCAATATGCTGAAAACGTACCGTGACAACAGCCGCGGGATGTCGCGCGAGAATAAGGATGCCCTGATGTTCGTCAAACAGAAGATCGATTCGGCAAGGTGGTTTATCGATGCGATCAGGCAGCGGCAGGAAACACTGATGCTGGTGATGAATGAGATATTACAGTATCAAAAGGAGTTCTTTGCCGAAGGGGATGATTCGAAACTGAAACCCATGATCCTGAAAGATATTGCTGACCGGACGGGGCTCGATATCTCCACGATTTCGCGCGTGTCCAACAGTAAATTTATTCAGACCCATTTTGGGATTTATCCCCTGAAATACTTCTTCTCCGAATCGATGCAGAAGGATACCGGTGAAGAGGTCTCGACCCGCGAGATCAAATCGATCCTGAAGGAGTGCATCGACAATGAGGATAAGCGCAAGCCGTTGACCGACGACGAGTTGGCCCAGATCCTCAAAGAGAAATCATACAATATCGCCCGCAGAACGGTGGCCAAATACCGGGAACAATTGGATATCCCGGTTGCCAGGATGCGGAAAGAACTCTGATGGTATGGAAAGAGCCTTGGCCCGTCTTATATTAATTATCTGCCATCCTTTGCTGATCACCTCTTTGGGTATTGTCCTCCTTTTTCATTCCGATTTTTATCTTGCTTTTATCGCCTACGAGGTTAAACTCGTGGTTCTACTAAGTGCGTTCCTCGGAACTTGCGTGATTCCGGCTTTGATCGTCTCTTCCAGGTATTTCTTTGCGAAGGTGGATCAAATGAATGAAAAGCTTTACCATTCATTGGTTTATCTGATTACGGCCATTTGTTATTACATGGCTTATTACGTAATATCCGATTTTGCCGTCGCCGGATTCTTTAGGGCGCTTTTCCTGGCCGGATCGCTGCTGCTGGTGACCCTGGCCCTGATCTCCCTCCGGTGGAATATCAGTGTCTATACCTCCGGGGCAGGCGCTTTGACAGGGACTGCTTTAGCCCTGTCCATGCGGCTTGGCATTGTTCATTCAACAGGCTTGGCGATGGTGATCCTTATGGCCGGATTGACAGGTTTCTCTTGTCTCCGACTGGGAAAAAATAACCCGGCGCAGGTTTACGCCGGGTATCTTGTGGGTTTTTCACTATTGTTCCTGATCTTTAATTTCATCAGGTAATACCGAATCTCTTTTAAACGACAAATTTATAACCGATCCCTTTAAGGGTGCGGATGTGGTCGTTGCCAATCTTTTCTCTCAACTTGCGGATATGCACGTCAATGGTCCGGTCCCCAACAATTACGTTATCGCCCCATACCGATTTGTAGATCTCCTCTCTCGTGAAAACTTTATCCGGTTTCGATACCAGCAACGATAATAGTTCAAACTCTTTTCTTGGCAGGACCAGCTCTTCTCCTTCGATCTGAAGCACATAGCGTTCTTTGTCAATCACGATGTTCCCGATCCTGACAACTTTCTCCTGGTCGGTGCTTTCGCTGACTGTGCCCCCGGAGCGTTTCAGTAATGCCTTCACCCTGCTGATCAATACCTTTGGCCGTATAGGCTTGGTGATATAATCGTCGGCGCCGGCTTCAAAACCGGCAATCTGTGAATAATCTTCTCCCCTGGCCGTCAGAAAGGCGATCACCAGATCACGGCAACCGGGTAATTTGCGGATCTCCTCGCAGGCCGCAATCCCATCCATTTCCGGCATCATCACATCAAGAATGACAAGATCGGGTTTCATTTTCGTGACCAATTGGATGGCTTCTTTCCCATTCCGACCAGTAATAACGTTGAACCCCTCCCTTTCAAGATTATAGCTGACGAATTCCAGAATGTCTTCTTCATCGTCAACGAGTAAAATACGTGGCATGTTCTCTTTTTCAACCATGATGATAAGCTGTTTTGTACCGGTAAATTTTCCTCAATAAATTTAATAATAATATTATTGCGAAAAGCCCCCGGGATAAATTTTTATTTAGGTGCTTTTGCTTTCTCAAGCGTAAAGGTAAATGTCGTCCCTTTATCCACGGCGCTTTTCACGTGGATGGTCTGTCCGTGGGCTTCTATGATATGCTTAACAATCGAGAGCCCAAGACCTGTCCCCCCCTGCATCCGCGAACGGCTTTTGTCTACCCTGTAGAAGCGTTCGAAGATTCGCGGGAGATCTTTCTTGTCGATCCCGATCCCGTCGTCGCTCACTTCAATCAGGATCACGTTGCTCATGTCGTAGAAACCAACATCCACATTCCCGTCTTTACGGCCATACTTGATGGCGTTCCCGATCAGGTTACGGATCACCTCGAACATCCTCTTCTTGTCGGCTTTCACCAGGAACGGCCGGCTCGGGGGGATATTCAGGTTCATTGAGATCCGCCGCTCTGTTGCTTCACGCAATTCAAGTTCGAAGACCTCTTCGGTAAGCTTACCGATATCGAAGACCTCAAGGTTCAGCTTTAATTCGCCCGATTCCAGCTTGGTGATCGATTCCAGGTCTTCCACGATGGTGATCATCCGGTCGATACTTTTCTCGGTCCGCTCCAGGTAGAGCCGGTTGATCTTCGGGTCTTCCAATCCCCCGTCGAGTAGGGTCAGGATATAGCCCTGGATATTGAAAATAGGCGTCTTTAACTCGTGTGAGACATTTCCCACAAAGTCTTTCCTGTATTTTTCCAGATCGCGAAGCCGTTCAATCTCAGCGATCTTGTCTTTCGCCCAGTTTTTTACGTCCTTGTCGACTTCCGAGATAATATCTTTGCTGCTTTCAACGCTGCTCGAGATCTTTTTCCCCTCCTTCGGTACATCGCTGATGGTCTTATAAATCGGGGTGATCTTTTCCTTGATCAGATAATTCAGAATATAGCGTGTTGTGAAATAAGAGAGCAGAAATACGAAAGGCACAAAAATTAAAATCCATATTTTACCCCCTAAAATTAACGAGGCAATCAGTAGAATTGCGGTAAAAAATGTGATGATCAGCGACGATACAGCCGATAATTTTTGGGGAGTATAGGTTTTTAAAAAGCGCATATGGTTTTATTTTTATTTTTTTGACCTTCGTAATGAAATATAATTGAACGATTAATTAAATTTGTTTGTAAATAATTTAACATCAGTTAACATTTTCTTAATATTGTCCTGTAATTTGGCAAATTTATCAGGAATACTTTTGTCCTGCAATTCATGGCAGAGAATTTATGGAAAACTTTTATCTACTTTTGATTGTCGTTCTGTTCGCGTTGGCGGTTTCCGACCTGATTGTCGGGGTCAGTAATGATGCGGTGAATTTTCTGAATTCATCCTTCGGATCTAAATCGGCGCCCAAATGGGTCATATTTACTGTCGCCGCGCTGGGGATCCTGCTGGGGGTGACCTTTTCAAGCGGCATGATGGAGGTAGCCCGAAAAGGGATCTTCCATCCCGACATGTTTGTCTTTTCCGAAATCATGGTCATCTTCCTGGCTGTGATGATTACCGATGTCATGTTGCTCGACGTTTTTAACACACTGGGACTTCCCACCTCCACTACCGTTTCGCTGGTCTTTGAACTGTTGGGTTCGGCGGTGGCTGTAGCGCTGGTTAAGCTCTACAAGACCGGGGGTTCCATGTTCGATATCTACCAATATATCAACACCGAAAAAGCGCTGGCGATTATATCGGGGATCCTGGTCTCTGTGGTCATCGCCTTTACGGTCGGCGTTTTCCTGCAATGGATTACCCGAATGATCTTTACCTTTCAGTACAAACGTAAGATAACCTATCTGGGAGCTATATACGGTGGTTTCTCTTTCGTGGTCCTTTCCTATTTCATCCTGATCGGAACGAAAGGCGCTTCGTGGCTCACCGATGAGAGGATCGAATGGATCCATTCCAACATGGCCAGTATCCTCACCCTAAGCTTTGTCTTTTGGACCGTGTTGTTTCAAATCCTGATCCTTCTTTGGAAAAAGTTCGATATACTGAAAGTCATCGTTCTGGCTGGCACTTTCTCCCTGGCGATGGCCTTTGCCGGCAACGACCTGGTGAATTTTATCGGCGTTCCGCTGGCCGGGCTCGAATCGTTCAAAGCCTGGAGCAATGCAGGCGGGGTGGCCCCCTCCGACTTTACCATGGGAATGTTGAAGGAACCTGTGAAAACAAATACTTTTATGCTTTTACTGGCCGGGGTTATCATGGCTGTGACGTTGATTACCTCGCGAAAAGCGAAAACGGTTATCGCCACTACCGTCGACCTGAGCCGTCAGTCCGAAGGTGAGGAACGATTTGGGTCGTCTCCCCTCTCAAGGGCAATCGTTCGTGGCAGTATCCTGATGGGCAACCGGATGGGTAGTGTCTTAACTCCCGGCGCCAAACGATGGATCGACAGCCGGTTTGTCCATAGAGATCAAAATATCAACCAGCCCGATAAGCCGGCTTTCGATATGATCAGGGCGGCCAGTAACCTGGTGGTCTCTTCCATCCTGATCATCATGGGTACTAACCTCAAACTCCCCTTATCGACCACCTATGTTACCTTCATGGTAGCGATGGGAACCTCGCTGGCCGACCGGGCCTGGGACCGCGAATCGGCCGTTTACCGGGTCTCCGGGGTGTTTGCCGTCATTGGCGGATGGTTCCTCACTGCCGTAGTGGCCTTCACGATCGCGGCTATCGTCGCTTCGCTGATCTCGATCGGGGGAAAATTCATGATCTTTGTAATGGGGGGCCTGGCCATCTTTATCGTAGTCCGCAGTCATTCGATCCATCGCAAACGCGAGGCCGTGAAAGAAGCCGAGGAGTTTCCCGAACCGACCGTGAAGGCGGAAAGCATTTTGCACAAGACGACCAAGGATGCTTCAAACGCCATTATCACCGTCTCGAAAGCCTATTTCCTGGGTCTCGAAAGCTTTTACAAGGAAAACCGCAAACAGCTCGGGGAGATCGATGCCGAAATCGAAGAGTTCAACCAACGGGCCCGCAAACTGAAGGCCAATACTTATAAGATCATTCAGAAACTTCAGCTCGATTCGATCGAAACCGGCCACTACTATGTCCAGATCGTGGATTACCTCCGCGAGATGGCCCACTCGATAAAATACGTGGTCCGTCCCATGTACGAACACCTGAAAAATAACCATAAACCATTTATTCCTGACCAGTACGAGGAGATCGACCAGTTTGGAAACCATGTCTCCGATTTCCTCAATTTTGCCCTCCATATCATCAAGGAATCCAGGTTCGAAGATCTGGATGAACTGATCGACAAACGACAAAATATCCTGATCGAAATGCGCGATCTCGAGAAGAAGCAGGTCAGACGGATACGGAAAAGAGAGATTAACAGCAAAAACAGCATGTTGTTCTTTAACATGATGTCGGAAACCAAGAACCTGTTATTGCAGACCGTTAATCTGTTGAAAGCCACCAGGGATTTTGTCCAATACACAAAATCATAAAAACAATATAAGACAGAATGATTTTAACCCCTAATTTTCGTTACCTGTATAGCTAACTCTGTCTTAAATATTTGAAAATCACATCTTAATTATTATGACATTAGACAAGATTTTTGGGTTCCTGGTCCCCAAAGACCGTAAATTTTTCCCCCTGTTCAACGAAGCCGCCGATAACCTGGTTTACGCCTCCGAGTTGTTGGGCCAACTGATCAGGGAAGACGATCTGCAGAAACGTACCGAGTACCGTAAACAGGTCAAGCAGGCCGAACAGAAGGGCGATACCATTACCCATCAACTGCTCGATGAATTGAACGGTACCTTTATTACCCCTTTCGACCGTGAAGACATCCACGAACTGATCACCACCATGGATGATGTGATCGATCTGATCCATACCACCTCGACCCGCATCCATTATTTCAAACTGGAGACCAACCCGGCTGAGTTCGTCAAAATTGCCGATCTGATCCTGGAATCGACCAGGGAGATCCAGTTGGTCCTGCGCGGTGTTAAACATGCCACCGATTTCCAGAAATATAAAGACTCCTGCAAACGGATCAGCTCTTTCGAGAGCGAGGTCGACTCCATCTACCAGGAGTTCCTCTCCAGCCTCTTCGAGACGGAAACCAACGCGATCAACCTGATCAAGAAGCGCGACATCCTGGCCGCTCTGGAAAAAACCATCGACAAATGTGACGATGTGGCCAATGTATTTTCGGCCATCATGGTAAAAATCAGCTAATCTGCTGAAAGGTAATAATGTTAAACAAATTTCCTGCCAATGGATTTCACGCTACTGATTGTTATCGTTGTTCTCGCATTTCTCTTCGACTTCATTAACGGATTCCACGACGCGGCCAATTCAATCGCCACGGTCGTCTCCACCAAGGTGCTTACCCCTTTCCAGGCAGTAATCTGGGCTGCTTTCTTCAACCTGTTGGCCTATGCCATTTTCGAATTGCATATTGCCGATACCATTGCCAAAGTGGTCGATACCGATGCCATCAACCTTCAGGTCATCCTGGCCGGGCTTATAGCGGCCACCCTCTGGAACCTGCTGACCTGGTACCTGGGTATCCCCTCCAGTTCGTCGCACACCCTGGTGGGGGGCTTCGCCGGCGCGGCCATTGCACATGCCGGTTGGGCCGTGGTCCACTCCGATAAGATTCTCAAAATCGCCGCCTTCATCTTCCTGGCGCCGATCCTGGGGATGCTGATGTCCTATCTCCTTTCTGTGATCCTGTTATGGATCTTCCGAAAGGTCAGTCCTTTCAAACTGGAGAAATATTTTAAAGTCGGACAGCTCTTCTCCTCGGCACTGTTCAGCCTTGGTCACGGGGGTAATGATGCCCAGAAGGTCATGGGGATTATCTCGGCTGCCCTGCTGGTTTATTTCCATAATGTCGATCCTGGGTCTGTCCCGACCTGGGCCCATATCACCTTTAACGAGGCGGGTAAGATCCATTCCATCCCCCACTGGATCGTGCTGGGTTGTTATACCGCTATTGGCGCCGGCACCCTGATGGGGGGATGGCGCATCATCCGGACCATGGGCGGTAAAATCACCAAGCTGACCCCTTTCGAAGGGGTAGCGGCCGAAGGGGCCGGAGCGATCATGCTTTTCGGCACCGAAGCGTTCGGTATTCCTGTCAGCACCACCCATACCATCACCGGGGCCATCATGGGGGTGGGCCTCACCAAACGTGTCACTGCGGTCCGCTGGGGGGTCACCATCAACCTGCTCTACGCCTGGATACTGACTATCCCGGTATCGATGGCGATAGCCGGTATCGTCTATTGGCTCTTTAAACTGGTCAACCTTTAGGCAGTTTGATCTTCCTTCCTGAATAGATACAGATCCCTTAAGATTAAGCTTCCGTTGGTCGCTTTGTTCTTAAGGGATTTTTGTTTGCAATTGTCTTTGTGGCCGGGGAGCTACTGAAAGAGGTATTCAGCCTATCCTTGCCGGGACACCGCCGGATATTCTGTGCATCTTCTGTGCATCT
Organism: uncultured Prolixibacteraceae bacterium; assembly: GCA_964632305.1. Lineage (GTDB taxonomy): Bacteria > Bacteroidota > Bacteroidia > Bacteroidales > Prolixibacteraceae > CAZWBR01. The sequence continues at coordinate 14,408 of CAZWBR010000033.1, forward strand.
TCTGTGCTTTTTCTGTGCTAAAACAGCACAGGAGAAGCACTGAAGAACCCTGTAATAAGGATGGAAACTTCGGCATTGGTCCTTCCGGCAAACTGTTCGCAAATAGGGAATGGCTTCTTTTCCTGATCCGGGATATTAACCTGAATCCGATACTGAATTGGATACTTAGCAACTGAAATAGAATAAGGTAATAAGGTTGGATATGCTTGTATGTAAAATTTCTACGAAGGTAAGGGTCATAAAATAAGGTTTTTAAAACCTTATCGTAACTATTATAATCTTAGTAAAAGTTTATAGTTTACAAAGAATAACCTTATTGCCTTATTTACAAGTCGTTACTATGCATGATGAATGTAGCTTAGGTTATTGATCCGTTATACATATACATGGCTCCGCCGTATAGCCGGTAAGCTGCGATGGTTCCGCCAAGAGGCGAGAAATAATCAGGTGAACGGTTGTCCGGCACTGGTTCTCCCCCAGGTTGTGGTGGTACAGCCCGGGCAGAACAGTGGAATCGTTGTCCGGGTTTAATTTGCAGTCAGGGATCAGACGTTCAGGGCCAGGATTTTCTGGTTGAAGAAGGACCGGTAGTTATCCCCGATGGGGATCATCGATTTGCCGATCACGATGCGGCTGTTCTGTATCGCATCGATTTTCGATAAGGGGACGATAAACGATTTATGGACGCGCACGAAGAGATGTTCGGGGAGAATCTCCTCAAATTTCTTCAGGCTGTTGAGCGTGACCACGGTTTTTGCCGGGGTATGAATCTTGATGTAATCTTTTAGTCCTTCGCAGAACAGGATATCGTCGAGGTTGACCCGGATGGTATTGTACCCGGTTTTTACCAGTATGAAATCGAAGCTGCTTTTTTTATCGGGGAGACTGTTTTTCACGAATTGCTGATCGAGCATCTTCCCGATCCGGTTGGCTTTGTTGACGGCCCTGAGCAAACGGTCGAAACTGAGGGGTTTGACAAGGAAGTCGGTCGCTTCGAGTTCGTAGCCATAGATGGCCAGTTTATTGCTGTTGGCCATAAAAATGACCTGGGGCCTTCGTGCCACGCTTTTTATCAGATCGATGCCATTGATCAGGGGCATCTCCACGTCGAGAAATACCAGGTCGATATTGTTCTCCTGGATAAACCTTAACCCTTCAAAAGGATCGGTGAAGCTCCGAATAACCTTAACATAGGGAAGACGGTTGATCAAATCTTTCAGCGCATCGATGGCTGAAAGCTCGTCATCAATAATAATACAGTTCACAATACAGAATTTTTAGTGGTCGATACATCTTTAAACGGATCACAGGACCAGTTTCCCCACGAGATGAAATAATCCTGCCCAGTGTGGTCCCGGTGATCCGTTGTAATGATAAGATGGTTTTCGCCCTTCAGGGTTGCGTCCGGGTTGTGAACTCTTCCCGGAAATGGCGTTTTTAACAATTTTTGGCAATAGAGAAAAAGGGTGCCCGTTATGACCGGGCACCCTCGCCAACATTCTTCCACTAAAAAAACTATGAAGAAATAATAAATACTGTTTTGTTGTTTTTAATCTTCGTCGTCATATTCCTCGTCGGGCCTGAACTCCCACACGTCGTCGAAGTAGTAGCTTCCGCTGTGTCCCAGGGCTATGTAGGCCCGGTTGTTGATCACATAGGAGACGGCTTCGGAACGGGACGATCCTTCGAAATCGGTCTTTGAGGTCCAGGTGTCCTGGCTGGGATCGTATTCCCAAATATCGCTGCGGACCCCCGAATTGTCGCCAAGCCCGATATATCCTTTCCCGTTGAGTGAGAAGGCGACTCCCAGGTTTCGTGCGATGGTCCAGTCGTCGTCGTCGTCAAGATCGACTTTCTGGGTCCAGGAGGAGGTGGTGGGGTCAAACTGCCATAAATCGGTTTGATAAACCCCGTTGTTGATGCCGGCACAGATATAAGCTTTGCCATCGAGGATAAAGACGGAGGCGTTTTTCCGTTTCGAACCGCCCATACTGACGGTCTGGCTCCATTGGTCGGTCGAGGGATCATAGATCCAGAAATCGCGGTTTTCGTTCCCGTCATAGCCGGTTCCGAGGTACCCTTTGTTGCCGAGGGCGAAGCCAACGGCCCCGTAACGGGCGCTCCCGGCAAAGTCGGCCTTTCGGGTCCATACATTGACAGAGGGGTCGTATTCCCAGAAATCTTTCAGTTTCTCCTTGCCATTATAGCCGGTCCCCACGTAGGCTTTACCGTTGATCACGAAAGAGACGGCACTGATGCGTCCTTCACCCGGGAAATCGGCAACTTTAACCCAGAAGTCACTTCCCGGATCGTACATCCAGAAATCGTTCAGGTATTCATCATCCGCATCGACATTGTATCCTGTTCCAACATAAACGCGGTTGTTGACCACGAAACTGAAGGCATTGCTTCGGGGGATGCCCTCAAAATCGGATTGCTTGACCCAGTTGCCCATATCGTCGTCGTCATCGTCGCTGCAGGCCATAAAAGAGAGGCCAACCATTAAAATCAGTAATAATCTTTTCATCTGTTTTTCCATTTATTCTGTTTTTTTCGCATGATTTCACCTTGAGTTCAGAGCCCCGGAACCGACAGTTCTGAAGGCCAGGGGCCAACAGCCGAAGCCTTATTTGTCTTAGTTGCGCGAAGCCACTATCTTTTATTCAAGCATTACTAATCAACTACGGCGCTCAGCCAATAGGTTTCTCAATACTGACTCAAAACTATGGGTAAGGCCACTGACTAAAAAACAAATCTTGCCCAACGCATTTTATTTATCGACGAAAGGCCCTATTTACCGGATAAAGATGTGCCGGTCCGATCGGGACGATGAGTCAAATACTTCGGTGTGTGGTGTAGAGGACAGACGTTCAGGCAGATAGGACTGTGTGTGGCCGGCGGTCAAATTATTTTGTCGATTAAGAAGGCTGGTTTGTCTAAAAGATTTTCCAGTGATTGGCGCGAGGGATACCTTCGCAATAAAAAAGGAAATATGCGATACCTTAATCAGACTTTCCTGGTGATTCTTCTGGTCTTCTTTATCTCCTGCCAGTTCTCGGATCAGGAAGAGTTTCAGATCGGGGAAGATTTCATCGATTCCAATTCCGGGATTGTGCGGATCGACACGATGGACTATTATGTTTCTACGGTAGTGACCGATTCTTTTTCGACCAGTTCCTCTACCCGTCTCTTAATCGGGGGATGGCAGAACGGCTATACCGGGAAAGTGAGTTGTACCCCCTATTTTGAATTGACCAGCGGAACTTTTACTATCGACGACGATGACCTCGTTTATGATTCCATCGTGATGGTGATGAATTATGACCAGTATTATATCGGTGACACGACCAAAACGATGACGGTCAACATTCACCGGCTGACCGAAGAGATGGAGCTCAACGATGAGGATTACTTAAGTAATAATGCCAGGTTCGCGATGGAGGCCCAGCCATTGGGGCAGTTAACCTTTAAGCCCGGACCCAACAGCGGAGAGGAGATCATGGCCCGGATTGACCACCGGTTTGGGGAACGACTCTTTAATATGATAATTGATAAGAATGATACTTTGACTAATTCGATCTATTTCAGTGAGTTCTTTAAAGGAGTGGCCCTTGTTCCGGAAAACACTCCTGGAGTGATGGTCGGACTAAAGAATGATTCAACCTCCACAGCGCCGGGTTTTCGGATCTATTATCATGAAGAGGTGATGGAGGAAGAGGAGACCGAAAAGAGCTATTTTACTATACCGTACTCGACAGATGGGATTCATTTTAACCATTTTGACAAGGATTTGGGCGGAAGCCTGATCGCCGGGATCGGGGACAATAAAAACGAGCTGGCCAGCAGTCAGATTAGCGAGAAGGCCATTGTCCAATCGGGCACGGGCATTTTCACGAAGATCAGGATTCCGGGGATACAGGATATTCCGGGGATTGCCGAAAAAGTGGCTTTTATTTCGGCAACGCTGAAGTTAATCCCCCTGGAGGGAAGTTATGATAAGAATAATCCTCTGCCCGAAACATTGAGTGTCTATATCGCCGACCGAAAAAACAATATCACCGGAACGCTGGCCAACAGCGAGGGTACGGAAATCAGCGCGACCAAGGTGACTGACGGCGAGTTTGATAATCTACCTTATTACCTGGTGGATGTGACGGCCTTTTTTAACAGTCTGATTGAGGAGGAGAGCGATAAGGTGGAGTATCTGTTTATTGGCCCTACTTCGAAATCAATGGCCAATTCCGCCCAAAGCGTCATCTTTGGCCGGAGCAACAAGCTGGTTAAACCGGTCGATCTGGAAGTCTATTGTTATATAGATAAAAACTGATTCAATGAATAAAATAATAGTCTTGATTGTCATCCTGTTGGCTGTTTTGCCGGCTGCGGGACAGAACAATACCAATTCACCCTATTCAGTATTTGGAATCGGGGAGCTCAATTTTACAGGTGGGGGAAGAAATATGGCCATGGGAGGCAGCGGAATTGCCTTGCGTTCCGACCTGTTTCTTAATTCGACCAACCCGGCCTCGCTGACTGCGATCCAACCGCAAAGTTTCGGTTTCGACATGGGATTAAATCTGAAACTCACCTATCTGGAGAATAAGTATAAGTCGGCCAATGCCCTGAACGGGAATATCAGTTGGGTCCAGGTGGGCTTTCCGGTTTTGCCGTTCCTGTCCGTGGGATTGGGGTTAAACCCGAAAAGCAATGTGGGCTATTCGATCTATAGCCGCAAATCGATGGAAGGGACCGACAGCAGTTATCCGGTTCTTTACACCGGGGAGGGAGGTTTGAGCGAGACATCTTTTTCTTTGGGATTGAAGTGCCTGAAGAATTTATCGATAGGGGCGTCCACTTCGTTGTTGTGGGGAAATATGAACAAACAGACAGAAGAATATCCCTTGATCGGGAGTATTAGTTCCGTCATTGAGAACCGGGATATCAGCTATTCGGGGGCCTCGTTTAAAACCGGGTTTCAGTTTTACCAGGACCTAAACAGCAAGATCGATCTCACCGTGGGGGGTACGGCCGAGTTCAGCGGCCGTTTGAAGACCTCTTCCGATCTGACCATCAGTGAATCGACCGGTTCAGAGAGTGAAACCATTATCACGGAAACCGACGCGATTGATAATATGGATCTTCCGGTGAAGTTCGGGCTGGGGGTGTCTCTGGGCATTAATAAAAAATCAACCTTTACTTTCGATTACAACCGGAGCGACTGGACAAATGCCAATGTTAATCTAAGCAGTAAACGGCTGAATGTTAATCACAGTTTTCATCTTGGCGCTGAAATATCGCCAAAAAATGATGCCACCCATTACCGGCAAACTATGAAATATCGTGCGGGAGCGCTTTACCAGACGGGTTATATTAATCTTTACGGGATCCCGATTGACAGTTACGCGGTCTCCCTGGGGATGTCAGTGCCGATCAGGCACGACCGCTCCTCCGTCAATTTTTCTGTCGAGGCCGGGAGGCAAGGGACTTTGAAACAACTTTTAGTCAGGGAAAGCTACATTAAACTCAACTGCAGTTTTAATCTTTGGGAGCGATGGTTTACCAAGAGGGTATACGATTGAAAAGATATCCTGCTTAAACTGCTCCCTTCGCCGATCGCTATTCTTACCGGCTGAATTCATGGTGTTTTGCTACTGGTTGAAGAGTCTTCTCACACGGGAATCGGGAAAACTATCGCAAATTATGGTGTTAAGTTATATTTCCCCCTTAAATTGTCGACTGGGATTCTTATTTTTGGGGAAAATAATTTTCGCATAAGATAGATCCGTCAGAGAGATGAAGAGAAAGATAAACAAGTTTAGATTGGGAATGCGTATTACGGTCTTCATCGTTTTTGTTCTGATGGTTATGGAAATTGTTTTTTTGGTTGATGTGAGACTGACCAATTATAAGAGTCTCCGGGAAATAAAGAAGGTGAATCCCAAAAGCTATCGTGTGTTCAAGAAATTTATCAACGATATTGAGGAGGATACCAGTTGGGATGTTGCCATAATCAGTGGTTTACGCTCGCGGGAGAAACAGTTGGAGTTGATTCGTGAGAATCCCAAGAACGCGGGGGTTGAGAAGAGCAGGCATGTATTGGGTCGCGCCATCGATATTAATCTTTATAAAAGGAAAGGCTTTAAACGTATCTGGTTGAAAAAGTTTAACTCCAAAAAGGATTGGCGTAATACCGGGGCGGTCAGGATCGCGGCCCGTTATAATCTGTTGTGGGGAGGCAGTTACCGGAGTTACCACGATCCGGTACATTTCGAGACCCGATAAAAAAGGAAGAGCTGCCCTAGGGTAAAGGCAGCTCTCAGGACAATAGTAATCTTTATGTTTGCTTATTTCCCAAACATGTAAGCTAAAGATATCTGGAAAACTTTGTTTTTGACTTTTACATCCTCGTCATCGGCCATGTTGGCCAGACCAAGTTGATAATTTAAGCTGGCTACAACAGGTCCGAATTCCAATGCAGGTCCAAAGCCGATCCCGAAATCAAATCTTTTATACCCGTCATCACCGAATTCAATATCTTCGCTATGGCCATCCCATTCCGATTTTCCACTCATGGCATATCCCAGGTAAGGGCCGGCCTGAATGACAAAGTTGGAGGATTCACTTAAGGCAAATTTGTAGGCGAAATTCATCGGGATTTCAATGACATTTAGTTTTTCTTTTCCATCACCTTCAAGCTCACCGTCATCCATTTCCACTTTATACCCCTTCAATGAATAGAGTAGACCGGTATTGAAGAAGAGACTTTCCTGCAGTTCAAACTCGACGATTGGTCCCACGTGAATGCCTACGATTGATTTTGGCGAGATATCCCACCCGCTGGAGGAGATCGATACATTGGCGAAATTAATGCCACCTTTTACGCCAAAGGTCTGTGCACCTGCTACATTTGCTAAAACGAAGAAAAGAACAAAATAAAACAGTTTTGTTTTCATACGATTCGTTTGTTAGATACGCCTACTCTTAAGTTTTTCGGCTTACACTCCCTACTCTTTAACGGATTTTCGGGATATTCCATAAAAAATGGCTGGATTTCAGCCGTATGGTTAAAGTTAAGCGGATTTCACCGGAAAGTCAAGTATGAAAATTAAATTCATCACGAGGCCACAAGGGGGAAATAGCAGGATTAAAATACACTTGTTGCCGAAAGAGTTATGATTTTTTCTTCTGGGAAGTGGCTCTTAAGAAATTTGCTAAACAGGAACAGTTATTTTGCTGATAAAGGCTGTCCGGATATGTAAAATACAGGTCTTCTGTCTTGATAATGAGGCGAAATAAACGTATATTTATTTCTCATGTCTCATCTTTAAATTAACCACTATGAAACAAAAATGTCTGTTGATTGCGGTGATGCTGATGATTTTCTCCATGGTTACGGTTGCACAAACTGAGAAAGGAAAAATTATCGTGTCGGGCTCTTCCCGGCTGAATTTCTCATCCGAGTCCTCAAAAGTAGAAGTGGATGGGGAACAGATGGGCGAAAAAGAAAAGACTACTGAATTTGGCCTAAATCCGATGGTCGGTTATTTTTTTATGGATAATTTGGCCGTGGGGTTATCGCTTGATTTTACGACCGGGAAATACGATGAAGAGAAAATAACTTCCCTATTGATAGGTCCGGCTGCCCGTTACTATTTCCTTGAAGATAAGATCAGGCCTTTTGTTCAGGCAGAGGTTTTAATCGGGTCGGAAAAGTGGGATGACTCGAAATATAATTCTTTTAGTTATGGTGCAGGCGGTGGAGTTGCCTTCTTTCTGAACGAATTCATTTCTCTGGATTTAGGCTTAAATGTGGTGCAGTGTACAGAAAAGGATAAGGATGATGGTGAGATGGGTGATTTTAAATATAAAACCACCGGGGTCTATTTTGAAGGAGGCTTTAGTATCTTTTTCTGAGGTTTGAACAGGTAAGGGAAAGTAGGGGATCCCCAAAATCGTCCTGAACTTTCCCCTACTTTCAAATCGGGAGCTGTTTCCCGCAGATTACGGAGATTCTCGCGGAATTATCTGCGTAATCTGCGGGAAATGATTATTCAGCTTCTAATGTGTAAGTCATCAGAAAAAACGACTGGCTTTTTAGACACCTCCTTCTTTTCCGGGATATTTTTAGGGGAAGGTGATTATTTTTTCTTGGTTTTGATCCGTTCTGGATTGATATACATCTCTTTTGAGAATCTTAACCGGTCTTTTCCTCCACCCAGAATTTCAGATGCAGAAAGGCCGCTTTTCAGGATCGCTCTCTTCGGAGCCAGGCCTTTGATGTCGTCGAGGGCCACTTTCAGCAAGGTCTCGTTCTCGTCGCCGAAAGGCAGCAGGTTGATGAAGTCCTCTTCGGCTTCAATATCCGGGGTAAGGCCATCGACATAATCAGTGACGTTGAGTGAATTGGCAATCTTAACAACAATAGGCTGCATGGCATATTTATGACTGGTATTCAGGCTCCCATCGTCTTTGTAATCTTTTAGCGTTATCGATCCCACATATTTTCCGGTGGTGTTGATGCCAATGGTCTTGACACTCATGTGCGGTATCAGCCCGTTGATCAGCAGTTCGCTTGCCGAAGCGGTATTATCCGATACAATAAAATAGACCTCTCCGAGGTTGAGGGTATTGATAGTTGCTTCGGGAGACACCTCATCTCCGTTATCATCCTCGACGGCTTCGATCTTATCGGTAAACTTATCGATCAGGACCTCTTCCCCGTATTCTTCCACGAGATAATTCTGCAACAGGGTATTGTAGATGCTTTTGGCAAATATTTTAGTTTTATCGGTCGAGTGGATCATACTGGCCAGATAGATGGCCGTTTGGACCGAACCTCCACCGTTGTACCGCAAATCGACGATCAGTTTTTGAACCCCTTCATCTTTAAAGGTCTTGAACACATCGTTTAGTTCAAGGTCGAAATCGGAAGTAAAACCGTTATAGACCAGGTAGCCGACTTTTGTTCCGTTTACATTGAAAACCTTGCTCATATAGACCGGGTCTTCCTGCATCTGGACAGCGGTCAGCGATATCGTTAGCGGGCTTTCGGAAATAGTACTGTTGGCAATGGTTGCCATGCCAAGGGTATAGCTCTCCTGGCCGTAGAGTAGTGAATAATAGTTGGAAACGGTTAGCCGGGTGCCGTTAACCTTGATGAAGAAATCGCCCCGTTTGATCCCAGCCTTTTCGGCAGGTGAATCCTTCAAAACATAGCGTACGAAACAAAAAACGTTGTTGGTTTCGCCGATGCGGGCCGGCATAAAATCGAAACCCATGGTCTTGGAGATGCCGGAAACCCAGTTGTCAACCTCGGTATAGTCATCAACGATGAAAGACCACTTGTCCACATCATCGTATTGGTATAAGAGGCTGTAGAAGAGCTCTTCCGGATCGGTATAATTGTTTAGGAAAGCATTCAGGCTATCGGTTTTCGAAAATTTGGTGGCCGATAGGTTAGCAACATTGTCGGTCCACAGATAGTAATCGTGCAACCCGTTCCAGATAAAGCGGTTGACCGCCGAAGCCTTGGGGATACTCTTTCCTATATCTGTTGTATCCAGATCCGGAATTACGGCATCCCTTTTGCAGTTCGTAACAGTGAAACTGAGCAGTAATAATAGAAGGACTATGTAATGTTTATTAAAAATCTTCATCTCTCGGTTGTTTAAAGATTACGCAAGGCCAAAACTATGTAATTCGTTTAAATTGAAACTATATATTCCTTAAAAATGTTTCATAACAACAAAGCTTTTAAGGTCATGAAAATCAAGTTTCCGACAGGCGGAGTCGCAGTAGCCCTTATTTGAGCGGCAACAGCCTGCACTACAATAAAGAACGCTTCGAACGCCCCTTTTCCCTTCAAGATGCATTTTATTATTCATGGGTTGCGGACCAACAAGAAGAGGGTGCCAATATCCCTTTCGATGTCAACAAATTAAATGCCATTATTTATTTCGGTTCCATCATTTTTCGAGAGGTACATTTCTCTTTTTTCCCGGATGGCCGGAAACAATCATTCGCTTTTGTGAAAGATGGTGGAGGAAAAAGAAGAATAATTATTGAATCACGGCCTGTTTACCAGTCTCTTTCTGGACCAGGCTGGCCAGTTCGGTCCGGTTTCGGACCATCGTTTTCAGGTAGATCCGGTGAGTATGGTCCTTTACTGTCTGGATAGAGATGAAGAGCTTGTCGGAAATATCTTTGTTGGTAAGCCCCTTGCAGAGATGAAGGATAATCTCCGACTCACGCGGCGAGATTTCATAATGTTTGCAGAAAACTTCAAATGAGCGGGTGGTTTCTTCAACCATTCTGAAGGGTTTAAAGTTGGCAAAGTAGGAGAGATAGACCGGGATTAATAGCTGCCCGCCAAAAAAGACAAAGATAAAGCCGAGGGCCAGCCAGGTGTTCCCCTGGTAAAAAAAGAGTAACACTGCCTGAAGCGCCATCATCAATCCCAATCCTACCGATAAAATGATCCGGTCGGATCTGATCATCTTTTTTTCTTCACCGCCCGTTAAAAGGGATAGTATGGCAATCAGAAAAAAGAGGGTGTTGAATATTAAGAAGTAATAACGGACCAGGTCTGTGGTTTGGAGATCTTTAAAAAAATGAATGGTAAAACCGAATGAGAGGATAGCCACAGCATTGATCGTGATAAAAACAGGCAGGAACCAGCGGTGAACAGGTTTCCCGGCCATCTCGACAGACATTTTAATCAACATGTACCACGAAATCGTCAGAAACGGCAAGCCGATAAAGGTGACAATCCCCGAAATACGTTCGATCGCCTGATCGCTTACCAATGTTGAGATCAGCCCCCTGATCAGCACCTGTCCCCACAGCCCGTAAGCCCCGAAGGTGAGCATGAAAATAAGGAAATAGAAATGTGTGCTTAAGAAGACTGCATCACATTTAAACCTTAACCTCCGCGACAAAAGGACCCCTGTCGCGGCAAACGCGGCAGAAAACATGAACAATATTGCGATCAGATATTTCAGCATAATCAAAAATACAAAAAACCAATTAATTACGGCCATAAAAGTAATTACAACTAAAGTAGTGGCCTACCTACTAAAGTAGGAAAATTACAAATCAATACTTCTGTAGCTTCCGGAAGGGGGTGACGGCTTCGTAGATTTGTACCGTCAATCGCCCGAAAGGGATAAAAAAATAAAAGTCATGAAAAAGCAACAGACCGAGAAAAAGAAGAGCCGTGATCGGGTGCAATGGTGGATCGTGCTGACTGTCGCCTTTACAATTTTGGTGATGCTGATGATATCCGCCAAAGACCCAAAGGTCGTTCAGGCCAATTATGGTCAGTTGCCGGTTCCGGTCTCGTTTGTCATCCCCGATTGTAAACTAATTTAAGATACTGTATCCAGAGAATAGAACAGATGTATGTTGAACTAATAATAGATTTATTGATATGAAAACAAAACTGTGTTTTAAAAAGGCAATCTCATATTTGATTATCGTTTTTTTTGCGCTGTCAGCTACCACTGAATTGAATGCTCAGGAGAAAAAGCCGGCTGATTTGAAGGAGTTTAAAATTATCGTGGAAAAGACCGAAGATGGAATTAAAATGACCTGTACGAAGGGTTGTGCGTGGAAAGAATTGACCTTTAACCTCAAGGTCAATAAGACACAGGCAATTGACGAATATGGGATGACCGAACTGAATAAAAACTCCTCCGCCCATGATCCCGATCTGGTTAATCTTTTATTCACGTTGACCAGGACAAATGAAGGGATAAGATTGAAAGGCATCGAAGGGACTGTCTGGACTGATTTAAGTTTCTCACTACCGGTAAATAAGAAACAAGCAATTGACCAATCGGGAATGATCGGATTATAATAAAATAACCTTATAATAGAATAAGTCATGAAACTTAACAATTACAAAGAATTGAAAGCTTCCGTGGGAGGAAGCTTCAGCCATGGATGGGACGTGATGAAATATTATTTTCTTCACCTGTTCCTGGTCATAATGGCCTGTGCGATTGTCAGCGGCCCGATGGGCGTCGGTGATTTAGTCGACGATCATTCAGCGGGAGGAGTCGTATTGGGATTCTTCAGTCTCGCCTTCTTCTTCCTGGTCATACCGGTGATTAATTGGGGGGGGAATATGATTTTCCTGCAGGCTGTAAGAGATGAGCGGCCCCAACTTGATTGGCTGATTGCCGGGTTTAAATGCAACTACCTGAAAATCGTCCTCGCCAATCTTCTTTCTGTTTCGCTGATCGGCCTCGGCTTTGTCGCGCTGATCATCCCCGGAATCATCATCGCCTGCCGCCTGGCCTTTGTCTCTTACCTGGTAATGGACAAGAACCTGGAGCCGATCGAGGCCGTTGAAGAGAGCTGGCGCATGACCCGTGGCCATGGCTGGAAGATCTTCTGGATGGGCGTACTCTCTTTTTTCATCGGTATTGGCGGGCTGATCGCCCTGATCGTTGGGATCTTATTTGCCCTTATATGGATCAACGCCTCCTTTGCCACCATCTACCAGGCTGTGCTGAACGAAAAGGAAGAAGACCTTCAACCGGTCATCGAGGAATAAGAGGATATAATTAAAAGTAGCCTTGTATCAGTTTCCCCTGATACAGGGCTTTTTTGTTGGACTGTAATCGTTCGCTCCATCCATGAACCTGCTTTTTTGTTTATTTATGTGAGGATATTTTATCTGGTTCCATTGACGTTAATCAAGGATTTATAATCGGGTGGGGATGGATCAAAACGATGAAGGATATGACAAGGCGGTATGATTCAATTAATTAGAGTTGTGTGTTTTAATAGCTTTTCAATAAAAATACTATCTTTGATTCCAATTCTTCGGAATCAGAAAGACGAGCCTGATTTCTGATGGAAATATTATAAACTATTTACGCAATGAACGTTATAGTCACCGGTACCACAGGTATGGTGGGCGAAGGGGTACTGCATGTTTGCCTGAACCATCCCGGGATCGAAAAGATTTTGGTCGTCGGGCGTCGCTCCTGCGGGATTCACCATCCCCGAATGAAAGAAATTGTCCATCCCGATTTATATGATCTTTCTTCAGTCGAAAATCACCTTTCGGGTTACGACGCCTGTTTCTTTTGTCTGGGTATAAGCTCGGTGGGCATCAGTGCGGAAGATTATTATCGAACTACTTATACTTTAACCCTGCATTTTGGCGAGGTGTTGAGCCGGCTTAATCCGGGAATGACCTTTTGTTATATCTCGGGAGCGGGAACCGATAGTTCGGAAAGAGGGAGGATCGGTTGGGCAAGGGTTAAAGGAAAAACTGAGAACGACCTGGTGAAACTGCCCTTCGGGCAAGTATTTGCCCTTCGTCCGGCTTTTATCAGACCCATTAAAGGGTTATCAAGGACCCACACTTTCTATAAGTATATTAATTGGTTGTTCCCCGTTGGAAGGATCATTTATCCAGCCGGTTTTTGTACGATGCAGGAATTGGCAATGGCAATGATTCAAGCCTCAAAAAACGGGTACAGTAAACATGTACTTGAAGGGAAAGATATCATTAAGTTAGCCAAAATATTGTAAATCGCCTTATGAACATTGGATCTGATAATTATCATACCATCTGGGTTCATCCCGAAAATAGCAAGGTTATTCAGGTGATCGATCAGCGCAAACTCCCGTTTGAGTTTGCGATTGTTGACCTGAAAGACAGTGAAGATGCTTTTTGGGCAATACAGGATATGACAGTCCGCGGGGCCCCGCTGATCGGGGTGACCGGCGCTTATGGCATTTATCTCGCTTTACTGGAATGTGACGACCATAACTGGTTCGGTGAGCTGTTAATTAAGGCTGATCATCTGAAGTCGGCACGTCCGACAGCGGTAAACCTTTCCATCCTAATTGACGAGATAACCGGGAAAATAAGTCATTGTGTTTCGAAAACGGAGGCAGTGGCCTTAGCTTTCGCGGAAGCGGAAAAGCTGAAAAAGCGCGAGATAGAATGGTCCGAAGCGATTGGCGATTTTGGATGCCGGTTGATCGAAGAGATCAGCCGAAGGAAGGAGGGTCAGCCGGTCAATATCCTCACCCACTGCAACGCGGGCTGGCTCGCCTGCATCGACTGGGGAACGGCTACGGCGCCGATCTATAAGGCTTTCCGTAAAGGAATTCCGGTGCATGTCTGGATTGATGAAACCCGTCCCCGGAATCAGGGCGCCCGACTGACTGCCTGGGAAATGGCCAATGAAGGAGTCCCCCATACCGTGATCCCCGATAATGCCGGCGGCCACCTGATGCAACATGGGAAGGTCGACCTCTGTCTGGTCGGGAGTGACCGTACCACTGCCTCGGGTGATGTGGCTAATAAAATCGGCACTTACCTGAAAGCGCTCGCGGCCCGTGATAATGGCATTCCTTTCTATGTGGCACTCCCCTCTTCGACCATCGATTTTACCATGAATGATGGGCTTCGCGAAATACCGATCGAACAGCGCGGGGCAGACGAGGTTCGTTGGATGGAAGGATTAACCCCGGAAGGCCGTTACGACCGGATTCAGGTCATCCCTGATCTTCACGCTGTCGCGAACTATGGCTTCGACGTGACTCCTGCCAGGTTAATCACGGGACTGATCACCGAAAGGGGGATCTGCCCGGCAAACCCCGATAGTATTGCCGCCCTCTTTCCCGAATGCATAAAGGATGAGAATTGAGATGATGAAAGTTCGAATTTTATGAAGTGAAATATATTTTTATTAAACCATTACTCTTTATATCTTTACCCAAACCGATTCCCCGGATGGCGGGATAGTCGGACAATAAACTGAGTCCTGAATAAATTATTATTGCCGTGTTGAGGAAGGCTGGGAAATACATATTGTTTTTACTGTGGATAACAGGTTTTTTAATGGGTTGCTCGACCCGTAAAAATACTTCATCCGCAAGGACTTATCACAACCTGACTGCCCGCTATAATGTCTATTTCAATGCCAAAGAAAGTGTAAAGGCCGGTCTGGAACGGATCGACAATACAGTCACCGACGATTTTACCCATATACTGCCGGTTTATAAAACGAGTGATCCTGATGCCGCCACTGTTGCGGTGGCTGAGATGGAACTGGCCATCCAGAAATGTTCCAAACTGATCGCGCTGCATTCCATTACCCGAAGTCCAAAACGGAAATCGAACACCTCGGAGCGTTACAAAAAATTTGCCTCAAAAGGCGAATACAACGAATGGATCGACGACAGCTACCTGCTGATGGGAGAGGCCAGCTACTACCTGCACGATTATCATCGCGCCATCGAGAACTTCAACTACGTGATTCGTAAATTCTCCAACAATCCGACCCGCTACGAAGCCTATCTTGGATTGGCCAAGACTTATATTGAGACCGGGGAATTTGAAAAGGTCCCCGAAATTCTTAAACTGCTTGAACGCGATGGCGGGATGCCCAAATCGCTGATTAAAGAGGTGAATCTGGCTTATGCCCATCTATTTATCAAGAGTGGAAAATATACCGAAGCGATCCCTTTTCTGCAAACGGCTCTTCAATACCCGATGCCAAAAGCGTTAAAAATCAGAACCTACTTCATTCTTGCCCAGATCCTCGCTCAGAATAATCAACCCGAACAGGCTGCCAGACTCTTCAGAAAAGTGGTCAAGATGCGCCCTGAGGTGGATATGACCTTTAATGCGCGGATTTCAGCCCTCGAATTGGCTGATAACGATACGGTTGGGGCAAACAAACTGTTGGTTAAACTGCTTAGGGATCCGAACAACGAAAAATTCCGCGACCGCATCTACTTTGCCATGGGGCAAATCGCCTTGAAAGGGAATAATCGCGATAAAGCGGTTGAACATTTCAGGACCTCGGTAGCCTATAGTACTGAGAACAATAAGCAGCGGGCCATGTCGTCGCTGACTGTTGCCAGGATTCTCTTTGAAGCGAATGATTATGAGCTATCCTCAGCCTATTACGATAGTACGGTGGCGGTTATCAATCCTGAGTATCCCGATTATTCAGCCATCATATCCCGTACCGCGAGCCTGAAACGGCTGGCCGATAACCTGAACACCATCAGCCGTGAGGATAGCCTTCAGCGATTGGCAGCGATGCCCGAAGCTGCAAGAAATAGTTTGATTACCAATATGATCAGTGAGATCCAACGGAAGGAGCAGCAGGAACTGGCCGCTGAGAGAGGCGAATTGACCGACCAGAATTATTTCAGGGCACAACAGTACCGCCAGCAAATCCGAACAGACGACAATGCTAATCTCTGGTATTTCTACAACCCATCAACTTCCGGTATCGGGAAGACCGAGTTCCAGCGCATCTGGGGTAAACGAAAACTGGAAGACAACTGGAGAAGAAAAAATAAGATGTCGGTGATTTCCGAAGAAACCGAACAACTGGTTGACGAAACGGAACCCCTTAACTCTACGGTGGTCCAGCCAAAGGTGAGTGACCCCAAATCAAGGGATTATTATCTTCAGGATATTCCTCTGACCGACTCCCTGATGAAGGTCTCCAACGACCGGATTAAAAACTCCTATTTCGATGCAGGCCGTCTGTATCGTTCCGCATTTCAGAATTATACCCGGTCGATCGAAATGCTGGAAGAATTGGAGCGCCGTTTTCCGGGAAGCATATACGAATTGTCAGCCTGGACTGAGTTATACCAGCTCTACGAAAGGAATAAGGACGAACAGAAGATGGCCTTCTATAAAGAGAAGATCATCCGCACTTATCCCGACTCCAGGTATGCTCATTATCTGCTTAATCCAAATTACTTCAAAGAACAGGAAGAATTACGTGCCCGTATTAATGAAAAATTTGGTGAAGCCGTTGAGCAGTATAGCAAACACAATTTTGCTCAGGCTGAGGTGCTGGCTACGGAGGTTTTGAAAATGAATCCTGACAGTTCCATCATCGCGAAAGTCCGTTTCATCGAATTGACATCCGGAGGTTCGAAAACCGGAAATGAGAGCTTCGTTCACTCACTCAATCAATATATCAGCAACTTCCATGGCGCACCGACCGTGGATCTGGCTCTCCGGATCCGTGATCTGCTTAAGGCAAACTCACTGGCCGATTATCAGCAGTTGGTCTCCTCAGGTTATATCAACGAAAATATTGTCAACGAGGAGTTGAAAACGGATAAAGGCGGGAACGACGAGTTCGGGGGTAAGTTCTCCTACGAGGATGACATGTTCCACTATTATGTATTGGCCTTCCCGAAACAGGCAGGCGTCGAGGTTAACCGGCTGATGTTCGATATTGCCAATTACAATATTGACTACTATACCTCCACTGATTTCGATGTTGAATCGGTCAACCTGAATCCCAAGACCCAGATGGTGGTGGTCCGAAGCATGCCCAATAAAGATGAAGGATTGATCTATTTCAAATCAATCATTCGTAAGCGGCCTGTTTTTCAATCCCTATCCGGGGTCGACTACTCCAATTTCTCGGCTTCTTCGGCCAACTACCGCACCATCCTTGCCGATAAGGATTATACCGACTATCTGAAGTTCTTTATGAAGAATTACAGCCCTTATATCGGACCGGAATATCCGAAGGATGAGATTGCCGCACCTTCGGAACTGTTGGCCAAGGCCCGCGAAGCGGAAGCCCCGGTTGAGAAGGGACAGTTTGTCCTGGTGCAACCCGAGGTTGTGGCTCCTGAAAATTATCTTTTCAACAATGAGGCTTCACATACGTTTGTTTTGACGGTTAACGATTCAACCCTATCTCTGGCTCCGCTGGTTGCCCGATTCATCAACTATAATGCGACAGTCCATCCTAACAATAATTACAGGGTGACTACCGGTACGGTTCAGGGGAAACAGGCGTTACAGGTTAGCGGTCTTGGGAATGGTCGTCAGGCACTGGCCTATTTCAGGGAGGTCATTGCCAACCGGGACTTATTCCTTGAGGTAGAGACGACCGAGTATTCCAATTTCCTGATCACCGAAACAAACGAAGATGTGCTCCGGAAGAAAAACGACATGAAGGATTATATCGCTTTCTTCCGCCAAAATTATCTGAATATCAAGGATGAATCCAAACCTGTTGAGGCATCCCCGTTTGATGATTATGTCGGACCCTATATTACCAAACTGAGCAATGAGAACCTGTTTGTCCTGGTCTTCCCGACAGCGGGTGTCCCGATCGAGCAGTTGGTGAACCGGTTCGAAACTTTCAACAGCTCAAACTTTGGCTCCCCGAATATCAGGGTGACCGCCGAGCCGCTCGATGAATTCCGTACAATTCTGATGGTTTCCGGCCTGGGCGAACACTCCGCTGCAATCGCCTATTTCCGTAAAGCCAATTCTGAATCTTCGTTATATGAGGCGCTTAAAGGTGTAAACTACCGCTATTTCGCCATCAGCGCCGAGAATCTGGAGATCTTCAAACGCGACAAAAACCTACAGTTGTACCAGGAATTCTTTAACCGGGTGAAGTGGTAGAAATCCATCGATAGATTATTGCCAGTCTGTTACAGGTCTTTGGGAAACGATTGTCCGGTGAAATATCCGGATGGGTTCTTCATCCGTTATAACCCTGAAGGGGTGCGATTCTATTAACCGTGGGCTTGGGCGTATGCTCAGTCGAACGGCGGTGACTTACGGGAAGTGAATAATATAATCCATCAGCCTTGAGGGAGTCGAACTTTGTTGTGTGTTGAATAATCTAAATGTAATGAATTCCTTTAGTTGATTTGCAACCACTCAAACGGTTCAAATTGCGGGGTGGAACTATGATCTCCCAACAAAAAATCCCGGTCATGGTGTGATCGGGATTTTTTGTTGGGTTCAAAAACGATACCGTTATCTTACCTTCCAAACCAGGACTTCCCCGGTAGGAATATTTTTTTTGCCGATCAGGATCTCCGATTTTTTGGGGAGGGCCATCTCGTAAGTGTTGTTGGCAAAATTGACGGCGATCCCAAACCCGTCGCGGTACTCCACCATGACCCCTTCGGGATATTGTTCGACCGGGATCTCCAGCTTATTGTACAATTTCGAAAGTACTTTATTTTCCAGTTGCCCGTTGCGGCTGTCTACTCCGACATAGGTGACCGTGCCTTTTCCCGACTTGCGGTGTATGATGGCCGGCTTACCCGAGTAGAAATCGCCCTGGAAGGTAGCCCAGGTCTCTCTCCCTTTTCCTGGCTTAAGGATCTCGCCCCAACTGGTCCAGTCGAAAGTGTTTCCCTCAAAGTTGATCTGGTCGGGTGATTGAGGCATCAGTAAATCGTAAAACTCAATTTCTGCACCGATCAGATCGTAGATCGGAGCGGCAAAGGGAGCTTCCCAAAGATGGCCGTTGCGGTCCTGATGCCCGGTGCGGCAGGTCATCACCAGATTTCCTCCCTTGTTGGCGTAGTCCTGAAGCTTGGCGATCAGTGCCTTGTCGATCTGCTGATAGGCGGGGACGATCAACACCGGGTATTGCTGGAAGTCGGCTTCGTCGCGGAGAAAATCAACAGGCGCCCCAAACGATTTCAGCGTCTTGTAATATTTCATCAGATGATTGTCGCTGTTCCATTCCGTGGTCTGTCGATTCATATCTATCGCCATCACGTTTGCCGGATTATAAAGGATGGCGGTTTTACGTTTCAGGTAATCGGATGGTAGCTTGGCTTTCGGATCAAACTCTTTTCTCAGTTTCCCGATCTCTTTGGCAAAACGGCTATACTCCAAACCTCCGGGTGTAGGTGTAACCCCGTCGTAGCTCATGATCCCGTAGTGATACTGCTCATACCCGTAGAGGGGGGCGCGGAAACGGTAGGTACAGGTGAACCGGCTCCCGCCGGCAAAAACCTGCCATAACCATAGCCGTACGGCCCCGGGTGCCGGCTGCGAATTGATGCTTCCCCAGTTGACCTGGCCGGGTTGAAGCTCCATTACGCCATAGGTTCCCGAGATTGAACGGAAATAATCGTTGGCCAACGGGATTCTGGTGTAATCGCCCATACGGTATCCTTTCGGACCGATGCCCCGGTCGCTGCCGTAAACCATATAACGGGTGTAGGAGACGAAATCAAGCTCACGGCTGTTGCCGATATATGTTACATCATACATCGGGATATAGTTGGAAGTGATCCACTGGTCCTGCGAGGCATATTTTCTGATGGCGCGTGCCTGTTCATCCAGAAATGATGCGGTCTCATCATCGGCAAATTTGCTGTGATCGAGCCGCTGGTGCAGGTTCATGCCCCATTGTGAACTTTTGGGAATATTGATCTGGCCGAAGCTGGTGTAGGTGCCGCTCCAGAAATTATTGCCCCAGGCGTAGTTCAGGGAATCGATCGTTTTATACTTGTTTTTCAGCCATTCACGAAAGCGAAGATGAGCGTCTTTACCGTAGTCGTAAAATTTACGCGGCTCATTATCTACCTGCCATCCGATAATCCGGTTATCCTGACCGTAATGCTTGGCCAGTTCAGTAATCATCTTCACCGAATACTGACGGTAGAAGTTGCTCGAAAAAGTGGCGTGCTGCCGCGAACCATGATCATATTGAGTCCCGTCTTCATTGGTCGAGAGCACTTCAGGGTATTTACGTACCAGCCAGACAGGCGGCGTGGCCGTGGAAGTACACATCACCACTTTCAGGTGATATTTGCCAGCCAGTTCAACCGCTTTGTCAAGCCAGGTGAAATCGTATTTCCCCTCTTCGGGTTCCAGTTGGGCCCAGGCAAACTCGGCAAAATGGGTAAACTCAAAGCCCATCTCCGACATCTTTTTCAAATCGCGCTCCCATTGTGCGGGGTCCCAGTGTTCAGGATAATAATAAGCCCCCACCGTGGTCAGTTCTTTACCGGGAAACCAGTTTTTCTGCCCGAAGGCCGTCAGCGACAGGATGATCGCCAAAAGGGTAAACGTGAGCCTGTTCATTTCATTTGTCTTTATAGAGTCTTGATATCTGTTTATTCCAACGAAGGGGGAATATCGGTTTTATGGTCAGCTGTTATCCGGCGGGCGCGATAGCCATCATGCTTATCTCTTCGCTTTAAATAGAGTGCCTTGAAAAATATCCACAGGAACAGTATGCTGAGAAGCGCCATGTAGAAATTGACCTCAATGGATGCTCCCTGTCCTTCGCTGCCCTCGCCTGTCAATCCTTTAGCCGTGATATAATAGATGACGACTGCCGCTGAGTTATTGAGGAAATGGGCAATCATCGGGGCCCAGAGTGTCCCGGTCCAGACCAGCATATAGCCAAACATGGCGCCCAAAACCAGGCGGGGCAGGAACCCGTAAAACTGCAGGTGCAAAGCACTGAATATCGTTGCCGAGATCCAGATGGCCGCGTGAACATTCCCGGTCATACGCCGGAAGAGCTGCTGGACCACCCCCCTGAAGAGCAACTCTTCGCCGATAGCCGGAAGAAGGGCAACCAGGAAAAGATTGATCAGTAATCCGCCAATGGAGCCGGCCTGTAAAAAGTATTCCGTAACCTCCCCTGCCTGATCTTCCGCCTGCCGCATCCAATCTTCCACCCCGCTTAACCAGGCGGGAAGCTCCAGCTTAAGGTTGATTTCCGAGAGCCAACTGATCAGTGGATTGGAGAAAGAGACGATGGCAATCACCAGTATGACCGTCATTAACGAGGGCCAACGATCGAGGCTGAGATATTTTCGCGGACTACCGTGAAGGAAATATGCGACAATAATGGGCGGCAGGACAAACAGACCAACGGTTTGCAGGGCCTGGAACACTTTCAGGAAGATGAGGTTCCTCTCAACGGTCAAATCCCTCAGCGCCGGTTCAATCCCGTTTATCCCGATCCCGAATCCGACCCATCCTACCAGGTAAGCCAGCGCCATGACCACCAATCCGCAGATAAGGACGATCAGGGTGGTAAAAACAAGCTGGGTGAAAGGGGGTGTCTCTTTTAGCTCTCTGAAATACATAGATCAACTGTTTATACAAAGTTAACGGTTCATCAGGAAGAAGCAACTATTTGTATTCATTCTTAATTCCTATCTTTGCCCCCTGATAAATAAATTGAATAAAGTGAAAATTGGTCCGTTAGATTTGGGAAACCTGCCGCTCTTCCTTGCCCCTATGGAGGATGTCACCTATAAATCGTTCCGTTATATGTGTAAAAAATACGGAGCCGATGTGATGTACACCGAGTTTATCGCCTCCGAGGCATTGATCCGCGATGTCCAGAAAACCAAGCGGAAGATGACCATTTTCGAATTCGACCGCCCGGTAGCCATCCAGATCTACGGATCCAATATCGATTCGATGGTAGCCGCCGCCAAAGTGGCCGAAGAGGCCGCCCCCGATTTTATCGATATCAATTTCGGTTGCCCGATGAAAAAGATCGCCGGTAAAGGTGCCGGGGCCGGTCTGCTCCGCGACATCCCCAAGATGGTGAAGATGGCCGGCGAGGTGGTGAAAGCCGTGAATCTCCCGGTGACGGCCAAGACCCGATTGGGATGGGACTTTGACGATAAACCGATTGTCAGCGTGGCCGAACAGTTGCAGGATGTCGGGATACAGGCCCTCGCGATACACGGACGCACCCGAAGCCAGATCTATACCGGCGAAGCCGACTGGAGCCTGATTGCCGAGGTGAAGAATAATCCCCGGATGAAAATCCCGATCATCGGCAACGGCGATATCAATGGCCCCGAGAAAGCCAAAGAGTTCTATGAAATGTCGGGCGTCGATGGCCTGATGATTGGCCGGGGAGCCATTGGCCGCCCCTGGATCTTCAGCGAGGTGCGCCGCTATCTCGAATCGGGGCAGCTATCCCCTGCACCATTGGTCCCTGAGATTGTCGCCAATGTCAAAGAACAGTTGCAGCAGTCGATCTCCTGGAAGGACGATCCCAAGAGGGCGATCCTGGAGATGCGCCGCCACTTTGCCCGCTATTTCCCTAATCTCAAAGATTTCAAAGAACTTCGTATTCAACTGCTGCAAGCCCTGGAATACGAACAGGTAATTGCCATCCTCGATCAGATCGCCGATAAATACGCCGACGACCGGGTGGACTATACAAATATCGGCCTTAAATAAGAATACGGTTGCCGGCGGGCCTCTTGCGCGTTGACCTGCTATGCTTTCCCTTTTGCTTCCCGGTAAAAATCACTATCTTTTCGGAACAGTTTTTGATCTGTCTGTCAAAATTGTCAGAGATGGGAAATGTCAGCCGCTATGCGAAATATTTTTCCGAAGACTCTTTTCGGGAAAAGATAAAGAGGGTAGGGCAGAAGGCGGGGGTGAAAGTGATCTACCCGGCCTTGTTGCTTTACTATGTCTTTACCGATACCCTGGTCGATCCGAAGACCCGGCTGATGATCGCCGCCGGGTTAGGCTATTTCATCCTACCCACCGACCTGATCCCCGATTTTGCCCCGCTGATCGGTTTCTCCGACGACCTGAGCGTATTGCTGATGACCCTGAACCGTGTCCGGAAGAACATCAACGGGAACCATCGTCAGAAGGCATATGAGATGCTGGAACGCTGGTTTGGTCCTCTCGACCCGGAGCAACTGCCCGCTCTCGAATCAGACAGCCGGAATCAAAAGTGACCCCCGCAGGATTAACCTTTTCACTGGTTATCCGTACAAATTACTGTCGTGGCGTTTCGGGACCGGTGATCCGAATTCTCCCCTCTCAGCCAGTTGATCTCTATTTGAAAAATATTTACTAATTTAAGGGCAACTAAATCGATAGATATGAAACAATTAACCCGACGTCATTTTATTGGGGCCAGTCTGGCCGGAACCGCCATCCTCTCTTCAGGGATAACACCCCTTTTCGGGAATATTGCTCCTGCCGCTACTATTGATGAAATTAAGTTAGGCCAAACCGGATTGACCATCTCAAGGTTGGCGCTCGGCCTGGGGACCAACGGCTGGAACCACCAGTCGAACCAGACCCGTATGGGAATGGATAAATTCGCTGCTATTGCCCGTAACGCTTACGAGAGGGGTATCCGTTTCTTCGATACGGCCGACTCCTACGGGTCGCACATCTGCGTGAAAGAGGCATTGAAATTTATCCCGAGGGAAGAGATGAGGATCATGACCAAGATATGGACCGAACCAACCAACTGGCAACCGCTCGAGCCGGTCGATAAAACCCTGGACCGGATCAGAAAGGAGATCGGAACCGATTATCTCGATATTGTGCTGCTCCATTTCATGACCGATCCAAACTGGACCGAATCGAAAAAACGCTTTATGGACGGGCTGAACGAGGCGAAGCAAAAAGGGATCGTCAAAAAGATCGGATTCTCAGCCCACGATTTTAATGCCCTGAAGAACGGGATCAACCACCACTGGGCCGATGTGGTTCTGGCGCGGATCAATAACCAGGGAGTTAATATGGATGCTGAACCTTCCAAAGTCATGCCCCTGCTCGAACAAGCCCGCAAAAGCGGGAAGGGGGTGATCGGCATGAAGATTTTCGGGAACGGCAAGCTGGTCTCTGACGACGAACGCGACCAATCGCTCAACTATGTGCTCCGCAGCGGTAATGTTCATGCGATGACCATCGGCTTTGAATCGGTAGCCCAGGTGAACGATGCCATCGACCGGATCATGGCCATCGTCGGGAAAAAAGTGTAAACATAAACCTGCCGCGTCTATGTCGAACGAATTTGTGAGCTGTCTCCTGCATGTGGTCATTGGCACTTCCCATCAACGGAATCTCCTGTCGGGCGATGCCCGGATGCACCTTTCATCCTATCTGGCCTCCGTCGCCAAATCGAAAGGGATGAAATTGGTCACGCTGGGCGGAACCGAAAACCATATCCACCTCTTATTGGCCCTCCCGCTGAAACTATCCATCGAGTCGGCCATCGTGCCGCTTCAGCAAAGTTCAGCCACCTTCCTGAGACAAAACTACGATTTCCTTCGTTCGTTCAGTTGGGCAACGGGCTTTGCCGCTTTCTCCATCAGTCGTTCACAACTCGACAGTACCCTGGCCTATATCCAGAATCAGGAACAGGTCCATGCCAAAAAGAGTTTCCGCGACGAGTACCTCGAATTTCTGACCTTCCATCACCTCCCCTTTAAGGAGGATGCCCTTTTCCAGGATTAAGAATATCCTGTCCATTTTTTATCACTACTGTACGATTAAATCCCAACTATTGTTTTTAGGTTGAGATTTCTCATTTCGTCACCAATGATATAGATGCAAGAAGTCGGGGTGCGACTCTATGCTCGCACCGTGGAAAAGGGGATGCGTACAGTCGCGCCCCGATTATCAAGGTGCCACCTGTCATTATCGCATTATGCATCAATTATTTTGCGGTAGGCTCCCGAAGGAAACCTGATCAGTTAGTCCGGGTCGCCTGACCCTTCCCGATTGGTCACGATAAAGTAATAGTTTTATCAGGATCAGGATCTCCTCGAAAGGATATCAGATAACCGGGTTTCTCGTTCTTGTTTTTATTTTAGATGGTTAATCGATTGAAATAATATGAAATAGCTGTTCAATTTCAAAATGGTCTTTGTATTTTTAGCTATTCAACGCAAGTTTTTTAAAGTTGAGGTGTCCTATCAGCAATTAAATCTTTTGAAGAAGTACAATGGAGGATTCCCGAATCATTGAAGGATTACAGCAAAACGACAATGAAGCTTTTCACTGGCTGGTCAAAAACTATCAGAAGATGGTGGTGAAGACCTGTCTGGGAATTACCCATAATATGACGGATGCCGAAGATATCACACAGGATGTTTTTTTGGAGATCTACCGTTCGGCAAAAGATTTTCGTGGTGAGGCCAAACTATCGACCTGGCTCTACCGCATCGCCGTAAACCGTTCGCTTAACTGGATGAGGGCGGCCAAACGCAGACGGTTCTTTGATTCGATTGAAGCGGCCTTTACCGGTGGAAAAAACCGAAACAACGAGATCTCCGGCCACTCTTCCGATCAACCCGATGTAAAGATGGGGGATCAGCAACGGGCCGAACTGCTTCATCAAGCCATTGACCGTTTACCGGAAAGGCAACGCGTGGCGTTTACTCTCAATAAATATGACGATTTGTCGTATGCCGAAATAGCTGAAGTGATGGAGCTCTCGCTCTCTTCTGTTGAGTCGCTGATTCACCGGGCAAAAATGAACCTCCAACAACAATTGTACGATTGTTATAAAAAAAAGTGCCTCTGAGCACAAGATTTTAAATTCTGATGTGTCTTATCAATAAAAGAGATAAAAAATGAAATGTACCGATTTACACAAGGAACTGATTTTCTTCCTCGACGATGAGTTAACCCCGGAGCGGAAAGCGGCGGTTAATCACCATCTGAAAAGATGCAGCAAATGTGCGGCATTTCTGAAGGAGTTGGAAGCAAGCTGGCGGATCATTGAAAGGGAGAAGAACGTAGATACAAATCCCTTTCTGCTGACCCGTATCGAAGCCAGGCTGGCGGAGCTGAAGCCCGCAACCAGGGCGCCGCGTTGGGTTTTGGTACCCCAACGGATTGCTCAACCGGTTTTCTTTTCCTTGTTGCTGGTCGTGGCTATCTATGGCGGCATCAAACTGGGGGAATCTCCGGTCAATGTGGGGCAGGATGAGAAGATCGAAAATCAACTCTATCTCGACGATTTTAACTCTGAACCTATTGAATCATTTTTAACTCAACAGTCATGACCAATGATAACCGACATAGGATTCTGATCTGGGTCATCGTTATCCTGGCAGCCATCAATCTTGCCACCCTCGGATCGATCTATTATTCCCGGCACGACCGGCCGAAGAGCAGCAGCGCCAATGATCGTTCCGATGAAGCAAACCAACCTGTCGAACAAAGGGCTCGTTTTTTTGGGGAACAGTTGGATTTGTCGAATGATCAGCTTGCTCAGGTTCGCGAGTTTAACCGCTCGTTCAACCGCAAGGCCCGCGGCATCGAAAATGAGCTGTCGCAATTACGCTCGGAGATGATCACCGAACTGGGGAAAGCGAACTCCGATACGCTCCGGCTCAACCAGCTGGCTACCGCGATGGGCGATCATCACCGTGAGCTGAAGTTGCTCACCATGGAGCTCTATCTGCAAATGAAAGCGGTCTGTTCTCCTGAACAACAGACGAAGCTTAATCAGATCTTTCAATCGATGTTAAATAAAGAGAATCAGATGAATCTTCCCCGGGGACAGGGAAACAGGGGCAGACGGCACACCCGATAATTATTCATTTTAAAAATTAAAATTATGAGAACAAATCTTTTCAACAGGTTTGCAGGACTCCTTATTGTCCTCAGCCTTACCATCGGAACGGTTTTTGCCAATGATTATTTACAAGGTAAACGTCGTGGTAATCAGGCTTCAAAGCCTACTTGTGTCAATTCCATCAGCGGATTAACCCAGGAACAAAAGGATAGGATCACCGCGATGGAACAGTCGCACTGGAAAGCGATGGACGAGCTTCGCCAAAGCCGCCGTTCAACTACCGATACGGCCAAAAAGGCGGAGATCCGAAAACAAATGGATGCCCGTGTCGCAGAACACCGCAACGCGGTGAAGGGCTTGCTCCATGCCGATCAGCAGAAACAGTACGATGCCCTGCATGCTTCGGGTGGAAACCACCAATACCAACGCGGATCGGGCAACACAATGGCTGGTAACGGTCAGGGGCTTCATCGCGGCGGCGGTCAGGGGCGCAGACGCATGTAAAAACGAGAGAGTGATTAAATGAAGTTCTATTAACGTAAAAAATCAAGACGATGAGACGGTACAGTTTAATTAGCTTAATGCTATTCGCTTTAGCTGCTATTGGCCTTACCTCCTGCAACGAAGGTCCGTTTGCCGGTGAAGCCGATCTGTTGATCGAAAAGTCGGCCCAGCTTCAGACCCTGTCTTATGCCGATGAGCTGACTGACCCTGAAAAAGAGGGAATTCTGCTGATGCGCGAAGAGGAAAAAATGGCCAGGGATCTCTATCTGAATTTTAATGCACTGTGGGAGAGTCCGATATTTAAAAATATCGCCCAAAGTGAACAGAACCATTACGATGCCGTTTATACCCTGATCGATCATTATCAGTTGACTGATCCCTCTACCGCGATACCCGGGACTTTTAATCATCCTGCCATTTCTGATCTTTACGAACAATTGAATGTCCAGGGTTCGGTCTCGCTTATCGAAGCGCTGAAGGTGGGTGCCTATGTCGAAGAGTTCGATATTATCGATCTGGAAAAACTTATCGAAGCTTCCGATAATCCTGCCATTCAGCAGATTTACGGGAATCTGTTGCGCGGATCGCGTAACCATCTTCGGGCGTTTACTTCCTTGTTAGCCACCTATGGAGCCGAATATCAACCACAGCTAATGGAGCAGGAAGCCTATGAGCTGATTATCGCTTCTCCCGCGGAAACTGGCAACGGTAAGCAGAACCAGAATGGAAAAGGTTTTCGCGGAGGACGATAATAATTTTTCCCCCAATTGAAATAAATGTTTTTTTAGGTAGGGTAAATCTTCCTTTATACGGTATAAAGTAGAATCGATTCATCAGGATAACCTTTAAAAATAAAAAACCATGAGAACAATTTTGAAAACCTTAGCAGTCATAACCCTCTTCGTAGGTTTTTCTGCTTTTACCGTTCAGGCACAGGAAACCGAGCAGACTCAACAGACCACCCGCCAGCAGTTGCGTCAGCAAAACCGAAACGAAGCCGCTCAATTAAAAGGGGAGAACCGTTCGGAGACCGCTAAACTGCAACAGCAACGACGATTGGAAAATCAGGAACACCGTCAGGCTTTTCTGTCTACTCTTAACGAGGAACAACAGGCCATCCTGCAAAATCGGGAAATGACCCGTGAACAGAAACGGGAGGCCCTGCAGGCCACCTTTACCGAACAACAACGCGAGATGTTCGAGGCCAACCAGGGCGTGGCCCGTCAGGCTCAACGTCAGGCGATGCGCGCCAATATGAGCGAGGGGCAGATGTCGCAGATGAAACAGCAGGCGCGTCAAGGCGGTCAGGGCAAAGGGGCAGGCGGCAGAAAGTAATGTCCTGCTTCTCTTGGATTCAGGATCGGCCGGTCAACCCGGCCGATCCTGATTGTTTGAACCATAACAGATTATCCAAATATTTATAGCCTATCATGCGTACATTCCTCCTTTTTTCTGCCCTGCTGCTCCTTCCGGTTTATACCCTCTTCGCCCAACCTGACCGGCTGATCAGACCACTCGAAAATGAGCAACTTCTGGATTCCCTGCTAAGCGATCTTTTCCTCGACGATCAGCAATATGCATCTGATTTTGATCTGAAAAAGAGTTATCATTTCCTCTATGCACAGTCGGGATTCGCCCCAAAACCTTTTACGCCGGTCGTGAGGTAGGCCTCAGTCAGTCGAGCATGACGGGTAATCTCTTCTACCTGAATTCTATCGGGCTCTTTGCCGGAGTTTCCGGCGCCTGGTACAGTCAGCTCGACCCGCAGTACAGCACCACGCAGCTCTCGGCAGGCTATTTTGGGGGCCTCCGTAAAGCGTCGCCATTCAATTTCAGTCTGTCAGGGAATTATGTATTCTTCAATACCAACGATCCCGCTTTCGAGCCAATCTACTCGGGGAGTCTTAACCTGAGCGCGATCTTCAAAACCGGCCCGGCCGGGGCCCGGATCAATTCAGCCCTGATGCTGGGTCGCGAGACTGGGTTTCAGGGCAGCGCAGACCTTTACGCACGGTTCGCGCTGGTGCGTTTCGGGAAAAGCAGCAAGCTCAGCCTCGAACCCGAAATATCCTTCTTTCTTGCCAGTGAAGCGGTCGATTACGATTCGGGGCTAATCAGCGTCGATCCCCTGACCGGTATCCCCACCACGATGGCCTCCCGCGAACAGTATGGATTGCTCAACACCGAAATGAATCTTCCGCTGCGTCTCTACCTTCGCTCTTTCGATCTGGAGGTCGGCTGGATCCATAACTTCCCCCATTCGCTCGACGAAAACCTTGAATATCCTGCCACTTCAGGCTTCCAATTCTCACTGGGTTATATTATCGGTTGGTAAGACTCCGTATTTGTCAGATTCCCGTGTGAATGGCTTTATGCCGGTACCCTCTCCGATGTTTCTGTACATATACTGTACACTTTCTGTACTGTTTCTGTACTATTATAGCACAGAAGATGCACAGAAGATGCACGGAAGATGCACGGAAACTCCGAACAAGGTCGGGGGATGGTAGGGGCTGTTGAGCTTTTGAAAAGGGAGTATTCAAATAAGTGTGTCATTTTCTCTTTCTCTGTTTCCTTCCAAGGA
>CAZWBR010000034.1:0-43438 GCA_964632305.1 uncultured Prolixibacteraceae bacterium
TTCAACCGGGAATAATCGCTGGGTCTTGCTGACCGCTCATATTCCTATTTATTGTAGGAAATAAACGAGGCAATAATATTGTATTCACCCGGGTTGAGGTTGTCGAACCGGAAGTTACCGTCGAAATCGGTATAGGCTTTCTTGTTCATGCCTTCAATCGTAACTTCAACACCTGTCAGGGCCTCGCCGGAATTGAAATCGATTACTTGTCCCATAAGGTTAATGGTAGCGGGCTTTGAGCTCCCGGAGATTTCAACAGTTTCAGAGGGTTGGTTTTTCTTTGCCGAGTTTTCTTTCTCAGCTGAATAACCAAGGGTGACTGTTACCAAAATTGCCAATGTTAGAATTACGCTTTTCATTTCTTTTGTCTTTGATTACGATACAAATATCCATTTGTTCTGTTAAACGGTGATTGCAAATGTGTTACAATGCGGTTAAGAAACGGTAGAGTTTGTATTTATTCGTTGTCGTAATTTCGTTCGCTCACCAGTTGTCCGGCCGTATCGTAGATCTTCCATATCCCCGATTTCTCGCCCATCTTGTAATGGAGCTCATAGAGCGGTTTCCCTTCGGGGGACCAGATGAACCAATCGCCATGTTTCGAATTGTCCTTGTATTGTGCCTGGGCTGTCTTGTTCCCTTTATTGTCCCAGGTTATCCAGAGGCCATCTTTATTGCCGTCGCGGTAGGAGCGTTGTTCTTCCTGCTGCCCGTTTTCGAACCAGGTGGTGACTTGTCCGTCGAGCAACCCGTTTTTGATGTTTAAAACAATCTTCGGATTACCGTTGTCATAGACTTCGGTATGGGTTCCGGTATAGAGCATCCCTTTCTTGTAGTATTTCCCGTCGATCTGTTCGATCTCCTGCGAGAAGGCCGTGACGGAGATCAACAGAAACAGGAGCATCGTTATTGTGTTTTTTATCATCATAGTTGAATTGATTTTAAATCCTTCGTATCCTAAAGTTAAGGAATAATGGGGTATGTTGCCTGAATAATTTGGAGGCGTCTGAATTGTCAGATTTCTTTCAAAATGACTTATAAATAAAGAGCTGTGTGATAATTTCCCGCAGATCCCGCAGATTGATCTGCGTAACCTGCGGGAAACAGACTCTGATTTGAAAGTAGTGGTCAATTCAGGATGATTTTTCTCCCATCCTCTTTTGTTCAATACTTCTCCTCAGATTAATAGATTGCATTTTGCGGATCCCATTCTGTCCAGCCGGCGGTCCAGTCGGTCGATTTGAAGGCGCCGATATAATCGGTCGTTTCCAGTCCGCTTGATACGGCGACTGCTCCGGTCAGCAATGGAGAACCATCCTTGGGCAGGAAGTTGGGGGCCGTAAGGCTATAAGCTGTAACTTTCAAATCGGTAATATTGGCTATTACGCGGTTGGCATTAGCCGTGGCGGTGAAGAAGGTTTCAGCTTCCGGGGTTACGTAATTGGTGGTCATACCTGAAATAATACAACCTTTAATGGCGGCAGCCGGTCCGGCAGCGCCTTTGGAGTCATCGATTTTTACGCCTGATGGCCATCCGGCAAAGACGGAGTTGTAAACCTGAAGATCGGAATTACGACGGATGTGCATGGCCGACTGGTAGTAATCGCTGATGGTCGAAGAGATTGTCTTAGGCCCGTAGATGCTGATGTTGGCAAATTTCGGGTTGGTTTTCGGCGTATTGGAAGTCCCGGTTCCATCGTTATCCGATTCAAATCCGTTTGATTTGGACTGGGCATCGGCAACGGCAGGGTTTCTCATGCTCACACCATATTGAACAAATCCGGTGTATCCGAAATCGGTATCGAAATCATCATCCAAACCGCCAAGGGCAACGAGGTGTTTCGCGTTAACTGTTCCGCCAAACCATTCGAACGAGTCGTCGTTGGCAAAGGAAACCTGGATGTGGTCGATGGTTGTGCCGCTTCCGATCCCGCCGAACGTTAAGCCATTGATCTCTTTATTGACCTCAAAGGCATAGCCCGCATATTCGATACGAACATATTTCAGCGATCCTGAATTATCAGCAGCATCCGTTCCGCCGTACAGCGAACCTACACCACCTTCGATAGTGGCCTCGCCTCCGGTGACGTTGATGGGAGCCCTACCACAAAGGATAATGCCGCCCCAGTCGCCTGTGGCCCTTGATCCCGGATCCTTATCGGAGGTAAAGATGATCGGTTTTTGTGCCGTACCCTCGGCCATGATTTTTGCGCCGCGCTCGATAATCAACGAAGCTTTGGTGTTGGTTTTCCCTTTAATCACGGTGCCGGGCTGAATAGTCAGCGTAGCGCCTGATTTGACATAGACCCATCCGTCGAGAATATAGGTCTTATCGGCGGTCAGCGTCTTGCTGCTGGTCAGGTTCCCGCTGATCGTTTCAGTGGCCTGAGGAGCGGCCACGGTGATTTCGCAGGAGTCTTTGTAGGAGGTGCCGTTGGCGCTGGCCACAATCCAGACTTTACCGGTGGAAACGCCGGAAACCAATCCGTCTGCCGAAACGGTTGCCCTGGATTCGTTGCGCGATTTCCAGGTGACCGATTTTTCAGTGGCATCGATCGGGGAGATGGACGCCTGAAGCTGAGCCGTCGCCCCAACACGTACCATCGCGGTGGCCTGATCAACATCGATCCCCGAAATAAGGATTGGATCGTCATCTTTTTTACAGGAGGTCGCTAATACAGAAACCATAGCGGAAAAGAGTAAGCTTTTAATAATAACGTTTTTCATAGTTATACGTTTTTTGTTTTCAAATGAACTTTCGTTTTTAATTGTTACTGAACTTGATGTTCCAAGTGATTTGTTTATCGTTTTTAAAATTTGAATGAGACTTCGAATGAATAATTGCTTCCGGGTTTATATTTACGGGTGACCAGATCGCGGTCAAAGCTTTTTACACCGGTTGTACTGTTGTTATAGAAACTCATGTCCACCGTTGTGTTAATGTTCTGCTGAAATACGATTGGTTGGTTGAGCAGGTCTTTTACACTGAATTTCAGCTCCAGGTATTTCCCGATCTTTTTGCTGATGATCAGATCGACCAGGTTGCGCGGCATCTCGTAGATGTCGGGGATATTCTCCCATTCGTTTTGCTGGGGGATACCTACGATATAGATCCTCTTCCCGATGACGTTGTACAAAAGATTGACCATCAACCGGCTCTTCTCTTCGTCGTTGTAGTAGATCCCGGCGTTCAGCAGGTAAGGCGATTGTCCCGACATGGGGCGCGAAAGATCGGTCACGCTGTTCTTAAAGTTGATCTCGCTCTTGATGAGCGCCCCGTTCAGCACGACCATGAAGTTCTTCAGGATACCTGACTGTCCCAATGCTTTTCTCAGTTCGGCTTCGATACCGAAATTGTTGGCCTCATCGGCATTCTGGTACGAATATTCCAGTCCGCTTCCGGTTTGCAGATATTTAATCTCGATCGGATTGTAGAACTTCTTGTAGAAGGCCCCGATCGAAAAGGTCTCCCCGTTGGAAGGATAGTGTTCGAAGCGGATCTCGACATTCTGGATTGTGGCATTCTTCAGTTCAGGATTCCCGGAGAAAACGGCATTGTGTTCAAAGTCGTAGAATGGGAAAGGGGCGATCTCCCTGAATTCGGGCCGGTTCAACGATTTCCCGTAAGCTGCCCGCAGAACATTTTTTTCGTTAATGTTATAGGTGGCATTGATAGAGGGCAGAATGTCCAGGGTGTCGTTGATGACCGTGATCGGTTGAAGGAAACGGTCGTAACTATCGAGGGTCTGTCTGTTCTTTTCAGCCCTAACACCGGTGTAGATCATCAGCTTATTGGTGATCGGGAGCTCAATTCCGGCGTAGGCGGCCAATTGGGTATTCGAAGCGGTGTAGGCATCCGATTTACGGGTCTCTTCTTCCAGCCGGATCCCGCTGGTGTTATTTATATTGGCGTTTGTGAAGATCTCCTGCAGCGGGAGATAGGGCAGAGCCGGATTGAATTGCGACATATCGGCATAGACATAGCCAAGTCGTCTGGCTTTAAAGTCGCGCTCTTTTTGTTCGGCATAGATGCCGCTCTTCAGCACTGGCTTAAAGCTGCCTTTGTCGAAGGTGTGTTGCAGGTTGACAGAAGCCGTATAGGCATTTTCGGTCAGGTTCATATAGAGATGACCTAATTGGCTCGAATTGGGCAGCGATGTGATCGGGATAGAGTAACGCCCGTAATTGGCATTCCCTTCCATTTCGTTTCGGATGTATTTGGCCCGTTTCAGATCGGGTTCATTGCGGTCGGCAATCGAATAGCCGGCCAGCCAGTCAATCTTAGTAATGCCCTGGTTAAAGGAGTGGGTGCCGCTCAACTGGCCCAGGTAGGTGGTGCGTTCCATGAAACCGAACTCCAGGGCGCGGATGGTATTGTCGCTGTAGAACTCTTTTCCTGACCGCAGGGAAGTTTTTGTCTGACCGATATGGTTGAAAAGATTGCGGAATTCGATCTTATGTCCTTTCCCCAGGAAAGCGCTCCAATTGTGCATGACGCCAATCTTTGCCGTTTGGCTGTAGACACTGTCGGTAAAGGCAAAATCGTATCCGGGGCGATCTTCTTCGAAACGGTAAACACCGTAGGCATTGTTTTCCACCTCATCAAAATTGCGGGTATTCGAATAGTTGATCGCGGTAATCTCGCCAAGGGTCAGTTTGTTCAGTTTGAAACGGTGCGACATGGTGAAAGAAAAGCGCAGGTCGGGCAAGGAGTTATTTAAACTTGTCGTCCAGTTTCTGTTCAACATCCTGCCCAATTGCACTTTATCCCCATTGCTTGAATTATTTAAATTGGAAGGAAAGATTGCCGGTAATTTGCGGCTTCCGTCGTCGAAGCCAAGCCAGTCAAGTTTTCCCCCTTCGTATTTATAGAAATCATTAAAGGTGGTCCCGGTGATATATGAACCGCCAATGGTAAGGGAGTAACTGTTCTTTTCAGGAACATCTTTCGTGGTCAGTTTTACGAAACCTCCCGAGAAATCGCCCGGGAGTTCCGGCGCCGGGGCTTTGTAGATCATCATATTTTCGATCATCGAACTGGGTACCACGTCGAACGAGAAGGCGCGGCTGTCGGCTTCGGAGCTGGGGGCCGACGAGTTGTTCAGCCAGACATTGCTGTAGCGCTGTCCCAATCCACGTACCACGATAAAACGGTCGCCGATAATGGAAACACCCGGAACACGCTTTACCACTTCCGAGGCATCGCGGTCCTGCGAACGCTGGATCTGCTGGTTCGAGATACCGCTCGAAACGACGGCACTCGATTTAATGGCGCTGATCATCGACACTTCCGATCCTTTACGCCTTTCAGCAATGACTGTGATATCGCCGATGCTGACACTGACCTCTTCCATGTCGGCTTTCAGTTGAACCGTTTTATTGGAAGCTACCTCAACCGATTCGAACACAACCGGATTGTAAGAGATGTAGGATACCTTAATATTATACTTCCCGGTTTGAACCCCTTCCAGTTTAAACCGTCCGTCGAAATCGGTGATCGTTCCGGTAGTGGTTCCTTCAAGAATTATTTGGGCGCCCACCAAGGTTTCACCGCTCTTCTTGTCGAAGACCACTCCTTCGATGGTTCCTTTCCCGGGAAAGGAGTTTTGACTTAATGCAGTACCGGTCATCAATAAAAGTACAGCCATCGGCAGGATTAATGATCGCTTAAGAATTTTCATTATCATTTTCAGATTCTGGTAAAATTTATTCACGACAAAGGTGACGCTCCGCTGTTACAGCATTGTTAACGACCGATTACAATCCGATTACTTCTGAAGGTGTCCGTCGGAGGTTAAGTTGTTGAGGGATTTGAGTGATGGTATTTTTGCCGAAAAGAAATGCAGGGTTACATAATGATTACGAAGATGAAATATTCCTGTTAGGCTGCCTTACGAGACTAAAATGTAGAACGATAGTCGTCCGGGAATTCCCGAAAGCTTGCCGCTGATCGCAGGAGAGTTTCGGGAATACCCGAAGGTTTGTTGCTGAACGCAGGGTAGTTTCGGGAACACCCGAAAGCTTCGTTTTCCTTCTAAATATATAGTATTAAGACGACGATCACGATGTAACGGTTTCTTCATCGGGGTGTAACCATTAAGAAACCGTGCTTTAATTATTTCGTTGTGAAAACCAATACTGTTATTGATGGATCAAAAGCGAATTGTCGATCTGGT
Organism: uncultured Prolixibacteraceae bacterium; assembly: GCA_964632305.1. Lineage (GTDB taxonomy): Bacteria > Bacteroidota > Bacteroidia > Bacteroidales > Prolixibacteraceae > CAZWBR01. Next base: position 6,177 of record CAZWBR010000034.1, read on the forward strand.
TGTAATCTCCGATGTTCACCTGGGAACCTCGGGTTGTCAGGCCAACGAATTGTTGAAATATTTGAAGAGCATACGTCCGAGGACGGTGGTTTTAAACGGCGATATTGTCGATGTATGGCAATTCCGCAAGAAGTTTTTTCCAAAATCACATCTGAAAGTGATCAAGCACCTGGTAGGATTGGCCTCGGGAAAGACTACCGTGTATTATATCACGGGGAACCATGACGAGATATTTAGAAAATTCAATGGGTTGAAGATCGGGAAACTGAATATTGTGAATGATCTGAAGCTTAATCTTGGCGACCGTAATGTTTGGTTTTTTCACGGCGATATTTTCGATGTGGTGATGCAGTATTCTAAATGGCTGGCCAGGCTGGGTGCTATTGGTTACGATACGCTGATCTGGCTGAATACCCGCATCAACTGGGTGAACAGAATGCTGGGACTGGAGCCGGTTTCCTTTTCGAAAAAGATCAAACAGTCGGTAAAAGGAGCGGTCAAATATATTAATTCATTCGAAGATTCAGCCGCTTCGGTCGCCGCGGGAAAAGGTTTCGATACCATAGTTTGCGGCCATATCCACCATGCCGAGATGCGTGAGATGAGAATAGGGAATCGTCCGGTCACCTACCTGAACTCCGGCGATTGGATCGAGAACCTGACCGCGCTGGAATACCACCAGGGTAAGTGGAGTATTTTCAATTACCGAAAAGATTTCAGGGACGAAGATGGTTCGGCTCATTCCGATTATGAGCAATTGGTCGATTTTGAGCCCAAACAACTTTTTATGAATATGCTGCATGAATTTCAAAATTGATACCCCTCCAATGAAAGTACTCTATGCCATACAGGGAACCGGGAACGGGCACATCAGCCGAGCTAAGGAAATAGTCCCGATCTTGCAGGAATTTTGTCATTGCGATATGCTGATCAGCGGAACACAAGCCGATGTCGAACCCGGCTTCCCGGTGAAATACCGGATGAAGGGATTGAGTTTTGTTTTTGGGAAGAAGGGTGGGGTCGATGTCTGGACTACCACCATGAATGCCGACCTGATCAATTTAAACCGGGAGATTCAGTCGTTGCCGGTTGAACAATACGATTTTGTGATCAATGATTTTGAACCGGTATCGGCCCGGGCTTGCGCCTTGAAGGGGGTGCCCTGTGTCAGCCTGAGCCATCAGTCGGCGGTGTTGTCGGGAAAAGCGCCTGTCCCTAAGAAGGCCGATCCTTTTGGTCAATATATCCTGAAGAATTATGCCCCGACCGATGTTTACTTTGGTTTCCATTTTGAAGCCTACGATCAGCATATCTTTACTCCGGTAATTCGCTCCCAGATCAGGCAACACGAGATTGATGAACGGGGATATTACACGGTTTATCTTCCTTCGTATGACGAAGAGGTTTTAATTTCCCGTCTTCAGTACTTCGGTAATATTCAGTGGCATGTCTTTTCAAAACATTCCAGGACAGGCTCTAAGCACGGGAATGTATCGATACTTCCCATTTCGGGCGATCGGTTTGCCGATGATATGGCTTATGCCGATGGGGTGTTGTGCGGCGCCGGTTTTGAAACTCCCGCCGAAGCGCTCTTTATGAATAAAAAACTGTTGGTTATCCCGATGAAGGGGCAGTACGAGCAACAATGCAATGCCGCGGCTTTGGCCCTAATGGGAGTGCCGGTCATCAAAAGTTTAAAAACCAAACACAACGACACAATTGCCAGTTGGCTCGAATCGGATGAACGGGTAACTGTTTTTTACCCCGATCAAACCAGGATGGTGATTCGTAAACTGTTCGAAGTGGCTATTTCCCGGAATCTTTTCAATGGTAATTATCAGCAATACTTTTCTCAATCTGTAACTCCGGTTGGTTCCCTCCAGGTAAAGATTTAAATTTTTCCCTTCTCTTTTCATCTCTTTTTATCTCATGGCCTTTCCTTGACACAATTTTAAAGGTTAAAATGTGTTTTATATATTGTTTTAAAGACACTAAACAATTATTTTTAAATCGTATAGACTGACGAAGAGAAAATAATCAATCCTGTTTTGAACAATTGTTAACGTAAAATCCTTTATTGTGGTATACGAAAAACCGGTTTGGTAAAAGTCAATGTTTTTCGGCTTATGATTTTATCCTGACTTTTCGGGGTCAGATAGCGACTGAATAACTAAAGCGAAGAATGAAAAGAGTACTGAAGAATATATTTCAATTTTATTATCAGGGTTTTCGGGAGATGACTGTTGGGAAGAGCCTTTGGCTGATCATCATCATTAAGTTGCTGATCTTTTTCGTTGTGCTGAAAATCTTCTTCTTTCCCAATTTTCTGAAAACTAACTTCTCAACGGACGAAGAGCGCAGTAATTATGTCATAGAACACTTAACAAACTGATTTATGGAAAATGTCGATTTTTCTCTGGTTGACTGGTCGAGGGCACAATTTGCATTGACTGCAATGTACCATTGGCTATTTGTACCGCTAACTTTAGGACTTTCGTTTATCGTGGCATTCATGGAGACTATTTATGTCAAGACCGGGAATCCCGAGTGGAAGCGGATCACCAAATTCTGGATGACCCTCTTTGGTATTAATTTTGCTATTGGTGTGGCGACCGGAATTATCCTTGAATTTGAATTCGGAACCAACTGGTCGAACTATTCCTGGTTTGTAGGCGATATTTTTGGCGCCCCGCTGGCCATTGAGGGGATTATGGCCTTTTTTCTGGAAAGTACTTTTATCGCGGTAATGTTCTTTGGATGGAACAAGGTAAACCAAAAATTTCACCTCCTTTCCACCTGGTTGGTGGCTTTCGGGTCGAACCTTTCGGCGTTATGGATCCTGGTGGCCAATGCCTGGATGCAATACCCTGCCGGGATGGAGTTTAATCCGGATAGCGCCCGAAACGAAATGGTAAACTTCTGGGAAGTACTGTTCTCACCTGTGGCGATCAACAAATTTCTGCATACCATCTCTTCAGGATATGTTCTTGCGTCAGTTTTCGTGGTGGGAATCAGCGCCTGGTTCCTGCTGAAAAACAGGGAACATCTTTTTGCCAAACGCAGCATGGTGGTGGCATCGGTCTTTGGGTTGGTTGCCTCGCTGTTTATTATCCTTACCGGCGATGGTTCGGCCCGCAATGTAGCGAAGTACCAGCCGATGAAATTTGCCGTGATGGAGAACCTTTACGAGGGCAAGCAAAATGCTTCTCTGACGGCGATAGGCCTGCTGAAGTCGGGGGAAGGTGAGAAGCAACCTCAGAAACGGGATTTTTATTTTAAAATAGAAATTCCCTCCTTACTCTCTTATATGGCTTTTCAGGATCCACAGGCTTATGTGCCCGGAATTTATGATATAGCGATGGGGAATCCGCAGCGAAATATTCTTTCATTTAAAGAACGAAGCGAAAAAGGTAAGGTGGCGATAACTTCACTGGCCGAATATAAGGAGGCGAAAAATGCAGGGAATGATAGTCTGGCTACAGCTGCACTGAACCGCTTTCGCGAGAACTATCCTCATTTCGGGTATGGCTATTATGCCGATCGGGATATAAAAGAGTTGATTCCCAGTGTGCCAACAACCTTTTATTCCTTCCGTATTATGGTGGCGCTCGGGTTTATATTTGTTCTGCTCTTTATTGTGGTGCTCTATCTGACCCTAAAAAATCGGATCGAAAACAAACGGTTTATCCTTCGCTCCGCGGTCTGGACTATCCTACTGGCTTATATTGCTGCCGAGTTGGGCTGGGTCGTGGCCGAAGTTGGCCGTCAGCCGTGGGTAATCCAGGATATTATGCCAACGATCGCGGCAGTGTCGCAAATCAAACCAGCTTCGGTACAGATAACTTTCTGGATGTTCTTTGTGATCTTCACCGGTCTGTTAATCGCTGAAATCAAGATCATGATCACCCAGATAAAGAAAGGTCCTGCGAGCGAAACTTCCGCCAATAGTCATTAACCTGCTAAAATCGTAAACCATGTTTGAAACATTCGATTATATCACATTACAGCAATACTGGTGGATCATAGTATCGCTGTTGGGGGCTCTGCTGGTTTTCCTGATGTTTGTTCAGGGTGGACAAACATTGATCTATACTTTAGGGAAAAATGAAGATGAGCGGACCATCCTGATCAATCTGCTTGGCCGGAAATGGGAATTTACCTTTACCACCCTGGTCACCTTCGGAGGGGCATTCTTTGCTTCGTTCCCGCTATTCTATTCCACCAGTTTTGGTGGCGCCTACTGGGTATGGATGCTGATCCTGATCGCATTTGTCGTTCAGGCCGTCTCTTACGAATATCGCCGTAAACCGAATAATTTGTTTGGCCACCGTACTTATGAGACCCTGTTGTTTATCAACGGATTGGTCGGAACCATCCTGATCGGGGCTGCGGTCGCCACTTTCTTTACCGGATCGGAGTTCTCGGTTAATAAAATGAATCTGACCCTCCTCACGGGAGATAAGATGCCGATCATTTCGGAGTGGACCGGTCCGGCCCACGGTCTCGAAGCCGCCTTGAACCTGCAAAACCTCGCGCTTGGACTGACCGTTTTCTTCTTAGCCCGTGTGCTGGCGCTCCTCTATTTTATGAACAGGGTCAGTCATGCAGAAATTATCGAGCGGGTTAAAAAGCAGTTGATTTATAATGCGATTCCGTTTGTGGTTTTCTTCCTGGTCTTTGCCGGATGGTTATTGCTCTCCAGTGGTTTTGCCGTAAATCCGGACACCAAAGAGGTTTTTATGGAACCGAATAAATATCTACACAATCTGTTGGCTATGCCGGCTGTTGCGGTATTGTTTTTATTGGGGGTTGTTATGGTTTTATTTGGGATTATCCGTCCGATCATTAACTTTGAAAAATGCGGCACAAAAGGAATCTGGATGACCGGTATCGGAACGGTACTGACGGTCTTTTCACTCTTCCTGCTGGCAGGATTTAATAATACCGCCTATTATCCCTCCACTTTCGATCTGCAAAGTTCACTGACCATTGAAAACAGCTCTTCGAGCCGCTATACGCTTGTGGCGATGAGCTATGTTTCGTTGCTGGTGCCTTTTGTGCTGGCCTATATCTTTTATGCCTGGCGGTCCATCGACAACAAAAGAATTGATGTCGAGGAGATCAAATCGGAATCACACGTATACTAAAAAAGAGAAAGTTATGATAGCACAAATTTTATGGCTGATCAGTTGGCCGGTATTAATTGGAGTTGCTTACCTGCTGGTTCAAATCGCTCTAAAGAGGTTTGAACAGGGGCAGAATCAGGCATAGTTATCGATAGTTGAGCTACGCGGAAAGGCCGGGGAGAGCAAGTTTTCCCGGCTTTTCTTTTTCCTGATTGCAGGAAAACTTACTGCATAAAGAAGGGTGTTGAATTTTGAAATAATAACAATTATTCCGCAGGATTGATTATTTTTGTAGCTCATCCGGCCGGAAAGAGAATATTTGTAAAAACTCTTTTTGACCGGATGTTCATTGTAAGTAAATAGATATTTATGGAACAACATACTATTAACCATTTGCGGGAGTTGGAAGCCGAGTCGATTTTCGTGTTGCGCGAAGTCGCCGCCCAGTTCGAAAATCCCGTGATGCTTTTTTCAGGAGGCAAAGACTCCATCGTGATGTTTTATCTTGCCCGTAAGGCATTCTGGCCGGGGAAGGTCCCTTTCCCGTTGATGCATATCGATACGGGGCACAATTTCGAGGAAACGATTCATTATCGTGATGACCTGGCCGAAAAGACCGGCACTAAATTGATCGTTCGTTACGTGCAGGATTCGATCGATCAGGGTAGGGCTGTGGAGGAAAAAGGGGTGAATGCCAGCCGCAATGTTTTACAGACCGTCACCTTGCTCGATGCCATCGAAGAGTTGAAGTTTGATTGTGCCATGGGAGGAGGTCGCCGCGATGAGGAAAAAGCCCGGGCCAAGGAGCGGTTCTTTTCGCACCGCGATGAGTTTGGTCAGTGGGATCCGAAAAACCAGCGCCCCGAGTTGTGGAACCTGTTCAACGGGAAGAAACATATGGGCGAGCACTTCAGGGTATTCCCGATCAGTAACTGGACCGAGATGGATGTGTGGCAGTATATCCTGATGGAGAATATCGAGATGCCCAGCCTTTACTTCACTCATCAGCGCGAAGTCTTTTGCCGCGACGGGGTTTGGATGGCCAACGCACCCTTTATGCAACTGAAGCCGAACGAAAAGGTGGAAGTATTGAATGTCCGTTGCCGGACCATCGGCGATATCACCTGTACCGGGGTGACCCTGTCGGAGGCCAACACACTGGAAGATATTATCCAAGAGGTGGCTGCCAGCCGAGTGACCGAAAGGGGAGGCCGTGCCGACGATAAACGCTCGGAAGCAGCGATGGAAGATCGGAAGAAAGAAGGTTACTTCTGATCTGTTGAAAAGACTAGTCACGAAATGATTTAAAGTGAGCAACTGGCTGTGAAAAGCAAAGAGCCAAGAGCAAAAAGCCAATTGCCAATTGCCAATAGCAAAACAGATATGACAAACAATATTAAACAGGAACTATCCGGTAAAGAAAACGGATATCTCGATATGGAGCTGCTGCGGTTTACTACCGCCGGCAGTGTGGATGACGGGAAAAGTACGCTGATCGGACGACTGCTCTACGACAGTAAGGCGATCTTCGAAGACCAGATGGAGGCTATCGAAAGGGCAAGTGTCAGCCGTGGCGGGGAAGAGGTGAATCTTGCTCTGCTGACCGATGGACTGAGGGCAGAGCGCGAACAAGGCATCACCATCGATGTGGCTTACCGTTATTTTGCCACTCCAAAACGTAAATTTATCATTGCCGATACTCCCGGACATATCCAATATACCCGTAACATGGTGACCGGCGCTTCGACTGCCAATGCGGCCATTATCCTGGTTGATGCCCGTAATGGGGTGATCGAACAGACCCGTCGTCATGCTTATATCGCTGCCCTGTTACAGATCCCGCACGTGGTGGTCTGTGTCAATAAGATGGATCTGGTCGATTTCGATCAGGCAGTTTTTGAAAGAATCAAAGCCGATTTTGAGGTGGTGGCCAATAAACTGGGCAATAGCGATGTGCATTATCTGCCCATCAGTGCCAAATTGGGGGATAATGTTGTTGAAGAATCGCAAAATATGCCCTGGTACAGTGGCCCAACCTTTATCGGATTGCTGGAGCAGATCCCGGTTGGGGGTGACCATAATTTCAGTGATCCCCGTTTCCCGGTGCAGTATGTGATCCGTCCCCAGTCCGACGAGTTTCACGACTACCGCGGTTATGCCGGTCGTGTAGCCAGTGGAGTTTTCAAAGTTGGTCAGGAGATCGTTGCTTATCCCGGTGGATTCAAATCGAAGATTGAAGCGATCGATTTTGGCACACAGCCGCTCACTGAAGCTTTTCCGCCTCAATCAGTGACACTGCGTCTTACCGATGAGATTGATATCAGCCGCGGCTCGATGATTGTAGCTGCCGATAACCAGCCCCGCCAGGGACAGGAGATCGAACTGATGGTGTGCTGGTTGAACGAAAAGCCGTTGAACATCCGCGGAAAATATTCGTTGAAACATACCTCCAGCGAATTGCGATGTGTAGTGACCGATGTTCACTATAAAGTCAATATCAACACCCTTGAGGAGATCGAAGATGATAAGCAGGTTGGCCTGAACGATATTGCCAAAATATCGATCAAGACTACTAAACCACTCTTCTTCGATGCCTATAAGAAAAACCGTGAAACCGGCAGTCTGATCCTGATCGATGAGGCCACCAATAATGTGGTTGGCGCCGGAATGATTATTTGATCCAATATTTCTCAACATCCTATAACTGAAAGAGAGGCCCGCGAGCCTCTCTTTTTCTATACTAAAATTGTTTGAACTGCTACAGCCTGATTCCTAAAGTGAACATCAGTTCGTGAACCAGGGAATGGTATTTTACAGGCTCGACATTAAATCCTTCAGCCTGATAGATGTACATGTAATTCGTACGGTCGCCTAAGCTGTAGGAGAGATCGAGGGAGAGGTTATTGTTGCGGTAGCCAATACCTCCGTTGTATGTCGTGAATTTAAAGCCTTTATTGGGTTGTGAAATGTTATAGGCATTGGCGTTGTAAGGATTTCCCATCAATTCAATACCTCCGCGAAGGCTTAATGATTCGGTTACCCGGTATTCTGCGCCCAGACGGATATTGTTGACTTTAGTGTAGATTTCTTTCATGTCTTGATTTTCAAAACTCCAATTATAATCCTCATTATTTGCACTACGATACTTAATTGATGAATAATCGATATATTCATAATCAAATGAGATTAATCCCTTTTTTCCGAATTGATATGCAATACTTCCAATCGCTCGAAATGGCGTCTCCATCTTGTACTCATAATCACCATAAGATGATTCTTCACTATGTTCACCATAAGCTCCCTCAATATAATCTATATTTAAATTTGAATTCATCTGTGCATAATATGATTCATTTAATTTATAGAAGGTTGGAGTATGTATTGCTGCGCCTAAACGCAATTCAGGTATAGGTCTGAAAATTGCGCCTAATTTTAGGTTATAACCAAAACCTGAGGTAGTTGCCCTGTTACCATAATAGAAATTTCCAAATTCTCCTTCTTCTCTGTAAGTTTTTATTTCATCAAAATATAAATCATGAAGTCCAACAGTACCTCCAATGTAGAACTGGTGATTGAAATTAGCACCAAATGAGACCAAATACTCATTTATAATACCTTCTCGGTCAATTGCCTCTTTTTGGCGATCGATTGCTCCGGGTAAGGCGTCATAATAATTGGTCTCCCCTTCTTGAGGATTAATTAAATAAGTATTGTATGCCATGATACTCTCCCAAGGTAGACCTGTATTATAGGGATTATAATAATTTGGATCACTCTCGGGAAGATCTCGGTCAGCAGAACCTAAATCGTAATAGTCAATTCCTCTTCCTTTATTATATGCATTAGTATTACTTGCAAATGCATCTATTCTGGAATGAGGAGAGTCAAAAGAATTAGTGAAAATATCTTGGTTGAAGTTGTTCAGTCGGTTAAACCCTATCCCGAAATTCAGGGCGACCAGTCCTGACGTGCTGTTGTTGACCTGAGGGGCTGAAACGACATAACCGAAATTGCTGAAATTGAATTTATTACTCCGGTCTTCACCCGTCTGTCCCTGGTAAGTGGTTTCCGTATTGTTCAGGTTCAACAGGTTGACCGATGCAGAAACTTCAGAACGTTGGTAGATGGCAATACCGGAAGGGTTGATGCTCAGGGCCGAGAAGTCGCCTCCCAAAGCTCCGAAGGCATTTCCCATAGCCTTGGAACGGGCTGTTGAGCCATAGTTTTGCTGGGAGAACCGCAGGGCCTGATCGACATATTGGGCCGACAGGCAGGTGGTTAGCCCCAGAATTGTGATGATGGTAAATATTAGCTTTTTCATATTGGTTAATATTATTGATTCGCGATTAAGGCATCCTGTTTAGCCAACCTATTAGTGACGACGTCCGGAGGATGAACCACTACCGGAATTGCTGCTTCCGGATGATGAGCCACCGGAGTAACTTCCACCCGATGAGCTGCTTCTCGACGGAGCAGAGTAGCTTCCCGATGAACTATTGCTACTGCTGCGCGATGGCGCAGAATAGCTGTTGCTGCTCCGGCTTGGCGTCGATGACGACCTGTTGTTGTACGAACCGGAACTGTTTGACGAACCTCTCTGATAAGAGCCGCTGTTGTTTTGGCTGCCGGAGCTTTGAGGTTTCGCATAACGGGTCGATCCGCTATTGGTGGTTCCTGTTGACTGTGGCCTTGAGTACTGGCGGGTAGACCCGCTGTTATAAGTCGGTTGAGTATTCGTCCTTGGCCTTGTATAGGTCGGGGTATACTGTTGGTTCGTGGAGGATTGACGGGTTGTCGTTCCGCTTTGAGTGGTCCTGCTTTCCTGATTGGTCGTAGACGAATTTCTTCTCATATTGCTCAATATCTCGGCGTTACGGGTTGTCCCTACGCCGGTCGTATAACGCGTTCCCGCCTGACGGGTGGAATTGGTGCCGCTCACGGTTCCCGAGGTACGGCCTCCGCTGGTTTCACTCTTAGGCGTTGAGCTATTGCCGGAGGAACCCACTGCTGAACTCCTGCCTAAAGCAGTCCTTCCAGCGGCTGAAGAACCAATGGCCGACCTGTTTTGCCCGTTATAGTTCACCGCATTCGATCCGCCCTGACGGCCGGTGTAGTTCTGTTTGCCCCAGAAGTGGTCGCGGGAGTCGACATAATAACCGCCGCCCCAGTAACCGTCATAGTATCCGCCCCAGTAGCCGCCATAGTAACCACCCCAGTAGCCGCCGCCCCAGTAGCCGGGGTAACCCCATGAACTGTAATACCACGGATCGTACCAACCTCCGTACCATCCGGTGCGCCAGGGATTATACCAGCCGCCATAGTATCCACCCCAGCCCATGTTCCAGCTTAAGCTCCAGGAGGGTCCCCAGTACGGGTCCCAGAACGGATCCCAGAACGGGTCATAGATATAGGGGTTATAAAAGGTGCGGATGCGGGTGGAATAACTCATCTCTTCACCGTCGTAATAATTATTGATGGTATATTTGACACTGTCGTCATTGTATTCATAGACCGTATCGGAATAGGCCGGTTCTTCTTCGAAGTAATAAGCATTTCGGCCCAATTGACTGTCATCTTTGGGCAACACGTAATTGTCGACGATACGACCCTGTTCATTCTCCTCTATCTGGGAAACGACAGTCGTTCGTTTGGTGGTTGAAGGCTTTTCGGGGGTTCGCTTCTCAACAACAACCGGAGGAGTATCGCCCGGCATATAATAAATGTCGTCCGAGTAGCCTCCCGATGAAACCATCTGCCCGGTTGTACAGGCACTTGCCAGGAGTGCAACCGCTAACAATTGTTTAACATTCGTTTTCATGATTTCTCCTCCCTTTATCTTTTATAAGTCCATTTGTTTTCTTTACTTTGTACACCCACAAATCTATTAAATATTAGCAAATACCATACCAAAACAATTGAAATGGCAAAGGTGCTTACATCAAAAGAAGAGAATTATTCGCAGTGGTACAACGATCTTGTTTCAAAAGCCGACTTGGCTGAAAATTCTGCCGTTAGGGGCTGTATGGTGATCAAACCTTACGGTTATGCCATCTGGGAAAAAATGCAGGCTAATCTTGACCGGATGTTCAAAGAAACCGGCCATGTGAATGCCTATTTTCCGCTCTTTATTCCAAAATCGTTCTTCTCCAAAGAAGCTGACCACGTTGATGGTTTCGCCAAAGAGTGTGCCGTAGTGACTCACTATCGTCTGAAAAATGATCCTGACGGGAAAGGTGTCGTCGTCGATCCTGAGGCAAAGCTGGAAGAGGAACTGATTATCCGTCCGACATCTGAGACCATTATCTGGAGTACTTATAAAAACTGGATCCAATCCTACCGCGATCTTCCAATCCTTTGTAATCAATGGGCCAATGTTGTCCGTTGGGAAATGCGTACCCGCATGTTCCTCCGTACTGCCGAATTCCTGTGGCAGGAAGGACATACCGCTCATGAGACCCGTGAGGAAGCGCTGGCAGAGACCGATCGAATGATCAATGTTTATGCCGATTTTGTGGAAAACTACATGGCTGTTCCGGTGATCAAAGGGGCCAAATCGGAGAACGAGAGGTTCGCAGGAGCGTTGGAAACCTACACCATCGAGGCGTTGATGCAGGATGGGAAAGCGCTTCAGTCGGGGACTTCCCATTTCCTTGGCCAGAATTTTGCCAAAGCGTTCGACGTTCAGTTTGCTTCGCGTGAAGGGAAACTGGAATATGTCTGGGCTACCTCGTGGGGCGTCTCCACCCGTCTGATCGGTGCGCTGATCATGGCTCATTCCGATAATAACGGGTTGGTGCTTCCTCCTAAACTGGCTCCGTTTCAGGTGGTGATCGTTCCGATCTATAAAAACTTCGATCAACTTGCGGAGATCTCCGAAAAGGTTAAAGATATTGTTGCCAAACTGAAAGCCAAGGGGATCAGCGTGAAATACGACGATCGCGATTCACAACGCCCGGGCTGGAAATTTGCAGAATACGAACTGAAAGGGGTGCCGGTGCGTCTGGCTTTGGGCCCGCGCGATCTGGAGAACGGAACCGTTGAAGTATCCCGCCGCGATACCCTGGAAAAGACCGTTGAAAAACTGGATAATATTGAAGAAACAGTAGCCATCCTCCTGGAAGATATTCAGAAAGGGATTTATCAGAAAGCCTTAAAATTCCGTGAAGAGAACACGACTAAGGTCGAAACTTACGACGAATTTAAAGAGGTGTTGAATACCAAAGGCGGTTTTGTACTTGCTCATTGGGATGGCACACGCGAAACAGAGATCCGGATCAAGGAAGAGACCAAGGCTACCATTCGTTGCATCCCCTTCGACAGCGTTCCTGAAGAAGGGAAATGCATCTATACCGGAAAACCTTCGAGCCGAAGGGTCCTTTTTGCTCTTTCCTATTAAGATAAATATAAGTTTTCTGTTAAGGCAGCTCTTTAGGGCTGCCTTTTTCGTTTATAAAGGATAAAAAACGTAATTTCGGGTAATGATTCTTTCCCAAACCCGTTGATAAGGAAATTGTTGAATTCCATGATACGGATTGGGAAAACTGATCTGAAATTTTTTGAAGTCAATACTATGGAAGAGAGAGTTGTCGAACGGTTTTTGCGATATGTAAAGCATAATACCCAGGCGGACCCAAAGACTAATTTAACCCCGAGTACTCCCGGTCAAATCATCTTTGCCAGGGCTTTGGCCCAGGAATTGAAGGCTATAGGATTAAAAGAGGTTGATGTGGATGATAATGGCTATCTGACCGCCACATTGCCCGCCAATACCCCGGAGAATATCCCGGTGGTCGGTTTTATCGCCCATCTTGATACCAGCCCCGATTTCCCGGCCAAACATGTTAATCCCAGGATCCTTCATCCCTATTCGGGCGGTGACGTAACTCTTAATGAGGAGAAAAATATCGTCCTGTCTGCTGCTGTTTTCCCTGATATCCTGAAATATACCGGACAGCGATTGATCGTAACTGATGGGAATACCCTGTTGGGAGCCGATGATAAAGCCGGTGTTGCCGAGATCGTTACAGCCATTGAATATTTGATGGAATATCCTGAGATAAAACATGGCAAGATAAAGGTGGCATTTACCCCTGACGAAGAGATTGGCCATGGCGCCGATAACTTCAATGTGGAAAGATTTGGCGCAGATTTTGCCTATACCATTGATGGGGGCGAATTGGGTGAACTGCAATTCGAAAACTTCAATGCCGCCTCCGCCACCATTATTGTTCATGGGGTGAATGTGCATCCGGGATATGCCAAACACAAGATGCGAAATTCGATCCGTATAGCCAACCAGATCATCACGATGATACCGCGTCACGAAACCCCGGAGCATTCCGAAAACTACGAAGGTTTCTACCATCTTAACAATATAAAGGGGGATGTTGAGCAAACCGAACTGGATTATATCCTCCGCGATTTTAATAAGGGGCGCTTTGAAGACCGGAAAAAGGAGATGCGGCACATTGTCAATAAACTTAATGCCGAGTATGGCGACAGGACGGTCGAAATCTCCATCACCGACCAGTATTACAACATGCGTGAAATGATCGAACCGGTCATGCATATCGTTGAGATCGCCAAGGAAGCGATGCTCGATTGCAATGTAACCCCCAATATCGTCCCGATCAGGGTGGGGACCGATGGCGCACGCCTCTCTTATATGGGATTGCCTTGCCCCAATATCTTTACCGGCGGCCATAATTTCCACGGGAAGTTCGAATACATTCCAACCCAGTCGATGGAAAAGGCTTGCAGGGTAATTATTTCCATCATCAGTAAAGTGGGGACCTTAAGAAAATAACCAAACAACGGGTGATATGCTTCGGGAATTTCAGAAAAATATCGAAACTCTGCAACTGTTTTCAGCCTCCGATACCATTTTGGTCGGCGTTAGCGGCGGGGTCGATTCTGTTGTGCTGCTCGATCTGCTGGATAAAGCAGGCTATTCCATCGCGTTAGCCCATTGTAATTTTCAACTTCGTGGCGAAGCGTCAGACCTGGATATGAAACTGGTTGCCGGGCTGGCCCGCAAATACGACAAACCTCTTTTTACCACCGAATTCGACACCATTCAATACGCCGGGGAGAATGGCATTTCAATCGAAATGGCTGCCCGGGAACTGCGCTACAAATGGTTCGAGGAGATTCGCGCTGATAATCATTTCGACTGGATCGCCGTGGCCCATCACCGCGACGATCAACTGGAGACCTTCTTCCTGAACCTCGCCCGTGGTACCGGGCTCCAGGGATTGACCGGGATGTCGCCCGTTAACGGGAAAATAATACGTCCCCTGCTGTTCGCCTCCCGTAAGGCCATCGAAGCGTACCGGTTCGAAAATCACCTGGAATTCAGGGAAGATCGTTCCAATCAGGATCTCGATTATCAGCGGAATAAAATCCGTCATCAGTTGATCCCGCTTATGGAAGAATTGAATCCCTCTTTTAGGGGGACACTTTCAAAAACAATGGGGATCCTTCAGGATGTCTATTCTGTTTATCAACAGGAGATTGCCGAAATGTGGAGTAGGGTTTCAATTCAGAAGGACGACGATTATTATATCTCAATTCGGGAATTAACTTTACTCAATCCTCTGAATACCTGCCTTTTCGAATTCTTAAAACCCTTCCGGTTTAACAGTGATGTAGTGGCCGAGATTGTCGATTCTCTCGACGGACAACCGGGGAAACAATTCTTTTCGCCCACCCATCGTCTCATTATCGACCGTGAATATCTGATGATTCGTCAAACCACTAAGGAGACGGATACGGTCTGTTATCTCGAAGCCGATCAATCGATGGCGGAGCAACCGGTTAAAGCCAGGGTTACCCGCATCAAACGTGATCAGCAATTCCGGATGGACTATTCCCCAAAAGTGGCTTTGATCGATTTCGATAAATTGCAATTCCCCCTTCTGATCCGAAAATGGAAAGCGGGGGACTATTTCCGTCCCTTGGGAATGAAGGGGTTCAAAAAGGTTAGCGACTATTTTATTGACGAGAAATTCAGTCTGGCTGACAAAGAACGTACCTGGATTCTGGCCAATGGCGAACAGATCATCTGGATCATGGGGCATCGGTTGGATGACCGCTATAAGATTACCCCGGAGACCAAAGAGATACTTAGAATTGAATTGCTGGACTAGCGCCGATAGAAATGTTTTGATCCTGTTGTCAAAGGCTGAATGGCAGACCTTAAATCTGATCCTTGGGATAGCTTCTTTACTCTTCTGAATTCAATTACACTTTTATTATTCTTATGTTCGTATGATGAATTTCGTATGAACAGCCTTTCAAATAATCCGCATCATTTCCAATGTGGTCAATATGAGTAATATTCTTTGAAAAATAATGCTGTACATGTTGACTCATATCCTGAAAATGTCTATATTTAATATATGACCAAAATATTGTTTGTTAACCTATCATATACTTTTATCATGACCAGGAACCCGAACGAACATTTTTTGAACACGCGAAAAGTACATGCTTCCCGTAAGGAATTTCATGTTTCCCCCCATCAGGATGATTATCGTTTACGAAAGGGTGAATTGCAGTCTTTCTCCCTTGAAAGAATTCCCTGCCCGTATGTTGTCGATTGGCAGCTCCCCAAGGAAAAAGAGTGGAACGGAATAAAAAGGTTCTGAAAATACCCGATAGGCCTTTTGCCGTAAATCTTTTCCAAACCGGAGATCAAATCAATCGGACAGAATTACTTCGGGCGATAAGCCTGTTTCCCTTCATAATCATCAGGCTATTCGTTTCGGGATGAAATATTTTCATGTCCGCTGTCATCCTTTTGGTGTAACTTCATTCAATTCCATTCGGTTAAGGGTGTAGTTCTCCCCGTATTTTTAAGGTTAGTTCTACGCTTTTAATGTGGTTATCGTTCGGTATATAACCACACAATAACCGTACAATAACCGCAGAATAACCGCACAATAACCGCAGAAGATCAGAAGATGGTGTTGCCTGAAAGGGGCAACTTTTAAAATCAGACGGGCATGGATCGTTATTCGTGGCTAACTTGGATTAATTGGAGAGAGGATATCCAGGGAAAGCCGATCTGTAAATCAAGGTTACGGATTGGAATAATGACGACTGGTTTCCTTAAAGAGGCGGAGCCGGTGCCGGAGGGTTGATTCCCGTTCTCAGGCAATCATTCGGGGTAAAAAACGATTGAAGGAGTTTACCTGTAGAAACGGGAAAAGCCTTCCGTATCTCAGGAGAGGCTCTTTCATAAACTATCTAAACCAAAAACCAAACTAATGCTTCTATCGACTCATCTTTGTTACTTATCAATATCTGATTACGGATTAACTTTTTTGATCGATTATGGCTTTGATCTGATCGGCTTGCATCACGCCGACACCCTGCCATTGGACCTTCCCGTTTCGGAACAGGATCATGGTCGGGATGCTGCGGATCTGGTATTTCCGGGCGGCATCCCCGTTATTATCGACATTTACCTTGATCACTTTTACTTTCCCCTCCATCTCTTTGGAGACCTGTTGAAGGATCGGGGCCATCATTCGGCACGGGGCACACCAGTCGGCATAAAAATCGACCAGTACCGGGGTGTTGCCATTGATTATTTCATTAAAGCTGTTCATATCTTCTACAATTATAATTTCGTTACTCGCTACTTTATTCTCTTTATTATCACCGGTCATTTTCCCACTGTTTCCACAGGCGGAGAAGATGGTTAATAATAGCGCTGAAAAGCTGACAATAAATCTATTCATCTTTATTTTCGGTTTTGATACTACGTTTTTCAGAAAAAAGATTGCTGATTAACCATCCGAATAACAGACCGTAGGCGCTGCTGCTGTACCATTTTGAGGTGATCGGGCAACTGCCTGTAGAGCAACCGATAAATCGCCAGTATAAAAAACCGGCCACTGCCCCAAGAACCAAAAACAGCATTTTGACTTTATGTTTCCGAATATAATCTTTCATCATCCTGAATGTTTTATGACAAATTAAGGCTTAATGCCTGATCTTATCAGTAACTTTTGTCACAGAAGCAATTTTTTTGAAATAATCACTTTTCCCCACTATTGTTTTGGATTTGGCAGTTCGGCTTCGATTTTTTCGTCCCGGTTTGTTAAAACTTTCGGTGATGGGTAATAAGGGGGTGATGAGGGAAAACAATCAGGTGTCCCCGAATGAATCAGGTTAAAAGGAAAGCCTGGAAAGGTTAAACAAGATTTTTGAAATCGATTTTGTTTCGTGAGATCGATATTTTGTTTTCCTGTTCCAGTTTTTTCAACAATCGCGAGATCACTTCCCGCGAGGTGTTGAGCGCTAAGGCGATATCCTGGTGAGTCCCCGTAAAAGAAGTCTGACGGGTGGTTTTGTACCGGTCGGCAAAGAATTTCAGCAGCCGGTCGTCCATATTGCTAAAGGCAATGCTGTCGATGGTTTCGAGCAGTTCGTCGAACCTTTTCCGGTAGGCGTACATCACAAATTCCTTCCAGGTTTGGTATTTGGCCATCCACTGATCGAGCAGGGGAACGGGAATTTTCACGATCAGGGCTTTTGTTTCGGCTACGGCCCTGATGTTGCTCCGGATATGGCCCATGCAGCAGGTGAGAGCCATGGCACAGACCTCACCGGGGTTAAGATAATAGAGTAACAGCTCGCGACCTTCCTCGTCGAGCCGGTAAATGCGGACCACCCCTTCCAGGATCATGGGGAAGGACTTGATATATTGCCCCTCCCTGATCAGATCCTCTCCTTCGTCGATTTCCGCAAGGTTTCCTTCGTGGCTTATCGCTTCACGGAGGGCGGGCTCCAGATAGGGGAACCTTTTTTCGAGGATCCCGGGATCAAAATTGGGGTAGGAGTTGTTCATTTGATTCGCGTATCGGTTTATTCTGTTTCTCCTGCGGTTTTTTATTCTGTTGGTAAGGCGTCTGATTTCCCATTATCATTAATGGGTAATATTTTAAAATAAACACGGTGAACTTTTTCTGGGCCACTTCAGCCGAAAAAAATATTCGCCGGATTAGGATTTTCCGGTAATCCTAATCCGGCGATGTTGTTTTTAGAGATACAGATCTCTTTTGCCGCCTAATATTTCGCTGTAATCTTTTCGGAATTTATCCAGAAGGTGAGGTCGGTCCCGGAAATACTTCATGCTTTCGATCTCTCTGATTTCTTTCAGGATCAGTGGTTCGCCGATCTCCCTGGTCTCGTCGGAGGCATAGTCGCTCAGATATTCCCGGAAGGTAAGGACGGCGTTTAGTTTGCAAAATTTTCCTTCGACACAGTGGCTCAGCATCCCCATAATGGTTTCGCCGGTTCTTCCGCAGCGATAACCGGCGGTACAGAAGGAGGAGATGAATCCCATTTTTCCCACTTCGCGGATCACGTCGTCCAAATCGCGCGGATCGCCTATAGTGAACTGTTTTTTATCCAGATCCTCTTCGCTTTTCTGATCGCTGTAAGCCCCGATTCCAATCCGCGTGGAAGCATCGGTCTGGGTACAG
Organism: uncultured Prolixibacteraceae bacterium; assembly: GCA_964632305.1. Classification (GTDB taxonomy): domain Bacteria; phylum Bacteroidota; class Bacteroidia; order Bacteroidales; family Prolixibacteraceae; genus CAZWBR01. The sequence goes on from CAZWBR010000034.1 coordinate 24,799, forward strand.
CCCAGTTTGATCACTTCCCGTTTGATATCGGCTTTTTCCCGCGCGGTGACGATCATGCCGGCTGTCGGCACCGAAAGTCTCAGCACGGCAACCAGTTTCTTGAAGTTCTCGTCCGAGACCTGATATTGTGAATTTGCGCTTAGCCAGGAACCGGATGCCGGGGTCATCCTGGGGAATGAGATAGTATGCGGGCCGATGCCGAATTGTCTTTCTAAATCAAGAGTATGATGGAGTAATCCCATTACTTCAAAGCGCCAGTCGTACAGACCGAATAAGGCGCCGATGGCCACATCGTCCAATCCTGCATCAATCGCACGGTGAAGAGAGTAAAGCCGCCAGAGATAATTGCCTTTGATGGTATCTTCAGGATGAACTGAACGGTAGGTCTCATGATGGTAGGTCTCCTGGAAAACCTGGTAAGTCCCGATTCCGGCCTTTTTCAGCTTTTTCAGTTTGGCCATTTCCATAGGTGCCGCATTGATATTGACTCTGCGGATATTGGTAGGTCTTCCCGATTTGGGCGCTGTTTCTTCAACGTCGTAAACCGCCTTGATAGCTTCGACCATATAATCAACATCCGTGCGGGGATGCTCGCCGAAAACGAGAATTAATCTTTTGTGTCCTTCTTTAAGAACTGATATCGTTTCTTTCCGGATCTCTTCAGTGGTGAGCATTCTGCGGATTTCGCGGTTGTTGGTTTCGCGAAAGCCACAATATTCGCAATTATTCACGCAATAATTGGAACAATAGAGCGGAGCAAAAAAGACGATACGATTGTCGTAAACTTTCTTTTTAACTTCCAGGGCAGTATGGTTGATCTCTTCCCACAATTCCGGTGAATCGACATTGAGTAAAGCAGCCGTTTCGTTGGGAGACAATGTCTTGATCGAAAGGGATTTTTGAAGAATGTCGCGGATAAATTTCGGATCGGGTTTCTTATTCATTTCAAGAGTCGAAAAAATCATCTCCTCATTGATGAAATCATTCCCGTTGATCAGATATTTATCAATTTCATTCTGAACAATAACCTCATTTTTCCACTCGCTAACCCTTTTTGAAGCCATATTTGAAAATTGTTATGAATGCAAAATTAACCAAAAAACAAGCTTTATATTCCTTTCGGAAAAAGAAAAGCAAACAAAACCCGGAATATGGTCCCGGGTTTTGTAAGGTCAGAATCTCTCCCGCGGCTGATAGGTGGTATGTAACAAGTGATGCGACATTTCGCCAAGAGGTTTTCCCAGAAAGTCCTTGTATATCTTGATGACTTCAGGATTTTCGTGTGACTTTCTGATTGGTTTTCCTTCGTCTTCGGCATAGATGGCTAAAGCGCGCCTTTTCCTGATTTCCGCGCTTGTGGGGATCGGTTGACCTCCGCCGCCCAAGCAACCGCCAGGACAGGCCATCACTTCGAGAAAATGGAATTTTGCAGTTCCTGATTTAACGGCATCCATAGCTTTCTTAGCATTTGTAAGTCCATGCGCAACTGCACAATTCAGTTCGACACCATCAAGGAATGACCATTCTTTCAGCGGGTTTTCAATGCGGATGGTTGCTTCCCTCACACCCTCCATTCCTCTTACCGGTGTTACTTTGAGGTTTTTAAACGGTATTTCCCGCCCGGTGACCAATTCATAAGCGGTTCTCAAAGCGGCTTCCATCACGCCACCGGTCACACCAAATATAACCCCGGCTCCTGTAGATTCTCCCATCAGGCGGTCAAACTCCATATCTTCAAGATGCCCAAAATTGATTCCTGCCTGTTTAATCATGATGGCCAATTCGCGGGTAGTCAATACATAATCGACATCACGGTATCCGCTGCCATGCATCTCAGGGCGGGCTGCTTCGAATTTTTTCGCGGTGCAGGGCATGATTGAAACAGAAATAATTTTATCCGGCTCCAGGTTTCGGACCTTGGCAAAATAGGTCTTTACCAGTGCCCCAAACATTTGCTGCGGCGATTTACAGGTTGACAGATTGGCCAGATATTCGGGATACATGTGTTCGATATATTTGATCCAACCGGGAGAACAGGAGGTGGCCATCGGAAGGGGCACATTGGATTCGTGATCTTTGAAGGCTCTGGTGAGCCTGCTCAACAATTCGCTGCTTTCTTCCATGATGGTCAGGTCGGCCGTGAAATCGGTATCCAGAACGGAGTCGAAACCCAGGCGTTTTAAGGCGGCTACCATTTTACCGGTAACACGCGTTCCTGCAGGATAACCCAATTCTTCACCTAATCCAACGCGAACAGCCGGAGCGGTTTGTACGACGACATGTAATTTGGGATCAGAGATAGCTTCCCAAACTTCCTCGATATAGTTTTTTTCGACTAAAGCGCCGGTTGGACAACGGTTTACACATTGCCCGCAGTTGGTGCAGACGACATCGTTCATCGGTTTTTCGAAGAAGGTGGAGATTTTCATCTTATCTCCTTTGTGGGCTACCGTTAAGGCGTTGACCCCTTGCAGTTCTGCACAGGTCCTGACACACCGTTGGCAGCGAACACATTTACTGTCGTCCTTAATTATGCTGGGAGAATAATAATCGATGGTGTATTTTTTATCGCGGAATAGTTCGATAAAGTCCTGCGTCATAATCTTATATTCCGAAGCCAGGGTCTGCAACTCGCATTTGCCGTTTTTGTAACATTTGGTACAATCGGAATTATGCTCGGAGAGCAGCAGTTCGATGATATGTTTGCGGCAATTTCTGACCTTCAGACTGTTGGTCAGGATATCCATCCCTTCTTCACAGGGTGTTGCACAGGCTGCCGATAATCTTTTCTGGCCGATGATTTCGACCATGCAGACCCGGCAATTACCAGCCACACAAATGTCCTGATGGTTGCATAGAGTCGGGATTACCACATCCACTTTCCGGGCGGCTTCCAATATTACAGTACCTGATTCGACCGTAACCGGAATGCCATTAACAGTTATATTTATCATTTTCTCCATAGCTCTTATTTTTCCGGTTAATAGATCATCTCTTCCCTGAAATTTTCAACGATGGAAGCAAAGGAGTTGGCTACCGACTGTCCCAATCCACATTTGGCAGTGAGCTGCATGGTCTCACTAAGCTTGAGTAGCTTGTCAAGGTAGGAAGCCGGACGGTCTCCGCGTTTGACGGCTTTGATCCCAAATAGAAGTTGTTGGCAACCAACGCGGCACGGTGTACATTGTCCGCACGATTCCTCGCGGAAAAATTCAAGATAATTATCCAGTACATTGTACATGGACCGGGAACTGTTGAAAAGCATCATCGATCCTCCTGTTGGAAGAGAAATACCAACCAATTTGCCCTGATAGCCGATAGCTGTTTCCCCGAATTTTTTTCGGGGTACCAGGAATCCGGAGGCTCCCCCAACTTGTACTGCTTTGGTATCGCCATCGCCAAATTCTTCAACGAAGTCTTTCAGGCTCATCCCCAATTCCAATTCATAGATGCCCGGTTTTGGGGTGTCTCCTGAGACGGAAAACAGTTTAGATCCCCTGGAATATTGTACACCGAGATCATAGAATTTCTTTGCCCCGTATTTGAATATCGTATAGGTGTGTGCCAGGGTCTCAACATTGTTGATTACAGTGGGTTTATCCTTGTAGCCGCATGAAGTGGGGTAGGGGGGTTTATTTCGTGGTTCGCCCCTTTTCCCTTCCAGTGATTCGAAGAGGGCAGTTTCTTCACCGCAGATATAAGCGCCGGCACCTAAAAAGACTTTTATCGGGAAGCTAAAGTTTATCTTATTGGTGTAATAGTTGAATTCATTGATCGCGTCTTCCAGCGAATTCTTCAGAAACTGGTACTCTCCGCGCAGATAGATGATCCCTTCGTCTGATCCGATGATATAGCCACAAACGGCCATGGCTGTAAGAACTTTATAGGGCACCCTGGAAAGGATTTCGCGGTCCTTGAAAGTTCCGGGTTCGCCTTCATCGGCATTGCAGATCACATATTTTTTATCGGCCGTTGCCTCGGAGGTCAGTTTCCATTTCAGACCTGTGGGGAAACCTGCGCCTCCCCGTCCTTTTAGTTCGGAACTGATCAGTTCATTGATTAAATCCTGCTTAGGCCGCTGTATTGTTTTCAGGAGAATCTGTTCCCAGTCATTATCGTTGATAAAGATGAAATCTGCTCTTTTAAGAAGTGGAAATTGATCTGCCATGATTATGTGGTTTAAGCATCCCTTTTAATGTATTCACTGATAATTTCTCTCACTTTCTCGGGAGTGAGATCGGTGTAAACCTCATGGTTAATAACCATTGCAGGAGCTTTGTGGCACCATCCCAGGCAATTGGTCTCAACCAGGGAGAACCTCCCGTCGGGAGTGGTTTGTCCGGTACTGATGTTGAGCATATCCTGGATTGCCAATAAGACCTGATTTTTGCCTTTCATGGCACAGGAGATGGTTTTACAGAGCCGGATCACATATTTTCCCATCTTTCTGTGGTCAAGAAAAGAGTAGAAGGTGGCCGTGCCATAGACTTCGGCAGCCGGGAGATCAAGTTCGCGGGCGATCTCGACCATTGATCGTTCCGAAAGGTATTTCTCGTGGTCGATCACTCCCTGCAGGACCGGCAAGAGACTTTCGCGGGTTCTTCCGTGCTTGTCGGCCAGTTCAACGATAAGTTCCTGTAATGAATCCATCGGGCATAATTGTTAGAATGGTTTGAAATATACTGTGTTTGGATCTGTTTAATTAAATATACGTTTTTCCGGCATCAATTGCAATAACTTTGATCGTGAGGCGATTCAATAAAAAACCCGGTTGGTTAAACCGGGTTGTGAGAGCTAAATCATGGGGTATTTTTTTATTATCTCATTTGATTTCATTAGGATATCGACGTAGTGGGCGCGTTTATAGGCATAGGGGTCTTTCTGATTCTTCATCGATAGTTTGCCTATAAAATCATTGATTGATTTATACCCTTTGGCCTCCATCCATCCTTCCAGTGTTTCAATCATATTGGTGATGTGACTGGCTTTGTTACGATAAACGGTGCTGACGATCTGAACGCTGCTTGCCCCGGCCAATAACATTTTTATGACATCTTTTCCATCGGAAATTCCACGGCTTGCACAGATGTCAGCCCCGATATTGCCATAGAGTAATCCGGCAAAACGTAAACTGATCTGATAATCCTTTTCATGAGTAAGGTCGAAAGGATAAAAAAACTCTTCATTATCGGTATTGATTTCCGGTTGGAAGAAGCGATTGAAAATAACCACACCGTCGGCCCCTTCTTTATCAGCATCGGCGATAAAATGCAGGGGATTGGCATAGAAGGGACTTAGTTTGACGCCAACGGGAATCTTAACCAGTTTTTTAAGCCTGGTGAGTATTTTCAGCTGATGGGCTTCGATTTTGGAACTGCTGACTGATGCATCAACCGGGACGTCATAGAAATTCAATTCCAATCCGGCGACGCCTGTTTTTTCAAGAGCCAGAGCATACTCTTCCCAGGAGTGATCGTAGATCGCATTTAGACTGGCAAATACGGGGACATTAACGTTGTCGATCAGTTTTTGCAGTTTGTAAATATGTTCTTTAGCCCCGCCATGTTTGACTTCCGGGAAAGTATTGATCATTTCTGCGTTGCGATTATCGTATTCGCCAAGCTGATCATCAAACTGGATCTGCTCGAGGTTGATCTGTTCCTCGAAGAGAGAACGGTAAACGATGGCTGCAATACCGGCACGTTCGATTTTTTTGATAACATTAAGATCTTCAACCAAGCCTGAAGCACCGAGGATAAGGGGATTCTTTAGCTCAACCCCCATGAAAGTCGTTTTTAAATCTGCCATGATGATATCAGATTGAATTTTTATCTATAACAAATTCAGACTGAAATTCGTTCACCATTTAGCCAAAAAAATAGACCCTCACATTGGATGAGGGTCTATAATTGGTTTGAATGATTATTTCTTGTTTAGAACAAGCTTAATGTGACGGTTACGCCAGCCATAACAACTGAAGCCATAGCCATCAATTTGATCAGGATATTGAGGGAAGGACCGGAAGTGTCTTTGAACGGATCGCCAACGGTATCGCCTACCACTCCTGCTTTGTGGGCATCGCTGCCTTTCCCGCCAAGATTCCCTTTTTCGATATATTTTTTAGCATTGTCCCATGCGCCTCCCGCATTGTTAAGCATAACGGCTAAAGTAAAGCCGGCGGTAAGGCCACCAGCCAGCAAGCCGATCACGCCTGCCACTCCAAGTAAAATACCTGTAGCAACCGGGATGATGATAGCCAATAGTGATGGAACAAGCATTTCCTTTTGAGCACCTTTAGTTGAGATTTCAACACATTTGGCATATTCGGGTTTCCCTGTACCTTCCATGATTCCGGGGATTTCGCGGAATTGACGACGAACCTCATCGACCATTGAACTGGCTGCGCGGCCAACAGCTTTCATTGTCATCGCACAAAAAACGAAGGCCATCATTGCCCCAAGGAAGAGGCCTCCAAGTAACAATGGATTGAATACAGAAAGATCGTAAGCTGCCGAGAAATCCTGGATGGATGCCGTAGCAATTTTTACGGCTTTTTGGCCTTCGGCCAACACCGGAACATTGTCATTGTAAAACAATGTGTCGCCTACCTGTTTGTACGTGTCACCCGCCAGTTTACTCAGCCAGATACGGATTTCTTCCATGTAGGCCGCTAAAAGAGCCATGGCGGTAAGAGCTGCCGAGCCGATCGCGAATCCCTTTCCGGTTGCAGCGGTCGTGTTTCCAAGCATATCAAGCGCATCAGTACGTTGGCGAACCTCTTTGGGCAATTCTGACATTTCTGCATTGCCACCGGCATTGTCGGCGATAGGGCCGAACGCATCAGTTGCCAGGGTGATTCCCAACGTGGATAACATACCCACAGCCGCAAAGCCGATTCCATAAACACCCATTGCGAAATTGCTAAAGCCTCCGGCAAAGCCGAATGCTCCGATGATGGCCAAAACAATCGTTACGACGGGAATCCATGTGGAAAACATTCCAACTGCAATACCTTCGATAATTGTTGTAGCCGGGCCCTGCAATGTTTGACGGGCAATACCCTTGGTCGGAGCGTACTCGTCAGAAGTAAAAAATTCTGTTCCCTGCCCAATAATAACGCCTGCTACGAGACCAAAAACAGAGGCGATGGCGACGCCCCAGGTGATCCAGTTTAAGGCAGCCATACCGAAAATAACGGCAAGGATCATAGCTGAGCTACCTCCGGTTCCGAGCAGAAGCGCATTCAATAGATTTTTTTGAGTGGCCGATTCTTTGGTTCGCACCAGAAAGATACCGGCAATGGAAAGAAGAATTCCAACAGCAGCAACAATCATTGGCGAGATAACGGCCTGTATTTGTTCGCTGCCAACGATTCCGGGCAGTGCGGCACCCAAAGCCGCAGTGGCCAGGATCGATCCGCAGTAGGATTCATATAAGTCGGCTCCCATACCTGCAACGTCTCCCACATTGTCTCCAACGTTATCGGCAATGGTTGCAGGATTTCGAGGGTCATCTTCAGGAATTCCGGCTTCTACTTTTCCTACGAGGTCAGCGCCAACATCAGCCGCCTTGGTGAAGATTCCGCCACCCACACGGGCAAACAAGGCCTGAGTGGATGCGCCCATCCCGAAAGTTAGCATGGTGGTGGTGATCTCAATTAATTTAGTGTGGTCAGTAGTCCCGGGATGGACAAAGGTTAGCCCAAACATTGAAAAACCATTCTGCATGTGTTCAGCGCTGTAAACCAGTTTTGTCAGAATCAGATACCAGGCTGAGATATCCAATAATCCAAAACCAACGACCACTAAACCCATAACCGCACCACTTCGGAATGCGATTTTTAATCCTTTATTCAATGACTCGGAAGCGCCCTGAGCTGTCCTGGCCGAGGCGCTTGTGGCAGTTTTCATGCCCAAATAACCACAAAGCCCGGAAAAGAAGCCCCCGGTCAGGAAGGCTACCGGCACGAACGGATTTTGTACTCCAAAATAGGCCAGAGCCGTTAGGATAATAACCAGTATAATAAAAACTTTACCAACGACCTTGTATTGGCTTGATAGATAAGCCATTGCCCCTTCTCTAACGTATTGGGCAATTTCTTTCATCCTTGCTGTGCCCTCAGAATATTTCATAAGGTCTTTAAAGAAATAGAAGGCGAAAAGGAGTGCGACTAATGAAGATGCCGGAATCAGCCAAAATAATGAATCAGTCATGTTTTCAGATTGTTAGTTTTATAAACTCCGTTAATTAGCAAATCGTTTGTTTGTGTATGAAATGGTATCGATTTGTAAATAATACCAATTTAATGCTGTCTAATTGATATTTGTCTTAGTTGTTAAAGCTTTAGTAAACTGTTTCAAATATATTAAATTATTTATTTTTAATTCATCAAAAAAGAATGTTTGATAACTTTTAATTTAATCGGACGAATTTGAAATTAAGCGGGAAAATCAATTCTTTGTCCGGGGAACCAAATTTATTTTTTGTATTATGTTATTTATTTGATTGTTAAATAGGTAGATTTAAGTAGGGTATGGTGCGATTATTGTTTGTCTGTCTGGGAAATATTTGTCGTTCACCGGGCGCGGAAGCAGTGATGAACGAATATGTTAAAAAGGAAGGCTTGGTCGATTTGGTACAGTGTGATTCCGCAGGTATTTTAGGATATCATATGGGGGAAAGGGCTGACAGTCGGATGCGGCATCATGCCCAGCAAAGGGGATATCGGGTGGATTCGATCTCCAGAACGTTTAATCCCGAAACGGACTTTGATCGTTTTGATTTGATCATTGGGATGGACAATCAGAATATCCGCGATTTAAGATCAATGGCCGCGACCCGACATCAAATGCAGAAAATTCATTTGATGACCGATTTTTACAGTAGAACTAAGAGGTCCGAAGTGCCGGATCCTTATTACGGGGGGAGCGATGGATTTGAATTAGTTCTGAACTTGTTGGAAGATGCCTGCGGAGGATTAATCGAACGAATAAAAAATAAAGAGCATTATGGACTTCCGGTTTAGGGTATTTTTACTTTGACCTTGTAGACGCCGGTTATCTGACAGATCTTTCCAACCACCTTCGAAAGGTTGCTGTCTTCGTAGATGTGAACCAAAAATTGATAATTGGTTTGATTGTTGGACCTGTCAGTCTCCATCTCAACAGTTAGTACCGGTATTTTCAGTTCATTAAAAACGGCTGTTACAACGTCCATTTCCAAGTGTGAATTTCCAAAGATTTCAAAGATCTTGTAGTTCTTTGGTTTGAAGATACGTTTTTCAAAAGTTTCAAAGAGCATTAAAACGGAGAGGACGATCGCAGAGGCTATAAAAGCTGAAAAGAACATGCCGGCACCTATGGCTAATCCGATCGCAGAAACGGACCAGATGGAAGCGGCAGTGGTCAGTCCACGAATATTTACCCCCATTTTCAGGATGGCCCCGGCCCCCAGAAAACCAATCCCGGAAACGACCTGTGCCGCAATACGACCCGGATCCCCGTTTTTGAAATTTTCATAAACCTGTGGAATATATATTGAGATCAGCATAAACAGGGTTGATCCGAGACAGATCAGGATATGAGTGCGCAAACCAGCCGGTTGGCGGTGAGTCTCCCGTTCGAGCCCGATTATTGTACCGATGATCATCGAAACCAACAATCGGAGTAAGACCGTTGAGTGATCGATGGTGCTATTATTAACGATCTCGTTGAGATATTCCATTTTGAATCAATTTAAGCCTCAGTTCTGATCACATACACCTGACCTGTTTCGTAACGGGTCACCTTAATTTTTTCTCCGCGGTTGATGAAAGCTCCCTCAGTCATGGCGTCATAGCTTTCGCCTTCGATATTCACTTTTCCCGATGGACGAAGCACGGTTTCTGCTAACCCGGTCTTGCCCACAATATCCGACGATAGTTGGCTTACCCCAATATAACCATCTTCACGCGATTCAATGGTATTTAAGGATAAATGGCTGAAAATGCCTTTTTTGGCACCAAAGATTCTGGAACTTCCCCAGATTGAGAGGATGAAAGCGGCTGTTACAGAAATGAGTACGGTGCCGACAGCTCCAAAAACCCTGGAGGTTTCAACTCCTTCGAAATCGAAGTCCACATTATTTAACAGGCTTAACACTAACCCCGAAATGGCAAAAACGATACCGGTTATTCCTGCAATTCCAAAGCCAGGAATTACGAATATCTCGATGGCAATCAGGATTAATCCCACGATGAAAATGATAATTTCCCAGTTAGCGGCAAGGCCTTCGAGATAGAGTGGGGCAAAATACAAGATCGCTGCAAGTATTGCAATGCCGAGGGGGAACCCAATCCCGGGAGTCTGCATCTCGAAATAGATGCCTCCGACAATAGCCATGATTAATATTCCGGAAACGATAGGATTGATCAGAAAGCCGATGAACTTATCCAACGCAGTCGGTTTAAACTCGCGTATTTCGTAGTGATTTATCCCCGCCTTTTCAATCACATCCTGAACATTACTTCTAATGCCTTCGCAGAAACCATATTTGATGGCCTCGGTAGGGGTCATGGTCAACACTTTGCCGGTGTCAATGATCCCTTCGATAGAAATTCTTTCGTCGACCATTGCCTCCGCGATCCGAGGGTCACGTTTCCATTTGATGATTGTGTCGTTGCCGTTAATTATCGTGTCTTTACCTTGGGCTTCTGCCGTTGAGCGCATAATCGAACGCATGTAACTTTGATACTTATCCGGCATGGCCTGCCCGATTTGATTGACCACGGTGGCTGCCCCCATGTTGGCTCCTTCGCGCATATATATACTATCGCAGGCAATGGAAATAAGGGCTCCGGCTGATGCTGCGTTATTGTCTATAAATACGTAGACCGGAATGGGGCTGTTCAATACTTTAGTCCGAATTGAGTCCGCATCGAGAACCGTTCCTCCATAAGTATTCATATGGATCAGAAGCAAATCGGCTTGCAAAGAGTCAGCTTCTGCAAAGGCTTTTTGTGTCTGCCTCCAAATACCGGGTGCAATATCTTGTTTAATATTGAACAGAAAAACCAGTTTCTTTTTATGTTCTTTATTTTCTTTTGTCCCGAATGCCGAAGAACAGTTAATAATCAATAATAGAAAAAAAATAAATTGGCGCATGGCGAAAAGTTTTCTTAAAGTTCCAACTTTTCGTTGTATTTCCAAAACAATTCAAGGCCATTTCTTTTAGAGTCGTCGAAAACATAAAGAATATTTTCACGAAAGTAATTATCCAGTTTGTATTGCGGATAAAGTTGACGGTATTCTTCAATCACATCGGGGATATGGTCAATGCCAAACTTAAGTACTTTGGAAAATTGCTCTGTAAAATCGCGGGGTATTGGTTTGTTGGCGACCCAGCAAGCGAAAACAAAATCCAAACCAGTCATCTCTTTCCAGACTTCCGCTAAATCGTAAACGTAGGGAAATTTGTCCTCTACCTCGAAAACGCGGTCGCCTATGACAACCCCGGCAGTGGTTCCATGAAGATCATGGCGGATATAATCGGTTTCACCCTGGATCCATTCAGGATTGATCTTCCAGAAATTTGCGGCCAATACTTTTATCAACCTCACCGAGGTCCGTGATTGATAGTCCAATACTATTTTTTCAATTTGTTCCACCGGAACCTCACTAACGAGTACCACGGTCCGAACTTTGCCCGATGCCGCGATGCAATAATCGGTAACTATATTAGCACCTTCAATTTCGGGGATGGCGGCTACCGGGATCAGACCGATATCCACGCTGTTATTCTTGAGTTTCGCGGCGCAAAGCGAGGGTACATCGAGCGAAAGATCAATCTGGTTCCGGAAGTCGGAGTGGGTGAGTCCGTAAACAAAGGGTTTCGAATTTAGGTACGAGACTGCGGAAATTCTGATCTTGGTCATAATTATTATTTGAAGATCGACAAATTTAACAAACTATTCGGAGTGAAAGTTTCGTATCGCGTAAAGCTTTCCTGAACCGAAGAAAAATTCTGTGCTTTGGATGAAGCTTTTGAGTGTTCCTAAAATCCGAGATTTGGCCGGTAATGAGCGCGATCAAGGAAAAGCTCCTCCACCTTTCAGTATGCTTTCGAGGAAATTGTTACTTTTGTACCATTAAGCATAAATGTTTTAACAAGATGGAATTGCATATTTTAACAGCTATTTCGCCTGTCGATGGGCGATATCGTGATAAAGTGGAGGAATTGGGCGATTATTTTTCGGAATTTGCCCTGATCAAATACCGTGTGTTTGTTGAGGTTGAATATTTTATTGCCTTAACCGAGATTCCGCTCCCGCAGCTTGAAAGTTTTAATGCTGATTTGAAACCCTCCTTGCGGAAGATTTACGAGTCGTTCTCTTTGTTTGATGCTCAAAGGATTAAAGATATTGAGAAAGTGACTAATCACGATGTTAAAGCTGTTGAATATTTTCTCAAGGAAGAGTTTGATAAGCTGAGACTTGAAGATTTTAAAGAATTTATCCATTTCGGACTCACTTCGCAGGATATCAATAATACCGCAGTGCCCTGTTCGCTGCGCGATGCGATTCAGAACGTTTATATCCCGATGGTTGATGAACTGATTGGTAAGCTGGAAGAGTTGGCTTTTGCATGGGAGGATATCCCGATGCTGGCCAAGACACACGGGCAACCGGCTTCTCCCACCCGTTTGGGGAAGGAGATTAAAGTCTTCATCGAGCGGTTGAACGTACAGGTTGAACTGTTAAAAGCTATTCCCTGCTATGCCAAATTTGGTGGGGCAACCGGGAATTTTAACGCCCATCATGTTGCTTACCCCGGGATCGACTGGGCTGATTTTGCTAATACTTTTGTTAGGGATGCTTTGCAACTGGAACGTTCGCAAGCAACCACCCAGATTGCCCACTACGATAATTACGGAGCGATTTTCGACAATATGAAAAGGATCAATACTATTTTAATTGACCTCGACCGCGATTTCTGGACCTATATTTCGATGGGCTATTTCAAGCAGCAAATCAAAAAGGGAGAAGTTGGCTCATCCGCAATGCCGCATAAAGTCAACCCGATCGACTTCGAGAATTCGGAAGGAAACCTGGGGATTGCCAACGCCATTTTCGAACACTTGTCGGCCAAGCTTCCGGTTTCGCGCCTGCAACGCGACCTGACTGATTCAACGGTATTGCGCAATATCGGGGTCCCGATCGCTCATACTGTTCTTTCGATTAAATCGACCTTAAAAGGTTTAGGTAAATTGTTGCTCAACAACGAGGTGATCGAGCGTGATCTGGAAGACAACTGGAGTGTGGTTGCGGAAGCGATTCAAACCATCCTTCGCCGCGAAGGTTACCCCAATCCGTATGAAGCATTGAAAGATCTAACCCGCGTCAACCGGAAAATCGATCGTGAGGTGATTCATGAGTTCATCGATGGTTTGCAGGTAAGCGATTCGATTAAGTCTGAATTGAAAAAAATAACCCCGCATAATTATACGGGAGTAGTCATATAATTATCTCATAGATTAATGAAAGGTTTGTTTCGGCTATTTGGCCGTTTTCTGCCTCCTTACAGAAGCTATGTTATTCTGAATATAGTTTTCAATGTTTTGGGCGCGTTATTCGGGGTGTTCCAATTCATCGCCTTAAGCCCGGTGTTGGGTATTTTATTTGGAACCCAACCCATGGTTGAAAAGCCTGCTGACTGGGAATTGAACCTGGAAAGTATCAAGGATAATTTCAATTATCTGATCAGCGAAGTGATCAAGAACTACGGGCAGGAGAGAGCTTTGATCTATTTCGGGGTTTTCATCGTAGCCATGGTGATCCTGAAAGTTGGTTTCACCTATCTGGCAACATTTGTCATGGTTCCTTTGAGAAATGGGGTTGTTCGGGATATCCGCAATCAGATTTACATGAAGATTCTGGCTCTGCCGCTTGGTTTTTTCTCTGAAGAGAGGAAAGGGGATATCATAGCCCGCATGACCGGTGATGTTCAGGAGATTGATAATTCGATCATGAATTCGCTCGAGATGCTTTTCAAGGAGCCGTTGATCATCATTGCTTCGTTGATCGTTATGATTACCATGTCGTGGCAGTTGACGATATTCGTTTTTCTGCTCTTGCCGGTAGTGGGCTATTTTATCGGGAAAGTGGGGAAGAGTTTGAAGAAACCATCCATGCGGGGCCAAAACAAGATGGGTGAATTGCTTTCGACAATCGAGGAATCGCTCTCCGGGCTTAGAATTATCAAAGCTTTTAATGCCGAAGAACGGGCCAAAGCCAACTTTGGTAAGCAAAACTCGGAATACTACCATATCATGAACAAACTGATGTGGCGGCGCTACCTGGCTCATCCGATGAGCGAGTTTTTGGGGACGGTGGTCATTGTTATTGTTTTATGGTATGGTGGAAAGCTCGTTTTAAGTAATCAAAGCCCTCTTGCACCTCAGGATTTTATTACCTACCTGGTTTTCTTCTACAGCATCATCAATCCGGCAAAGTCATTCTCGACGGCATTATATTCCGTTCAAAAGGGATTAGCTTCGATGGACCGGATCGATCAGATTCTTTTGGCGGAGAATAATATAAAAAGCAAGCCCGATGCAATTTCCGTTCATCGTTTCACCGGTTCAATCGAATATAATGATGTGACTTTCCGCTATGCGGAGGATAATGTCCTTAAAAGTGTAAATCTGACGATTCCAAAAGGTAAAACTATCGCGTTGGTTGGACAGTCGGGTTCGGGTAAATCAACCTTTGTCGATTTGTTGCCCCGTTTTTACGATGTCACCTCCGGTGAGATATTAGTGGATGGCATCGATATCCGCGATTATAAGGTTTCCGATTTACGGGGCCTGATGGGGAATGTCAATCAGGACCCAATTCTGTTTAACGATACTTTTTACAATAATATTGCTTTTGGAGTGGAAAGCGCCACTCAGGAAGAGGTAGAAGCGGCGGCCAGGGTGGCCAATGCCCATGAATTTATCCTGGCTACGCCCGAAGGATACCAATCCAATATTGGTGACCGGGGCGGGAAGCTTTCCGGAGGTCAACGACAGCGCATATCCATTGCCCGTGCCGTTCTGAAAAATCCACCGATCCTTATCCTTGACGAGGCAACTTCAGCATTGGATACCGAATCGGAAAAGTTGGTCCAGGAAGCGCTCGAAAACCTGATGATGAACAGAACGTCTATCGTGATCGCCCACCGTCTCTCCACCATAAAAAATGCCGATTTGATTTGCGTCTTTCATGAAGGGGAGATTGTTGAACGGGGTACTCACGATGAATTGCTGGCGAAACAGGGTTATTACCATAAGTTACATGCCATGCAAAACTTTTAATTGATCAACGGAAGAAATCCATATTCTTTCGAGTAATTTAATTGTTGAGTGGCGAAATCGTCGGTATATTCAATTCGGATGTCGGTGATTTCGCCATTTTTTGTTTCCGGGATATAAGTTGGATTCAGGAAGCCGGAGTAGGGGGGGATATCCAATTTTTTGTATCGTTCCAGAACTTCGTGATGTAATGGCTGGTCAACCTTAACGCCATAATTCTCCACGAGAGTCTTTCCGGCTTCATAATCGCCTTCCGATTTGATTCGTTGAACCTCTCTTAACAATTGTCCGAAGATATTGCGAAGCTCTTTGTAATCGTTGATTACAAAGAAGGTTTTACCATCGCGCAGTTTCTTTTCGATCACATTTTTCTCCAACCCTTGTTCATAAGCCCACCGGGCAACAATCTGCCGGTTTCGCATGTGCGATTCCTCAATATCTTTACCCAATTCGATTCTAACCAGTTGGGTCATAATTCCGTTGCGGATGTACGAATCGTATTCCGCCTTGGCTACTTCATCAGATGGTGTCAAACCTAATTCTGTCATCCGGGGATCAATAATATAGTAAAGGGCAAAGAGATCGGCCCTTGTTTCTTCAAGAGTCGAATGATAGTTCTTCAGAGCTTCGCTACTTACGCTGGGAAGCAGTTTCCCTGAGCCATGTCCTAAACATTCATGAAGGTCGGTGTGTAGATTATTCCCCCAATAGCCAAATTGTCGGTAACGAATAATTTCATTCTCATCCCAGGCAAATTCCTCCAGGAAACCATCTCCTTTTGCCGCTTCATAATAAGTATGGGTAATATTTTCGATTGTTACCGATTTGGAACCATGTTTTTCGCGGATCCATTCCGCATTCGGGAGATTTATCCCGATAGGAGTGGCGGGATAACAATCACCTCCCAGCATAGCTACGGTAATCACTTTCGCAGATACTCCCTTTACTTCCTTCTTTTTAAAACGTTTGTCAACCGGTGAGTTATCCTCAAACCACTGGGCATTTTCGCTGATGATTATTGTCCTTAGGGTTGCCTCTTCGTTTTTGAAATTGACAATGGATTCCCAACTGCCCTTAATCCCTAGTGCATCGCCATATACTTCAATAAAACCATTGACAAAATCTACCACCCCGGCTTGTTCTTTCACCCAAAGGATGCTGTATTCGTCAAAAATATGAAGATCACCGCTGCGGTAATAATCAATTAATCGTTGAATAATCAATTGTTGGTCGTTATTTTCGGCTACTGCTTTTGCCTTTTCGAGCCATTGGGCTATTTTTTGAATTGCTTCTCCGTATAATCCATCCGATTTCCAGACTAATTCGGTAACCTTCCCCTCTTTTTTGACCAAACGGGAGTTGAGCCCGAAAGAAGGCGCTTCCTCACCATATTCCTTGGCCAAAGTGGAATAATAATGTTCAACTTCTTTTTGACAAATTCTTGAATAATAATTATTTGCTGAATTTAATAGCAGATCATTGGTGGAGTCGAGCGAAACTCTTTTGGCTTCCCTTTCTGGATCAAAGATTACGGGGAGTATTTCATCGATAACTTCAGTCGATTTCTCTTTGCCTTCCGGGAAATTATCCCAATTGGAATTCTGAATTAACTGTTGGAAATATTCCATGCTGAAGCGAGGTTGAAACTTATCCATGGAATAATGATGGTGGATTCCATTGGCAAACCAGACTCGTTTTAAATACTCTTCAAAAGCTTCAAACTCCTCTGAACTCCTGTTCCCGCTATAAGTCTCCCATATGGTCTCCAGAACTTTTCTTATCTTAAGGTTGTAACGATTATTCTGATCCCAGAGGATATCCCTTCCACAGAGGGCTGCCTGTCCCAAATACCAGATAAGTTTTTTTTGTCTCAACGTGAGATACTCAAAACCATCAACCTTGAACCTGAGAATCTTGATATCAGCAAATTTCTCGACAGTATATTGAAAGCTATTCTGATTCATTTTTGTTGTGTATTGATTTTAAATATTTTTTTTCAAGAAGATTGGCACTTTTCAGATTTTTTCTAAGCCATTCCAGCTTAATGGTGTCGGTCTCAGTCTCTTCGAGCTGCCAATTTATATTTGATTTTCTTAGATTAAGGTTGAGTTGGTATAAAACAATAGCCGCTGATGCCGAAATGTTGAAACTCTCGGTAAAGCCGTACATCGGGATACGGATAAATTCATCGGCTGCATTTAAAAACTCATCTGTGATGCCACGGACCTCGGAGCCAAAAACAATTGCTGTTTTACCAAGTGTCAAATCGATTTCTTCAGGCGCTCTCCCATCACTATTTGGTGTGGTTGCCAGAATTCGGTATCCTGCTCTTTTTAAATCGCTGATACAAGTTTGTGCACAGCTGTTCTCTTTTGAGTATCTGTGCATTGTTAACCATTTTGAAGCGCCCAAAGCAACTTCGCGATCAATCTTGAAAAGGTTGTTATTCTCAACAATATAAACATCCTGAATCCCGATACAGTCGCAGGTTCGTAATACAGCACTGGCGTTTTGAGCCTGGTTGATGTCTTCAAGAACAACGGAAATATATCTGCTTCGTTGTGCTAAAACTTTATCGTATAGCTCTTTCCTGTTTTGAGTCAGGAGACCGGATAAATATTTTATCGAATCCTTTTTCATGAATTCAAATTAACAAAAAAGGGAGCAATCTGCCCCCTTTTTTTGTTAATTCACGCCGTAATTCTTATTGTACAGCATCGGTAAGCTCGCTGCCAGCCTTAAACTTAACAATTTTTTTCTGGTCGATTTTGATTTGTGCTCCGGTCTGAGGATTACGTCCTTGACGAGCTGGACGCTCAGAAATGGAGAAGGAACCAAAACCAATTAAAGCCAGACGATCGCCTTGTTTCAGAGCTTCGGTAGTTGTTTTAACAAAAGCGTCAAGCGCTTTTTTGGCATCAGCTTTAGTCAAACCTGCTTCAGCAGCCACTGCATCAATCAATTGTGCTTTGTTCATAGTGCAAAAGGTTAATAAATTGGTTAAAAATTTTTTTCAGTTTTCGAAAGATATTGAAATTGTATTTATCTACGATTAATTTATCGCAAAAAATGTTGTTAAACACAATTACCTCCCGATGTTCACTCGAAAAACTCTTTTCCCTTTAAAATCAGGGCTAAGAGATTTTAATGCACTAAATTCAAAAGATAAATATTAAAATCAAAATTTTTCCCTGTTTTTTTTATCATAAAGGGTTGAAAAAAATTTTCACTAAATATTGGGTGAATGAAAAAAAGGTTTACTTTTGCACACGCAAACCAGGAGAGATGGCAGAGTGGTCGATTGCGGCGG
>CAZWBR010000035.1:0-43315 GCA_964632305.1 uncultured Prolixibacteraceae bacterium
TGCTTGTTGAAAAGTGCTGAAATACTGAATCTTGGGCTTTTGTTATATAGTAGGTCAATTTTTGAAAGGATAAAAAATAACGAAACTGAATTTTCAACGGAAGAGAAGCAGATTATTGACTCTACCCTCTATACCATGCAACAGTCCCTTGGAGCTGGGTTAGACCTGCTGGTAAACCCTAATAGCGCCCGTAAACATGTCGGAAACAGATTTGAAGAATTAATCAAAGTGGTCTTTTCTGAAATAGGGATAGCCAACAAGAAGGTAGTGCTGCAAATTCCATACGACACCGACGAAGGATCTAAAATATATAAATGTGAAAATGACCTGATCCTTTCGCCCCATTCCAAAGTCCGATCAACCTCGACCTGTCTTGATGAATGCGAAGTTGTTGTCTCGGCAAAAACAACCTCTAAAGATCGGATGGGAAAAATATTTATCGATAAAATCCTTTTGGAGCGTTTTGTTGAACATCCGCAAAAAGTAATTGGGATATTTCTGAATGATGTTCAAAGAAAAGAAGATAAAGATATAAGTTTCACGCTGGTATCCGGGCTCTTTATGGTCTATTCCAAATTTCTTACGGGTCTCGAGGGGATTTATTACCTCGATATACCCCCGATCGCGAAAAAAAGCCCATACTCCAATTACATCAAATCATTTTCAGAACTTATCACCGGTGATATCACTGCTCTTTTAGCCTCGCAATGAGCGTCTCCTGGCCTGGGAGTCCACTTCATCCTTCGCGGAAGAAATCCGTTCGATATGAATTTCATCGGATAATCGGTCTTTGATAATCGAACAATAACCCGGATCAAGCTCCGTTCCAATCCACCGACGGTGATAAGCTTCAGCCACCGCAAAAGTGGTCCCCGAACCTCCAAACGGATCATAGATCAAACTGTCAGGATTAGAAGAAGAAAGAATAATTTTTCGCAGAAGTTCCACCGGTTTCTGCGTTTCATGCGGATATTTTTCCCAGGCACCATTTGAAATGGTAGGAATCTCCAAAACATCTTTCGGCTTGGCTCCCAACGGATTAGGCTCCCACACATAGTCATATTTTCGGCCATTGCCATATTGCGAGGTTTCGGCCTGAGTCCGCTTCGGATATTTTAAGGTATGTTCGTTATAGGGAATACGGATCTCATCAATATTAAAGATAAAATCCTTTGACTTCCTGAAATGTAGTATGCTCTCGTGCGATCGGCCCCAATCATTTCCAAGATTGGCCTTATTCCGGTAAAACCAGATCAGCCATTTACAGCCTTGAAAAAGATGGGAAGCGGCCCATTTTATGTCGGCCAGTATCTCTGAAAAACCGCAAACATAAAGCGATCCATTCTTCTTCAACACCCGGTGTGCTTCCGAAATCCAGGCCATGCTCCAATCAACATATTCCTTCTGCGAAGAAAAAGTATCCCATTCGGCTTTCTTTATATTGTAGGGAGGATCGGCAAAAATCAGATCAATCGAATTTGAGTCCTGTTGCTTTAAGAATTGAATGGCATCACAATTATAGAGACTTCCATATTGGGTCGAAAAATATGGAGGATCAATCTCTTTTTTTTCCTTTACAGAACCATATTGCAGCTCCAACTGAAGCTCCTCGGCAAGGTTAGCGACTTGTTCTTCGGAGTAAACCCGATAATTGTTGATCGGATGACGCATACTCTTAAACTTCCCGCTATTATCCCATCTTCTTAAGGTTTCTGAACTTACTCTCAGCATTTCAGCCGCCTGTCGAACGGTCAGGTATTTTTCCATATCATTAAACAACATTACACATGCTTACACAACAAATATAACCGGTATTTTAACAGGGCAATTAAAATTACCCCCCTTTTTTTCAACTATCAATCCAACCTGCTTTAGTTGTTTCCACGAACACACCCTCTGAATTTCTTAAACAATTTCCCAAAATTTACGTTATACTTTTCTAAAACAGATTATTAACGAACAGTAAACAGTATGGCAGAAAAGCATCACTTCCGACAGACGCGCCGGCAGTTTATCCAGACCACTGGAACTGCCACGGTGGGGCTGACCATGGCCCCGTACCTCTTACAGGCCGGCAACCATGTCGACCCGGAAGCCCCGATGAAAAGGATCTTCGGGAAGACCGGCTTCGAAGTGACCACCCTCGGGCTCGGCGGACAAGCTTCCATTCAGTGGACTCCCGAAGGGATCGACCCGGTGGCCATCATCCTGAAAGCTT
Organism: uncultured Prolixibacteraceae bacterium; assembly: GCA_964632305.1. Lineage (GTDB taxonomy): Bacteria > Bacteroidota > Bacteroidia > Bacteroidales > Prolixibacteraceae > CAZWBR01. The sequence continues at coordinate 2,219 of CAZWBR010000035.1, forward strand.
ACAACTTGGGGATTAACTATTACGACACCTCCAACTATTACGGTCCGAGTCAGCTCAACTACGGTAAAGCCTTCCGTCAGCTCGGGCTGGTGGCCGGTGAACCCAACTACGACGAGGCCAAACGCAAGGCGATCTTCCTCACCTCCAAGACCGGTCTCCGCTTCGCCAAAGGAGGCGACGACCGCCGCGATGTCCATGGCGGGACCAACGGCCCCGAAGGCTCCAAAACATTGGATGATGTCCGGCGCACCCTCACCCAGGTCTTCGGCGACGGGAAAGGAAACTATCCGAAGGAGGCTTACCTCGATATGGTACTGATCCACACCCTCAGCCAGATGGGTGAGGTCGATGCCCTCTACGAAGGGTACCACAACCCCGATCCCAACGCCCAAACCATCGGCGCGCTGGCCGCCCTGCGCGATGTGCGCGACGGCACCAACCGTACCGGGCTGAACCCGAAAAATGAGAAGCTGATCCGTCACATCGGCTTCTCCGGTCACTACGATGCCGGGGTGATGATGGAGATGATCCAGCGCGACACGGAGAATATCCTCGACGGGATGCTGGTCGCCATCAATGCCAACGATAAGCTCTGTTTCAACATGCAATACAACGTGATTCAAGTGGCGGCTGCCAAAAACATGGGTATCATCGCGATGAAAGTTTTTGCCGACGGGGCGATGTACGCCAAAAAAGCAGAATGGTCGCGCTCACCCGAACATGTCGTCCTGCAAGTGAGCAGTCCCGAACTGCCCGCTCACGATCTGGTCCGCTATTCGCTCACCGTGCCCGGCGTCCATACCGCCATCATCGGCATCGGCCAGATCAGCGACGACCCGGCCCAATGCCAACTGACACAGAATATGATCGCCGCCCAGGTGGCCCCCGACGCCATGAGCGAAAGTGATAAAAAGCGGGTTGAAGCGCTGGCCGCGAAAGTGAAAGAGGGCAAGACCAACTATTTCCAGAAGCCTTACCAGGATCTGACTGCGCCGCGCGAGGCGAAGGTCAGCGTCGAAAACAATAAAACCGTGGTGAGTTGGCAAACCGCCTATGCCGGCGATGCCCCGATCTCCAAATACGAAGTATGGCGCGACGGAAAAAAGCTGGGGGAAGTGGCTCATGCCCCGCAAACCACCAAAGCCCCCTTCAGCTTTACTGACCAAAGCGGAAAGAAGGGAGCCGGCAGTTATCTCGTCAAGGCGATCGATGCGAAAGGCAGTATTACTTCCACAGAGTCGCTACCGGCCTAAAAAAGAAATATCAAAAAACAGCTACGCTGCACCCGGCATCGGGTGTAGCTTTTTTTAAATAACACAACATTTCAGATCCTACCCTCTCAACATCCATCCAATCAATTGAAATTACTGCTATTTTTGCACAAAGATTTATTGAATGGAAATTATAGTTATTAGTCTGCTGTTGTTGCTAAACGGCTTTTTCGCCATGTTCGAGATCGCGTTGGTCTCCTCCAGCAAAGCCCGGCTCGAGACCCTCTCGGCCAAAGGCGACAGGCGGGCTGATGGGGTATTACGCCTATTGGTGGAACCGGAAAAGATCCTCTCAACCATCCAGGTGGGCATTACCCTGATCGGGATCGTCTCGGGTGCCTTTGGGGGAATAGCCCTGGCCGACGATCTGGTGCCTTTCATTCAGCAATACCCTCCGTTTGAACCTTATGCCGAAAAGATCGCCATCATCACCGTCGTGACCATCATCACCTATTTCTCGCTGATCGTTGGTGAGCTGGTCCCCAAATCGATCGCGCTGAACAATCCCGAACGGATCACGCTGGTCTTCACCCCGGTGATGCTCTTTTTTATAAAAATCACTTTCCCATTCGTATGGTTACTCAGCATCTCGACCCGTATCGCCAATAAACTACTGGGCATCAAAACCCACGACGAGAGGGCCATCACCGAGGACGAGCTGAAATTCCTGCTAAAGCAGAGCTCCGAACAAGGGGTGATCGATCAACAGGAGACCCAAACCATTCGTAATATCTTCAGGTTTACCGATAAGAAAGCCAATGAATTGATGACCCACCGCCGCGATGTGGCCTATATCCGGAAAGATGCGACCAAACAGGAGATGCTGAAGATTATTTCCGAAGAACATTACAGCAAATACCTGCTCTGCGGGGAAGATATCGAGCAGATTATTGGTGTGGTTGCCGTAAAGGACATCATCACCCTTTTTGATGAAGAACAGAAACTGAGCCTCGAAACCATTGCGATGACCCCGGTCTTTATCCCCGAGAACATCCTGGCCAACCGGATACTGGAGATCTTCAAACACAACAAGACCAATTTCGGGATCGTGATCAGTGAATACGGGGCACTGGAAGGGATTATCACCCTTCACGACCTGACCGAGGCGATCCTTGGCGATCTACCCGAGGAAGATGATGAACCGAAAAACGAGCTGGTCCAGCGCAAAGACGGCACTTACCTGGTCGACGGCACCATGAATATCGACGATTTCTTCGACAAAATGAATCTGATCCAGCCCGAAGAACTCGACGACCTGGGCTTTAACACCCTCGGCGGACTGGCCATGCATCAGCTCGATAAGATCCCTACCGAAGGCGACGTGTTTTATTACCGTAACCTGAAATTCGAGATTATGGATATGGACCGTAGCCGCGTCGATAAGATCTTAGTGACCAAACCGAACAACCGGTAAGTTTTCCCTTTCGGGGGAAACGAAAAAAGGCCTGAAGCTTCATTGCTTCAGGCCTTTTTTATTCTCAGTGTTTCTGATCAGATCCTGATCGTCGCCACTGCGGTGCGAATCCTGCTCACCGTTTCGGCTTTGCCGATCACCTCGCAGATCTCGAAGATATCGGGGCCGAAACTGCCGCCTACCAGACAGAGGCGGAGCGAGTTCATCACCGTCCCGAAATTCCATCCCTTGCCCGTTACAAAGGCCGAGAAGGGCTCTTTGATCTCAGGGGCGACCCAACTATCCACCGTTTCGAAAAACGAAGCGATTTCGGTCATCATGGCCGGGACATCCTCTTTCCACCGTTTGGCCACGATCTTTTCGTCGTAACTTTCGGGGGCCTGGAACAGAAAATAACTCTGGTCCCAGATCTCGTGAACAAAGTTGCAGCGCTCCTTCACCATGCCGCAGATACGGATCGCCATCTCTTCCGAAGCGTCCACTCCTTTGGCCTGCAGCAGGGGAATTAATATTTTAGCCAGATCGGCATCCGATTTGCTGATCAGGTATTGGTGGTTAAACCATTTGGTCTTTTCAGGATCGAAGCGGGCGCCCGACTTACCGACACGCTCCAGCGAAAAGAGCCCGGCAAGTTCGTCCATCGTGAAGATCTCCTGCTCGGTGCCGGGATTCCAGCCCAGCAACGCCAGCATATTGATAAAAGCATCGGGGAAATAACCGTCTTCACGGTAGCCGCGTGAGATATCGCCGGTCGCCGGATCTTTCCACAACAGCGGGAAAACGGGGAATCCCATCTTATCGCCGTCGCGCTTGCTCAGTTTTCCCTTTCCGACAGGCTTGAGGATCAGTGGCAGGTGCGAGAAGCGGGGCATGGTTTCATCCCAGCCAAAAGCACGGTAGAGCAGAACATGAAGCGGCATCGACGGGAGCCACTCCTCGCCGCGTATCACGTGGGTGATCTCCATCAGGTGATCATCGACCACGTTGGCTAAATGGTAGGTAGGCATTCCGTCGCTCTTGAAGAGCACTTTATCGTCGAGCAGCGAGGTATTAAAGGTCACGCTTCCGCGGATCAGGTCGGTCTCGGTCACCTCTTCATTGTCGGGCATCCGGAAACGAACAACATAATGAGCGCCCGATTCGATCATCGGCTTCCATTCGTTTTCGGCAAGTGAGAGCGAATTTTTCATCGCCCCACGGGTAGCTGCATTATAGGTAAAAGTCTCTCCTTCGGCTTCTGCGGCGGCCCTGGCCTGATCCAACTCCTCCGGGGTGTCGAAAGCATAATAGGCATGGCCCGAAGCGATCAACTGATCGGCATACTGGCGATAGAGGGCTTTGCGTTCGCTCTGGCGGTAAGGTCCGTGAGGCCCTCCCTCGCGCGGTCCTTCATCGATTTTAATTCCACACCATTCCAGCCCTTCCATGATATATTCTTCGGCGCCGGGAACGTAACGGTTCTGGTCGGTATCTTCGATCCTCAACAGAAAATCACCCCCGTGATTCCTGGCAAAGAGGTAGTTGAACAAAGCGGTACGGACGCCGCCCATGTGAAGCGGGCCTGTGGGGCTTGGGGCAAAACGCACCCTGACTTTTCTCTCGCTCATGATTCTATATTTTGAAAAAGATCTTGATAAGTAATGGGGCAAAGATAGCTAATTACGATGGAAAGCAATAGTTTTACGCCATTGTTCAATTCAATAATGCAAAAAGCCTGATCCATTAAAGCGATCTCCTCCCGGCGGCGCCCTGTCACGATTTGATCATACACCGAATACGGGATCTGTTGCAGGCAGAACCCGGCAGTCAGACCAATTTGGTAGCGTCCATTCTCCCTCATCTCTTTTCACCTGCCAGTCCCGATGGCGAACCGGGGATTACGCCCTGATTTACGATCTCCTTCCGTAGATATTCAATAGTCATCCTGTACTGTAAGAGTACAGGAACAGCACAGATAGAGTACAGAAACAGTACGGAAAGACCGGAGATGGTACCTCTTTTAAAGGATAAATAAAAGCTATTGCTTCACCAACCAGACCTGAAAGGTCGGTATGTAATAGCACAGGGCGGCAGCCCTGTGAAAGGACGTGAGCGGAGATCGGAGGTCTGAAGGACCGGCATGTAATGAATAAATGTCTATAATGATCGTATTAGATATTTTTCCCGGATACAGGCCGGCCTTTCAGGCCTTGAACTTCTTCGTGATGCCTTTTCCACAGGCCTGGCGGCCTGTGCTCTCACATGCCGGACCTTCGGCCCTGTAATAACTAATTACACATGCCATAAAACTGCTCGTGACAAACCTGACGAAGTAAATAATTGTCTCGATTCCCAAATATTTAAAGCTGAAAGCCAAAGCCCGGACATGGTTATACTATTGGGCGGATGAAGAAAGCTATGCTTCACCAACCCGACCAGAAAGGCTGGTATATAACATAGCCCCGCAAAGAATTACTCCTCTTCGGGGATCTGTTCATCCTCATCGACAAAGAAGTTGACCTTGTAACGGGGGGTGCTTTCGAACTGGGCCGATTTCTCGTCGGTGGTGTTGCTGATTTTGATGCGGGCCGGGTCGATCTTTTTTTCGACGATCAGGTAATCGCGGACCAGCCGGTTGCGCCGTGCAAAGAGCGAATCGGTCTGCTGGCTGAGCCAAGCTTCGCCCAACAGTTTCCGGCTTTTGGCCTCGTTGGGCAGTTGAGAAAGGTCGTCGGGCAACATTTTTTGGTTGAGCCAGCGGGTAAAGAGCGAATCGCGGTTAGTAATTGCGCCTATCGCTTTGAGGTCGTCGGCCGTAAGGGTATCTTTCTGAGTATGAAGGACCGAATCGAGGTAGAACCTTTTTTTGGCTTCCAGCATGGCCATCAGCTCCTTTTCGCTCTCGCGGCTGGCCACCTGGACCAGTCCCACATTGATATCGGGCTTCTCGGCCAGCGATTTTTCGATCAGGTCGAGGCTTTTCATCTGGCGTTTGTCGAAGATATCCTGTAGATAATCGAAGCGGATGTATTGCAGCTCCTCCTCGTTGGCCCCGAAAATCTTGGCAAACAGCTTAAAGGGAGCAGTGGCCGCTTTCACCACGATATTTTTCAGGACCTGCCAGATCACCTTACCCAACTTATACTTGGGATCTTTCAGGTCCCCCTTGACGGGGATATCGAGGAGGATATTGCCGTGACCGTCGCGCAACAGCGATATGGCCAGGCGCAGGGGAAGTGAATATAAGCCCTTACCGGCAATCCGTCGGCTGACTTCGATCTTTTGGATATCAATTTTATTGGTGCTGGCCAGCAATCCGTTGTGAATTCGGTTGGTACTTGAGTAGAACAACGTCCCTTCGACGAAGGCATGAGCGACATAGAATTTGGAGTAGGGATTAAAATCGGAGATCCTCATATTCTGGATCGTATAGTTGACCGACATGTTCTGGTAATCGCGCGGGTCGAAAGCCAGGTGGGCATTCAAAATGCCCGAACGGTTGGTCAGGCAGCTCACGTCGAAGCTGACACTGTCGCTTTTCGAATCGATCGGCCCGGAGAGCAGGTTCAGCTCTTCGAGGTCGTAGGTGAATTTATCCTCCAGGGTATAATCGTTATAGACCACGTGGCCGTTACGAATAACGATGTTGCCGGCGGTATAGTCGCTCACGATATAATCGCGGCTGATGGTCTTAATATAACCGGTGATGATGGTAAACGGGTTGGAATAGTCAATTTCATCGACCGAAGCGGTATCTGTTGCGGCCCCATCGGAAGGCATCATCCGGGTAAAGTTATTGCTCTTCTCATACATTTCGACCAACAGGTAAGGATCGTCGAGGCTTACTTCCCCAAGGCTATAGATGTTGGAGGCCACGTTAAGCGAATCGATATTCACCTTTAAATTTTTCCATGCTGCCACGGTCTGCTTAGCTTCATCATCGATACGGAAATCGGCCAGCGCGATATCGCCTTTCAGCGCCACCGCTTCAGGGGTGTTGAAATTTCCGGCGATAGCCAGCCTGCTGCTTAATGATCCCCCGAACCAGGAGGTTTTCAGGTAATCATCCAGATAGGGGTTGAACAATTGCAGATCGAGGCTATCGATCTTCGTTTTCAGGTTATAGGTGAGCTTATCGAGATCCATCGCGATGGAAGCCTCAACATGACCACCCGATTTCAGACTGAAATCGGCGCCGGCATTCAGCAGGGACGATTCGGAGGTAAATTGGGGGCAGCTCACATTTAAACCTTGCACAACAATCTCCTGCCCCATTGATTTATCGCGGTAGGTAATCAGGCCGTTGGTCACCGTAATGGCCTTGACCCGGTAGACCAGCGCTTCAGCCACGGTGTCTTTCTTCACCTCGGTGGAATCGACAGCAGTGAACCGTTCAACGAGGTCGTCGAAATTGAAGTGGCCATTGGTTTGTTCCACCACCAGTTGCGGGCCGACCACTTCGACGGGTTCGAGATCATACTCCCCTTTGATCAGCCCGGAGAGCGAAAGATTGGTGTGCAACCGTTCGGCGCTGAAAAAAGGACGGTCGCTTTTGGCCTCATAAACGGTTAATCCCCCGACAGCGAGGTCGAGATTAAACAGGTTGATATGCAGGTCGGTCATGGTAATTTTACGGCCAGTCCATTTCTCGCTGTTTTTTTCTATGATCCTTTTAGCCACCGGTGAGATACCAAAATAGATCGCCAACAGCAAAACGGCGATGGTGGACAGCAACCAAACCCCAATCTTCCCAATCCTTATTTTCACGATATTTTAGTTTACTGATAGTAGAAAGATACCAAATTTTGTCGATTGGTTGCAACAAAACAGTAAAGATTATTGAGCTGATTCGCTGAAAGCAACCAATCGGCAAAGTTAAGCTAAAGGTTGAAGATTTTTAAAGGAGAGCCTTTTAAAATTGGGAATTTTTTGTTAAATTTATTGGATTAATAAGCTCAACAGCAAATAAGAAGCTGTTTCGATGTAAATTCTAAACTTAAATCATTCATCATGGCACCAATGTCAAAAAGGTTTGCAGCCGAGCTTTTCGGCACGTTTTGGCTGGTTTTCGGCGGTTGCGGCAGCGCTGTACTGGCAGCCGGGATTCCTGATCTTGGAATTGGCTATGCAGGCGTAGCGTTAGCTTTTGGATTGACCGTTCTCACGATGGCCTTTGCCATCGGGCATATCTCGGGTTGTCATCTCAATCCGGCAGTATCGATCGGGTTATGGGCCGGTGGCCGTTTCCCGGCAAAGGATTTATTGCCTTACATCCTGGCCCAGGTAATTGGCGGGATACTGGCCGGGGCTATTCTTTACCTGATCGCCAGCGGGGTGGAAGGCTGGGAACCGGGAGGGTTTGCCTCCAACGGGTTTGGCGAACATTCGCCCCACGGCTATTCACTGCTCTCGGCTTTAGTAGCAGAGATCGTGCTGACCTGTATGTTCCTTCTGATCATCATGGGATCGACCGATAAGCGGGCCCCACAGGGGCTGGCACCCGTCGCGATTGGTTTGGCGCTGACACTGATCCACCTGATCAGCATCCCGGTGACCAACACCTCGGTGAATCCGGCCCGAAGTACAGGGGTTGCCCTTTTCGCGGATATCTGGGCGCTTCAGCAATTGTGGCTTTTCTGGATTGCCCCCATCATTGGCGGGATCCTCGGAGGGGTGCTCTACAATTGGATCGGGAACGAAGAAAATTAAGCAAAGAGAAAGGGAGAACCGGAGAGAGGGCGCGAAAGTGCGACAAGGCGACAGAGCGACGAAGTGATGGAGAGGAAATTTTGGACCCGGAACCTCATTCCACTTCGGTGTAGTGAGGTTGAAATAAGAAATGCGCCTGAAGAGTCGGGCGCATTTCTTATTCGGTTTTCAGAAATTATCCTTCAATCTGCGCTTTGTATTCATCGGCGGAGAGCAGGGAGCCTAACTGGGAAGCATCCTTAACGGCTACTTTAATCAACCATCCTTTACCATAAGGATCCTGGTTAACCAATTCGGGGGCGTTTTCCAATTCGGGGTTCATTTCCAGAATCTCAGCCTCAACCGGCATAAAAAGGTCGGAAACTGTTTTAACCGCTTCGACGGTACCGAAAACTTCTTCTTTTCCCAGCGTTTCGCCGACAGTTTCTATTTCGAGAAAAACGATATCGCCCAACTCGCCCTGAGCAAAATCGGTGATTCCGACATAGGCTACATCACCCTCGACACGAATCCATTCATGGTCTTTCGTGTATTTCAAATTAGATGGAATATTCATTGATAACGATTTAAGTATTGTTGATTCTGATTTCAAAAGTACGATAAAAAATGATTGGCTAAACCTGTTTTTTATCAATTAACTACGAATATCTTAAATTTAGCGGTAAATTTCGGGTAATTATTATTCGTCAGGCCCACTTTTATAAAAGCCATATTTTCATTAAAATTGAAGTAAATTTCGAAGTAAGGAAAATGTTTAAAGCAGAGATCGAATCATTAAAGGAGATTAACAATATCGCGCGGAATTTTCTGGAGGCTCATCCGGCCGACCGCATCTTTGCCTTCTACGGGAAGATGGGTTCGGGGAAGACCACTTTTATCAAGGCTTTGTGCGAGACACTCCAGGTGATTGACTACGTCACTTCACCCACTTTCGCGCTGATCAACGAATACGAGACGTCCGGCAAGAATTCTATCTATCATTTTGATTTTTACCGGATCAAGACTATCAATGAAGTTTTTGACTTTGGCTATGAAGACTATTTCTTCAGCGGGGAATATTGTTTTATCGAATGGCCGGAGCTAATCGACCCACTGCTCCCGCCCAATACGGTAAAAGTGTATATCAGTGAGCTGGAGAATGGCAAGCGGATGATCGAATCTAAAATATAAACCAGACTATGAATCAACGGAAGGTTGAAAAACTATCGTCATTGGCCAGCGAACAGTTGCTCCCGAGGGAAGAGCTCTTCAAGCCCAAACCCCGGAACCTGAAGCTGAATATTGGATTGCCCGAGAATGCCTCAGCTATCGAATACCGGGTACCGCTCACCCCTCAATCGGTAGAGTTGCTGGTGAACAACGGCCATGAGGTTTTTGTCCAGAGCGGCGCGGGGAAGGCGGCCAATTATACCGATAAGGCCTACGCTGAAGCGGGGGCGGTCATCTGCAAGAGTGCCGGCGAGGTTTTCCAGTCGGATATTATCCTGAAGATGTCACCCTTCACACAGGAGGAGGCAGAACTTCTGAAAGGCAACCAGTTGCTGTTTTCCCCAATGTACATCACGCTGTTGACCCAGGAGTCGATCAGGAGGCTGATGCGAAAAAAGGTAACTGCCGTGGGTTACGAGATTATGAAGGATGAGCATGGGATTTACCCTATTATTCAGATATTTAGTGAAATCACCGGCAACACCGCGATGGTGGTAGCCAGCGAATACCTTAGTTCGGCCCGCAACGGCAAAGGGGTAATCATTGGATCGGTGACCGGGATAGCCCCCACCGAGGTGGTGATCATCGGCTCGGGGACTGTTGCCGAATTTGCCGCCCGGACGGCATTGGCTCTTGGGGCAGAGGTGAAGGTATTCGATGATTCGATTTATAAATTGATGGACTTACAGGCCCGACTGGGTCAACGGGTCTTTACCTCGGTATTTCATCCCAAAGCGTTGCGAAAAGCATTACGTACAGCAGAAGTGGCCATTGGGGCATTGCCGATGAGCGAAGTTCCGAAGATGATTGTCCCGGAGGAGATGGTAGAGGGAATGAAAGAGAATTCGGTGATCATCGATTTGAATATTATACAGGGCGGATGTTTCGAAACTTCCCGGATCACCAACCTGAAGAAGCCGACTTACGTTGAACATGGGGTGATTCATTACTGTGTCCCGAATATCACCTCACGGGTAGCCCGTACCGCTTCCATCGCGGTAAGCAATATCATCACCCCGACCCTGCTGGCCATAGGGGAATCGGGAGGGATCAATTCTTACGTAAAGAGCAACCGGGGATTCAGCGAAGGAGTCTACCTGTTCAACGGCATATTAACGAATCAGGATATCGGGAAGATATTGACCATTCCCGACACGGATATCAATTTATTATTAGCCGCTTTTTAGGCTTCAACGGCCAGCATCATCATCGATATTGGATGGAGACGGACTTTATCGGTCACCACATAGCCGATGCCGTTGAGGAAGATCTCTCCATTCTGAGCAACGATCAACCACCGTTCCTTCGGGATTTCATATTCAACCGAAAAGCTGTTCCCATTAAATAAAACGAGAATACGTTTCCAGAAATCGCCATTGGCATGATCGGCTAATTCATAGGCGACCACCCCAGGGGTATAATGGTTTAAAAACCGCAGTTTCTCACGCACCAATTCCGCTTTGTTCATACGGAAAGCGGGGTGGGCCTGACGGAGTTGGATGCATTTCCTGGTAAAGTTGAACATGGAGTGGTAGCGGTTTTTACGGGTCCAGTCGATCTGGTTAACCTCATCGGGAGCGCGGTATGAATCGTGATGTCCCCCTTTGGTTCGGAGCATCTCTATTCCTGACTGAATAAACGGAACTCCCTGTGAAGTCAGGAGTACCGCGACCGCGAGGCGGGTCATCCGTTCGATGGTTTCCATGGAAGCTTCGGGACATGAATACTGAAGTTTATCAAAGAGGGTGTAGTTATCGTGACAGGAAACGTAATTAACCGCCTGACCCGGATTGTTTGTCCAGGGTTGCCGTGAGGAATCGACATAATGATTGATAATCTGATCGTGTTCGATGGCCCCGACAATCGAAAACTTCAACTGCTCCTCGTGCAGGGTCAGCCCGCTGATAAAGCCGGTACTGAAACGGTCAAAGGGAGATCCCTTTAAGACATTGCGCATGTCGTCACTGAAGGAGGCGATCCGGTCGAGCTTCCGGGTGTTGAGTTTCACGGCGCGCAGATTTTCCGGCAGGGGGCTTTCGCCAGCCGTCCATCCCTCTCCGTAAATAAAGATGTTGGGATCGATCAGATCGAGCCGTTCCCTGATTTGGTTCATCGTTTCAATATCAAGGATCCCCATCAGATCGAAGCGGAAGCCATCGATATGATACTCACTGGCCCAGTAGGCTACTGATTCAACAATAAACCGGCGGACCATCTCCCGTTCAGAGGCAATCTCGTTGCCGCATCCACTGGCATCGGAAAAAGTCCCGTCACTTTTCACACGGTAAAAATAGCCCGGGACCGTTTGATTAAACCAGGAATCAAAGATCAGGCCCGAGTGGTTGTACACCACATCGAGGATTACCCCGATCTTTTCGGTATGAAGTGCCTGGACCAACTGCTTTAACTCCCTGATCCGGGTGTAGCCATCGGCAGCATTGGTCGCATACCATCCTTCAGGCGTATTGTAGTTCAGGGGATCGTATCCCCAGTTGTATTGAGGGCGGGAAGACGACTCATCCACGGTAAAGAAATCGGCCACCGGCAACAAATGCACATGAGTGACCCCCAGTTCAGAGAGATGATCGGTCCCGGTACATTCACCCGTACTGAGCTTCGTTCCCTTCTCAGTGAATCCAATATACTTGCCCCGGTTTTTAATGCCGGAGGAATGAGAGATGGTAAAATCGCGGATATGGGTTTCGTAGATCACCATATCGGACGGATTGGCGAGTGTGCACCGTCGATCATTATCCCAATCCTGGGGCTTCGATTTATCAGGATCGATAATCATTCCCCGCAAGCCATTGATCCCGGTGGCTTTGGAATAGATGTCGGGACATTCTTTTAGCCAGCCCGATTCGTCACGGATCTGGACGGTATAGTACAATCCTTCGAGGTTACCCGGCAAAGCGCCCACCCAGGTTCCCTGACCGGCTTTCCCAAGGAAGATCTCGTCGACAGAATCGCCAGAGATCCCATCCTGGTAAAGCCGAAAGATGACTTTACGGGCGGTGGGAGCCCATATCCGGATAAAAGTCTGCCTGGGACTCCAGATCACCCCCAGGTCATTCCCCTCATAGACGGGATATTGATTCAGTTCACTATCGTTGAAAATCCAATTTCTCATTTGTTCACAGCCATTTCAACCGGATCGTCCGGCTAATAAATTTTTTAACTGAAACCTCTTTCATTTCGGCAGACAAGCGGCAAGCCCTCCTTAATTCAGGCACCTTGTTGTAAAACTGCCCGAGTTCGACATTCCATTTTGCCTCATATCCCGGTTCGAGCCAGATCGGAAAGTCATCGATCCCGCCAAAAGAATTGATCCGGAATTTCCGCGAACTGTTCCATCGTTTAAAGATCAAAACCGGGGCCTGCAAATCGACCGGACGCTTCCCCGGATTCTGAACCCTTATGGTGATGAACTTAGGTTTATAGTTTTTATCCCCGGAAAGCACAATACTGGCTTTCCGAAACTGAAACCGTTCCCTGAAGGAGAGCTTTCGTCCCCTTACCTGATCTCCACGGTTCTTTTTTACAAAGATAACAATTCCGGCAATGACCAATACCAGACATAAGGTTCCGGCAATCCAGAGGACTCTTGAGTTAGGTCCATAAAATGAGGGGAAAAGGGAGCCGGGATCAGAAATTACAATATGGTTCACACCTGAAATGTTTTTTGCAAAGAAAAGAATTCTGACCACATTTCATGTGTTTATTTTTCTATTTTATTGCCACACATGATTCGTGCGATGGCTAATAATCATCCCGGTTGGTGATCCTGTAAATCATGCTCATTTCAGATCCCAATAACCGCGATCTTTTTACAAAAGATAAATATCGATGGGGTAACCCGCTGTATTGTTAATAACCTGTTGAAATCGTAATATACCCGCATAACGCCTGTGAATAAAAACCAATCTCCGGTTAAGAAACGAATTGTATTACAGATATCTCAAATATTAAGGCTTTCCTTTAATATAACATAACCCGATTTACTAACTTTCAGTTTTGAACCTTTCGTTGTAATTACAATCCATGAGTCTTTCCCATATTGCTGAAGCTCCTTAATCTGAGTCAGATTGACCAGGTAAGAGCGATGAATGCGGATAAATTTATTACTGTCGAGATGGGTTTCGAAAAACTTCATCGTTTTCTGTTTCATGAAATGACCTTCGTTACAGTAGATCATCACAAAGTCATCCTGCGATTCAATGTATTCGATCGATTCGACCGGGATAATAATGATTTTCTTTCCCGATTTAACCACCACCCTGTTAATCTGGCCCGATACCTCATCGTGGCTCTGGATCAAAGCATCGATCTGGTTCCCCTGCAATGTTTTCCCGCTCATCTTGGAGATCGCTTTTTCCACGGCAGCCGACACCCGTCCGGCAGGATAGGGTTTCAGCAAGTAATCGACAGCATTGGCCTCAAAAGCCTGGATAGCATATTGTTCGTATGCCGTAGAGAAAATAATCAGTGGTGGTTCGGTCAACAACTCCAGCATCTCGAATCCGTTGATCTTTGGCATCTGGATATCGAGAAAGACCAAATCAGGTTTGAATTCCTGAATAGCCAATACACCCTCGAACCCGTTGCCGCATTCGCCGATCACCTCAATCCGTTGATCACTGGCAAGGAAATTACGCAACAAGCTTCTTGCCAATGGTTCATCATCAATAATCAACGTTTTAATCTTCTCCATAAATTATTTATTATCAACCACATCAACAGGTATGAAAATTGTCACAATAAAGCGGGAGCCCGATCTTTCCGTCTTAACAAGGTTATTGCTTCCATAAAGAATGCGCAACCGTTCCTGCACGTTTTTCAATCCGACCCCCTCCCCTCTGGCTGGAATAGACTCCGGGTCAAAATCATTGGCAATCGATATTTGAAGCATCTCACCATCACTGACCGCATCCAAACGGATGGAGACCGGATCGACAGCTTCGTAAACGCCGTATTTTATCGCATTCTCGAACAGAGGTTGCAATACCAGATTAGGCAGCCTGCATCTCAGGCATTTCTTATCCACTTCGAAGTGATAATCCAACTTATCTCCAAAGCGGATCTTTTCAATCTGAAGATAAAGCTCTATTGTCTGCAGCTCTTCCTCCAGAGAGACTAAATCACCATTATGGCGACGCAGCGAATAACGCATGAAACCGGAAAGGGCAATCACCATTTCATGAGCCTTTCCCGGATCGGCTATCGTTAATGAAGCGATTGAATTCAGGCTGTTAAAAAGAAAATGGGGATTGATCTGCGATTTCAGCACATTCAACCGTGCATCCCTTATCTGTTTCTCAAGTTCAGCTTCGTGCAAAATCTTTTGCTGGTTCCGTTGATAAAGAATATACATATAACAAACGGAAGCCATAAGGAAATAAAACAGCAGACCCGCGGCAAGCCGCTCAGCCATATTTTCGCTTAAATAAGCGGAGTAATCGTCCGATTGAAGAAAAGCCCTGGCGACCGACCCTGCAACCAGAAACCACATTACCACGAATACAATGGCTGCCACCAGATGGTTTGAGATGATCTGTAACGATGAACCATCCTCCAGATTGTTATACCTTACCACAAACCAGACAGACAATCCTAACACCCCCAGTAAAAAAGCGAAGATCAATCCATCGGTTATGGATACACCAATGGGCAAGATCTCAAACATGATGTTATAAACCGCCTGTGAAGCCCCCTGGAGAAAAACCAGTGAACAATAGATAATCAGAATAGTCCTGTTGGATATAAAGGGATGTTCCATTGAGACCGCTTCAAGGCATCGTTGTAATTTCGCCGCCACCAAAGATGGTTGATCCTTTAATTCGGATCAACTTTAACTTGTCAACCCTTGCCATCGACGAAGGACTCCGCTTATCGGTGAACCCGCCAAAAATGGAGGCCGTCTCAATCTTGACATTCCAGTCCTCAGGGATCACCAGCTTGATGCCGCCGAAGATGGCGTTTACGTCGATAACACAGTTCTCACCCGGTTTGGTATGCGTCAGGTCCAGAATTGAACCGCCAAAGATCGCAGTCACATCACCTCCTTTGAAATTATCGGAAACGATATATATCTCTTTCCCGCCGAAGATGATCGTTTCATCGATCGTATCGTGATCACTCTCCTCCCGCCGCATCGAATACTCCTCTTTTTTTTTCCCGCGAACCATAAAGACCAACCCGACAGCGATCAGCAGGATCGGCCAGAAATTATTGAAGAAGTTGAAAGGCAGGTCGAAGAGCCGGGGAGCCAGGAAAAAAGCACCAATAGCCATCAGGATCAACCCGGAGGTGACCGATTTGCGGGCCAGGTTGAAGACTCCCAGCGCAACCAACAACATCGGCCAACTGATCAAAATATGAGAGATATGATAAGGCAACATATTCATGTTCTCGGCAATCAACACCACACCAGCCAGTACCAATAGCAAACCAATAAAGACGCGAGATTCGGTATGCCTATGCGTTTGGATTTTCTCTCCAAACGGCTTCCGTTCAAAAGATCTGTTACAGTTTTCCATGACGTTAAAATTAATCGTTTTCGATTGAATTACAGTCCAAAAATAAGCCGATCCGGATCCTTATTAAAGTCCGAATCGGCGAACAGCAGTAATTTACCGGTAAATAACAGTATTTATCCCTCGTGATTCCTACCGGTATGAGTAATCATCTGCAGAAGCTCTGAGTTAAACTGATTCGCTTTCAATAGCTCCTCCATCGTCAGATGCATCCGGTAACGCCAGTAATGCTGGGCCACAGCCGGGATATTTATTCTTTCACCATAGGCTTCGCTACGACGCAGCTTCTCGTCCATGGCCAGTAAGTCCTGGATCGGGAAGACGGCCCACATGGCCGGAGACCAGAGGTGCTGGTTCAATATCTCACGGGCTACCCAGGGCTCCAGTTCGTCAGAAAATTCCACATTTTTCTGATCTAGGACCGTACGGAAGAACCTTTCGCTGACCTCGCGGTCTTCCTGCCACCAACTACGTAAAGTAGTGGTATCGTGCGTCGAGGTGGAGCAAACTGAAAGATAAGGAGCATCGGCCGGATGGGCAAATTCCACATTGGGATCCTTAGGCATTCGCTGTACTTCGAGGCTTAAGATCCCAAGGTCGCGCATCACACTGCCCACGCAGTCGGGAACTATGCCCAGATCCTCGCCGCAAACCAGCATATCGGTTGATTGAATGATCCCGGGCAGTTTCTTCATTGCTTCATCCCGCCAGTAATCATCGTGCCGGCTGTAGAAATAATCAATGTAGAGATCCTCCAGGGCATACCGGTTCTGATCGGCAGTATTCAAATAGGCGTTGGTATCCTGGAAAGATATCCGCGGATGGAAGCGGGAGGGATGGTAAGGATCGCGGACGAAGAGCACCTCACCCAACAGGGCAAACAACCCCTCTCTGATGCGGCTCTCCTTCCCGTTCAGCTCTTCACCTTTCTTGTTCTTCTCAAAATAATCCCATATTTTCCGTTGGGTATCGAAAGCCGGCTTCATATCGTATTTCCCGGGTTCGTACTCAGAGAGGAAGTTGGTTTTCACCTCATCAGTAAACTCGCCGAAGAGGCCAAAGAGGAAATAGTCGCGGATATAGGGTTTGGTATACCTTTCTTCGTTGAAGAGGACGCCGTGGTCGAGAATCTCATCGCGGGTGTAAGGCAATGCCGGTTTAAAGTGGCCCAGGATGCCCTGAACCTGAGTGATGGGGATCTCCCAGATCCGGAAGAATCCAAGGATATGATCGAGCCGTAAGGCATCGAAATACTGGGCCATATGGGCCAACCGCTTCTTCCACCAGAGGTAACCGTCGTGTGCCATTGCCTCCCAGTTATAGGTGGGGAACTCCCAGTTTTGCCCCTGATCGGCAAAGGCATCGGGCGGGGCGCCGGCCTGCTGGTCCAGATTAAACAGTTCAGGCTGCATCCAGGCCTCAACGCTGTTCGGACTGATGCCTATCGGGATATCCCCTTTCAGCACGACGCCGTTAGCACGGGCATAGGCCGCCGCTTCGCTGAACTGTTTGTGTGCATGATACTGGATGAAATAATGAACGGCAATATCGGGATAGTGGGAATTACCCGGCTTAACCAACTCTTCAATATCTTCTGCCCGGAAAGTGGAATAGGACTCCCATTTTCTAAAGTCAGGGGTCTTGTTCTTATCCCTCAGGTAACAGAAAGCTGCATAGGGGACTAACCACTCCCTGTTCTTCCCGAAGAAGGCCAGAAAGGCCGGATCGGACAGGAACGAGTCCATCTGCTGATCGAAGATCAGTTTATAATATTTTGATTTGACCTTATGCACTTCGTCGTAATGCACTGCTTCCTGGGAATTAAAACCGACCAGTGCATGGACAAATCCAACCATCAGGCTCTCCTCGTCCAATATCCCCAATTCATTAATATTCACATAAACGGGGTGCAAAGCCATCACCGAGATCGATTTATAGGGATAGGAATCGATCCAGCTATGGGTCGCCACGGTCTCGTTAAGCGGCAACAGTTGGATCATCTTCAGCCCGGTGGTCTTAGCCCAGTCGACCAGCTTGATGATATCGGGGAACTCGCCAATTCCACCGCTTTGTGCAGTACGCAATGAGAAGAGCGGGACCGAAACGCCGGCTCCCCGCCAGTGGCCAATCGGGAAACGGAACTTCTCATCGGTATGGATCTTAATACTCTTCGGAGCTTTACAGACGAAATCGCGGATCATACGGTTGCTCCCCTCTTCCCAGGTGACCACTTTACGGGCTTCGCTGTCGTAGATGGCATATTTAAACTGAATAGGGAACTGCAGTTTCGAGGCATCGATATCGGCTTGCCATAACGGGAATTGGGAGTCATCCATCACGATAGCTTTGGTTTCGTCCCAATCGCCCAGTTCAGGCCGGTTTCCAAGCAAGCAGATTTTATATTTGGGATTGACCCTTGAGACGTGAACCTGGAAACGCAGGTTTTTCTTATACAGAGACTTTTCTTCATGTTTTACAGTCGACCGCCTCCTCATCAACACCTTGGTAAAAGCCGATGTGAAAAGCACATTATCAGAATCGCGGTGAGTACGCCAAAAATCCCGGGCACGCGCTTCCTCGAAATCAGCTATCCTGAAATCCAGCTTACGTCGCTTTCCCCATTCTCTGATGAAGCTACCATTAACATCCCTGAGCAAATAGTTGTACTCGAAACCTTCAAGGTCGTCTCCCTCATATTCGAGCAGCCACTCACCGGGAAACCTGTTTTCCATCTCTATTGCTTTGGAGAGATCCCACTGCCCGAAGGCTTGATTTGAACCGGTCATAAAGATCGATTCCCCCCAAACGGTCTGATAATCTACCTTAAATGATATTCTCATCTTAACTCCTTTCCGCAGCCGCTTTATGACTGCTTGATCAGTTTAATACAATTTACGGCATATAATTTTGATTTAAAACAGTTCTCAACTAAAAGTAATGCATCACCCTATTAAACCCATAATAACTTATATATGTTATAGCTATATTTAAGAAATTTAACTTCAGAAATGCAACAGTCACCCGATTTCATCACCGCCCCAATCCCCTCACTGATCCGAAAGATAGCCTTGCCTTCGAGTGTCGGATTGGTCTTTAATACCCTGTTTAATGTGGTGGACACCTACTATGGCGGAATGATCTCGACCACCGCGCTGGCCGCCCTCTCCCTCTCCTTCCCGGTCTTCTTTATCGTCCTCTCGGCAGGTATGGGGATGGGAACGGGAAGCACCGCCCTGATCTCACAGGCTTTAGGGGCCCGTCAGGAGAGACAGGCGCTGCATTACGGCTTTCAGGCGATCACCTTTTCGGTGATCAATGCTGCCGGACTCACGGTAATTGGTCTTCTTTTGGCCCCTTCCCTTTTCAGGATTCTCGGCGCTTCGGACGAATATCTGGCCATCGCGCTGGAGTATATGAACGTGATCCTGATCGGCACTGTTTTCTTCCTGACCAACAGCGCGCTGAACGCGATACTGAATGCCCGGGGCGACACCCGCACCTTCCGCAACTTTTTAATAGCCGGTTTCTTTCTGAATGTGGTGTTCGATCCCTGGTTCATGTTCGGTGGGTTGGGGCTTCCCGCGTTTGGCATTCGCGGTGTAGCCATTTCAACGGTGTTAATCCAGGCTATGGGCACGATCTATCTCGTGGTCAGGATAAAAAAAAGAGGATTGTTCCATCAGGCCAAAGCGTCCGATTTCCGTCCGAACGGCCGCATCTTTGCTGAACTGTTTACCCAGGGTTTTCCCGCCAGTCTCAACATGCTTTCCGTGGCCATTGGCATCTTCGTGATCACCTATTTTGCCGGGAAGTTCGGTAAAGAGGCGGTGGCCGCCTACGGTATTGCCACGCGCATCGAACAGATGGCGCTGCTCCCCACCATCGGACTGAATATCTCCGCGCTGACTATTGCCGGACAGAACATGGGGGCCGGCTTCCCGTCGCGGGTGCTGCAGTCGTGGCGCCTGAACCTTCGCTACGGCCTCACCATCATGCTGGTGGGGGTGACCGGCGTATTTCTCTTTGCCGAACCGCTGATGGATTTTTTTACCAGCGATCAGACGGTCGTGGCCATCGGAACCGAGTATCTCCGTATCGCGGTCTTCTTCTTTTTCGCCTATATCTTTCTGAACATCTCCGTCTCTACCCTGCAAGGGATGAAGAAACCTTATTATGCCATCTTCGTGGGCGCTTACCGGCAGTTTCTCCTTCCCTACCCTCTCTTCCTGCTGCTTGCTATCTGTCTGGATATGGGCACTATGGGAATCTGGTGGGGCATCTTTATCGCCAACTGGAGCGCAGCTATCTTCACCTTCTTCTATACCAGAAGAAAAATTGAAAACCTTTTGCACCCCAATCCCGTAAAAGACGTAATAGAATAAAACTGAATTACCGCATGAGCAATATCTTTTGCCCCATTTCCGATGAGCGTGTCGATGAGAGAGGCGTTCGCGCGACCGCGTTACTGACTTTCGTGATCGCCCTGCTTTTCATCATCGAGCCCAATATCTTCGCGGCAGCCTTTCTGTCCTTCGATTTCTATGCCCGGGGGTTCGGGATGCCGCAAGTGAGCCTGTTAGCCTGTTCCGGTCACGGGCTGACCCGGTATTTTCCTTTTCGTTCCAGAATTATCGACAAGGCTCCAAAGATCTTTGCCGCCCGGGTAGGATTGGTTTTTTCGCTAATCGCCTCCCTGTTGCTAATGGCCGACCTGGAGCTGGCCGCACAGATAGTGATCGGTATCCTGGCGCTCTTCTCGCTGCTGGAATGGAGCATCAGCTTCTGCCTCGGATGCTATGTCTATTCATGGGTGGTGCTGCCGCTGTTTAAAGAGAAATAGGAGAACCACATCGGTTAGTTACGAATTCCGGGTTCCGGTCTCCGGGCATAAAGAATAAATCATGCGGACACAAAACTGACCGGTTTCTGTATCATTTTGGGCCGATGCCAAAGGCCGGTTTTTGACGGAAAAGAGGAGATAATGGATAGCAACCGGAGGATAAAAAACGAACAAAATACCTTTATATCTCTATCGGCCCGACCCATACACAGCCTCACTTACACATAGAAATGGCTCTGTCGGCCGCAACCCTAATATTCGTTCCGAATCCCTTTCACCGGAAACTTTGCCGGAAGCGGCCCCAAAAGTTTATCCAAAAAGAGAATCAGTGGAGTAGGATTGGCTATGTTCGGACCTGCAAAGCATCTTCCGTGCTGCTTCAGTCCATCTTCTGTGCTATAATAGCACAGAAGATGCACAGAAGATGCACAGAATATGCACAGAAACTCCGGCGATGGTCCTACCGCGAGGTGCAGCACTACCTTCCCGCTTAAGCTAGGAGATTAGATTTTTCAAAAGGAAGAGGAGATCTCAAAAATCAGCCGGATAAGCAGCAGTTTCCCGCAGATTACCCGGCCCGTCGAAGATTTATCCTCGTCGTTCGGCGTAATCTGCGGGAACTAATTCAACCGCTTTAAATTGTTACGTTATTGGAAAAACCAATTGACTTTCCAGACACCCCCATCTTTTGTCTAATGTCTAACGTCTGATGTCTATTGTCTTGACAAATAATGTCTTGATACCTGATACTTGATACCTGATTCTTTACACTTGATACTAAGACTCCCCCGCTATTTCTTCCAGCTATCCTTCAGCGCCACCGTCCGGTTGAACACCATCTTTTCGGGTGTGGAATCGGGATCAACATTGAAATAGCCCAACCGTTCGAACTGGAAGTTATCCAGTGGCTTGGCATCCTTCACGAAAGGTTCGACATAACATTCGGTCAGCACCTGTAGTGAGTCGGGATTCAGGAATTCGAGAAACTCTTTGTCTTTGTGACCGTCGGGTGACGGGTCACTGAAGAGGCGATCGTAGAGACGCACCTCGGCTTTGACCGCCTGTCCGGCAGCTACCCAGTGAAGCGTTGCCTTCACCTTTCGTCCGTCAGGAGCATTACCCCCTTTAGTCTCGGGATCGTAGGTACAGTGCAGCTCGACGATGTTACCTTCGGCATCTTTCACCACCTCGTTACATTTGATGAAATAGGAATATCTTAAACGGACCTCGCGGCCGGGCGACAGGCGGAAGAATTTCGACGGCGGATTTTCCATAAAATCGTCCTTCTCGATATAGAGCACTTTCGAGAAAGGCACCTTGCGTTTGCCCATCGACTCATCTTCAGGATTATTGACCGCATCGACCTCTTCGACCACGCCTTCCGGATAATTGGTGATCACCACCTTCAACGGATCGATGACGCCCATCACGCGCTGGGCCCGTTTGTTCAGGTCTTCACGGATGCAGTATTCCAGTACGGCTACGTCGGTCACCCCGTCGACTTTGGTCACACCCACCATCTCGGCGAAAGACCGCATCGCTTCGGGGGTATACCCGCGACGGCGCAGCCCGCAGATAGTGGGCATCCGCGGATCGTCCCACCCTTTCACGTAGTTCTCTTTCACCAGTTGCAGCAGTTTCCGTTTCGACATCACCGTATAGGTGAGGTTCAGACGGGAGAACTCGATCTGGCGGGGACGGTAATCGCTGTCGCGCAACTCATCGACAAACCAGTCGTAGAGCGGACGGTGCACCTCAAACTCGAGGGTACAGATCGAGTGGGTGATCCCTTCCCAGTAATCCGACTGGCCGTGGGCATAGTCGTACATCGGGTAGATGCACCATTTATCGCCGGTGCGGTGATGGGGCTGTTTCAGGATCCGGTACATCAGCGGGTCGCGCATATGCATATTGGGCGAAGCCATATCGATTTTGGCACGGAGGACACACTCTCCTTCTTCGAACCCGCCGGCTTTCATCTTTTCGAAGAGCTGCAGGTTTTCCCCGGGCGAAGTGTTGCGGTAAGGACTCTCGATCCCCGGACGGGTAGGCACGCCACGCTGTTCGCTGATCGCCTCCTGGCTCTGAAAATCGACATACGCTTTACCGCGTTTGATCAATTCAACGGCAAAATCATACAGCTTATCGAAATAATCGGAGGCATAATATAGGCGATCGTCCCAGTCGAATCCGAGCCAACGCACATCCTCCATGATGGAGTCGACATATTCGGTATCTTCCTTGGTAGGATTGGTATCGTCGAAACGAAGATTGGTGATTCCGCCGAACTTTTGCGCGGTGCCAAAGTTCAGGCAGATCGATTTGGCATGACCTATATGTAGATATCCGTTTGGCTCCGGGGGAAAACGGGTATGAACCCTTCTGTCGTTTTTCCCGGCAGCCAAATCCTCGATGATTTGCTGATGGATAAAATTTTTCGGAAGCTTGGCTTCCATTTCATTCGTGTTCACTTCGCTCATAACGTTATTGATTTGAATCGGAAAACCCGAACTACAAATGTAATAAGAGTTGCCGTATCTGCTAAAATTGGGAGAAGGAAAAATGCAGATTTAAAAATAGATTAATTTTGTACGGTAATTAAACTATGGATTATGGGACTGATCGAGATCGAAGGAATGGAGTTTTATGCCTTTCACGGCCATTTTGAGGCGGAAAAGATAGTTGGCAACCGCTTTCTGGTGAATGTAGCGCTGGAGACCGACTGCGAAAAGGCGGCCGCGAGCGATAATCTCGATGATGCGCTGAACTACCAGATCGTCTATCAGTTGATCGGCGAGGAGATGAAAGAACCGTCGCACCTGCTGGAGCATGTGGCCGGACGTATTCTTGACCGGCTCTATGGCGAGTTTGACTCTATCAGGAAGGCCAAAGTGAAAATCTCAAAGATGAACCCGCCTATGGGAGGGCAGATTGAGAAGGTAAGTGTCACGCTTGAACGCTGATTACATTTTTTCGGCGGCAGATTTTTCAGTAAGATAAATTTGTCTATATTTGCAGCCGTATTAACGGTCGGTTGGCCGAGTGGCTAGGCAGCGGTCTGCAAAACCGTGTACGGCGGTTCGAATCCGCCACTGACCTCATCTTCAAAAGGGCTCTTTGATTTTCAAAGGGCCCTTTTTTCGTTTCCGGATAATTGATTTTTTGTCCTTCAGATGCTTCCAGAACTAAAAATATTACCGACCATTTACTTGTTTTTTACTCCCCGATGACTGGTCGCCGGCAGCCTCCCGGGACTCCTTGAGGCGAGAGGAGCAACTGCCAGAGCTGGTTGCTTCGGGCCCTGAAAGCCCCGGCACAGAGCAGCAGGTAATAGCGCCACATCCGATAAAACTGTTCATCGTAATCGTGCTTCAATTCGGGCCAGGCCTTTTCGAAATTGTCGTGCCAGGCCATCAGCGTCCGGTCGTAATCCTGTCCGAAGCAATGCCAGTCTTCGAGCACGAACAATCCTTCCATCGCTGCCGTGATCTGTTTCGCGCTGGGCAACATCGAGTTGGGAAAGATATAGCGTTCAATCCAGGGATCGCAACGACTCACCGAGCTGTTTCCTCCAATGGTGTGCAGCAGGAAAAGCCCGTCGGGTTTAAGATTTTTCCGCACGACCTCCATAAACGTGTGATAGTTTTGGTATCCCACATGCTCAAACATCCCGATGGAAACGATCCGGTCGAACTTTTCACTGAGATCACGATAATCCTGTAATCTGATCTCGACAGGAAAGCCCTTGCAGACCGTTTTAGCCAGCTCCGCTTGTTCGCCCGAAACCGTAATCCCCACCACTTCGACGCCGTACCGCTCAGCGGCATAGCGGGCAGTCCCTCCCCATCCGCAACCAATATCGAGCAACCGCATTCCGGGCTGAAGCTGAAGTTTCCGACAAGTTATTTCCAGCTTGGCCTCCTGCGCCTCATCCAGATTGGAAGCCTTCTCCCAATAGCCGCAACTGTAGATCATCCGCCGGTCGAGCATCCGGCTGAACAGTTGATTTCCCGTATCGTAATGACGGCCGATAAGGAAAGCCCGCGAAGGTTTCTGATAATTGAATAACCTGGCGATCAGGATGGTCCAAACCCAACGCCAGGAGAGCAACTGCCGATCGATTCGGGCCCTTAACACCCGGTCGAAGAGCTGATCGAGCGCCGTACAATCCCACCAGCCGGCCATATACATCTCACCGGCAGCCATCGAGCCTCCTGAAAGCAGTCGACCAAAGAAGCGATCGTCATTCACCCGGATATCCCAGGGCCGATCACCATTCAAGCGAATATCGGCCGGTGCGAGTAATTGCTGTACCCGGTCACGATAGTCTGTTTGCCTTAAACCCATTTATCTATACGACCTAAAAATTACTAAATCAGCAGGTAACATGAAACAGTCCAATGGTTTTCCCGTCCATGACATTCCATCGTTCAATGGCGCTGGGCGTCGGAAGAAGGATCGCCTTACACCCTTCCCCCATCAGAAAGGAAGAGGCTTCATCCGACAATTCGACTTGACCATATTGCCCGGTACCAACAATTACGGTTTTAACGCCATGCTGCCAAAGCAGAGCCACCTCCTCGCGGGAAACGATATGCGAAGTCCCGTACTTTTCCTTTGAGAGCTTCTTGTTCCGTTTCTCTACCGATCCGTCCGCATGGATGACCATATCATGATCGAAATGAATGCCATCAATGGTGATACTACCAAAGCTGGTCGAATTAATTTGCGGTTTCATCACTGTATTGATTTTACATTTTCTATAAAGCTAACTCATCAGCTCCCGGTTTTTGATCAGGATATACGATGCATCATCGCTGTTGCGGTGCCTGACCAGGGCATCGATTCCTTTGGCGGCCTCAGCCGGATCCGCTTTGACAAACAGGTCAAAAAAAGCCTTCCTGTTTTCTTCCATCATCGAATAGAAGCCATCGGAACAGATCAGGAAATGGTTACGGGCACTGACGTCGTGAATCCTGAAATCGCCCGGCGACAGATATTCCTTTCCCACCCAACGGGTCAGGATATTGGGCATATCGGGAAGGTTATCGTCCTCGGTCAGTTGCTGGTAGTCGTGGCCCATGAAGCGGTAGATCCGCGAATCGCCGATATTGACAAAAAAAGCCTTATCGCCTTCATCGGGAAGCAACAAGACCGAAAGGGTCGTACTCCCGTCGACCGGGAAATCCCTTCCTTCGAGGTAAGCCTGGTAGAGCAGTCGCTCCAAACTGTGACCATCGGCAGTAAGCCAATGGACATGTTGCTGCTGAAGGGATTGGATATAATGGGCGATATAGCGGTAGGAATCGGGATAAGAGCTCACCCCGTCGAAGAGCGCATAAAGCCGGTACCCCTCTCCGTTGATCACCAGCACCCGGTCCTGGTTCACCGGTCGGTATTCCCCTTTCAGCGATAGGCTGACAGATGTAAACCGTTCGTTCATCACCTTAAATAACTACAAATGAATCAGGTTATACTCATGCAAGTTACGATGAATTTCAATTTGAATGCAACTATTTTTCCCCTTTTTACCTGATGAAGAACGAAAGGAAATTGGAATAGCGATACTTTATATCATAAAAAAAGCGGGTTCAGACAATGTGCCTGAACCCGCCTAACAATGGTTATTTAGGTAATAACTAAAACTTAATCACTTTAATCTGCCGGATATCCTTTCCGTTATGAATCAACCGGAAGATATAAACTCCGGCAGACTGACCACTTAAATCGATAACTGCTTCCGCATTATCGATAATTCGCGTAGTCAGCAATTCGCCATTCGCAGTATAAAGTTCCAGACGGTACCCCTCTTTCCGGTACTTCACTGTAACCAAGTCCCTGGTCGGATTGGGATAAGCAACCGGGGTGAGGAAATCGTCCTGCACAAACTCGGCCTCAACAGGATCTGACAATACGGATTGACAGCCATTTCCACTTTCGGCCATCACCGTATAAGTCCCCGATTCTGTTATTTGAAGGGTAGGTGCAGTCGAACGGCTGATCTCCAATCCATTGAGGAACCATCGGTTTATTCCGGTAAAACTACTGGTGAGCAGATTACTGCCAACAGTAATGGATGGTTTCTGCGGGATAGACTCAATACTAACCTCTATTTGTCCTTCTCCTGAACAACCATGACTATCGACCACCTGCAGGTGATAAATCCCTGAGCTCCCGACCTGAAGCTGAGCGGAGCCACTCACCCCATTCCAGCTATAGGAGGCATAGCCTGACGGGGCAATTAGTGTCGTGGTCTCCCCTTCACAGAGAGCCAGGTCAGGTCCCAGATTGATGGTGGCAACAGAGATGACGGTCACTATCACCTGATCAGTGGCTTTGCAGCCGTTGGCATTCTCTACCTCAACAGTATATGTTCCGCTGGTTGTCACCTCTTTCGTATTGGTCCCGGCCACGCCGTTCCATTTATAGCCGGCATAGCCTGCAGGGGCGGTCAGCGTCACTGAGCTGCCCTGACAGATCTCCTGATCCGGACCAAGATTCACGACAGGAAGGTCAACAACAGTGACCGTTACCTGGTCGGTAGCCTTGCAGCCACCGGCAGTCTCTACTTCGACGGTATAGGTCCCGCCGACAGTCACCTCTTTCGTATTGGCCCCGGCCACGCCGTTCCACTTGTAGCTTGCATAGCCTGTTGGGGCGGTCAGCGTCACTGGGCTGCCCTGACAGATCTCCCGATCCGGGCCAAGATCCACCACCGGCAGAGCAACGACAGTAACCACTACCTGATCGGTAGTCTTGCAGCCACCGGCATTCTCTACCTCAACGGTATAGGTTCCGCCGGTTGTCACCTCTTTCGTATTGGTCCCGGCAACGCCGTTCCACTTGTAGCTTACATAGCCTGTTGGGGCGGTCAGCGCCACCGAACTGCCCTGACAGATCTCCCTATCCGGGCCAAGATTCACGACCGGAAGGTCAACAACAGTGACCACTACCTGATCGGTAGCCTTGCAGCCACCGGCATTCTCTATCTCAACGGTATAGGTTCCGTCGATAGTCACCTCTTTCGTATTGGTCCCGGCCACGCCGTTCCACTTATAGCCGGCATAGCCTGCAGGGGCGGTCAGCGTTACCGAACTGCCCTGACAGATCTCCTGATCCGGACCAAGATTCACGACAGGAAGGTCGACCACAGTGACCACCACCTGGTCGGTAGCCTTGCAGCCACCAGCATTCTCTACCTCAACAGTATAGGTTCCGCCTGATGTCACCTCTTTCGTATTGGTCCCGGCCACACCATTCCACTTGTAGCTTGCATAGCCTGTTGGAGCGGTCAGCGTCACCGAGCTGCCCTGACATATCTCCCGATCCGGGCCAAGATCCACAACCGGCAGAGCAACAACTGTTACCACCACCTGGTCGGTAGCCTTGCAGCCACCGGCATTCTCTACCTCAACGGTATAGGTTCCGCCGGTAGTCACCTCTTTCGTATTGGTCCCGGCCACGCCATTCCACTTGTAGCTTGCATAACCTGTTGGAGCGGTCAGCGTCACCGAACTGCCCTGACATATCTCCCGATCAGCGCCAAGATTCACGACCGGAAGGTCAATAACAGTGACCACCACCTGATCGGTAGCCTTGCAGCCACCGGCATTCTCTACCTCAACGGTATAGGTTCCGCCGGTAGTCACCTCTTTCGTATTGGTCCCGGCCACGCCATTCCACTTGTAGCTTGCATAACCTGTTGGAGCGGTCAGCGTCACCGAGCTGCCCTGACAGATCTCCTGATCCGGACCAAGATTCACGACCGGAAGGTCAACAACAGTGACCACTACCTGGTCAGTAGCCTTGCAGCCACTGGCATTCTCTACCTCAACGGTATAGGTTCCGCCGATAGTCACCTCTTTCGTATTGGTCCCGGCCACACCGTTCCACTTGTAGCTTGCATAGCCTGTTGGAGCGGTCAGCGTCACTGAGCTGCCCTGACAGATCTCACGATCCGGGCCAAGATTTACGATCGGGAGGTCATTGACTACCACCTTTACCGTATCTTTGGCCGAGCAGTTATTTGCGTTGGTGACCTCCAAAATATAGGTACCTGCTGTAGATACAGTCAACTCGTTACTGCCTGTAGTACCGTTCCATTTATAGGAACTGAATCCTGACGGGGCCGTGATGACAGCGCTTTCGCCCTGGCAAATTTCAAGATCGGCTCCCAGGTTAATTGACGGTTTCTCCAAAACAGTCACCACCACAGTATCGGTTTTAACACATCCGTTAGCATTTTCCACCTCAACAACATAGGTTCCGGCACTGCTCACATTCAGCGAATTCGATCCGACAGATCCATTCCATTTGTAGCTTGCATAGCCCGAAGTCACCGACAGGGTAACTGAAGATCCGTCGCAGATTGAAACATCCGGGCCGAGATCGACTACAGGATCATCAAAGACAGTTATAAAACTGCTGAGTTGGATGGAATCCTGAACCGATGTGGAAGAATATTTTGCCACCAGGGCCACATCATAAGAACCTGGCGCCGCATAGATATGCTGCGGTTCAGATTCAGTACTTGTGGTCCCATCACCAAAATACCAGATATAACTATCGGCATCAACACTCAGATTATTAAAATTCACCGTTAGCGGCGAACACCCCTGGGTAAGGTCGGCATCAAACGAAGCTTTCGTGACGGCATTCCGGCTGAAGGTGTCCGTTACGGCCGAACTCCACTTCCCGTTCCCGTCAAGGAATTGAAAACTGACCCACTGATCGGTGGCCGGAGGTATAACCGTCGCATCGAGATTGGCAACAACCGCGGTGACCGGAGCCGGCGAGGCAAGTTCAACCAATTTCATGGTCTCCTGCTGATCGTTGAACCAGTAGCGGTAAGCCATAATATCAGAAAGCGGCAGAAGAGTCTCCCGTTTAATGATCTGTTTGGTCGCCACACTGCTCCAGATCCCGCTCTCATCCCTGGTCCGAAAACTGACAGTATGTAAACCGCTCTCCAGCGGGTTAATGTCGATCATCTGATCAGCGGTAAGGTTGGCCATTGCAGAAAATTCTTCTGTAACTGCACTCCCGGCCTGATCATCGAACCAATACTGATACTGGTTCAACAAATGAGGCTTCGTATCGGCCGATCGCTTGACAAACTGCGACGACTGGGCCGGACTCCAAATGCCGCTCTCGTCCATCGTTCTGAAACTGACAACATGTAATCCTTCTGCCAAAGCATTGATATCGATTTCTTTTTCGATATTAATCAGACTTGCAGAGGTCACCTCTTCCGTTACAGGCTGACTGAAATCGCTATCGAACCAGTATTGAATTCGTTTCAACTGATGCGGTTTAGTATCTGCAATTCGTTTCACAAACTGTTTTGTGGCTACCGAACTCCAGATTCCACTCTCGTCTGCCATCCGAAAGCTGACTACGTGCAGACCTTCCGCCAGTGAACTGACATCGATTTGTTGTTCAACATTCAGCAATCCGGTGGCCGGCACCGTTTGGTTTACGACATTGGCAAAATCGGTATCAAACCAATACTGTATCTTTTTCAATTGATGAGGTTGGGTATCGGAGATCCGCTTTACAAATTGCTTTGTCGCGACAGAACTCCAGATTCCGCTCTCGTCCTTTATCCTGAAACTGATGGTATGAAGACCTTCCTTAAGGGTGGATACATCGATCAAATCGGCCAGATTACAGGTTGCGGCCGGGGCGACAGAGGTGGTGATCACCTGCTCATAATCGGTATCAATCCAATACTGAAAGGTAAGGAGCTGATGCGAACGGGTATCGGCAATTCGCTTGACAAACTGACTCGATACCGGAGGGCTCCAATTGTTATTTTCATCCTGAAAACGAATGGAGAAGGTATGAAGTCCTTCCGTCACGCTTTCTACGGACAATGCATCTTCGACAACAACGACAGTTTCAGGGGAGGCGAGATCAACCATGACCCCATTGGTATAATTATCATCATACCAATAAGCATAACGCTTGACAGGATTTTCTTGTCCGTGTGACAAGAGAATTCCTATCCCGATTATGCCGGTCAAAAGTATTCTCTTCATTATATCTATTCCTCCGATTAATGTGAGAATAGGGATCAACGATCCTGTGCTGCTACTCCGACTTTAACATTCAGTTTTCCGGCAGAATCATTCTCCTTGGCCACCTCAAAACGGTAGATATGCGGGGTGGAAGGAACGGCGGCAGTCTTGTAGGGTACGGTACTTCCATAGATCCCGATATCGGTTCCATCTTCACCGGCACCGATCCCCGGACTTCCGGCAGCAAGATGATAATCGTTGGTGTAATTAAACACGTATTTTGAATCATCCGGAACATTCATAAAGATAGATGAGATGGCCTGACTAATAATATTCCCTGCATTGGGAGAAGTAAGTGTTGGATTGCCAACAATCAGATTATTCTTAAACAGGCAGGTATTCGGATAATTGACATAAGTACCCACGATCACGTTGGAAAAAACATCCACCCCGGTACAAGAATAGAAATTAGAACTGTGACCACCGGTACAATTGCTGCATCCATTGGATAGTAATACACAATGCTCCACCCTGGTGATATTGGAAAAGTAATGGAAAACACCCTGGATAACCGATTTCTCAACCAAAAAATTGGTTAAGTTTCCGGAACCCTGGATATTCCCGGTAATCACCATTTCGGAAAGATGAATCCCGGAGGAATTGGCGGCAACATCACCAAGACTAACATTATTGACCTTACAACGCGATATGGAAATCGATTTCACCACATGACTATAGGAAGTATTTACATCTCCTTCCAATCTAATTCCTTCAATTTTACTTCCTTCTGAACCATTCTGGAAAGTCAGGTTGCCGTAAACGCGGGTCATGCCGGTAGCCTGGGTTGAATCGGCATAATGCCCTGTGCCGTAAATCATCAGTTTTTTATTGAGTATAATATGCTCATTGTAAGCCGATCCAGGGATATAGATCGTATCGTTACTTGCGGCAGCAGCCAGTGCCGGAGCAATGGTCCTGAAAAGAGATACCTGGCCTTCGTGCTGCAATAATACGAACCCATTCTGGGCCACCACTCTTCCTGCTAACAGAAGAATGGAAATACATGCAATTGCTGAAAAAATCTTTGTTTTCATGATTTTAAATTATTGGGTTATATTCATTATTAATTTCTATATTCTTATAAGCTGCGTCACTACTCCTGTAACGCCCTTTTAAATGAGTCGGAATCCATCGTTAAGGTAAAACGAACCGTATTGGCCAGTGGACTATTCTGTTTAAGTGCAATCAGATAAGAGAAATCGATAGTACATAGCTTCATCTTCACCCCTAAACCAGTAGTGAAGAATTTCCGGTTCCCCTTCTTCGCACTCTCATTAAAAAAGCCGGTCCGTATGGCAAATTGCTGATTATACCAGTATTCAGCCCCCAATGAGGTGGAAAACTCCTTCAACTCTTCGCTTAAACCGTCGGCAGCATCGCCGAACGAGCTGAAAAGAGCCCCTATGACGGTCTCATTCGACTGGTTACCCGGTAGCACAATAATCCCATCCTCTCCGTCAGTGATGATCCGGCCAGTGGGCGAAGGGACCATCAGCTTATTCATATCAAAAGCGAAATTCAGTGAATGAAGGGCATTAATAACCTTACCATATCCAACTCCCAATTTCATATTAGCAGGAAGAAACTCTTTGGTGATCCCATCATCATAGGAGATCTTCGAACCGATATTCGATAAATTAATCCCGGCCGAGAAGGTCTGCTGTTGGTTTTCTCCGCCCCAACGATTCCGGTAATAGAAGGATATGTCGGTAGCCATAGCATTGCCGGGGACATAACTCTCCGACCCCATGCCATCCGAGAGATCCGAACGGATATAACGCAGGGTCACCCCGCCCGACCAACGCTCCGACAGCTTGCGCGAATAGCTTACATCAAAAGCAAATTCGTTCGGGCTCACCTCAGCCAGGTTGGTGCCTACCCCATCGGTCAGCATCACCCCCCCCATTTTGAAATAACGCAGCGAAGCACCCAAAGATTGCTCTCCGTCCAGACGGCAAAAACCAGAGAGGTAAGCCAGATTAATATCATTATCCAGTTCCCTCAACCAGGGAGTATACGTTAACGAGAAACCGTAAGGTTTGTCCACAAAGGCATACTGGGCCGCGTTCCAATGCTGGGAATTGACATCCGGTGCAGTAGCCACCCCGGCATCTCCCAATGAACCATGCCGTGAGTCAGGACTGATCAGCAGGAATGGAACTGCTGTGCTGACCGGATTGTAACGGGCCTCCTGCCCCGTTGGTAGTGTTTGGGATCTGCCCGAGAAGAGGCATAAAAATCCCATAAACAGAATGAGAATTCTCTTGATCATAGATTTTATCGTTACAGTTAATCTTCCCTTATTGCCTTATGTGTTTGCACGTGATAATCAACCCCCCTGTCCCTTTAAAAATAAATACCCCAATTAACCTGCAAACACTGACCAAATATACCCCATACCTACCGGCCCATCCCCGGCAAAGTGTAAAAAGAAAACCGCAAAGTGTAAATTAATATCGTATATTTGGGTCAAAAGGCCCCACAAGAAAACAAACTGAAAAGATTCAACAGCATTATGCTAAAGTTATTTTTACTTTTAAATCCGGTTTATGTCACCCTGTTTTGGGCTATTGTGCTTTCGCTTCATCCGGCCCGGGATAATGAACCGAAAAGATTCCTGTCAAAATTTATGGCAATAAGCTGCTTTCTTTATATCTCCCATCTTAGCTACTTTCTACCGCTGCCTTCGGTTTACCACTTTCTTGATGCCGCTTACCAATTAGCCTCCTTGCTGGTTTATCCCCTCTATTACATCTATATCCGTTTATTAACAACCGACGATGACTTTAGCTGGCGCAGACACTATTTGATTCTGGCTGCCCCCATCCTGCTCGGATTAATTTACCTGCTTTTCTCTATGCTGTTATCGCCGGAAGACCACTACCGTTACCTTTACGATATCCTACCCAACAATCAATCCGCCCCCGGAAATTTGAATTTTCTTAAGGGGATCTATATAACATGCCGGATCACCTTCCTAATTCAAACCATTGTTTATTTAACACTATCCTATAGATTGATTTTTAAAAACAAAGAGAAAATACAAAACTTCTATTCCAATCCCGATGAAAGCTCCATCAGGAAACTATTCCTGCTGAACTTCACGCTGAGCGTTTCCGTTGTGACCGGGATAATCCTTGTCCTGATCGGAAAAGAAAAATTC
The DNA here is from genome assembly GCA_964632305.1 of uncultured Prolixibacteraceae bacterium. Taxonomy (GTDB): domain Bacteria; phylum Bacteroidota; class Bacteroidia; order Bacteroidales; family Prolixibacteraceae; genus CAZWBR01. The sequence goes on from CAZWBR010000035.1 coordinate 36,416, forward strand.
CTTAATAATGAAAAGATGCTTATCGCACCGTCTATCATCTTTTCAGTGATGTTGTTTATCATAGGGTGGCTGGGTAACAAACAGAGTCCGCTTATCACCGAATATAATGAACCGGAGCCGGAGAAAATGGCGGCTGCCGATGAGGAGAAACGCCTGACGGAGATCAGAGGTTCCCTGATCAGGTTATTTGAAGAGGAAAAGGTCTTCCTGAACAAAGATCTGACCCTTAAAGATATTACCCGCCTGATCGGTAGCAACCGGACTTACATTTCAAATATCATCAACAATGACTTTGGACTTAACTTCTGCGCTTTCGTGAATAATTACCGCGTCGATCATGCCAAACACCTGTTGAGCAACAATAAATCTCTGAAAAATGATGAATTGGCTTTTCTGGCGGGTTTCGGATCGGAGGACTCACTGCAGCGAAGCTTCCAGTCCAAGGAAGGAATCACGCTGCGAAAATTCAAAGCCGTTTTAAAATAAACACTCCCACTTAATCGACGGAAATCTTAACTATTCAAACAGCCTAATGGCAGATTAACCTGTTCCGCACTTAAAATTCAAAGCAGATAACTGGGTTGTGATTTAGTGTGTTTGTGCGTTCGTTGGTTTGTAGGTTAATCCGTTTGCGTTCTTGATTATTTGCCAGAGTACCGGACTGCCTTTAACTGTTGATTATTAGCCTTGGTTACATCAAAGCCTGAGTCTGCCAAAGACGTACCCGACTGTTTCGTCAGTCGGTCGCCCCATCGCGGTCATCACTTCCTTCACTCTGTCAAGTAGTCTCTTAGTCTCCCTTCCGATTTCTATCGGAACGCTTAGTCTCCTTTTCTTTTTCATCTTTCCCCGTCACCTGCTCTTCTTTTTTCGGCACTCCAAAACTGCTCCGGTCGAACAGAAGTGTGAAACGCACCGTGTTGGCCAGCGGACTGTTGGGCTGCGACGGTATGATATAAGAAATATCAATGGAACAGATCTTCATCTTCAGCCCCAGACCAGCAGAGAAAAATTTGCGGTTACCTTTGTTCTCGTGCTCATGAAAGTATCCGGTCCTGATGGCAAACTGTCGGTTGTACCAATATTCCACCCCGGTCGAGATATTGATCTCCTGCAACTCCTCCTTCAGTCCTCCGGGAGCATCGCTGAAAGAACTGAACAGCGCCGAGAGTACCGTACCGTTCGTATTAGAATCCGGCAATACAATCGTTCCGCCCTCGCCATCAGTGCTGATGGTTTGGGAAGGAGTGGGTACAAGTAGTTTATTAAAATCAAGCGAGAAAGCGAACGAATGGAGTTTGTCGGCCTGGACGAAATAGGTGGAACCCAACCTCAGATTGGCTGGCAGGAACTTCTTGTGCTGTCCCTCGTCATACGAGATTTTGGAACCGATATTCGACAGGTTAATCCCCACCGCTACCCATCGTCCGATATTACGTCGCAATTGCCACCCTTTACGAAAAGAGAAAGAGATATCAGTCCCGAACGCGTTGCCGGGAACATAACTGTCGTGACCGATGCCGCCCGAGAGATCAGAACGAATATAACGGAAAGCCACCCCGCCTGACCATAATTCAGACAACTTCCGCGAATAGCTCATATCGAAAGCAAACTCGTTTGGACTTGCCGTGGTCAGGTTATTCCCTCCCTGATCGGTCAGCAACAGATCACCCATCGAAAAATAACGCAGCGAAGATCCCAGTACCTGGTTTTCGTCGATTCGGTAAAAACCCGAAAGGTACGCCATATCAATATCATTGACCAGATGACGAAGCCAGGGAGTATAGGTGAGGGAGAAACCGAACTGTTCTTCGGCAAAGGCATATTTCGACGGGTTCCAATGTTGTGCGTTCGCATCGACCGAAGTAGCGGCTCCCGCATCGCCCATCGCCCCATGGCGCGAATCGGGTGCGATCGTCAGAAAGGGAACCGCAGTGGTAATGGGATTGTAACGCACCTCTTGCCCTGTAGTTAACGACTGGCCATTGACAGAAAATGAAAGTAAAACATTAACTATGAAAAAATAAAGCTTGCCTATAGGGTGGTTTATTCTCATAAAACGAATTACAGTTAATGACGTTTTTACCTGAATAAATTCATTTACAAAGAAAAGATATTTTTCTGCTGTAAACGGTTTATTAAAGATAATCATTCTGATTTAATGGCAAAATACCAGCCAACATGAGAGAAGAGGTTTCAAACATCAATGATTCCCGCACTGATGCCCTTCATCATCTCCATGATGATGGCTACAGGTTTCTCCAGAATCGGTCACCGAACCGGTTAGCCATGTTTCGATCAACTCATCAACATTACCCGAACAGCCGCGTACCACCCGGATCCCGGCTCCGCTGATCTTGTTTACAGCACCTTGACCCATATTGCCAGCCAACATCCATTCCACCCCCAGAGTCTTGAGGGTCCCTGCAATCTCAGACTTACAGCCACACCCCTGCGGTGAGGGCAATATCTCTTTTTTGACAACTTTATTATTTTCATCTACTGTGAAAACAGTGTAATACTGGCAATGACCAAAATGATCATCTACATGGTTATCCCTTGTGGGAACAGCAATCTTCATTTGATTTCCTTTTTTGTGTGTTAAACATTAATTTCTCTCCCGGTATGGAAATAAAACACTTCACCATGGGCATATTGCTTAAACAAAGCATACTTTTCCACTCCCGTGCAATGATTTATTCCAATACGCTTTATATTATTTTTATTAAAGTATTCAATAAGATCAATCACTTTTGCATCTGCATCGTCCTTCAGGTGGAATCCGCCAAATACCGAGACAACCGGACAACCGAAATAAGCCTCTGCCGTAGCGATGATATTCCGAATTCCACGATGCGAACAACTGCTGATCAGATGAATCTGATCCACCTTTCGGATCGTGAGAAAGAGCTCATCGTCGAAAGGATCAGGACACTGCTTCCCGTCCTCTTCTATTCCAAAACCGGCAATATGCTGACCATCGATCTCATATGTCTCAATCCGGGGCATCACCATCACCCCTTCGGGTAACTGAAACGGCTGATCGACATAAATTAACCTCTTCTCTGGAATAATGATTGTTTTCGGAAAACCGATTTCCCGTTCGCCGGAGAACTTGCGTCGAAAAATCTCCCGCTTTACGATGATCTTTGCCTTTGAATTTACCTTCAGGAAAGCACCCACCCCACCAGTATGGTCGTAATGGCCATGACTCAGCACCAGGTAATCGATCCGCGAGAGATCTACCCCCAGTAGCTCCGCATTTCGGACAATGTTTCCGGTCTGACCAGTATCGAAAAGCAACTTCAAATCGCCCTCTTCGAGGTAAAATGAGAGACCATGCTCTGCCATTAAACCCTTACCATAGGTCACATTATCTATCAAACATATAATCTTCATATTATCCATTTTTAACTAATCCTCACCATCCAGGTTTTCGAATGCTTCAAGCGGCTGGTGGTGATGCTTTCGATCTTTCACCAGCAAAGTGGTAGTCATGGCTTTCGACCTTGCGTTAAAGACAATATCGTGCCCCAAGCACAACCCCATTACGATATTCATCTGGCTCTTCCCCTCCTCCAGAATCCGCGCCTGTCCGGCAGGATTACAGGAGTACCCATTATATCCCGGCAAGATATCTGTCCGCGGTAAACGGCCAGTCTTACAATTGGACCGTATCACCCGAAACCCTTCCAACTGAAGCAGCTTTTCCAGCACCTCCGCCTCTTTCTCAAACGTGATACAGTTGGCAATACCGATCGTCTCCAGCCGTGCTTCCCGGGCAAAGGCAATCAACTCCCGCACCCGGTCGCTCCGTGGATTCAGCGAATCCTCTGCTACCTTCATCGTGAACCTTTCTGGCTCACCATACAGTTCAGCATCAGGATGTATTTCGTTCACATTCATATTTTCTTACCTGTAAATAACAGTTCTACCTGATCGATGCTGACAATCCATTCGGGTAAAAGCAGTAAACCCAGCTCTTTTTGCGAGGCGAACTGCTGCACCTTAAGTCCTAATTCGTGAGCCACCAAAAGGTTAACCCCTTGACCGGTCAGCATCCCTACAACACCTGCACCAACCCCTTGTGAAGCATTGGCAAAAGGGTTTGCAACAAATTCTCCACCCTGCCCTGCCCTTTCAGAAATCCAATAGAAGGGGGCACGGGCAAACCGGGCAGCAATACGACTCATACCATCGGCACTCTCGCAGGGAACGGCAATCTTCATGCTTCTTCGGATTTTAAAGAACTAATTTGACTACTCTCACACAATGGACAGGCAGTTACCTCTTTCGGACAATAACTGTTGAAACAGGAACCGCAACCTTTGCAGCTATACCAACTCCCATTGAAGGTGGCTTGCCCCCCTTCGATCATCACAGGTAATACCTCGGTGAGTGCCCTCGCAATCTTCTTTCTTGCGCTCTCGTAAACACGCGTCAGCGTGGGGCGCGACACTTCCATCAGCTTAGCAGCCTCCTCCTGCGAAAGCCCTTCATAATCGAGCAGCCGGATCGATTCATACTCCTCGATCCCCAAAAAGATCTGTTCAGGAAAATCACGGTAATTGCCAATCGGCATCAAACCCTTCAATCTGGGCGGAACCTGTACCTTTCGCTGCTGTCGTGGACGCGGCATCGCTTTTTTTGACAAATATAATGAACATTTGTTCATATAAGAATCATAAACCTCAAAAGAATTCAACCTCAAAAAAACCATTGCAGTTTTCACTCTTTTCACAACAAAAGATATCGACACCATAAAAGAATGACTACTCCCAATTCAAATACAAAGAATTTCTGTCTTCAATATTACCTGATTTTTATCCGTGCAGCTTTAAGTATGCTGTTTATACATATTTCACAAACATAATATCGCATTTTTAGCAAGAGGCAGAAACACCCGATTAGCTTCCATTTTTTCTTTCGTTAAACAATATTCATCCTAACTGAAATGATAGACTATAGTTCTCTTCCAGGCAAAATTTAATAAAATCTCTCTATGTATTTAACAAGAATTCTTGTTTAATTGATCTGGCAACGGGTTACCTCCGGAGATACTCCGGAGTACCTCCGGACTAGTTCCGGAAAAGATTTACATAATTCAAAGGTTTAAGAATTGTTTGACAGCACAAACCTATATACCAACATTTCAACCACTTAATTTGCACCAACTTCGTTACCAAACTTATTTTCATCCAGCATCTTTCGCCAATTTCATCTTTTTTTTGGGAAACAGACACAATTCAGATAAACTTATTAATTATTCTGAGTATAAAATAGCCAAAGCTGTAAAGCATAAAATCAGGACCACATTTCCCTTTTACATGGATTTCTGAAAGATAAAAAAACAGTTCAGTAAAAATTTTGGATCAACTAATCTTTAATCATAATGTAAAAGCCCAAGTTACCTATGACTGAAAACGCGGTTTTAGCGATTAAAGAGTTCGTATTTAATAATTGCTCGTAAAAAAGGTAATAATTGAAAATCTAAAATAGCTTCATCAATGGCCTATCGCTACCAATGATAGACAAGACTAAAGCTACTTATTCTACAAAATGAAATAAACTACTCTATATTCTTATCTTATAACTCTATATAAAATTACAGAATTAAAATATCCCGGCAAAAAGCGCATCATTAGTTTAATTAGGATTTGATCTCTTTATTAAAATTTCATCTTATGCCAGCCGTTATATTAATATGCAAGATAGACAAATCCTTTTAAATATCTGTTAGTACCTCCCAATTGAAGTGTATAATAATAAGTTCCTGTTGGAAGCAGGGTTCCATCCACCAATCGACTATTCAAAGCATGTCCATCCCAGTTGTTTTGATAGTTGTCGCTACGGTAAACTAGTTGGCCGGAACGTGCAAAAATCGACAAGGTAGAATTTGGATATTCTTCAAGCTTTGAAATTACTAAAAGGTCATTGATCCCATCGCCATTAGGAGAAATTGCCTCCGGGATCCAAATTAATATTTCGAAAAGATCTACAACAACATTTGCACTGTCACAGTTTCCGAGCACATCACAAATTGAATAGATAAATTCATCACGACCAATCTTCTTGTCATTTGGAATATAGGTTATTGTTCCATCAGAGTTTTTCATTACTGTTCCCATTGAGGGCAGTTGAACCACATTAAGGGAATTAATATCCAAATCATTTGTAGAAACATAATCATTAATTAAAACTGGAATCTTTATATCTTCTACCCATGATGTCCGGGCATAATCAGGATTAGCAATCAATATATTTTCCTCATAATCAACAGTAATATCTATAGTAGCATTAATTGCACATTCATCTGCATCAGGAATAAATGTATAGGTAATAGTTCCAACCTTATTTTTGTCTATTTCTGATGGGTTCCATCTTCCCTTTATTCCGTTTTTAGAAATAACCGGAAGTGGAGGAACAGTATCATTCTGATTTATAGGTCCAATCTGTTCAAACAACGGCATAATCTTCTCTTCTACAAAAATTTCAATGGTTGTTGATTTAGCACATTGATCTGTATCAGGGGTAAAGGAATAAACTATGGACCCAACAGTTGAAGTATTAATTGTTGACGGACTCCATGTCCCTCTGATACCATTAATTGATTTTTCGGGTAAGATAGGCGGAATGCTGTTATGACAGAGATTTCCAATAGGATCAAAGGCCGGTACAACAAGCGGATCAACCGTCAGGTTCAGCGTGGCGATCGAGTCGCAGCCTGCCGTGCTGGTACCCATCCAGGTATAGCTGCCCGAGGCATTGTAGTCCGTTCCGTTCCAGCGGTAGGGCAAGGAGTTCTCACACACCGTCACATCGCTCGTGGAGCTCACTACCGCGCTAACCGTCAGGTTCAGCGTGGCGATCGAGTCGCAGCCTGCCGTGCTGGTACCCATC
>CAZWBR010000036.1:0-42772 GCA_964632305.1 uncultured Prolixibacteraceae bacterium
CTAATACAAGTATAATGGTTTTTTGTATTAGACAGAGTTCAGTTTACAGCCTCACCCTCCTGTCGCTATATACTGGTCACCGCAAACTCCCCCGCCCTCCTGTTCGTCGTATGGCCAAAAACGGGGTTACCCCATCCTTTCTCTTACGTTTCTCTATGGTTTCTCTATGTTAGCATACAGGAACCTTGGAGGAACCATACAGAAACGATACAGCAACCCCGGCGATGACCCAACCCTGAACAGGAGTTGCCTGAGCTTGCCGAAGGCCGGTGCCTGAGCCCGTCGAAGGCCGTTTTGGGTTCAAACTTCAGGATACAAAAATCGTAGATCGTCAATCGTTGGTCGTTAATCGTCAATCTCTCCCCCACCGCCCCCTTATCATTCAGAAAAATATTTATGAAAAAAACGCCCTCGTATATACATGAGAAACAAATTAATCTCTATTTTTGGAAGTATTCTTTCCTCAACCGACTGAAACTAAACGATCCGCCACAACCTCCGCTTGTACAGACCGCCATCTTGAAGCCGCGCACGGAAAGGATTTCGCCGGCGAAGTTCCATTGCATGGGACTGAGGGGGTGGAGCTGTAAAAATGATCGGACAAAAGCGAATACAATTGATCTCATAGGTATTATTTACCTGCTACGGATCCAATCAATCTATGATGACTTAGGATAAAAAGGTATTTATGAAAAAAAATAACAATGACTCCAGTCATACATATAAACAAGTTATAGCCCAGCTTAAAACTGACAGACATGAATGAAAATATTATAATTCCAATCATAACAGGTTTATTTGGACTTGTAGCAGGATATTTGATGCCATTTGCAAAATGGCAAGTTGAAAAATTAAAAATGCGTCGAAACGAAAGAATTGTTTTTATCAAACAATTGAGAGAATTAATATCTTCAAATGAATTTAGTATACAAGAATTTAAAGACACAACTTTATATTCCAGATTTAGAAAATATTTACCAAACAAAATAACCGAACGAATTGACTGCAAAGACGGTATCATACACATAGAATTATTAATTGCAGGAAGCAGAGGCGGACTGCAAAATGAATTATTGGACTGCATTGCATTGCTTGAAGAAAAATGGAAGCTAATTTGACTATTTATTACCGAATTTATAGTTAATAGATTCATTTAGTCGGTGTAAACAAATAAAAAAAATGACAAGAATAATAAATATTGCCAACATATAGTATTTCGATATTTAACATGGTTTTGATTTTAAATATTGTAAACAAATGAATTAAAGAAAGCCAGGCTATTACAGGGTGCATATTTCAGAGCAGGGCCGGTGGTCTGCCAACTGTGGATTCTCGTTTCGCCGTTCCTTGTCCTTCGGACAGGAACGCTCTGCGATCCCGAAAGTTTTCGGGACGCCCCGACAACATGTACCAACCGTTATAGGGTATCATAAACTAAACAATTATACTTAACAATATTATGGAATCATTAGAAAAATTAAAAGACTCTCTTTTTGAAAAAGGATTACCTTATTTTGAGAAAGATGAACTCGATTCATTTTTAGCTGAAATAGAAAAGAGATTTGATTCTCCTTTAGGTAGTTTTCATTCATTAAGTCAAGAAGGTGAAATTGTTCAACTCGAATTTTCATTTTTGACACCAAAAGCAATTTATGATTTTACACTAAAAAAGTCATCAGTTGAGACGTATATCTTTTTCTTAAAAGACATCACATACTTAAATGAGGACACAACTTTAAATGGAAAAACATTAAAAGTTTCAAATGGAGGAGCTATCGTTCTATTTTATAAAGCATTTAACAAAAATGATAAAGTGCAGTTGGATAAATATATTAAAGTAATCATTAACGAAATAAACAAAATTTAATCATGGATTACTTAGAGAAAATTTACATAATTCTGCAAAACAACCAATTACAGTTTTGGTCGTTAATTGCTACTTTAGTTACAACTTTGCTTTGGGGTATCTATGTTTATTTCACAATAAAAACCTTTAACCAAATAAAAAAACAGACAGATTTACAGTCAAGAGCTTTCCTTCTTGCAACACCGAAAATTAGTGCCGAAACAAAAACTACAATTGCTAATTCGACAGCAAATGAACTCAGAAATAAATGGCATAGAATTCTTGAAAATAATTTGCCTTCCTCAATTAACGAGAACAGAACGTTTGAATTAGAATTAACAAATAGAGGGAAATCTGATATTATTAGCTGGCAAATTGACTTGGTTGCCAGAATAGATGAAGGAAAATACCTAAATGAGAAATTTGGTATATATGGAGAAACAACAGAGTGGACAATAAAGTCTAATTCAGAACAAACCATTGCCCCCAATCAAACGATTAAAATCCCTGTAATTATTGTTGGTGATTTTCCAAGAGTATTTATTAATTGGGGGATTTCATATGTAGACTTAATGGAAGGAAAATATAAAACTAATACAAATGGGACTGGATATACATTAAGTAATTTAATTGCATTTGAATATAAAGAATAACACCCTATAATAAATAGGAATATGAGCGGTGAGCAATGACCAGCGATTATTCTTTTTTATTACCGGGTTCTAACTTATTCAACAGCTTACATCAATGGCGTACTGCTTCTTATACAGGGCACACACACGCGGTATTGGTCATTATTAGAGACACATTGCAAACAGATAATTATTTACTAATAAATATTAAAACATTGAAAATGGAAACAATTTCAAAACAAGACGGCAAGAATAAATATAATTTAAAAACCATTGCTGGATTAGCTTTCGGATTGATAATTGCTATTTTGGTGCAACAATACTTTTTTAAACCGCCATCATTTGACAAACAGATGATGCAAGTGGCGAGCGAATTAAATAAAACCTGCCCAATAATGGTTGACGCAGAAACACAGTTCGATAATGCGGTCGCTCTTCCTGAAAAAACATTTCAATACAATTACACGTTAATTAATATATACAAAGACAGTATTGATATTGAAAAACTTGAAGAATATTTAAAACCAGTAATTCTGAATACCATTAAAACGAACCCCGATTTAAAGTCATTCAGAGACAATAACGTGGTAATCTCATACAACTACAAAGACAAAGACAGGGCACATGTATTAAAACTCACATTTACACCTGACCAATACAAATGAAAACAATGAGATTACAATTACTAATATTTGCGGTTTTTTCTGTAGATCACCAGGTTAATGGCTTTGCCTTTGTGACAAAGAATTTCAACAAGAAAGTGCGTAACTACTTGATAAAACCGGCCTCTTGGATAGCTACAACAATAGATCTTTCTTGTGAAACGCGAACCTAGTTGGCACTGTTTTAGTGGTTGTGTTCCTGATCCATGCTAAAAAGAAAAGTTATGTCTGAAATAATAAGCAACAAAAATCTATTTTACTTTAGTTTACTTACGGCAGGTTATTTTATTCTGCTGTGCGTAAATGCCTATATAATAAAATCAGACTTTATCCTTATAGGAGTGCTTCAAGAATTATTGACCCTCCCAATGTTGATCATTCAACTATTTCTATTTTTAATTTCTATAAAACATTGCATTAAAGACAAATTTCGCATAAGGCAATACTCATTTTGGGCATTTTCCATTTTGCTTGTAGGTAATTTATCCACTTTAGGAAGTCTGATAATTACCATATTAAGATAGTAATTCAATAATTCACAATTCCTGACTTTGCTTAAAAAATGAAGTCAGGAATCTATAATATAATAATGGTTAGTAAAACAACCCAGCCCGTAGTCGAGCAGACTGCCCCGCCAGTAATAAGCTGGCGGGGAGAGCACTTCGGCAAGCTCAGTAACCACCTCTTCCCCCTTCGCCAGAGGGCGGAACCGGCTCTTCCCAAAGAAACCGGCAGCGGTTCCCCGAGACAATTGGGGCATACTGCAATAATGGCAGGGGAAAAATTTGATAGTCGGGGCGCGACTTGACGAAAACCTTTGTCCGCGGCGCGAGCATAGAGTCGCACTCCGACTTACTGCAAGTCTATTTCTGTCATTAGTAAGTAAACCCTGGGGCGGTTAAAACAGGTTCGGGACAGTTTTAAAAGTTTATAAATTGGAGATTAATTGTTAAATTAATCGCATGAATGAGATAAATAAAAAAACAGACTTTTTTCATTGGATCAATGAATTAAAATTCAAAATCCATTCGGCTAGAACAAAAGTCGCACTAACAATTAATTCTCAACTACTTGAACTTTACTGGGAAATTGGAAAGGATATTTCCGAGAGGCAAGATAATACAGATTGGGGAAGTAAATTCATCGAACAGACAGCTATTGAATTAAAAAATGAATTTCCTGAAATCAAGGGTTTTTCAAGACGAAATTTATACGCTATAAAACAATGGTACAAGTTCTATTCCGAAAAATACCAATTTGTGCCACAATGCGTGGCACAAATACCTTGGGGCCACAACCGATTGATAATTTCAAAAATAAAAAACATTGCAGAAGCCGAATTCTATTGCATCGAGACAATTAATAACGGTTGGGACAGGGATACTCTAGAAATCCAAATAGAAGCCCAATTGTTTTTAAAGAAAGGTAAAGCAATAACCAACTTTCAGCAAACATTACCTGCCGCACAATCTAAACTTGCCATGGAAACCCTGAAAGATCCCTATAATTTTGATTTCCTTGAACTACAAAACGATGCCTTAGAAAAAGCAATTGAAGATGAGATAGTTAAAAATATTACAAAATTTTTGCTCGAACTTGGAAAGGGTTTCGCATTTCTGGGAAGACAATATAAAATAGAAATAAGTGAGACCGATTATTTCATTGATTTATTGTTTTATCACTTAGACTTACGCTGTTACATTGTTATCGAGCTTAAAGCGGGAAAATTTAAACCAGAATATGCGGGAAAACTAAATTTCTATTTATCCGCTGTTGACAGTCAAATCAAAAAAACAGAAGACAATAAAAGCATTGGCATTCTCCTGTGTAAAAAGAAAGATCGAATCGAAGCCGAATATGCCTTAAGAGATATAAACAAACCAATGGGAATAAGTGAATATAGATTAACTGATGCGATCCCCGAAGAAATTAAGACCAAATTACCAAGTATAGAAGAATTAGAAAACAAATTATCCGAAAATATTTAAAAACCAAGCGGTAGTCGAGTAGGTAAAGGGGAGTTTCACCCCTAAACCTCTCACAGAACCGTACGTGAACCTCTCGATTCATACGGCTCTTATCATGCAGTCAATTTTCAGGTTAATTGATAACCTAAGACCCAGTGATAAAATAAATTTGGATACCGGTTGCACACCCATCTCAACCATTGCACAGCTTTAACTTTGCTTCGTTTGAAACGTTTGTATTTGTTCAGTATCCATTTTATCATTCGATGATGCAGGTAGTAAAAAACTGGCTTCAAACACTTACGGTTGATTTTTCCATAATAATTTAACCAGCCCCGTATTTTTGGATTTAACAGTGTTGACAAATCCTGAATCGTCCGCTGTGTTTTGTTATGAAATTCTAATTTCCGCAGCTCTTGGGTAATTCGCACCTTGGATTTACGGCTCATAATACAATCGAATTGCAGAAAACTCCCTCCCTTCTTTAACTTCATCCGAATAGGACGAAAGCTAAATCCCAGAAAATCAAATTGTACAGGAAACCCATCTAGGTATCTTCCCGATTTCTTGCAATAAACAATCTTTGTCTTCTCGGGATGGGCTGTGAGGCCACAATCCGTTAAACGTCGTTTTATTGCTTCAAGCAAAAGGTGGGATTCCCGATATGTGCGACAATGAATAACAATATCATCGGCATATCGTACCATTTTCACTACTGGGTAATGGATTTTCAGCCACTTGTCAAAGCAGTAGTGCATAAATAAATTGGCCAGTAATGGACTAATGACCCCGCCCTGTGGGGTTCCTTTTCCTGATGTTGGCAATAATGTGCCATCAGGAAGTTGAACCGGGGCTTCAAGCCATCTACGGATATAAAGTAATACCCATTTCTCCGAAACATGCTTTTGCAAGGCTTTTAATAATAGCTCATGGCTTACATTCCCAAAGAAGTCTTTAATGTCCAAATCAATTACCCAACTGTATTTTCGTACATTTTCCTGTACTTTCTTTACCGCTGCGTGTGCACTCTTGTTTGGCCGGTAGCCATACGAGTTTTCTAAGAATTCAACTTCAAGCCTTGGCTCCAGGTAGGTTTTAACCACCTGTTGCGCAATCCTGTCGCTTACCGTTGGAATACCCAACGGACGGGTTTTGCCGTCCGGCTTGGGAATCTCGGCACGTTTTACCCCGGGTGGAAAATAACTGCCGGAAGTTAGCCTGTTCCATATTTTATATAACTCCATGGAACGGACTTTGTCAAAATCTTCCAGTGTTTGTTGGTCAATCCCGGCACTTCCCTTGTTACTCTTCACCTTTTTGTACGCCTCCCATACCATCATCTTTGTTATGGGAATTGACTTTGTTTGTTCATTAAAAATCATCCTTAAGATTTTAAGTTGTCGTTAATTCCAAACTGCATAATTGAAGCCCTTTGCTCCACCCCCATTACAGGGACCTCATCACTACTACGGCTTCATCCGCCACCTTAACAGTTATTGGTAATCGTCTTACAGGTATTTCCTGCTTGGGTTTTCCCTTTTACATACTGTCAAGGCTTCCTGTGTTCCGCAATAAAGCCTGAATAGGGTTCATGCCCCCTTTATGACGGTTGCCGTGCAGACAGTAATTAGGTTGCCTCTGCACTTATCCCTGACACCTCGATATTTATCAGGTTTTGACAACGACTAACCATTTCGTCACTTCATCGGAAGGTTCGCTTGCGCTCATCTCCCCTATTCATACCTGACTGTTTGATCAGCCTTTTCTTCTATCGCTTCATGCGCCTTTGTTTCCTCCGACACATCATAGAAGTGGTTTGGTTGGTTCTCCTAAAAACCCCAACCGGAAGGCCAACTTCCATCTTTATTGCAGTTATGTTGCTTACGCAACTCACAGCACACATCGAGTGGAAAGCCGCTAGACTAAAAGCCTAGCGGAGAACCCCTCACACCCTCCGCCAGAGGGCGGAAGCGGGTCTTCCCGAAGAAACCGGGAGCGGTTTCCCGAGACAATTTCAGGACTGGCGATTAAGGCGAGGGGCAACGGTTCGGGAATTAAATAAACTAAGAAAAATATGGTTTTTAGAAACGCCACGAGGTCTGACATTAACGAAGTTATTGAGCTTCAGAATAAATATTTGCTTGTAAATACGCCGGAAGATGAACGGAAAAATGGGTTTGTTACCACACCGTTTACTGTCGGACAAATTGAAGAGATAATTGCTCTTGACGGACTTTTTATCGCAGAAAATGATCAGAGAGTGATTGCTTATGCTTTTGCCGGCTCATGGAGCTATTTCGCCCAGTGGCCAATCTTCCCGTTCATGGTCAGTCGTTTGGAACAACTGCGTTTGGGTACAGAAAAAATAACCCCCGAAAACAGTTTTCAATATGGACCAGTTTGTATAGAAAAGAGTTACAGGGGTTCGGGATTATTTCAGAAACTCTTTGAAGTAATGAGAATTGGAATGAGGAAACAATATCCAATTGGCGTTACGTTTATAAACAAAATCAATAACAGGTCCTTTGAGGCTCACACGAGAAAACTCAGGATGGAGGTAATTGACGAGTTTGAATTCAATAATAACAACTATTACGGATTAGCCTTCCGGACCGGTGAAACTGTTTTGGACAAAATTGAATAATGCCAACACTCACGAAAAAGGACGGACTGTCAACTAACAGAACGATGAGCGTTCTTGCAGGGCCCGGCAAGGAGTTCCTTTTACCCGTTATGATTCGACGTTTATACATCAAAGCCTATTGGGGTTCGTAATGCCTCACGGCAATAGTATTATTTTTTTTATTGAAACATTGTATTACTATGTATTTTATTTTATATTTGTCGCATGAATAATTTGTTTGTACATAAATGGACGGCACAGGTAAAAAAAGGAATACTTTCTTTTATTGTCCTCAACATTCTGAAAGGGAACGAATATTACGGCTATGAATTAATGGAAGAGATTAAGAAACATACCGAATTTGTAATCGCTGAAGGAACTTTATATCCGCTATTAAATCGTTTAAAAGATGAAGAATTAGTATCGGCTAAATGGGTAGAGCAGGATACGGGAATTCCAAGAAAATATTATACCCTTACGGAAAAAGGCGACCATACCTTATTGGAAATGAAAAGGTATTGGGTAGACCTGAATAATTCGATTCAAAAACTAATGCTTAAATGAAAACTTTAGAATTTAAAACCGCTTTAACACAGCATATTTATAACGACTATTTTAAAAGAGTAGAAAAAAACCTGAAGCCATTATCCGGGAAGGATAAAGTTGAGTTTTTAATGGAAATAAACAGCCACATTTATGAAGCCATGAATGCTTTTCCTGATGAGAATGAATCGGAAAACCTGCTGAATGTGTTAAATAAACTTGGCGACCCCGAAGATTACCTAAAAGCCATCGTTGCTGACAAGAAGTTAAAAGAAGCGGTACATACCTTCAATCCCAAGACTGTTTTTCAGGCTTTGGCCTTGAATATTAAACGGGGAGCAATCTTTAGCCTGTTTGCTGTCATGTACTTATCCCTGTTTGCCTTTGTTTTTTTAATCATTGCCAAAATATTATGGCCTGCCAGAACGGGTTTGTTTTACATGAACCAGCAATTTCATTCTTTTGGGTTTATAAGCAATGGCCCTGAAATGGATGAAATACTTGGATTTTGGTTTATTCCGTTAGTTGCATTGTCAGCCGTCCTTTTTTATTTATTGATCACGCTACTTTTTCGCTTGATAAAGAAAAAATAATTTTTTAACCCCATACATCGTTTTACTATGTATAATGTCTATCTATACCACTTAGTCTCATGAAATCAATAAAAACAATTTCGACACTCCTTCTTTTCTTCATTTTTTTCGGAAGCAATGCACAAACAGCGAATGACAAAATAGTCATCCCGCTTAATTCAATAAATACAGTCGTTCTAAGAGAATCGGGCGGAGTATGTAAGCTATTTATTTCTCAATCGAATGAAATATCCGCACAATCTGAGTTACATACCAGTGGCTGGATATGGGGATGGAGTTTCCCTAAAAAAAGAGCTCCTTTCAAAATTTCATATCAACAGTCAAATGATACGCTCTATATTAAAATGCCCGTGACCTTTAGTTTTAGTACTGTTGGGATCTCAACCTACTCAGAACAAATTTCGAGTATAATTCAAATACCAGCAGATCAGCATATCATTGTTCAAAAAACAAAGAATCTGACGATAGAAGGCCAATTCAAACATTTGGACATTCAAAACAGTGCCGATTAGGTCCTGATAAAAATGAGATGGAAAGGTCTATGGGGAGATCGATAAAATCTATTTTGGTAAGAACAGACGATTATGGAATAAATTACTCGGAGGAAGAAGTATGAAATGGATGAAAAAAAAGAATATCCTTATCTTTCTGATAGTATTGGTGGTGTTTAGTTCCGTCCTTAACTATTTTATCATAAAGGCAGGTTTTGAAAAAGCTAAGGTATTGGTATTAGGTGTTATGTGGGTGCCTGCTATCGCTACATTTCTAACGCTTCGGTATTTAAAACAACCGATAAAAACCATTTACTGGCAAGTTGGCAAGAGCAAATATTTAGTTCAGGCCTTTTATATCCCGTTAATTTACACCTCACTTGCTTATCTCCCACTTTGGTTGACCGGCTATTTTAATACCGTGAAGGCTCTAAGCCCGAAAAGTTTTATTATTCCGATTGTCGGCGCTTTTATCAATTCAATTGCAACACTGGGCGAAGAGATTGGTTGGCGAGGATACCTGTTTCCTCAATTAGAAAAAGAGATGTCTTTTATTAAGGCTTCGTTATTAACCGGATTTATCTGGTCTGTCTGGCATATCCCCGGAGTGCTTCTTACCGATTACGGGAACCATGCTCCCTGGTTCACTTCAGTCCCGTTTTTCATAATTACCTTAACGGCCATTAGTTTGCCAATGTCATATCTATGCAAAGAAGCAAAAAGCATCTGGCCGGCAGTCCTGTTTCATGGCGCACATAATGCCTTTATTCAGGCCTTTTATGACCCCTTCTCGGTAAAAAATTCAACTTCGCTATACCTGACCGGAGAAACAGGTGTTGTCCTCGCCATCACGTCAACAATCATGCTACTCTTTTTCATCCATAAAAAGACAATGCCGGAAACGATATAATCACTGTTTACAATTTCGGAATCAACTTATTGCCTTATATTAGCTGGAACTTAAAAGCAGGAAAAAGCCTGATTAAAATGCCCCGACAGCAAAAGGAATATTGGGTATAGAAAATTCAGAATAGACAGACGTCGCATGTCATTTTATCAAAAAACTGTTCCGGGATTTTGAACTAATACCAGGAATTGGTTTTTTTAAGAAAATTATTTACAAATGAAAGAATATAATTTTAAAAAGATCGATGCTTTCGCGACTGAGAAATCGGATGGCAACCCGGCAGGCTATATCCTTTTAAACCGTTTAGAGGATATCACCGAACAGGAGATGTTACAAATAGCCAGGGAATTGAAAGGATTCGTCAATGAGGTGGGCTATGCCGCACAGATCAACGAGAATGAATTTGATCTGAGATTTTTCTCATCGGAGAGAGAAGTTGATTTTTGCGGACACGCCACCATCGCGATCCTGTACGATCTTTTCAGCACGAATAAGGCGCTTGCCAATCTTCCCTCATTGACCATCAATACCAACAGGGGAAAACTGACCGTAAACAACCGGATAGAATCGGAGAATTCGGTTTTTATCATGTCTCCCTCGCCGGTGATAAACGATTCGATCCCGGATATCCGGTTGTTGGCCCAAAAACTAAAAACGGACCTCCCGCATCTTAATACAGACTTGCCCATATCGATAATAAATGCCGGGTTGACCACCCTGATTGTCCCGGTAAAGGATTTAGAGTCGGTATTGAGCATAAACCCGGAACTGGACGAGCTGAAGGAGTTTTGTTTTAACTCGGGAGTTGATATCATTGAGGTATTTACGCCAAACACCAGTGATTCGGCCAACGATTTCAGGACACGGGTTTTTGCCCCCACTTTTGGTTATATTGAAGACCCGGCTACAGGTTCGGGAAATTCAGCGTTTGGATACTATCTGATTAAAAATGGGCTGTGGCAAGGGGAGACCATAATCATCGAGCAAAACGGATTGCGGGATAATTTCAACATTGTTAAGCTTCAGAAACAGGACGATGCCAATAATAAGGAGCGGGTATGGTTTGGCGGCGGTGCAATTACGAGGATCGAAGGGAAATATCTGACCTATTCTTAATTTCATGGGTCAAGCGGGAAGCGGGCAATTGAACGATCATATCCTCCACACTCGCCGCCGATAAATGTTTGAAGGTCGCTTAAACTGTATTTCAAAAAATTCCCCGGCATCTTTACCGCAGCCATGTCTTTACCCCTCTTTGAAACAACAATAAATGGTTGAGGTTATGTAACATTTATCCCTGTTTTTATGCTTATATCCATCGCTTGTATCGATTTACGAGGCAAATTCTACAAGGACCGGTGAGAGGATTTATTATTTAACGTACTGTCCGGGAATAAAAAAGATTCTTCGTCTCGGTGAGAATAACAGGGAAAAACCTGATAGTCGGAGCACGACTTACTGCAAGCCTTATTTCTGTCATTGATAACGAAGCAAGAAATCTGCACCCAGGATCATTAGTCGGGATTTTATCGAACAGTAGTGATTTAAAACAAACAATTGAATGTATGAACAGTTCCAGAATTGAAGAAACAGCATTCTACAGTAACACACTTGGAAAAGAAATGCACCTATTGGTCTATCTACCCGATTGTTACGACAATGACAAATCATTTCCAGTCTTATATTTTTTGCACGGAAGAAGTGGCGATGAAACGATTCTGCTTGAGGCGGAAATAAATACGACAGCAGACCAAATGATTGGGAACAAGGAGATCGTCCCCATGATAATTGTTTGTCCGCGATTGGAAAACAGCCGGGGAATAAATTCTTCAGAAATTAGCAATAGAGTCGAAGATACTTACGGTAGGGTGATAAACATTGGAAGGTATGAAGATTACTTCATCGAAGAGGTTATTACACTCATTGATCAAAGGTTTAAAACAATAAAAGACAGAAAAGGACGATTTATCGGCGGGGCCTCTGCCGGTGGATATGCCGCACTGCACCTGGCGTTTCGTCATCAGGATCTGTTTATCAAAGTGGGAGGTCATATGCCTGCTTTGGAATTAAAACTCGAGGAAGAAGATAAACCCTACTTCCCGGACCATGAAACCTGGGAAAAATACGACCCCATTGCCCTTGCCAAAAATCAGGCCATAGCTTCCGACTTAAAGGTTTATCTTGATGCGGGAAATCAGGATGAAGGTGGGTTCTACGAAGGTTGTTCTGTATTGCAAAAGATATTGGAACAGAAAGGGATAAACTCCCTGAATCATGTTTTTCCCGGTCACCATAATGTTGAATACATCAAATCAAACATGCGGAAATACCTGATGTTTTACGGGAATTAACAGGATCGCGGGATACAAGATACCGCACTCAACCGCATAGACAGTTGTTGAGATGACCGCTCAAGGGTATAGCAATTCACCTTATACCGCCGGGCTTTTCTACTGTTTACCCGAAAAATACCAGACAACCCTTTGGCGCTTATTCCCGGTTAAAATACAAATCACTCAAAGAATCTGTACCCTATTCCCGACTCTGTAATCAGCAGCTTAGGTTTGGAAGGATCGTCTTCGATTTTTTTACGAAGCTGGGCCACGAAAACGCGTAGATACTGCGTCTGATTCATGTATCCGAATCCCCATATCTCCCTTAAAATATACTGATGGGTCAGTACCCTGCCGTAATTTTTCGCGAGCAGGGCCAGCAATGAAAATTCGGTGGAGGTAAGCTTCAGTATCTCGCCGTTCTTCCGGGCCAGGTGGCTTGAGAGGTCAATGATGAGTGAGCCGAAAGTAAGGATTGGTTCTTCGGTGCTTCCCTGGCTTTGCCGGAGTGCCGAACGGATACGGGCCAGAAGTTCGCCTGACCGGAAGGGCTTGGTCAGGTAATCGTTGGCCCCCCAATCGAGTGCTTTTATGATATCCTCCTCCGAGCTCCTGACCGAAAGGATAATGACCGGATTGTTGTACCACTCCCGCAGCTTTTTCAGGATATTCAACCCATCATTATCGGGCAGTCCGAGATCCAGAATAATCAGTTTGGGAAGATGGGTCGCCGCCACCGTCAACCCGTCTTTCCCGGTCGAAGCTTCCAATATCTTATATCCCGAGGCGGAGAGGGTAATCTCGAGCAAGCGGCGTATTTGAACCTCATCATCTATTATCAGGATATTTTCTTGCATGGCTTATCAATTTACAGGAAGTTCCTATATCTGTTTATCCAACTGGGTGACAATCTTAACCGGTATTTTAACGCTGAAAATTGCTCCGCCGTTTTGTCTGTTTTCTGCTTTCACCGTTCCGGAATGTGCCTCAACAAAACCTTTAACGATGGATAATCCCAATCCTGTTCCCCCGGTTGCAGAATCTTTGCCGCGGTAAAATTTATTAAAGACCAATGGCAATTCGGCTTCAGGGAAGCCTTTTCCACGATCCATTACCTGAATGGTAAAAAAGCCGCTGTCATAATAGAACTTAACCCGGATATTGGTCCCGGCAGGGGCATTTTGTGTGGCATTCAAGACAAGGTTATGCAGAACCTGTTCAATGAGTCCAAAATCGATATAGACCAAGGGCATCTCATTGGGGATCACGGTTGACAACCTGAACGGCAATAATTCCTGCTTAAGGTTATCGGCTACTTTATTGACCAAATCATGGACGTCGCACCAATCCGGATGCAGGGTTATCCTGCCCGATTCGAGCCGCGACATGTTCAGCAGGTTCTCAATAAGCCGGTTAAGCCTCACCGATGCGATATTTATTTCGGAATACAGTTTTTGTTTGATCTCTTCGGGATAGCTTTGAGACAATAAAGTCTCCGATGCCCCCATGACGGTAGCGACCGGGATGCGCAACTCGTGGGAGATTGAATTAAAGAGAGTTTTATAGAGCTTATCCGATTCATTCAACAGATAGGCCTCTTTGGCCGCATTGCGCAGGAACTCCCGTTCAAACTTGCCGGATATCTGCGAAAGAAAGGCTTCCCAGAACTGCTCTTCACCCTGGGTGAACTTCTGCAAATGTCGCACGGCAATGACTCCCATATTATCGTTGATGCCTTTAAGCGGATAAAAGGTATAATCGCCAGAGGGCAACGTTTCGGTGAATTTCCCCGCTTTGGCCGAATGATGGAAAGCCCACTCGGCTATATTGACTTCATTTTCAGAGAAACTGATCCGCGTTGGATGCCTGACCTGTTTTTCGAGACGGTCGGAGCTGTCTTTCAGGAGAATGGCACTTTCGCGGTCGAAATATTTGCGGACATCGTTAACGGCCAGGTTCAACACATCATCGATCCCGGAGGCCGTTGAAAGTTCCCTTGCCAATTGGTAAAGCGCATTGGTCCGTTCTTCGCGCACCCTGATCTTCATCTCCTGCCTCCGTACTCTAGTGGTCAGCACGCCATTCAACAGGGCAATAATAAAAAACATGATCAGCATGAGGGTGTCTGCAGCCTCGCCAATATGAAAAGTATAAGAGGGAGGGATAAAGAAAAAGTCCCAAATCAGGGCGCTTAACGTTGAAGCCATCAGAATGGGGCCGATGCCGTAGAAAAAAGCAAGGATGGAGACCACAAACAATAGGGCAAATGAAACAACCTGGTACCCAATCATCTCTTTCAGGATGAAGCTGATTCCCGACGTGATTATAATCACCAGCAAGGCTATCAGGTACTGGTTGATACTTGACGAAAAAGAGGGAAGTGATATTTTCTCGGCATACTTGTCCTTTCGCGGGGTCTCTGAACCCCAGATATAAACATCGATATCGCCGCTGTAACGGATAAGTCGCTGGATAAAATTTCCCATCCTGAACCAGGAGAGCAGATTCATGATCCTTGGTTTTCCGACGACAATATGCGTGATGTTTTCCGCACGGGCAAAACCGACAATCGCTTTTACGATGTCGTAATTGGTGACTATCCGCGGCTCGACACCCAACTGTTTGGCAAGGGTCAGGTTCTGGTTCAACACTTCTCGTTCTTTATCCGAAAGATCGTGTGAGGTCTCGACATATATCGCCTGCAGGGTTCCTCCCATCATATCGGAGAGGCTCTTGGCCCAACGCAACAGCCTGGTCGACTGCGAGGTATAGCTCATGGCAACCAGCAAGCGTACCCCCAATTTCCAGGGTCCCTTAATCCGCTTCTGTTGCATGTAATCGTACAACTGTTTATCCACCCGGTCGGCAACAATTCGCAGGGCCATTTCGCGCAAGGCGGTGATATTGCCTTTGCGGAAGAAATTCGCGATAGCCTCCTTCGAGCGGTCGGCGGTATAGACTTTCCCTTCGGCCAACCGTTGCAACAATTCTTCCGGGGAAATATCGATAACTTCGACCTCGTCAGCATTTTCAAAGATCTCATCCGGCAATGTTTCCCGGACAATAATCCCGGTAATCTGAGCAACGGTCTCAGAACGGCTTTCAAGATGCTGAACATTGAGGGTGGTATAGACACTGATCCCGTTCTCGAGGAGTTCCTGCACATCCTGGTACCTCTTGGCATGGCGGCTCCCCTGGGCATTGGTATGGGCCAGCTCGTCAACCAGCACGGTTTGAGGTCTGCGGGCAATAATAGCATCCAGGTCCATCTCCTGGATTTGTGCCGATTTATAGGAGTAGGTCTTTCGGGGGATCAGCTCAAATCCCTCAGTAAGATCGGCGGTCTCTTTACGGTTATGCGTTTCGATATATCCTATGACGATATCATTTCCTTTCTTTTTTTCGGACTGTGCCGTCTCCAACATCGTATAGGTTTTTCCCACACCGGCACACATACCGAAAAAGATTCTCAGTTTGCCCCGTTTACTCTTTTCTTCTTCTTTCTTCAATGAAGCCAAAAGTTCATCGGGATTTGGCCTGTTTTCTTCGAAACCGTTCATTTAATTCTATCAGTATCTAAATTTAGCAATAATACGTTAATCCTTTCTTCACCTAAGAATAAAAATTGCGGGGGTTCTGTAAGAGTTTGAATACTTTGCTCCAGTTTATGCTTTTGAGCATCATTGAATCCCCGGACTTTAGCAATCCTGTTTACTTGCAAAAAAGCGGCCTGGGGCGAGATATGCGGATCGAGACCGCTCGCCGAGGCAAAGAACATCTCTGAAGGAAGAGTCGCCGCACTATCCAATTGGTTCGTTGCAATAAAATGACGTCTGCGTTCGGCAACAAGATTTTTCAACCTTCCATTCGTCAATCCATAATTTGAGCCTCCTGATGGTATCGGATGATAAGCAATAGATGAGGGACGTGAGGTAAAATACCGCACAGAATCAAATTGCTGTCCAATCAGCAGGCTCCCGATTTTTTTATTATTTTCAACAATTATACTTCCATTCGATTCCGATGGAAATGTGCTTTGTGCAATTCCCGTAACTAAAAGCGGGTAAAGAACCCCAGTTAAAATGGTGAAAAACAGGAATATTTTTAAGGAGATGACCAATGTTTTCATATTAAAGCCGATTTATAGATTAATCAAGATGTCAATCAATTTAATTCCGGCAAACGGGGCGATGATCCCGCCCAATCCAAAGACCAGCAGATTACGGATCAGAGCCTGATTGGCAGAAACAGGCCGGTAGCGGACCCCCTTGAGCGCCAAAGGGATCAACAGGACAATGATCAGTGCGTTGAAGATTATCGCGCTCAAAATGGCGCTCTGCGGTGACCCCAGATGCATGATGTTCAGCGCGGAGAGTGGGCCGATGCCGTTGCTTCCTGAGTAGAGCGACACCGCGATTGCCGGTATAATGGCAAAATATTTAGCCACATCGTTGGCAATACTAAAGGTCGTGAGAGAGCCCCGGGTCATCAACAGTTGTTTGCCCACTTCGACCACTTCGATGAGCTTGGTGGGATTGCTGTCGAGATCGACCATGTTGCCGGCTTCACGGGCAGCCTGGGTGCCTGAATTCATGGCAATTCCAATATCGGCCTGGGCCAATGCAGGAGCATCATTGGTACCATCGCCAATCATGCCGACCAGATGTCCGTTGACCTGTTCCACACGGATACGATGTAGTTTATCTTCCGGTTTTGCCTCGGCCATAAAATCATCCACGCCAGCCTCAGCCGCAATGGCCGCAGCGGTTAATGCATTGTCGCCGGTTATCATTACCGTTCTGATCCCCATCCTGCGAAGTTCAGCAAACCGTTGTTTGATACCCCCTTTAACGATATCTTTCAGATGGATCACCCCAAGCACTTTGTCGTCTTCCGCAACGACCAAAGGGGTAGCCCCCTGTCTGGCCAACTCACTGACTATATCTTTTATCTTTTGAGGGAAGAAACCGTTGTTATTGTGAATGAAGGTCCGGATAGCTTCCGACGATCCCTTACGGATCTGATGGACCTTTCCGTCGATCGAACTTAGATCGACTCCACTCATCCTCGACTGTGCCGTAAAGGGGATGAAGGTGGCATGAAGATTTGTAATGTCCCGGCCCCTGATATTGAACTTCTCCTTTGCCAGCACCACGATGGAGCGACCTTCGGGCGTTTCGTCAGATAATGAGGAGAGCTGTGCGGCATCGGCCAGTTCTTCCAATGTTACCCCCTCCGCTGCGATAAAGTTGGTCACCATACGGTTGCCCAAAGTGATGGTCCCCGTTTTATCGAGCAACAATACATCCACATCGCCGGCCGCTTCAATAGCACGGCCACTGGTGGCAATAACATTTCGCTGCAGTAACCGGTCCATCCCGCTAATGCCAATGGCACTAAGCAAACCTCCTATGGTCGTCGGTATTAAGCAAACCAATAAAGCGATCAATACCGGGAGTGACAGGTTTTGCGACTGTGCCAATACCGAAGCCTTGAGGCTGTAGCTGAAAAAAGCCGGGAGGGTGACCACTGCCAGAAGAAAAATTATCGATAAGCCGGAGAGGAGTATCGACAAGGCGATTTCATTAGGCGTCTTCTGTCGTTTCGCGCCTTCGACCAGGGCAATCATACGATCGATAAACGTATTGCCGGGTTCGGTGGTAATACGGATTATTATCCGGTCACTGATCACCCTTGTTCCACCGGTAACTGCCGACCGGTCGCCTCCACTCTCCCGTATTACCGGGGCCGATTCCCCCGTGATAGCCGATTCGTCAACACTGGCCACACCTTCAATCACCTCTCCGTCCGATGGAATGATATCACCGGTTTCGCATATGACCCTATCATCCTTTTTCAGTTCGGTAGCATAAACTGAGATCTCCTGTATCCCAATTAACTTCCGGGCTTTTGTTTGAGTCCTGTTCTTTTTTAGGTTCTCAGCCTGCGCCTTTCCCCGCCCTTCGGCAATAGCCTCGGAAAAATTGGCAAATAACACTGTAAACCAAAGCCAGATAGCAATCTGAAGATTGAATGAAGAGAAACGTCCCTGCCAGATACCTGCAATAACCATGACCGTGGTTAACACTGCTCCAATCCAGACAATGAAGATAACAGGATTTCGGATAAGTAATGCCGGGTTAACCTTGATGAAACAGTCTTTACCTGCCTGCAAGATCAAAGCCTGATTGAAGATGCTTATATATTTTTTAGGCTTCATGACTTCAGAAATTAAAACGTTATGCCATTGTGCAGCAAGAGATGTTCAACGATAGGTCCCAGCGATAAGGCAGGGAAGAATGTCAAACCTCCAACAAACAGGATTACCGCGATCAACAGACCGACAAACAGCCAATTATCCGTACGAAAAGTACCCGCAGACAACGGGGTGATTTTTTTCCCGGCCATATTCCCCGCGATGGCAAGAACCGGGATGATCACTCCAAAGCGACCAATGAGCATTCCTAATCCCAGGGTAAGATTATAGAAAAGGGTATTGGCATTCAGACCTGCGAAGGCACTCCCGTTATTCCCGGCTGCCGAACTAAAGGCGTAGAGAATCTCGGATAGCCCGTGGGGCCCCGAATTGTTAAGACTGGAAATCCCCGGATCGCTGACCGATGCCCACGCCGAAAAGAATAGTATGACAAAGGAGGGGGCTAAGACGGCCAGGATAGCCATCTTAACTTCAAAAGCCTCAATCTTTTTCCCCAGATATTCGGGCGTTCTCCCGACCATCAACCCGGCAATAAATACGGTAAGGATTACAAAAATGATCATGCCGAACAATCCCGCTCCAACACCTCCAAAGATTACTTCTCCAAGCATAATATTGATCATGGAAATCATCCCGCTTAATGGCGAAAGGCTGTCCTGCATAGCATTGACTGAACCATTTGAAGCCGCGGTGGTGGAGGTTGACCAAAGAACACAGTTCGTGATTCCGAAACGGGTCTCCTTTCCCTCCATCAACGACAGATCGCCAAAGATTGGATTAGAGGAATATTCAGCATTGAGAGAGAGGCACAATCCTGCAATCAACAAAATCATCATGGCCGAGAAAAGAGTCCACCCTTGACGGGTTGAACCAACCATCTTGCCATAAGTAAAAGTTAACGCGGCAGGAATCAGCAATATTGATAACATCTCAAGGAAATTACTGAAGGGTGTAGGATTTTCAAAAGGATGAGCACTGTTTGAATTGAAAAAACCCCCGCCATTGGTTCCCAATTGTTTGATGGCAATTTGCGAGGCGACCGGGCCCATGGGCAATACTTGTTGGTCACCCTGCAAGGTCTGAACAGTTTCATTGGCATTAAAATTTTGAATCACTCCCTGACCAACCAGCAGAATAGCCAACAGAATTGAAAGTGGTAAGAGCACATACAATACTGAGCGCGTAAGGTCAACCCAAAAGTTTCCCAGCTTATCGGTTGTTTTCCCGGAGATCCCTTTGATCAACGCCAACAGGACAGCAATCCCGGTAGCGGCGCTCACAAAATTCTGGACAGTTAAACCGATCATCTGAACAAGATAGCTGAGTGTTGTTTCACCTCCATACCCCTGCCAGTTGGTATTGGTCATAAAGCTGACGGCCGTATTAAACGCCGAATGCCACGATACATTGGAAAGATCATTCGGATTTAATGGCAAATAAGCCTGACCACACTGCAGAAGAAAAAGAAAGGAAAAACCGGTCAGGTTGAAAATCAATAAACCAAAGGTGTACGATTTCCAGTTGGTTTCTTCATCAGGATTGACCCCGGTAAGTCTGTAAGTAAATCGTTCAAGCCAGCCCAGTACGGGTAACATAAAATGTTTGCTGCCTGTAAATACTTTACCCATATAACTGCCTAACAGGGGTGTTAAACCTGTTAATATTGTAAAGAATAGCATGACCTGGAATAAATCTTGTGCTTTCATTTTTAAAATTTTTCAGGCTTAATCAACGAACAGATAAGATAGCCAAGAATAAACAGAGCCACAACCGATCCTATCGCGTAACCGGTGAGGTTATTCACCTCAATAGTTTTGGACACTGTCCATAAAATTGTCGCATTCATAAAAATCGTTTTAACCTTATACAACTATTAAACAGAACTTATTAAAAAGCAACCTAAATTACCCGGACTGAGACCTGACCAACTGGTTAAGAACTATATAAATTTAGGGCTTTTACTCCAGAAAAGTACCTTTATTAAGGCCAGTACCGGTAATACCTCCAATCGTCCGGCCCACATTTGCACGATATAAGTAATCTCCAATACCGGGTGCATCGACGGGTCGGTGATGCCGGTAGACAGTCCTACCGTTCCCTGAGCTGAGGCCGCTTCCAACAGCCCATCGGCAAGTGTATAATTACTCCCCGCAAAGATGGCCGCTATAAAGGTCGAGGTGAGGATCATGATGATAAACAGGATTAACAGCGTCGTTGCCGATGCAAACTCCTTGTTCATCTCTTCGGGCAACATGGTCTTGCCATTGAAGTTGATGGTCTCAATGGTTCTGTCAGAAAGAAATATTTTTTTGATCTGCCAGATAATTCCCTTTCTGATTAATAAGGCACGGATTATCTTGATGCCCCCTACTGTTGATCCGGCAGCGCCTCCGATAATCATCGCGATAACAATAAAGAAGACCGAATAATTATCCCAGTTTCCAACATTGGAAGTTTGCCAACCGGTCGTCGACAGGGCACTGACAAACTGAAAAACACCTTCCCGGACAGGATTCGTGACCGTATCGGCCCGAATCAGCAAGACCGACATGATCAGACTTCCGAGAATAAAAGCAATGAATAACGATCGTGTTTGTATGTCTTTCCAAAACTCATCAAACTGGTTCCTGCAAATCACCCTGAAATAAAACGGGAAAGAGAAGGATCCCAATATCATGGGCAATAAATACAGCATGTCCATGGCCGGAGAATGATAGCCCGCGATACTATCATCCAGCGTACTGAATCCTCCTGTCGATTGTCCGTTCATCGCATGATTGATGGAATCAAAAATATTCTCACTTAGCGGATAATCAGGTAGGATGAGATAAGTGCCAATAACCAGGTAAACTACCAGAAATAGTGTTACAAAAAGATAAACCTTCCAAATCGCTTTGGCCGTTTCCATGACCCGGTATTCCAATTTCTGTCCTGTCGATTCCGTACTGTAAAGGAGCAAGGCTGTCCGTCCGGGGACCTGCTTAAAAATGGCCAGCGCCATAACAATAAATCCTGCCCCTCCGACCCAGTTGGCAATCGAACGGTAAAACAACAAGCCTTTCCCGATAGAAGGTTCATGAACGGCCATTGTCAATCCGGTCGTCGTTAATGCGCTCATGCTTTCAAAAATGGCATGTAAGGGATTCCTGAAAATCAATAAACTTGAGGTGTAGGTAAATCCCTCCGGTACTAATCGTTGCATCTCCGCTGGCGGTGTGATATAGGCGATGACCACGAAGGGAAGACCACCCAATATACTCACCATTAACCACCCGAAAGCGGTGATAATAATCGCACTACTCTTCAGGGGCTCAGCGGCATGATAAAAAGCATAATACAAGGTTGAACCTAATCCTACAGCAATAAAAGCCGAAATCAAAAACCCGATGGCTGAGTACCACTCCGAGTAGATCATGGAAACAATAACCGGAGTTGCCATCACAACCCCAAGGATGATAAAAAGGCTTCCTACCTGCTTGAATAATATGTGATACGTTTCTTTTCTCATCTTGTCTTGCCCTTAATAATCAACCCTTTTCCAGGATGAACTATTCTAACCATTCACTTCTTCACCCACGATTTGAACAATACAAAGATGAATGCCTTTTCATAAGTTAATTATCAATATTGATTTCGAGGTTATAAAGATTTTATAAAAAGGCGGATGAACTATCAGGCAAAATCTCTCTCTTAAACTATTTGATTTACTGCAAAATAGAAGCGTACAGACCAAAACGGTTGCTTCACAGGCCTGTAATGCCATTTAGTATAGCTCCTGAAAATCCGGCCTTCACTGAACCTGCTTTCTTCTGTAAAGTCTGGGGTGCAGCGATTTCCAATCTCGGCTATCATGAAGCGATAAAGCTCCAATCGGGACCGTATTCCAATTCCCTACAAAAATCGACGCGATAGGATATCGCGTCACCCTCGAATTTTGACTCTTGGACCTCGTTCTCAGAACCAATACCCGAAGTTGGCCGAGAAGGTCATTTTTTCGGTGGCCCCCGAATAGCCCAGGGTCACATCCAGTGGGCCTAACATGGTTTTCATCGAATATTTGATGCCACCCCCGTAAACCGACTCTGCCCCTTCGCGGAACAGCCAGTCAGAATCTTGCCACAGCCCGTTCCAGATCAGCGACACATATTGCGATGGGGC
The DNA here is from genome assembly GCA_964632305.1 of uncultured Prolixibacteraceae bacterium. Taxonomy (GTDB): domain Bacteria; phylum Bacteroidota; class Bacteroidia; order Bacteroidales; family Prolixibacteraceae; genus CAZWBR01. Next base: position 22,973 of record CAZWBR010000036.1, read on the forward strand.
AACATTGAGCCTCAATCCCACGGAACCGATATAGGAGAACTGGTCGCCAACATTTACAGAGGGAAGCCCCACGAACGGGAGATGATAATTGAAATACTGGGAATAAGGCTCACCACCGATCAGGGTCATCCGGGTCAACGGGTAATCGGCATTGAACAGTCCCCTGCCATAAAAATCCAGAAGCAGCGCCGTCTTCCGCCCGGCCGGGATCACATTTTTCATTCTGAAGAGCGCGACAGGACAGATCTCCTCCATATTCTGAAAATCTTTCATCAGTGAGAACTCCGTGTAAACCGAGCTCCCCTTCTTCGGGAAATAGTAATCGTCCATGTTGTCATACGACAGGTAAGCATAGGCGCCGGAGAGGAAACAATCGATTTTATCGGGGGTCAGCGGCATAATACCGTTCCTGCTGAAAATATCGCCGGCAAAATATTCTTCCTGGAATCCCAACCCCAGGTTGTACTTCTTCAGGAAAGGCTGGTAGATATATAACGCCGCCGAGGTATAAAAGACATTCGCCTTAAACAGCTTATCCCCCCTATCGAAAACATTATAATTCTGATATTTACCCTCCAGACTAATCCCGACGGCGGGCAGGTTGGTCTTATTGCTCTCCGCCATAAGGCTCAACCCCGGATTGACCGATAGTTCGGCGCTGGCCGAAAAGAGGCCAAAACGATTGCCGTAATTCTTCCGGGTCGTGTTGATCATGATAGCCGCGGCATCGGTGGTATTGGCCTTAAACCCGACATTATAGGTCAACACCTGACGGGTCTCGATATTTAAATTAAGAAGTTTGCCGTTGGCCTGATCGACCAGGTTATAATAGATTCGTTCGAAACCGCCCATCCCGTAAAGCCGGTCGATGGCTGTCTTTATCTCCTGAGCGGAGAAATCGCCTGGAAATTCCATCCCCATCCTTTTTTGCAGGAAGTAGTCATCCAGAGGTGAATCCCCTGAAAATCGAATACCGGTTATGTGCCACTGCTCCGGTGGCACCAGGTGACGCGACTTCGGGCGAGGTTCCAGATGGTAAGCCGATTTGATTGCCCTGATCTGATCGCGCACCGCCAAAGTCGCCTTCTCTCCCCTGACCAGCAACGTGTCCACCGCCCTGGCGCTAAAGCTGGAAACAGAATAACCGGTGATATCGGGACGGATGATCAGATCGCACAACCGGTTATTAACCGAATCTTTCCCGTGATCGAAAAAACTTACCAGTTGCTCCAGTACATTATCCATCGATTTCAGGTTTTCCCGATCATGAAAATCATTGCGGATATCAACCCCGATGATAATATCGGCCCCCATCTGTTTGGCCACATCGATCGGGAAGTTATTGACCAGTCCCCCATCCACCAGCAGATGCCCGTCACGCTCCGACGATTGAAAAGCCAACGGGATAGCCATACTCGAATAGAGGGCGGTCGGCAGAAAACCTTTATTCATCACCACCTCCTCGCCGCTCTCCAGATCGGCGGCCACACAGGCAAACGATACAGGGAACCGGGTAAAATCGGCATCAACGGGCACCTCACCGGTCAGTCCGCAAAATAAATTGAGGACATTCTGCCCCTTGACCAGGCTCTGAGGCAGTTCAAATCCTCTCTTTTCGGCAACGGGCAATGAGAGGAGATAACGCTGATTTAATAGCTGGTCGTTTTTCGACAGGAAGGTACGGGGAACTCCGTCGCTCAGGGTCGTCTCCCAATCGAGCGATTTTACCAGCGTCTCCAGCTCCGCGGCATTGTAACCAATGGCATAAGCGCCGCCAACCAAAGCCCCCATACTGGTACCCACGATAATGTCGACCGGGATACCCTCCTCCTCGAGAACTTTTAAAACCCCGATATGGGTCAACCCTCTGGCGCCGCCCCCGCATAAGACCAGGGCCACCTTAGGGGATCCCGATCCCGCTTTGGAATCCTGAGCATGAGCAACAAATGGGAAAACCACCTGAAACAAAGTGGCCAAATAAATGAATAATAACCGCATAGACTTAGGTCAAAACCTTTTGATTACAGGTCTGATATTTTTTTACTAACAAAATTCATCGCATGGCCAATAGTGTCCAGTTCAACATACTCATCCTTTCGGATGCTGATCTTGAAAAAGTTTTCGAGGTGAAAGGCCAGACACCTGAATTGCAAATCATCAAAACCAAAATCTTTCACAAAGGAGGCTTCCATCCTCACCTCTCCCTTCGATATTCCAAAGAATCGGAGGATCTGTTCAAACTTAACACTAATATTTTTCATACAAAACTGGTTTTTTTAATCTCTATCTTACAAAAATGAAAAACGATCCGGGGAGCCGGCCATCCGCTCCGTTACGAACAGCCCCCCGGATTTCGGACTATTACTGATTATATTTCCCAATCGCCTGCCAATAGGTAGCTTTTGCAACCTGAAAATTACACCGGGCGTTGATCAGATTGTCGTTTGACGACTGGAACAACGCCTGGGCTTCCAGCAGGTCCGAAATGCCGATCATACCTGAACGGTAATTATCGTCTGTAATCCTCAGATTTTCACGGGACTGATCCAATCCCCTTTCGGCCAGCTTTATCTGATCGAAACACTCGTGCAGCTCATTTTGGGCCTGTTCAACCTGTAGGGCCAGCAATTCGGCAGTCTCGCTCATCTTGTTACGAGCCTTGTCAATCTTCAACTGTTGCTGTTTCATCTTATGCGATCCACCCCACCAGTCGGTGAGAGGGAGACTCAGACTGGCGAAAGCCATTTTTTGCGTGTTACCCGAGTTACCGATATCGGCATAGGCAGCCAGCGCCCCGACAGCCAGTTGGGGCATCAATTTTCCCTGGGTCATCTTCAACTGGAGCGCTTCGGCTTCAACAGCCCTGTCGAGCAACCGGTATTCATCACGGTTCATCACAGCCTCATCCGGAGTAACCGACAACAGGGGCATCTCCCCGACCAGCGGTTCATCAGTCAGGATCATTGCTGAATCGTAAGCAATCCCGATCTGTTGGCACAGAGCCCGTTTCGACAAACCAAGCCCATTCACGAGCTTCAACCGGTTAACTTGCAACTCGTTTTGCTTCAACTCCACTTTCAACAAATCGTTGCGTTGTGCCAGTCCTGCCGCTAAATAATTGCTCACATCACGATTCAGCGTGTCGAGTAAAGCCTGATAACTCTCCAATGTCTTCAGTTTACCGGTCAACCCCACGATAGTCCAGTAGAGTTGCTCGGTCCGCATCAGCACTTCGGTGGTGGTCATCGATTGCTGACGACGGCGAACCTCCTCTCCAAGGGCTGCCAGCTTGAACCTCCTCTCCAAGGGCTGCCAGCTTATTCCCGTTACGAATCTGTCCGCCGGCATAGACGGGGATCGTGGCCGACACGCTGGCCACATTGATATAATCGATTGCACTAATGGCCATCGAAGGGAAATAGGCAAACGGAGTAGATCCCTGCAAATTACCGGCAGCATCCGATACTGGCAGTTTTATTTCAGGGGTCTGACCTTGTACCAAATCTTCGGGCGAACGCATCGCCAAAGCGCTGGCGCTCACCTTTGGAAAATAGTTGGTATAAGCCTCTTTGCTCACCTCCCGGGAAGCCTCCGCCTCATACCGGGCCTCCAGAACATTTTTGTTGTTCTGTAAAGCCATCCGGCAACAAGAGTCAAGACTAAGCGATTGCGATTCAGCATTATTCCCCAAAAAGAAAAAAACAAGCAGGAGTGTCGCGGTCACCACCTTATTTTTATGCTTATGCTGTGTTTCCGGAGGAACATCCCAGAACCCTTTCCCTGAAACCTTTTTGTCGCTGTAGCTCATCGCATAGAGGATTGGTAAGAGATACAGGGTCAGCACCATCGAAATCAGTAACCCGAAACAGATCACTGTCCCGACCGGCCCCCAAAGCGGTGAACGACTGATAATCATCGGGATCACGCCCGCCGAGGCGGCTGCGGAGGTCAGGAAAATCGGTCTCATCCTCCGTTTACCGGCCGCCAGGGCCGCTTCGCGGGTGAGCATCCGTTGCTTCTCCTTCAGCTCACGGGCATAATCAATCAGAATAATGCCATTACGAACCACCATACCACACAGGCTGATAATCCCGATAAAAGCCGTGGTGCTGAACGGATATCCCATCAGGGTTAACCCGATGGCTGTTCCCGGCAAGGATAAGACCATCGTCAGCATGATGATCAGCGATAGTTTGATTTTTTTAAACTGGAACAGGATGATGAAAAAAATCAACAGAATGCTAAGTCCCAATGCGTAGCCCATCGGAATAAAAGTCTCGAACTGTGCTTCATAATCGCCCCCGTAAGTGATAAAAGTCCGTCCCGGTAGTTCCAGTTGATCTATCTGTGGTTTTATCTCATTTAAAATATTTGAAGCCACACCAGTTGCATCATTATCAATCTGAATCGTCAATGTACGGGTACCATTACGGCGAACGATAGTTCCCTCGGTCCATTCCGGAGTGAAGCTGGCCAGCGATCGCAACGGGACAGCCGTGAAACTCGAGGGGGAAGTGATATACTGATCGGACAGAGAAGAGAATCTCTTAGGGCCATTACCCTCCTGCGAAAGACGTACCGCTACCGGGTGGTCCTCCTCCCAGATAGTGGTCAACGGTATTCCTTCCAGACCAATCATCAGCGAGGTGGCCACTACCCCTTTTGAATAGCCCATACGTTTAGCCTTGTCACGGTCAAGATTGACGCGGATGCTCTGCCGGGGCTGATCCCAGTCGTCGCGAATCCAGTCAACATGCGGAGTCTTCTTCAGAACCTCCATGATCCGGGCTTGTGTCTCACGTATCTCCCCGATAGAATCGGAAGTGATGCGTACCTCGACCGGAGCCTTTGCACTTTGCATGGCCAGAATCTTCCACTTCACATGTGCATTGGCAAACCCTTCGGAATAAAGAGGCGCATAATCGGCAACGATCTCACGGGTCGCCTTGTTCGACACGGTATTGATCAACAATTGACCGTAATTGGGCGAGGGCATATTAGGTGCGTAAACCGTGTGGAAACGCGGGGAACTGGTGCCGATAAAGCTGGTCACGTTGGTCACCCGTTCATCGCACATCAACACCTGTTCAAGGCTGTCCACGACCACGGCCGTCTCCTCAATCGAACTTCCAGTGGGTAAAGATACCTCAACGGCAAATTGGTTCCGCTCCATCTCAGGAAATAACTCCTGATCGAGGTTTTTGAATAAGACGATGGCCAAAACAACGGATAAAGCCCCAATGGAAAGAACCATCTTGGGATGGTTGAAGGCAGCCTCCAGAGAGCGGTCGAACCAACCCTGAAGCCGGTCGAGAAACGATTTTCCTTTCTGTTGACCTTCAGGGGAAGATAATCCCTTTTTGATAAAGACAAAATTCAGGTAAGGAACTAAAAGAACAGCAACCAGCACCGAAACGATCAATGCGATGGAAACCACTATCGGCAGAGATTCCATAAACTCACCGGCGGTGCCGGGAACCATAAACCCGAGCGGGATATAGGCCGCCATGATAGCCAGCGTAGCCGTTATGACCGGTGCCAATAACTCTTTGGCACTCTTAATCGCTGCATGCCAGGGGGAGATCTTATGGTCTATCTTTTCAACATGGTTATCGATGACGACAATCGAATTGTCCACAATCATCCCCAGCACCAAGATCAGGGCCGCCAGCGAGACGGTGTGCAGTTCAACCCCGAAGAAATAGAGGAAAGTCAGCGTGATCAACACGGCAATCGGGACTGTAATCCCTGCCACGGAAGCCACCCGTAAAGGCAGCAGGATCATCGTCACCAAAATAACGGCGATAATGGCGATGATAAACTCATTCATAAAGTTGGAGACCGACTCATCGACATATTTAGGCAATTCCGAAATCTTGGAGACCGCGATCTCATCGGAGGTACTCTTTTGAAAATTGGCAATGGCCTGATCGACCTCCCGGCCAAATTCCACGATGTTATTGCCGGACTGCATCTCTAGCGAGAGCAGAATGGCTTTCCGTCCGTTCTGACGGATATAGCTGTCTGGATCCTGATAACGCCGTCCAATGGAGGCGATATTTTTCAGACGGACTACATTACCATTGGGATCGGAATAGACGATCTGGTCAGCCAGATCTCTCTCCGAGTCGTAGTTCGACGGCAGATGAACGGCCAGGTCATAATGCCCGTCCTTCAGGTCACCGGCATAGTTGACCATGCCGTTGGGCATATAACTCCCAAGCAGCGAGAGGGTCTTGATGTTGTATTCGTTCAGTAGCTCCGGCATTACATTGACCAGGATCTCCTCCTCTTGTAATCCGTAATGCTTTATCTTGGAGGCTGCCGGAATTTTTCGGCACTCAGACTCCAGCTTTTTCAACTCCTGCTCCAGTTCCTTGTAACTCTTCGTGTCAGAGGATAGCGTGATCAGCAGGGCCGAAGTATCACCAAAATCGGAGTTGGCCACTAAGGCCAGCACCCCGGTGGGCAGAGTCCCCTTCAATTCGCTTAACCCATGCTTCAGCTTCGACCAGAACTGGTCGGCATTTTTCACGTTGTCGTTTAGTTCAACAAAGATATACATCATTCCCTCTTTCGACTGGGAATAGGTCTTAGCCTTCTTCACCTCGGTATAACCAAAGATATAATTCTCCACCACAGTCGTAAGCTGGGCTTCGACCTCGGCGGACGTAGCCCCGGGATAGACTCCCACGATCACCCCCTGGCGGATGGTAAACTGGGGAAACTCGTTGCGGGGCATCTTCTGAAGGGCAATTACCCCCACCACCATGAGAAGCAGGGTAATCATGATGACAATATTCCGGTTCCGCATCGCCGAACCGATAAATCCTTTTTTTTTATGACTCATCTTACAAACGGATTAGGCTATGGTCCGACAATTTTTCCTTTCCCTCCACCACGATCGACTGGCTGGAGGTCAGACCCTTCAGAATCACCAATCCCTCCGGCTGAAAGTTCCCCACTTCGACCAACTGCTTTTGAACGCTATTTTGATCGGGGGAGACCAGAAAAACATAGGAGCCACCGGGTTCCTTGCTCACCGCATTGTAAGGGACAACAACCAATTCGCGCCGGTCATCCCCATCAAGCTCAACATCACAAACCATCCCGGGCTTCATCGCCAGATCGGGATTATCGACCAGGATTTTCACCTCATAGGTGCGCGAAAAACGATCGGCCACCACGCCTACATGACTGATCACCCCTTCGAAATGCAGACTGCCCAGCGCCGGTACGACAAACCCGGCACTATTGCCCTTCTTGATTTTCCCGATCTCGTTTTCGGGAACCGAGATTTTAACATAGACCTTTTCGATCTTCACCAGTTCGATGGGCGAGAACGAGCTGACCGACGATTGACCCGGTTCCACGTTACGCGATCCGACAAAACCGCTGACCGGGGCATAGAGGTTGCATTTATCCAGGTTGTTTTTGGCCAGTTCCAGTTGTGATTTGGCCTGCTCCATCTTCGTCTCCATCTCAACCCATTTCACCTCCGACAAACTCCCCTTCTGATAAACCTGCTTCATGCGGTCGTAGGCATCCTTCGCCTGCTGATAGGAGGCTAACGAGACATTGTAAAGATTCTGGTTATCCGACCGATCAATGGTCGCGAGCAATTGCCCCTTCCGCACAGCATCACCCTCCTGAACCAGCACCTGCTCCACCGTACCGGAACCTCTGAAATTCAACGGGATGGTTTGAAACGCCTCCACCGTACCGCTGTACGAAAGGTTCGGAGAAGCGGTTATCGCTTTCACCGGTTCGATTTTCACCCTGATGGCCGCTTCGACCGATCCTTTCCTGACCGCATCTGCTCGTTCACCGCAACCGGCCATCCCGATCAGGAGGGCCACTAACCATAGATTTGTCTTCATATTTAGAACTTATAATTATTAGATACTAAACGGTCGGTATGTCACTGCTTTCAAAAATAACATACTAAACGACCGGTACTTTTAAAGCATTATTTAAAGAAATTTAATGATGTATTCAATTTGACGGATTAGGTTTTCTTCAACAGTTTATAAAATTCTGCCGTTTGTTCTTTCAACTGGGCGATGGCATCATCCAGCGAGTTGTTCCGGATCAGGTCGCCGGCCAGCCCCATGTTGATTGAAAAGAAGGTGGTAGCAATCAACAATGGGTTGATATCTTCCCGAATCTCGCCCCTACGAATGGCATTCTCGAGAACTATTCTGACTTTGTCTATTTCTTTCGTGGTAAAAGAACCCTTCGACTCGATATAGCCGGGATAATGACGGAAAGCATCCCCGAAAAGCGAGATATAACTGATCGGCGTAAAAACCAACGCGGAGTCAAACATCTTTCTAATCACTTTCTCAGCCTGTTCAATACTCAGCCGACAATATTCGGCAAAACTGACCGATTCCAGATCGGCGGTCACCTCAGGGATATAGAGGAACTTGTCGACCACCGATTTAAATAGCTCCTCCTTGTTCCTGAAATGGTGGTACAACGCCCCCTTGGTCAAACCAATAGCCTTGCTGATATCGTTGATCGATACTGCTTCGTAACTGTGATTCAGAAACAACTTGAAGGCCTCTTCGACGATGAACTCCTTTGTATTTTCCATCTTCAACATACTGAACGGTTGGTATGCAAAAATAAATGATTTTTTTAAATGATCATCCCGGTTAATAGAAAATCACATAACATTCACGAAAACTTAACACCGCTTACCTTCCCCGTAGCCTCTGTTCTCCGGCAAGGAAGAGCCAATTCTTCTCTCTGTCATCTTTTTTATCAAAGACGAAACTTTTCAGCCTCTGGTATCGTCTACTTAATAAACAGCGAAAACTGATCGTAGATTAACGTTTTTGTATTGCTTTTAAGTCTTGGTAAAAGTTGTCAGATATTATTTATTAAAGTTTGGTTTTAATGATCCCCTGTAGATTGACTGCAGGGGATTTTTTTGTGTCTGAATCGGATCCTCCATCCGTCCCGATCAGGTTACCGGCTACCAAAATTGAGTTTCCCTTTCGGGAAGTTCCTGTGACACCGCTTCAGGATTCCTCACCGGGATTACAGTCATCAAAGTAGGTATATTTCACGCAATGCCATGCACACCAATGTATAACACATTGATTATTAATTATATCTCACCAGATGTCCCTATCTTTCGCCTAACCGCATCAGCAACCCGGTCAACCATGGTGACCGGATGGATTGAGCGGGAAAAAATAATCGTTAAACCCCTAAAAACAATTCAAAATGGGAAAGATTAAACAAGGTGTATTAGGCGGATTCTCCGGTAAGATCGGTAACGTGGTCGGCGGATCCTGGAAGGGCATCGATTACATGCGCATCATGCCTGCCAGCGTGGCTAACCCTCAGACTGAACCTCAGATGGATCAGCGCTCAAAATTTGTCACCACACTCCGGTTCCTGCAACCTCTCACTCAGTTCCTGAGGACCGGTTTCAAGAACTATGCAATCCGTATGACGGCTTTCAACAATGCCATGTCGTACAACATCAAGAACGGTGTCGCCGGCGAATACCCGTCCTACGCGATCGACTACCCCAACGTGCTGGTGGCACGTGGCACACTGGCCTCCGCGCTGAACCCCACCGCAACCTCAACCGTTGCCGCCACGGTCGCAGTAGCCTGGCAGGACAATTCAAGCGAGGGTAACGCCAGCGCACTGGACCAGACCCTGATCGTGATCTATGATGGATTGAAGAACGAAGCCGTTTATCATCTGAAGCAAACCACCAGGGCCGATCAGGCCGAGACCATCACGGTTCCCGCCTCCTTCTCCGGCAGTCAGGTGCAATGTTACATTGCCTTTATCTCTGCCGACGGGGCATTGCTTTCCAACAGCAAATATGCAGGCGCCGTCACCGTGGCCTAAACCGCCGAAACGGACCGGACTCCCCGGCCGTAGATTAAACCGCCCCCGAAAGGGAGCGGTTTTTCTATACTATATACACCCCATCGCGGGAAACAGGCAGGACCTTCTCTTTAAGAAATTAATTATAATCAAAAGTCAACTACCTTTTGGGTGAGAAGCCGGACGTCGTAAGGTGAACCCATTTAAACCACTGAAGAATATGAACCACAATGAATATCACGAATAGCTGCGCGGTAAACTCACGAATTTCACGCACATTCATGGCTCCGCGGGGAAGGACTTCCAACCAAAGCATAACGTCTGAAACAGCCTTCAGGAAAAAACAGGGTGATATTGAGTCAATACCCGAAAACTTTTCCCCAGGCAGCTTCGTCCGCTTAATACTGGTCAGGATAAGCCTCCCTCAAAAGTTAAATGATTGTTATTTCCCGTAATTTTTCAATTTTAGTTGCATACATCAACTATTTTTTCCCAATCTTTACGCCCGAATAAAATCATCGTGATGGAAGAACGTAAAAAACCGATGGGAATGGTCCTTGGGGGAATGATGCACGCCATGTTTATGGTCCTGAGGAAACGGGCCAGCAAACAGAGCGAAGAAAATATGACCATAGAACAGATTGGGTTACTTTTCGCGATCAGCCTGGAGGAGCATGAGGTGATCCTGAAGGACATGGCGGAAAGAATGAAGAAAGACAAATCGGCCATCCTAAGAATGATCGATCTGCTGGAAAAAAAAGAGTTGGTCCGTAGGGTCATCGACATGAAAGACCGTCGAAAGAATCATCTCATGGTCACCAAGAAAGGAGATAGAGTCATCGACCAGCACCTGAAGATAGAAGCAGAGTTAGTCCGTGAATTAGAGGATGGCCTGACTCAATCGGAGATCGATACCTTTTTTAAGGTGATTCAACACCTTCGCAACAGAGCAGAGCAACTTAATTCGGATAATTGACATCATCAATTATTAAACAGAGATCCTATTATCTTACCATGATTTCCAAATAAAGGGTCGTTCCTTTTCCGACCGATAAGGAAAGGCCCTCCAAAATCAACAGCATAAAAAATAACACAATTAGAATAATTATGAAGAACAATCGGTTTTTAATCGGGGGGGTCATACTCCTCATGTCTCTGAATTCTTGCAACAAAAAACAAGCCGCACCGGTAGCCCCCGCGCCGGCACAGGCCTATCCGGTGGCCTCGCTCACCCCCCAACAGGTGGAATTGCAGTCGGTCTACCCGGCAGTACTGAAGGGGAAAGAGGATATCGACATTAAACCCCGTATTGATGGATTTATCGAAGCGGTCTATGTAGATGAGGGCTCGATCGTTAAAAAAGGACAGCCCCTATTCAAGATCAACTCACCGGCTTCGGTCCAGAATCTTGAGAATGCCACGGCTTCACTGAACAATGCCAGGTTGGATGTGGAACGCATCGCCCCGCTGGCCGAAAAAGGGATCATCAGCAATGTTCGCCTCACCGCCTATCAGAACACGCTGGCCTCGGCCCAGGCAGCCTACAATCAGGCCAAGTCAGCCATTGGCTGGACCACGGTAACCAGCCCGGTCGATGGTGTGGTCGGAACCATCCCCTACCGGCTCGGAAGCCTGGTGAACAATTCTACGATCTTAACCACCGTAGCCAACACGAAAGAGGTGATCGCCTATTTCTCGATGAATGAGAAGGAGATGTACGAATTCATGCGCCACTGGGAAGGAAGTACACAGGCTGAAAAGATCAGCAACATGCCTGCGGTGAAGCTTCAGCTCTCTGACGGGATCCAGTATGAAGACAGCGGCCGCATCGAGACCATCTCCGGGGTGGTTGACGCCGTTTCGGGTGCGGTGAACTTCAGGGCCTCTTTCCCCAATAAACAGGCGTTGTTGCGTAGCGGAACCAGCGGCAAGGTGATCATCCCGCGACATCTGGAAAATGTGCTGGTCATCCCCCAGAAAGCCACTTTCAGCCAACAGGATAAAATCCTGGCATACAAGGTTCAGGGAGATTCCGTCGTACAGAAAACCCTAACGGTAATAAACACCCCCGATGGCAAGAACTATGTCGTGCTCGAAGGATTGGTCAACGGCGATAAAATCGTTACCGACGGTATTGCGACCCTTAAAAACGGGAAAAAAATCAAAGTTCAATAATCTAAAGACGAATCGTAATGCTGAAAACTTTCATCGAACGACCGGTACTGTCGACCGTGATCTCCATCCTCATTGTCGTGTTGGGGGTTATCGGAATCTACTCTCTGCCGGTTGAACAATATCCAAATATCGCCCCTCCGACTATCCGGGTCTCTACAGCTTACAGCGGGGCTAACGCCAACGCCGTTCTCAACAGCGTGATCGTCCCACTGGAAGAACAAATTAACGGCGTCGAGGGGATGACCTATATCACCTCAACCGCTTCCAACGGGGGATCCGCCTCCATTAACGTCTATTTTAAGCAGGGAACTGACCCCGACATGGCTGCGGTCAACGTACAAAACCGTGTAGCGCGGGCTACCGCTCTTTTACCGGCCGAGGTAACCCGAAACGGGGTGACGGTACAAAAGATGCAGAGCAGTAATATCATGATGATCATGTTCAAGTCGGTTAATCCCGACTACGACGACATGTTCATCCAAAACTACCTGAACATCAACATCCTTCCGCAAATCAAGCGAATTCCGGGGGTAGGCGATGCCAGCGTATTCGGGGCAAAGGAATATACCATGCGCATTTGGCTGAAACCAGATGTGATGAAAGCTTATAACCTCACCCCTGCTGAGGTGATCGCCGCACTGCAGGACCAGAATATCGAATCGGCACCCGGCGAGTTAGGTGTCAACGGAAACCAGTCGTTTCAATATTCATTACGTTATACCGGCCGGTTAAAAAATGCCGCTGAATTCGAAAACATCATCATTCGCTCGCAGAATGCCAGGGTATTGCAATTGAAAGATGTAGCCACCGTCGAACTGGGCGCTCAAAGTTATTCGATCATCACCCAGAATGGGAACGTCCCCGCCGTATTGATGGCCATCAGCCAGACGGCCGGTTCGAATGCCCAGGACATCATCACCCAGGTCAAAACAGAAATGGAGAAAGCATCCAAAAGCTTCCCTCCCGGGATGGTTTATGATTATCCAATGGATGCCAGCGAATTTCTGGACGCCTCAATCGAGAAGGTACTGAAGACCCTGCTGGAGGCCTTCGTTCTGGTATTCCTGGTGGTATTGGTATTCCTGCAGAATTTCCGCGCCACGATCATCCCGGCCATTGCCGTGCCGGTGGCCATCATCGGGACCTTTTTCTTCCTGCTGCTCTTCGGCTTCACCATTAACCTGCTCACCCTCTTTGCACTGGTGCTGGCCATCGGCATCGTGGTCGACGATGCCATCGTGGTGGTGGAAGCGGTCCATGCCAAAATGGATGCCGGAGTCAATGATCCCCGAAAAGCTGCGGTTAAAGCGATCGGCGAGATTGCTCCCGCAATTGTATCCATCACCTTGGTGATGTCGGCAGTCTTTATCCCGGTCAGCTTCATCGGGGGTACCAGCGGGGTTTTCTTCAAACAGTTCGGCTTGACGCTGGCTATCGCGATCCTGATCTCCGCCATTAACGCACTGACCCTCAGTCCTGCCCTCTGTGCTCTCTTTCTGAAGACCGAGCATAATCCAGAGGTGAGCGATAAAAACCTGATCCGTAAATTCTATTACTATTTTAACCTCAGTTTTGATGCGATGTCAAATAAATACCGGGGGTCATTGGAATTCCTCGGAAAGAAGAGCCATCGCTGGATCACGGCAGGAATCATCGGCATATTCACGCTGGTTCTTTTCCTGTTGATGAAAATGCTTCCTACCGGTTTTGTTCCGCAGGAGGATAGCGGTATCCTGATGGGAACCATCACGCTGGCTCCCGGTTCATCGCTGGAACGAACCGACAGCGTCACAAAACAGATCGTCCGCATCGCCGAATCGGTTCCCCATGTCAAGGGTGTTACCAGCCTGACCGGCATAAGCTTCATGAGTGGTATGGGAAGCTCGTATGGCGCCGTGATCATCAAGATGGACCCATGGAAAGAGCGCGACATCACCGTTTCGCAGGTTGCCGCGATGCTGAAACAAAAGACCGACTCGTTTAAAAATGCCACCTTCATGTTCTCCGGAATGCCCACCATACAAGGGTTCGGGATGAGCAGCGGCGTGGAAATGAAGATGCAGGACCGAACCGGGGGCGACATCGACCAGTTCTATGCCGTGACCTCCGATTTCATCGATAAGATGCAGAAACGTGAAGAGGTGATGATGATCATGAACACCTTCGACCCCAGGTTCCCGCAAAAACAGATCGAAGCCAATATCGCCAAGATCAAGGATGCCGGCCTGACCCTCAATGAGGTGATGTCCATCATGCAGGCCTATGTGGGAAGCTTGTATGTTTCAAATTTCAACACTTACGGGAAACAGTACCGCGTTGTCGTTCAGGCTGCTCCGGAATACCGCACCAAGCTCGACGACCTCCACGGCCTGAATATCCGGACCTCGAACGGCACTATGGTCCCGATCACCGAATTCATCACCATTAACGATATCACCGGTCCTCAGTCGCTGACCCGCTTCAACCTTTATTCCTCGATGGACATCACCCTGATCCCCAACGCCCAAAAGGGATATACCACCGGTGATGTGCTCAAGGCAATCGATGAGACCCACCTCCCGGAAGGATACGGTTACGAATTTTCAGGGATGACCCGCGAAGAGGTGACCAGCAGCAGCCAGACCATAATGATTTTCGTGCTATGCTTAATCTTCGTTTACCTGCTTCTGGCCGCCCTATACGAGAGCTATATCATTCCGCTGGCGGTAATCCTCTCCTTACCCATCGGCCTTGCCGGGGTTTTCATCTTCATCTTCCTGTCGATGATGAATGGCAGCGGGATCGTCAATAACATCTACGTCCAAATCTCTCTGATCATGCTGATCGGATTGTTGTCGAAAAATGCCATCCTGATCGTGGAATATGCTATACAGCGGCGGAAACAGGGGATGAGCATCACCAAGGCGGCAATTAACGGGGCGATGGCCCGTCTGCGTCCGATCCTGATGACCTCCTTCGCGATGATCTTTGGCCTTCTGCCTCTGGCCATCGCCAAAGGTGCCGGCGCCATCGGAAATAAATCGATAGGTATCAGCACCATCGGAGGTATGCTGATTGGAACGATCATCGGACTGCTGGTGATACCGGTACTTTTCATTATTTTCCAGAGCCTTCACGAAAAAGTCAGCCGTCATAAAATTGTGACCATAGAGGAAGAGGACAACCATTTAAAACAATAATTCGATGCACAATCATAAATCAAACAGAAGATTCGTTCTTCTGATGGTCCTGCTCACCGTCGGATTAGCCTCCTGCAAGAGCACCATGAATCTGGCGGAGACCCCTGCGGTCGAGACCACGGATCTCGTCAGGGATGGGGGACAAAACGGGGGCGACTCCACCACCATTGCCAATATCCCGTGGAAAGAGTTTTTCACCGATGCCCAACTTCAAACCCTGATCGACGAAGGGCTCAGCAGCAACCGCGACCTTCAGATCGCCCTCACCCGCATCAGCCAGGCCGAAGCCACCTTCAGCATGTCGAGGGCCGCGCTGCAACCGTCGCTCTCCGCTGCCGCTCAGGTCAG
Source organism: uncultured Prolixibacteraceae bacterium (assembly GCA_964632305.1). Lineage (GTDB taxonomy): Bacteria > Bacteroidota > Bacteroidia > Bacteroidales > Prolixibacteraceae > CAZWBR01. The sequence continues at coordinate 38,533 of CAZWBR010000036.1, forward strand.
TCATACCCGCACCAGCTCGGAAAACGGAGACACCAATCTGCTGGGCTATTACACCAATGTCACTTCGCTGGGCTTCAACGCCTCCTGGGAAATTGACCTTTGGGGCAAGCTGAACTATCAATCAAAAGCCCGGTACGCCGGATTGCTGAACAGCTATGCCTACCGCAACCTGGTTCAGACCTCTCTGGTGGCCAATATTGCCAAGGGTTATTATAACCTGATCGCCTTTGATGAGCAGTTGCAGATCACCCAACAGACCATCCTGTTGCTTCAAAAGAGCGCCGAAACGATGGCTCAACTGAAAGAGGCGGGCCAGCAAACGGAAGCGGCTGTCGAGCAGAGCAATGCCTTGCTTTACAACACGCAGCTTTCGGTTCCGCAACTGGAGAGCCTGATCCGCAAACAGGAAAATGCCCTCTGCCAGTTGCTCGGCCGAAATCCGGGTCCGATCGACCGGAACCGGTTGAACAGCCAGACTATCCCTACCCGCCTCGATTACGGTGTACCGCTGCAACTGCTGGCCAAACGCCCCGATGTGAAACAAGCGGAGCTTTCGTTCCGTTCAGCCTGGGCGCTGACTAAAGTGGCGGAAGCCAGCTTCTATCCCAGCCTGAACATCAGCTCAGTACAGATTGGAGTGGCTGGCGGCGCATTAGCTGACCTTTTCAAACCGGAGAGCATCGCGGCCAATCTGGTCGCCGGTCTGGCCCAACCCATCTTCGCCAAGAAGCAGCTCAGAGGCAACCTGCAGATTGCTCAGGCCCAACAGAAGGAGGCCTTGCTGAACTTCCAGAACACGGTCTTTGCCGCCGGACAGGAAGTCTCCGATATCCTGTTCAGCTTCCAATCTTCCCTGAACAAGAACCAGTTTCGTGAAAAACAGGTAAAATCCCTGAACAACGCGGTCGATTATACCCGGGAACTACTGGTAGCCGGTGAAGCTAATTATACCGAGGTGCTTTCGGCCCAGCAAAACCTGCTCTCGGCTCAGCTGGGACAGGTCAACGACAAGCTGGAACAACTGACTTATAGTGTCAGCCTTTACAAGGCTCTCGGCGGCGGGACCAACTAAGCGTTCTGTAGCCAATCCTTTTTCTCAACCAGCCTTTCCGTGTAAAGAACAGATCCGTCAGGGTCTCTCTTTTACCGGAAAGGCTTGTTCGTTCCGGATAAAATCAGTTATCCCAAAAAGCCTCTCCACCCCTGTTTAAATCGTCATTCGTAAATAGTAAATAGTAAAATCTTCCCCCTTAAATCCCGTTAGGGATTTAAGGGGAGTAGAAAATGGATCGTAGAAAACAAGGGCATTGTCCCGTAGGAGACAAAACAACAGATATTTGGATTCTTTCTGTCCGGATAAATGAAGCAGATTCTTCGCTACGCTATCATTGACAGAGCCCTACTCCACTAAATCAACCCTCATTGCACTGCATCATTTTTGGAAGTTTATTCTACGTTATGGAGTAAGGAGAAGTCCCTGGTATAAGCGCTAAACCGATCAAAGGGCCGAAGGTCCGGCATGTGAAAGCACAGGCCGCAAGGCCTGTGGAAACGGGAAAGCATAGTGCCTCATAGGTCTGTAAGACCGGCATGTATTATATCGGCACAAAACCAATTCATCAAATCCGGTCAGCACATACCGGTCTTTCAGACCTCCGATTCCCTCTAACACTCCTTTTCACAGGGTTCACGCCCTGTGCTGTCACATAACGACCTTTCAGGTCTGCTACAGCAAATAGTATTTATCCTTGAGATTCCTCTTTCCGCTTCGCTACAATACCAATGGCAGAAATAGATTTGAAGTAAGTCGGAGTGCGACTCCAAGTCGCGCCCCGACTATCAAGTTTTGCCCCTGTCATTATCGCAACATGCCCCATTGAATGTTTTTTCAGAGCTGTAGGCTCGGGGACTGCAAATTCCAAATTTGAAGCCCCGGATAAGCATATCCGTGGGAGCGAAGTTTGTTGAAGTTCACCCCCTGCGGGGATGAGGTAACTTATCGGGCATTACTCCGTGGGTTTCACCCACGGTTATTGATATTTGGCCCCTTCAGGGCCAGAGAAAAAAGATAATAGCAAGAAGCAGGAAATTGCAAATTCCATATTTAAAGCCACGGATAGCCTATCTGGGGAGATGGAGAGCCGTAGGCTCGGACCATATTGTAGGGATGGATTTTAATCCATCCGAAATGGCAATATAAAAAGGAACCGGAGAGCCGTAGGCTCGGGGCATTTTGAAGAAATGGCATGGCAAAGCACTGCCTCGAAAACTGAATAATAGGCTATTGAGATTGACCATTCCGCTTCGATCCATTACCAATGTCAGAATTTCCATCGACCAATTCCCCCCTGCTAAAAAATTGTTGAATAAATGCTCAAAACCTAAATGGTTTTCACAACATCCGATAAGAGAACTATTTCCCCCTTTGTAAAGGGGGACTAAGGGGGATTTAGACTGTGAATATTTTATTATTCAAATCATTATGAGTCCTCGATTCACATTAATACTTTTGAAGGTTGCCACCTGTCATTATCGCATCATGCCCCATTCCTTTTTGGGGGTAGGCTCCCGAAATGACCGGTCCCGCTGATTTTTCAAATCGCCGGACTTTCTTTATCTTGCACCCTTATAACCATTGAGAAAATGTCGGTGTTTCCCGGTAAAAGCCGTGAAAATTGGACCACCGGTAACGGAATTAACTACAAAAAAATCAAGGATGAAGAAGAGTATCTTTTTTACACTTTTAGCCGCGGTGATGCTGCTTGCGGCTTGCCAAAACGCCCCGAAAAAAGCGGAAACGCCCGAAACGGTTTCCACGCGGTGGACCGACCAGCAGGCCCAGCAATGGGCCTCTGAAAACGGATGGCTCCGCGGCAGTAATTTCAATCCCAGCACGGCCATCAACCAACTGGAGACCTGGCAGGCCGAATCGTTCGACACGGCCACCATCAACCGCGAACTGGGATGGGCGGCTGAAATCGGGATGAATGTGATGCGGGTCTACCTTCACCATGTAGCCTGGGAGGTCGACCGCGAAGGGTTCAAAGGACGCATGAGAACCTATCTCGACATAGCCGACAAACACGGCATCAAAACCGTTTTTGTCTTCTTCGACGACTGCTGGAACCCCACCTACGCGGCCGGCAAACAGCCCGATCCCAAACCGGGGGTCCACAACTCGGGATGGGTGCGCGACCCGGGCGACCTGCTCCTCCAGGACTCTACCCTGATGCCCCTCCTCGAGGCCTATGTCAAAGATGTGCTGACCACCTTCAAAGAGGACCATCGCATCGCTATCTGGGACTTATACAACGAACCCGGCAACTCGAAGTACGGCAATCAGTCGATGCCGCTGCTGAAAAAGGTGTTCGAATGGGGCTGGGCCATACGCCCTTCACAACCCCTCTCCTCCGGGGTCTGGAACCTGGCGTTATCCGATCTGAACAAGTTTCAGGTCGAAAATTCCGATATCATCACCTACCATAACTACGAAGCTCCCGAAAAACACCAGGCGGCTATCGACACCCTGAAACGGTATGGCCGTCCGATGGTCTGCACCGAATACATGGCCCGCCGCAACAACAGCTATTTCCAGAACATCATGCCGATGCTGAAAAAACAAAATATCGGAGCCATCAACTGGGGATTGGTCGACGGTAAATCGAACACCAAATATGCCTGGGACGAACCGATCGCCGATGGATCGGAACCGGCCCTTTGGTTCCACGAGATCTTCCATACCGACGGGGAACCCTACCGGCAGGAAGAGGTCGACCTGATCAAGAGTCTGACCGGCAAACAATAACGCGGCCAGTAATCCAGGGCAACCACTCTCCCTTTTCAGGAAACTGAGATCAAAGGAGGGTGGTTGTTTTTTTATCAGGGACCCAATTAATTTGGCACGATGGGAAAAGGACCGAAATCCCGTTAGGGATGAAATAGAAGTAGAAAATCGATCGCAGAAAACAGGAGCGTTGTCCCGTAGGGGACAAAACGACAGGGATTTAGACTTTTCCCGTTTTGTTCCCAAAGAGATAAAATAATTCTGTGCCATGCCAATTGAATTGATAAACCAACTATTGGTTACGCCCGACCTGAAAACTTGTACTGCGACAATATAGGGTGTGTGCCCTGAGGCCTGGAAAAGCTCATTCTAATCAACCCAATTCAAGACCGATGATCAGCTGAGGCTGTAAACTGAACTCTGTCTAATACAAAAAACCATTATACTTGTATTAGA
>CAZWBR010000037.1:0-40326 GCA_964632305.1 uncultured Prolixibacteraceae bacterium
ATCCTTGGAAGGAAACAGAGAAAGAGAAAATGACACACTTATTTGAATACTCCCATCCTAAGGGGCCAATGCCATCACGGGAATGGTGGGACTCGTTGTTTTTGATCAGCGTGGTAATCCACCTCAGGGTGTTTCCCCGAAGAATGGTTTGAATAAAAGGACTTTTCTTTGAACCAGTGGGGTGATATAGTTCTTAACTACTGAACGACCAAAAAAGGAAGGGGTAACTCCTGAAGGTTTGACTTCGCTGATTTTCAAATAAGTCATCTGTTTAATTGGGGTTGGAAGCAGAACCGGTTTGGGTCCCGTTGGTTGCCCAATTGTTAAGGACCGTTAAGCCCTGCAATCTCTGGAGGTCTCGTTTATAAAACCAGGAAACAGGGGGAATAGGCACAGATTATCATTTAGTTGCATATGTAATTAGTTACAGTTGAATTTTATTCGGATAATAGTGAAAAAAATAATGGTCCGCAATTTTAAGCCGGCAAAATGATTTGTATATTGCGGAATCCCCAAATTGAACTACACAGATGCTATTGAAAAACAGTTGCTATAGTCGGATGTGAGATTTTTAGTTTGATGGTCTAAAATGAAGATAGCATCTTTTATGGTAATTCGGAATTTATGGTTTCCCATATTAATAATCGGATCGTAGTCTGTATCTTTAAGTGGAAGATTTGAATTTTTTCTTAGTGAAAGAATAAATAGGCAATAGAAATGGCCGCGATTAATCCTACAAAGTCAGCAAACAAAGCACTGACAAGAGCGTGCCTGGTTTTTTTAATGCCCACAGAACCAAAATACAGGGCAAGAATAAAAAAGGTCGTGTCGGCTGCTCCCTGGACAATGCAGGAGAGCCTGCCAACAAAGGAATCGGCTCCAAAGGTCTGCATCGCATCGACCATCATTCCCCTTGAGCCGCTGCCGCTCAACGGTTTCATCAGAGCGGTCGGTAATGCCCCCACAAATTCCGAGTTAATGCCTAATGAATCAAAACTCCATTTGATTCCTGAGATAAAATATTCCATAGCACCTGAGGCTCTGAAAACGCCGATCGCTACGAGTATAGCAACAAGATAGGGAATGATTTTTACAGCGGTATTAAAACCTTCTTTTGCCCCATCAATAAAAGTTTCATAGACATTGATTTTTCTTCTCAAGCCAAGTAAAATAAACCCGATAATAATCGTAAACAAAATAAGGTTGCTGGCAATTTTTGAATAAAGAGCAATTTGTTCCTGGTTTAAGGTGTTCATCCATAGGATTAAAGATGAAATCAAAATAATTGCCGAGCCGAGATATGCAATGATTGTTTTATCCCAAAGTTTGATTCGTTGAAAAATAGAGACCGTAATAAGACCTGTTATTGAAGAACAAAAAGTTGCCAGTAGTATTGGAATAAAAATGTCAGATGGATCAGCAGCTCCCAATTGAGCCCGGTAAACCATTATCGAAATAGGAATGATGGTTAACCCGGAGGCATTTAGAACCAAGAACATGATTTGAGCATTGGAGGCTGTATCTTTTCTGGGATTGCTCTCCTGCATTTCTTTCATAGCCTGAAGTCCCATGGGAGTAGCAGCATTGTCAAGACCCAACATATTGGCCGCAAAATTCAACATCATTGGTCCATAAGAAGGATGGCTTTTCCCCAATTCCGGGAATAATTTATTAAAGAATGGGCCGATAAACCGGGAAATAATGTTGACGATACCACCTTTTTCCCCGATTTTCATAATTCCGGTCCACAAAGTCAGTATCCCGGTTAATCCAAGAGATATTTCGAATCCGGTGGTCGCCATTTCAAATGTTGAATTCACTATATCGGGAAAGACCTCTGTATCACCAAGGAAAATCAGCTTAAATAGAGCAAAAACAAAGGCGATCAGAAAAAAGAATATCCAAATATAGTTAAGTACCATACAGTGATTGTTAGTTTTTGAAAATCAGGTTACTATTCCCGGTTCCGTCGGAAAATCAGGTCTGCCTGAGATTTTATTACAGTGTAAAAATAGAAAAATCAGACAATCAGCCGGATCTTTACTGTTCATATTTGTAAAAAATATTATTCCAAATAGTGATTGTTTTCCTGAATTTATCAGATGATTGGTTGAGTGTAACCGGATCTGAAAAATTACCATCCTGAATGAGTAAACCTTTAACAAAGAGAAATGGTTTAATAAAAGTCCATGGTCGTATTTAGGAGGTGAAAAAGGTTTCTTCCAATGATCACATTTAACTAATTTCCTACTGTTTTGCTAACAGAAGCAAATTCTTGTTTGAGAATGAGTTTACAGCAGAAATGTCCTGAAAAGGTAGCGAAGTAATCAGAATTAAGGCTGAAGATATGGTTTTTGATAAGAAAAGCCGCATTAATTATTAGTTCAGGAATTAGTTTTATCTACTGAAAAGAGTCCCAAATGAATTGAATTCATTAAATTCATGGGCAAAAAGTAATTGTGGAATTAGACCTGTCATAAAGCATTTTTTCATGCGAAGAAAATTTCTGAATTCCGTAATATTATAACTGTTAACAGGAAAATTATGAAACGTACGGTTATTTGGTTTTTTGCTGTAATATTAACTATTGCTGTAACTATTCTTCAGCGAAGGAATGACCCGTTTAATCCATTAAAAACTGTCGTTGATACGGGATTGCAAAAAATAAGGTTGGAGCTTCCCAGGTCGCATGCCGGATTTGATGACTGCAAATTGATTCTTCCGATTGGTGATATTAGGGTAAGCGGTTATCTTCAATATAGAAAGTACCCAGGTGAAGAGGCATTTGAACAACTTGCTTTTACCAGGGAAGGGGACCGATTGATTGCAGCACTACCTCATCAACCAGTGGCAGAGAAGATTGAATATTTCGTTTTTCTGGAAAGGGAGGGTAAAGCACTATCAATTCATCAGGGTCGAGGTATTATAATCCGATTCTGTGAGAAGGTTCCCGGATCGATTATTATTCCTCATCTTCTTCTGATGTTCCTGTCCATACTATTTGGTATCATTGCAGGGATTTATGCATTGTTTAAGATTTCTTATCGCGAAATGGTTGTTGCAGTAATAGTTACTCTGGGCATCGGAGGATTATTGCTCGGGCCAATCGTACAGAATTATGCTTGTCATGAACTTTGGTCCGGGATCCCTTTTGGATGGGGATTGACAGATAATAAGGCATTGATTGTTTTTATGCTGTGGATAGCAGTCTGGTGGTTTAACCGGACGGGAGATAAGCCACTTTGGGTTATTCTGGTTGCTTTGATATCTCTTATTGTTTATTCCTTGCCTATTAATATATTTGGGTCGAATATTGATTCTGAGAGTGGTAAGCTAATTCAGGGAAATATTTTCATTCTTTTTGCAACGTTTTATTTGCCGCCTGCATCTTGAAAAGTAGCATGAAATGTGAGTCTTTGGATGATAGGGGGATTCGTATCCCTCACAAATCAGAAGGAGTTCGGGTCCTGTTTATTAATTAAATTTACAATGAAGAAAATTGCTCTGTTATTTGTTGGAATAGTTTTTACGATAGATCTATTTGGGCAGGCTGACAATTGGTATTTTTCCCTATCGATGGGGACCTCTTTGCCGGTGGGTCTCTTTAATGAAAAAAATACGCTAAATGAAAAGGCCGGATTTGCTGAAAACGGGTTTGCATTATCTCTTGATGCAAGTTTCCCTGTTGGTGATCATTGGGCATTGAAGGGATTAGTAATGATGAAAAGTAATCCGGTTAATCGTAGTGGATTTGGGACGATGTTGGAAGAACGGATGAACAAATATTTTTCATTGGGAGATGAAGATAATCGGGATCATCTTTCATTGACCGTGAATTCATGGTTAACAAACAGCCTCGTTTTTGGTCCTGTATATACGATTAACTTTGATCAGGTCTATTGGGATTTTCAGGCTCTTGGAGGCGTGAATATGACATATCTTCCTAAGCAAAAACTGGTTTATGAAAACCCTGAAAATGATTGGATGTATTTACAGCGAAACACAACCTCAACAAGTTTTTCACTTGGATTATTAACAGGGACTGCCCTACGATTTGCTATTAATGAAAAACTGAATCTTCGCATAGCCGCAGATTATTTTCGTGCCATAGCTGATGTTGAATACGAAGAGTTAAGAATAACTAAAGAAGGCTCCACGACAAAGGTTGAAAAATTGGGAACGGGCAAAATCACGAATCCAATAGAGTCGGTTTCTGGTATGGTTGGATTGGTTTATTATTTATAGACTTTTTTCGGAATGGCTGGTTTTGTTCTCGGTGTGGCTGTTTCGATTAAGTTTTAATGTCTTTCTATATTTCGATCGGTTAATTAGAGGATAATTCAAGGTATCCCTTTACAAACAGTAAATGTCGTTCAGTCATTTTGAATATTTGTCATTGTCGTCTAATCCGGTAATCTGAATTGATTCATCTTTAAATAATCAAGCATCCTGTTATTAAGTAGGGGGGCGACTTAATTTATTCAGAAAATGTTACTGGATTACTCCCCCCAGAATCACCATCTCGATAAGATCGGAGTTGTAAGCGTAGGGGAAATATTGATAGGATGGTATGTTTTTGGTGATGAAGATGTTCGCTGCTTTGCCTTTGGATATAGACCCGTATCCGTCGCTAATGTCCATAGCGAAAGCTGCGTTGATGGTCGCCGCATTGATTACTTCTTCAGGTGTCATACCATACTTGATACAGCAAAGCGACATCATAAATTTCATATCGCAGGAAGGCATTTCGCCGGGATCGAAATCGGTGGCAATAGCTAAAGGAAGCCCTGCATCGATCATTTCACGCGCTGAGGTGGTTGAAAGGTTGTGAAAGAAGGAAGCTCCTGGCATGATAACCGGAAGAACGTGGTTCTTGGCCATGATCGCAATTTGTTTGGCATTGATCTGGTTTTGCAGATCGATGATCCCGATATTTTCGGAGAGCGATTTACTTCGAAGTTTGGTCAACCCCAATTCGTCGGAATGGATTTTGGGTTTTAAACCGGCCCTCATTCCTGAACGCAGGAGGTTCTCAACCGTGGAATTAGAGAAATAGCGTTTGTCGAGATAAATATCAATATTATCGGCCAGATTTTCCGCAACAATAACAGGGAGGATGGTCTCGATAAGTTCCGTGGAATAGTGATCAGGATTTTTTATATATTTTCCCGGGAATATATGGGTTCCCAGAAACGTTGAGGTAATAGCCAAAGGGGTACTCCTTTTCAATTCTCGGATCACCCGAAGCATTTTTAGTTCATCTTCAGGGACAAGACCATAACCACTTTTTATTTCAATAGCTCCGGTTCCTTTTTTGACTACCTGATTCAGGTTGTCAATAGCCAGGTCGTAGATTTCATCTTCCGTCATTTCGTGTAGAAGGTGGGGGGTTTTGCTGTAATCCTTCCTCCGGTTTTTCGAACCAGAATTGTTCCTGATTTTTTCAACGAAGGATAGTTCATGGCTGAAAGGGTAAAGCAGATGTGAATCCGGATCGCAAAAACTAGGGAAAACCATCTTTCCAGAACAATCAATTTCCATTATGACATCATGGTTGTCCAAATCACTGTCCTTAAGTTTTCCCATAGGGCCATAATCAACGATGAGTTCATCATTAATAAAAAGAAAAGCATTACTGATCGTATTGATCCGTGACATCTCCTTCCCGGCGACCCATTTTCTGGAACGATCTTCGACCTGAATGAGTTCTTTGATGTTGAGGAGGAGTAATTTCATAACGCAACTATTGATATCTTTAGTAAAAGGTTCCTTACTTAAATATAGTGAAACAATAGATTATAAGTCAATAGTTTGTCGGACAATTCGTCAAATATGATAAAAAAAAATTCAGTTTAAAGGTGGTTTACAATAAAAACAAAACCCACTTAAAAAGTGGGTTTCGCTAGAATGTTATTTTTCAACCTGTAATTATTCAGGAGAAATAGCATCAACAGGACAAACTTCTGCGCAAGATCCGCAGTCTGTGCATAATTCAGGATCAATCTTGTAGATTTCACCTTCGCTAATAGCTTCAACAGGACATTCGTCAATGCAAGTCCCGCATGCAATACACCCATCAGAAATTTTGTAGGCCATGACTCCGATTAATTAAATTATTATTAAAAATGTAATTAACTAAATATACGTTGACAAAGGTATAAAGAATGAATAAAAAAAAAATCTTCCCATACAATTTCCAATTGCTTTATCGGAATTTAGAATGATTCAATTATGAGTTTTCAACTTCTCCTTGTGAAATTATTTTTGACTTTGGTGAGTTACTCTTTGATAACGTGAGGTTTTCTTTACTGGTAGCGTTGCTTTGATAATAAGCACAAAATGGTTTTAAACCACAGGCCTTACAGTTGGGTTTTCTGGCCAGACAAACATAGCGTCCGTGCAGGATCAGCCAATGATGGGCGATTGACCGCATTTCTTCAGGAATATGTCGGATTAACTGTTTTTCGGTTTCTAAGGGCGTTTTGGCATTGACGGAAAGTCCGAGCCGGGCCGCAACCCGGAAGACATGAGTGTCGACCGCTAAAGCAGGTTTGTTGAAAATGACAGATGCAATGACATTGGCTGTTTTGCGTCCGACTCCGGGCAGTTTAGTCAGGTCATTAATTTCGTCGGGAACTACCCCTTGAAAATTAGCCACTAATTTGCGTGCCATACCCACCAGGTGCTTCGCTTTATTATTCGGATATGAGCAGGAGCGGATGTAATTGAAAACCACTTCAGTTTCCGCCTCGGCTAGTTTTTCAACGGTCGGGTAATTCCTGAAAAATTCGGGTGTGATTTGATTGACCCGTTTGTCGGTACATTGGGCCGAGAGGATAACTGCGACCAGTAACTCGTAAGGAGACTGGTAGTTAAGCTCTGTTTCGGCTACCGGCATATTGGTTTTAAACCATTGAATTATATTTGAATATCGATCATTTAAATGCATAGCTCAGTTTTTCAACGTTACTAATTTAGGTGTTTGAAAGGGAACCAACAATTGGATTAGGAAAATATTTCTTGTTTTTCCCATAAGTATTTCGCTATGCTTTGATGGTTGAGGAATAGATGGATTCTGACATTTTACTGCTATTTTTGCGATGAAAAATATCGGATATGGTTCCATACTTGCAAATAGAAAATCTTACAAAATATTGGGGTGAAATTGCTCTTTTTGATGGAATAGGGTTTACTGTCTCTCAAGGGCAGAAGGTGGCCCTAATTGCCAAAAACGGGGCTGGAAAATCTACATTAATGGATCTTATTATCGGGAAAGAGATGCCCGATGCGGGTAAGATCACTTTTACCAACGACGTGAAAGTTGGCTACCTGCGTCAGATGCCCGAGTTAAACCCGGAGGACACTGTACTGGAGGCTGCTTTTAATTCGACGGGAGAATTGATTACCGCGGTAAGAGAATATGAAGATGCGATTGCAAGTCATGATTCCAGGGCCATTGAATTGTCCATGGAGAAGATGAATCACCTTAATGCATGGGATTATGAATTGAGGATTAAGCAGATTCTTTCTGAATTGAAGATTGCCGATTTTCATCAAAAGATCAATGAATTATCAGGAGGCCAGAAAAAGAGGGTGGCGTTGGCTCACGTGCTGATCGATGAGCCGGAGTTTTTAATTCTGGATGAACCGACTAACCATCTGGATCTTGAAATGATCGAATGGCTGGAGAAGTATCTTGAAAAGTCGAAATGTACTTTGTTAATGGTTACCCATGATCGTTATTTCCTCGATCGTGTTTGTAATGAGATAATCGAGTTGGATGATAATACGATTTACCGTTATAGGGGAAACTATTCCTACTATGTGGAGAAAAGAGAGGAACGGTTACAGGCTCAGAATGCCGAAATTGACCGTGCAAAGAATCTTTTCAGGACTGAATTGGAATGGTTGAGGAGGATGCCTCAGGCAAGAGGACATAAATCGAAATATCGAACTGAAAACGCTTATAAATTACAGGAAAAAGCCTCTAAGCGACGTTATGACGAAAGTGTTGAACTCAACGTGCAGGGACAGCGTTTGGGTAATAAAATCCTTGAAGCCGATCAATTGTCAAAATCATACGGGAACCTGAGAATACTTGATAATTTCAGCTATAAATATGCCCGAATGGATAAAATCGGGATTGTTGGAAAAAACGGTACAGGGAAAACAACATTCCTTAACCTTTTGACGGGAAACCTGCTGCCCGATCGGGGGAAAGTGGCGATAGGTGAAACTATCAGCTTTGGTTATTACCGGCAGGATGGGCTTGATTTTGCACCGGGAAGTCGGGTGATCGATGTGGTTAAAGAGATCGCCGAAGTGGTCGATACCGGAAACGGGAATAAAATGACTGCATCACAATTCCTGGGTTATTTTCTTTTCCCTCCTGAAACACAATATAACGTTATTGAAAAATTAAGCGGTGGAGAGAAACGACGGTTATATCTCTGCACCATACTGATGCGTAATCCCAATTTCCTGATTCTTGACGAGCCGACTAACGATTTGGATATCATGACTCTCAATGTTCTCGAGGATTACCTGAAAAGTTTTGCCGGATGTGTGATGGTGGTTTCCCACGACCGGTTCTTTATGGACAAGATTGTTGATCACTTATTTGTTTTTCAGGGAGATGGGCAGATTAAAGATTTTCCCGGAAATTACTCCGACTACCGCGAATGGGCCGAGGAAAAGGAGAAAGCGGAGCGTCAGCCCGAAAAGCAGGAAAAACAGGTCAGGATCAAACAAACTTCTGAGAAAAAGAAGCTAAGCTTTAAAGAAAAACAGGAATTAAATCAATTGGAATCGGATATTGCCAAGCTGGAAGAGGAAAAGGTTCTGCTGGAAGATGATATGAATTCAGGGAACTGCAACCCTGCCGATTTGCTTTCCAAATCGCAACGGCATGGCCTGATAAGTGATCTTCTTGACGAGAAGGAGATGCGATGGCTTGAACTAAGCGAATTGGAGGGTTAAAGGAATAAGCCTCGTCTAAATACAGCCGCAAACAAAGCGCTCGGCCAATCCTTCCAGAAGTTCATCGATCTTCTCTTTTTCCCTGGGAGTACCTTTACAATTATTGCAAACGGGAAGATTTACCTGTGTATTAATCGATGAATTCTCAGGTGTGATTTCAGTTTCACAGACAAAGCATTTGTTTGCGAAGTTTTCCATTTAGTTCAATCCTATATTGTGTTCATCCGATAGATCAGATGTTTCATAACTTTCTCTTTCCATAACGAAAACGCCACCGGTACCCTCAGCGTCCTGGCTATTCCCGATGATTCGTCCATCGGCCATTATTTCACCTTCCCAGGTGTCGAGTTCATAGATTATTTCTTCATCACTGAACAGGATCTCGCATGAATGCGATTTCATCCTGATCTTAGTCCCATCAATATGCCCGGTTATCTCCTGTTTGACAACAAATGTTTCTTCTCCCTCTATTTGTTCAGAGAAACGAAGCTCCCCTTTCAGTTGTGAGCCTTTCTGTTTCAGTTCTGCGTAACCGCTATCCTTCCCGAATCCGAAATCCTCCTGAAACCTCCATCGTCCTGTCAGATTCAATTTTTCTGTCATTGTTGTTATTTCTCTTTGCAAATTTACACAATATCAGCAAAATTTGTGCCTGGAAATATTTGTGGAAATGAGATTAATAGCATTCTTGCTAAAGGAAAAAACGGGTAAAAGATCCAACTCTTTACCCGTTTCTCCTTTAATGCAATTTATCGTTTGATGAATACAGTCCCTTTTTTAATCTGTCCATCATCAAGTTTAAGGATATAAACATAGGTTCCGGAGGGTAGGACATCATTGGAAATTGCCCATTTGTTATTGGATCGTCCATCCCACCATTCATCATTCCCGGTCCAGACATCCTGATTCCCGTAGTGTTTTTTATCGTATACCAAACTTCCCCATCGGTTGTACACCTGAAGATGGGCCTCAGGGAATCGGTATAAACACCTTATTTTAAAATAATCGCCTATGCCGTCACCATCAGGTGAAAATCCGTTTGGTACCAAAACCTGGCACTCCTCATCGGGATTGATTTCAATTACGACTTTTGCTGTTGAACACCTATTGGGAGTTCCATTATCGCAAACTTCATATTCAAAATAATCCAAGCCCACAAAATCCATCCTGGGAGTGTAAATAAAATTCCCGTCACTCATCAACTGTAAGGTCCCGTGGGCTGGTCTTGAAACCGGATTAGTATTTACCGTCAATTCTGACTGTAAGTTATCTTTGTCTGAATCATTATCCAGGACATTGCCTTCCAATGGATGATACTCTATAGTTGAATATTCATCATCTGCTGAATCAGGCGCGTCATTAACAGCATTGACCGTGATACTGACGGTGGCTGAAGCACAATCACCGTCCGAATCGCATATCTCATAAACGAAGGAATCGGTTCCGTTATATTCCGGATTGGGGATATAGATCAGTCGATCATCGGTCGGATTGTTAGGGGTTCCACCATTATTGGACTCAATAATCCCGTGAAGAGGTAAAGCCAAAACGTTAACCGGATGGTTTGATGGCCCGTTTCCTCCGAAACTGTCGTTATTGATTACCGGTACTGTAATTTCATTATCCTCATCAATAATTACCAGATCATCTACGGCTATTGGGACCACATTTAACAGGGTGATAGTTTGATCGTCAGAATCACCATCATTGTCCGGATCATCATCGGTCATATTAAGGGGATCATCCGAAAGATCGGTAATGGTGATATTGCCGTAAGCAATACCCGTTACCGTAGCCTGACTGGCAAACTTCCCATTATCAATATCGGCTTGTTTCAGGATATAGGTTGCTGTGAAAGTTGAATTGTCGATTGATCCAGCTCCTAATGTAACGATTTCATTCCCGTTAATGGTCAGCAGAGGATCAGTTACAATAAGGTTGGTAAGAGCTACGGCACCGCTGTTCTTTATTATATATTGGAAACTGATGGTTTCCCCAACTTGAGCATGGCCATCATTATTTTCATCATTAAACAGGGTATTCTGAGTTAAAGCCAGATTGCAGTCTTCAACTTTAATTGTTGTTGAAGCGCTGTTAGAACAACCTTTTACATCGGTATAAGTATAGACAATGGTATGGGTACCCACTCCGGCGCCTGCAGGATTAAAAATGCCATTTGCTACACCGGTCCCGGAATAGATTCCTCCTTCAGGTAATCCCCCGGTAAGGGCAAATGGTGGAACGACTGTACAGATATCAGTGAAGTCCGTGATCGTGACAGTGGGAATCGGATTGACTGTGATAATTATTGGCCCTGCAGAAGCCTGACAACCAGTGGTGGTATTGTAAACTTCCACTGTAACAGCATCGCCATCCGATAGGGTAGAGGTGCTGAAAATTGTATTTGCCGATCTCGGTCTTGCAACTGTTCCATTGATGAAAAATTCATACTCATCACCACCGGCAGCTGTAAAGGTTACCGGAGTGTTCTTGCAAATGGTTTGTACATCACTGGTCAAGGAGGGTTCCATGCCGGTTAGATCAAGGATTGAGATAGTTTGATCGATCGAACATCCCTTGCTATCCAAAACAGAGACCTCATACTGGCCAATTGCTAAACCGGAGAAAGTTCCGGAAGATAGTGAAGTTCCACCATTCAGGCTATAAGTGTAAGGTTCAACCCCTCCTGATGCCACGATGGTAAAAGCACCGGTTTGATTGATACAATCGACATTCGTCTGCGAGGTTACAGTGGCCTGAAGAGAGGTTTCGGGTTGAGTAATCGTAAACGATAGGGTTGTTTGACAGTTGTTCAGATCTTTGACAAGAACAGTATAATCACCAGCTATTAGATTGGTAAATGCTCCGGTAGTATTAAAGGATTGTCCGTTATCAATACTGTATTGGTAGGGGCTTGTCCCTCCGGCAGCATTCACTGTTGCCGTTCCGGTGCTGGACTCGAAACAGATGGCGTCTGTCTTGGTGATAACCGATGCGGTCAACGCTTCCGGTTGAATTAGTGTTACACTCACCTCTGTTGTACAGTTTTTACTGTCTTTTACTTTTACGGTATAAGTATTGGCTGCAAGATTGGAAAAAGTCGATTCTGTTTGATAAACAGTTCCTCCATCAATGCTGTAACTATAGGGTGAAGTTCCTCCGGTTGCAGAAACCGCGAATGATCCGGTATTCCCATAGCAGTTGGGATCTGTTTTCTCCGAAACAGAAGCTGTTAGGGCTGCCTCCGGACTGGTGATGGTAATGGTTATACTTACTTCACAATTTTTCGAGTCAACCACCCTAACCGGGTAGGTCCCTGCCGTAAGCCCTGAAAAATCACCACTGGCACGCGGAAGGGTCTCTCCGTTGAAATAGTAATTGTAGGGCGCTGTTCCTCCGGTTGCGGTTACTGTGGCAGAAGCATCATCCGCTCCGAAACAATTAATGTTTGATTGAGTAGTCACGGTGGCCTGAAGAGCAGCTTCGGGTTGTGAAATGGTAAGTGATATCGTGGTCTGACAATTATTCTGATCTTTTACCAAAACATTGTAGTTTCCAGCCATTAAGCCGGTAAATTCACCCGTAGTATTTTCCGTGGCGCCATTATCAATACTGTAACGGTAGGGACTCGTACCTCCTGACGCTATAATTGTTGCTGATCCGGTACCTGTTCCGAAGCAGTTTACTTCGGTTATGGTCGTTGCGGAAGCCTTCAACTCTTCCGGTTGGGTTATTGTGACATTTAAATCTGTAGTACAGTTGTTTGCATCCTTAACATTTACTGCATAAGAGTTGGGCGCCAGATTACTGAATGTCGGAGAAATCTGATAAGTGGCACCACCATCGATGCTGTAACTGTAAGGTGTGGTTCCTCCGTTTGCGGTTACCGTAAATGATCCGTTGGCTGAACCGTAACAGTCAATATTCGTTGTTGAAAAAGTGGCTGTTAATGCTGCTTCAGGACTGGTGATGGTAATGGTTATACTTACTTCACAATTTTTCGAGTCGACCACCCTTACCGGGTAGGATCCAGCCACAAGCCCTGTAAAATCACCACTGGCACGCGGAAGGGTCTCACCGTTGAAGTAAATCTGATATGGCGCAGTTCCACCTTCAATGATTATACTTGCAGAACCGTCATTCTCACCAAAACAATCGATGTCGGATTTGGAGGATACCGTTGCCTGTAAAGCAGATACCGGTTGAGAGATTGTAAATGTTACTGTTGTTTGACAGTTATTGGCATCTTTTACCAAAACAGTATAGTCCCCCGCAGGGAGATTATCAAATACTCCTGTATTGTTTTCTGTTACTCCGTTATCTGTACTATACCGGTACGGAGCAGTCCCACCCGTTGTTGATACCGTTACTGAACCGGTGTTTGAACCGAAACAACTTACTTCTGTCTTCGCGGAAACTGAAGCATTCAACACCTCCGGCTGAGTTATTGTAACTGGCAGGTCAAAAGTACACTCATTGGTATCTTTAACCTTTACCGAATAGGCGTTTGCTGCAAGATTGGAGAAGATTGAGGATGTCTGATAGGTTGCCCCGCCATCAATGCTGTAACTATAGGGCGATATCCCTCCCGTGGCTGCTACTGTAAATGATCCGTTGTCAGAACCGTTACAGTCAAGATTGGTAACAGAAGCGGTGGCGCTTAATGCAGCATCAGGTTGAGTGATGTTAATCATTAGGTTAGCCTGGCAATCATTAGCATCCAGAATGACGAGCGGATAATTTCCGGCAGCCAAATTGGTATATATTCCGGTGGTACCGGGGGTAGCCTCTCCGTTAAAATAGAACCGATAAGGAGGTGTCCCGCCTGAAGCAACTACGGTTGCTGAGCCATTGGTTTCCCCGAAACAGCTAATGTCTGTTTGAGCAGAAATGACGGCTTTGACCGCTTCGAGTGTTTGGGTAATGGTGACCGGCACTGTGACAGAAGCCCCGGCATTATCTTTTACATAAATGGTGTAGATACCTGCTGAAAGATTAGTGTAATTTACAGTAGAGGTATAATTGATCTCGTCGATGCTGAACTGGTAAGGCGGAGTTCCTCCGGTTGCCTCTACCGTCACCTCACCATTATTCCCTCCGAAGCAGGGAACATTCTTTTGGTCTATAATATAGGCTTTAAGCGGAAACTCAACGATATAGTCCTCAATTTCACCGTTGATTAGGTCTGCTGAATCATCATTCTTTACAAATGCTCCCTGAGTCTCTGGCCTTACCATTACCCTTACGCCAAATTTTGGGGATGATCCCGTAGGGGCTAATATAGACACAGCAGTTTGAGTCAGAGCGGCAACATCAGTCTGTCCGCTGTAAAAACCATCGCCGATATCGCTAAAGGTCCCGTTCCCATTCCAATCCAACCAGATACCCCACTGAACATTAGCTACTGAGGCTTGTGAATTCAGGGATAATAACCAATCGGACGATCTTCCGGCAATAAGATCTTCAGGAATGGTTAACCCATCCTCATCCGAAACGCCATTCGTGTCGTCTCCATTGGCCTCAGCAGTGGATTGAGAGGCGCATTCGTTATAATCAACGAGACTGCCCAACCAAATACTTCCTGCTGCATCCGGAATACCGTCATTATTGGAATCGGTATTTATCAAGGCTTTTGCCGAGTTGAACGATGAAGGTAAATCCCCGTAGTCATAACCCAGGATGTTGATCAGGTAATCCTCCACTTCTCCGTCAATCGCCGTTTCAATACTTCTTCCGTCGAACCCGGGTTCAACTGCTGACAGGTCTTTTGTCGTTATTCTGATTCTTAGATAGCTGGGTCCTGCCTTTATGGTGCCGGCATCACAACTGAAATCACTCAGTTTCCACATTAAGGTATTGATATTTATTCCAATGCTTGAAAGTGATACCGGATTGCCCGAATTGATCATTTCGATGTTTTCAAACTGACCATTACGGTTAAGATCGATCCAGGCATACAGAGATGCATTTTTCCCGGTATTGTTGGATGAATAGCAGGTTAATAAATAGTCGTTAATACTGTTGATGGTTATATCCGGTAAAACAGATACTCCGTCTTCATCATCACCCCCTTTCAGGTCATCACCTGTAGCCTCCTTATTTGCAGAAAATGAATTATCGGCATCAATACTGAATCCCAGATAGAGATCATTTTTCATGGTCGCAATTGGCCAGTAAAATAAGGGATTACTGTTCGGGTTAATTACTCCATCGTTATCTTCATTTTCTCCGAAGGTACCGGATGAAAGCCTCAAACTTGTTATAGTGGGTTGGATCAAATGGTTGGCCGGGGAATAATTCAATGCATCTGAATAATCATTGGGCAACATCAATCCTAAAGCGACAGCAGTGGTTGCAGCGCCTTTCATCTCCAGGTCAAAGGAGCTGGCATTCGGTGCCATCAGAACATACGTCCCATAAGGGGAATTTAAATCGGAGCCCAAAGGCTGAGTTGTGGCTACCTGTCTGTTAGTCCCTGAGATGGTGAAGGTGTAATCCGAATTATTTACTGTCGTTCTGTCCCATCCTTCCAACAAAAACCAGCCTTCGAGACCTTGTCGGGTCACTTTTATATATTCTCCGGCAGTGCTGTTCTCAGCATCTGAAAATACTAAACGGGGTGTTATGGCGGTCCCGTTTAAGGTAACCGATAAGTTGATGCTCCTGGTTAGTGTCGCATTTTCCGCAGTTGCTATGGCATTATTGGATATTCCCCCGAACAAATCTCTAAAGGTATCATAGGATCCGGTTCCGGAGGTGTATATTCTTCCTTCCCCGCTAAGGGCTGTTACCGTCATGTTAATTTCAACGCCTTTTGGAAGCCCGTTAGCTTCGGTCCAATGCATTACGCCGCCTGATTTGTTGAATTCAGCGAGCCTGGTTGCGTCCCACGACATCCAGAAGATCTGGTTTTTGTAATAGGCGTTTCCACCTGCCGCATACTGTGCCTTGGTCTCAAGTCCTATAATTGACAAGATGAACAGTAACAGTAAAACGCTACTATTCCGAATATAACTTCTGTCTGATCTACAGTTGATTAGTTTCGAAATGTTCTTTAGTTTGTAAATTAAGGGCATACAGTCCGATTTGTAATATGGCATTGATTTGTTACTCATCTTTTTTATATTCAATTGGTTGGCAATATTTATTGCACTGAGGTTGATAAATAGAGTTAGTTAACTTTCAAATAAAAGTAGTGAATTAATTAAATTGTAAAATATAATTGTTAATTATTTTTAAAAATATCCACAATATACTTGAAAATCCCCTTTTTTGGGGATGGATTATTGTCATAATAGTATTTAACCAATGCTACTTTTATCTTTTGACAGCCTTTCTGTAGCGTGACTTTACAGACGTTGTTTTGATAAATAAACCTTCGCTCTGTTTTTGTCCGGATCCAATAGGTCTACGGGCATTCATTCAGGATCGAAAAAGTCTGAATATTTGCCGGGTATTATCTTTTGTTAACCTTTTGAGTTATTTACACTCATCGATTCTAAAAAACTAAATACACCATCCGGTCTTGCCATTTTCATCGATATCCCTTATTTCTAATTCTGCGAGGGTATGGATAAACCAGCGAATCACTTTTTATATAATCTTTGATTGTTCGTACTTTTTTGTCTTGTCAGCAATCATTCCGGAAACCTTAATTGAGTCTTGTTCCTGGCTGACAAAACAGGCTCAATAATGGCGGTCAGCCGGGGAGATGCTAATACCTGGAATAATAGACCTTATCCTGAAATAGTTCTATTGCCTGTTTCAGCTCATTTTCTTCCCAATTTGGGTAGTTGGAGAGCAGGAACATGGGTAGATGGGTTTCCCCTTTTCGGTAAGGTGGCTGGGCATATGGGATATTTAAAACATGAAAATCGTTTCGGGAATAAAATTCCAGACGCCTTTCGCTTAAACTGTCGTAAGGAATCTCCACCTCAAGCAATAGTTTTGGGAAGGTCTTTCTTAACTGTTGAAGTACCCTGCTTCCGACAGATTTTCTCCTGAAATGGGGAAATATGGCAAAATGTTCCACGAATCCGAAATCGTTGAAATCCCAATAGAGAATAAATCCTGTCAATTCAATTTTCCTGAGTATGGCCATAAAGTGCATCAGAGGAGACTCGAGCATAGCTATGAGCCGGGCTTCATCCCTGCGCTCTTCAGGAGGAAAACTCTCACGGTAAAGCTCCAGTAACCGAGGCAACTGATGATCCTTAGCAGAAGTAATTTTTATTAATTCTATTTCCATACCCATCTCCATGCGCTATTTCCAAGTATATAGGTTTCGCCATTTTTAATTCTCCGCGAAAGTATAGAAAATATTGTCTGAAATATGGAAGGAATTATTCTTTATGTCAATCCCGGAGGATACCTTTTTTTTTCCAACGCCCACCGTAAATCACGATACGGCCGCGTTGCCCGATATATTTATGAAATACTGTTATTGGCCATTATCTACACCAAACGGCAGCCACTCAATAAGATGTTGAATACAAAGTCTGATGTACTCCATCAGGTAAAGAACCGGATTTCTGTGGATTCGCTCAATTGTTCCTGTCATTCGGATAAATCGTGATGGAGTCTCTTCCCGGTTCTGTAGCCCGTATTCCTGATTCCTCAACTAATTCGTAGATGCTCCCGACCAAGTCAAGGGTATTACTGTTGTTTCTGTGTTGTATCTGTATATTTGGATACAGAAACTGTACAGAAACAGTACAGAAACTGCACAGAAACCCTTGACTTGACAGAAACCGGGTCGGGGACTGAAATAGTAAGAACCCGGCAAGGAAATTTTGGGATTCTCTCGCAGAAAAGGAGAAAAAACGGGAGGAGGAACACTTTCGCGATGAATGAATTTTCGATTTTTAACCGGATTATTATCTGTTCGGACCTATTCGTAGATCCTTTTCCCGGGATCAATAATGATCGGCGGAGACCTTTTTTCAGGAATGGGTGTAGAGGCACAAGGGAAAGTATCTGAATTGTATTTATTTGAATCTTTAAAGGAGGGTATCTTAAAAATTCATTAAGGAGTCGTGATGGGGAAAAAGTGAAGCCGGGTTTGCTGGTTATTCGGCCATGCCAATCCATTAATTCATCAGCGATACTTCTTTGTTATCCTTATTCTGAACCATTTGTTAGGATTCGTTGGATAAAGCTAAAAAATCACTCGTAACTCAGCAATATTCCGGGGGGATAAGGTAGGGTACTTAAAAAAATCCTGATCTTTACGAATCAGGATTACAGATAAAACAACTGGTGAATTTTTCATTTTTCCCGGATATTTTTCACTCACTCCGGTTGGTGGTAATACTTCCGGTATTATTCTGAATAGCCGCTATATTCCTTCCTGTTGGTTACCTTATTTTTCCAATATGTTCGTTGTCGATAAAATCGCCGTCATTCATTTCCTTGTCAGCTTTTTCAAAATTAACCTTATCGGATAGTAGGTTGGCATCTATGAATTCCTTATCTAATTTTCCAATCAGAAAATTATTCAAGGTTTCAAGGATCGTAGGATTTTCTGTTTCAAGAATCATCCTAATGATTTCCAGTTTTGTTTTGTAGAGATCCATAGTTGTCTTTTTTATATTAAATTACAAAATCCTTATCTTTTTGTCAATTAGAATTGCAGTTATTCTGCAAAAATGTTTTTTGACCATCTGATTCGAATTGAGATCTCAGGTTCCATCGATCGAATCATTGGCCCTTTCAGTTGGAAGGGGCCATTATGAAGAATTCTATTGGGTGAAGTATTGATCCCTGAAAAGAGAAAAGTCCGGTAGAAGCGAGTGTTCTATCCGGACTGGTCTATGAAGTATTGAGGGGCTATTTCAATTGATTGCGGCTGAAATCCTTCATCTTGTCGAAGTCCTCGACTGTGAAATCACCGTAGAAGGAGACCAGGTACCCGAAGCCATTGTGATCATTATCCTGAACGATGACGTGACATTCTTTCACTTTTTGGCCATGACCTTCGATCCAGAATTCAACCTCATGGTGGTCATCCTGGTCTGCGGGTTCGACTTTTTTGTAATTCATATTGCCAAGACGTTGGGCCATCTCTTTGCGGAAGTCGTTCTTTAGTTGTCCTTTTTCAGGATTGAAGACCATTATTCTCAGTTCATGAAAGTCGCCGGTCACTTTTTTGTTTTCATCGTCCAGTTTAAGATCAACAGCGTTGAGCATTGATTTCGAGAAAGCAAAACTGGTGAAGCCATCTTCGTTACCGTATGATTCGTAGATGTGGTAGGATTTACTTTGGCTGTTTCCGGTCAGGGAGACGATCAGCATTACGGCCATCACCCCCAGTTTATAGAGCAGGTTCATTTTTTATTTTTTTTACTTGTTTCGGGTTGAGGTAAGGCCTTTTCGGCCATGGTTAATCCCTCCGGTTTCATTGTCCAGTATTTTCCACCCATATCGTGATCCCAGGTATTGGAAGTATTCTCGACATCGTTAAGGAGGTGATCGAGATTTTCGTTGATATAAATTGTTTTATTTGCCGGAACTTTCAGGATAACTGATACTTCCTGTCCTTTCCACGTGGAGTTTTCGGGGACCATAAACCAGGGTTGAAAGGTGAGGATGGAATCTTTTGCTTCAAATTTGTATTTTATCTCTCTTGCATGTTGTTGAGCCTTGTTTAGATCGCCTCCGCGGGAACGATTCTTAATGACCAGATTAAATTCCTGGGCATCGGTTCTTTCGATTTCCAGTCGCGGGGCGCCCAGAAGGAACTCTTTCCCGTTAATTGCGGCAACTTTCATATTACCCATAGCGAAATTCGTGTCGTAGAAATCTTTGAATTCATCCTGTCCGAGAGCAAGATAAAGCGTGTCGGATTTGGTGACAATGCTTTCCTGGGAGGTAGCCGTGGAAGTACTTTTAAAGTTGCTTAGCCCTTTACCGGCGGTAATAATCAGCAGCACAATGCCTAAGAGCCATAATCCGGCGGCTATTGGGCCAACGAACGCGTTGTTCGATTTGAAGCGGAAGATCATTTTTGTTCCCAGAAAGATCAGCATGATCAATGGAATACCGATGACCAGTGCTATTCCTATCCAGAACCAGTTGAGGATACGACCATCGACAAAGAGATCGAGATAGTGGGGTACCCCTGTATTCCAAGGGGTAATGCCAATGAATTCGTGGGTGATAAAGAGCGATCCGAATAGGGCGACTACGGCTGTAATGCCTGCAATTACTAAGATGACTCCGAGTGTAATTATCAGTACTTTAGCGATTATTCCAAGGATTTGCAGGAAAACGTTTCCAACTTCCCTGGCCCTTTCTTCTCCTTTGGAATAGGAATTTGAACTGCGGAACCTTTTGTAATTGTCTTTTACATCCTGAAACTCTTCCTTGATCGATTTGGAGATATTGTTAATATTCACCTCTTCGCCTTTCATCTCAAGGCGCTGGGCGGCGGTCTTAGCCCTGGGGACCACGATCCATAAGATTAGATAGACCAGGAAGCTCCCCACGGGGATAAAAAAGGTGATGACAAAGATCAGTCGGAAAACCAGCGGATCGACATTGAAATAGGCGCCAAGTCCGCTGCATACGCCACCAAGGATCCGGTCGTCGGGATCGCGGTAGAGTTTTTTGGCTTTACCGCGCTGGATCTTTCTCCGGGGTTCCTCTTCAACGGGTTCTTCGTCGAGAGAACTAAAGGCGGAAGGGGAACCCATGATCTCGATGATTTCGTCGACATGAGAGATCGTTACCACATCATTGGCTCCCTTGATCCTTTCTCTGAAAAGCTCAGAGATACGGGCTTCGATATCTTCCAGGATCTCTTTGGCATCGTTATCGCTTCGGAAGTGCCGGTTGATTTCATATAAATAATTGTTCAGTTTTTCGTAAGCATCCTCATCGATATGAAAAACCGTGCCACTGATATTAATTGTTAGAGTCTTTTTCATTGTTATATCGTTTTTTCATTGATTTTCAAATTGGTTATTTCTTGAGCTGGTTGATGGCTTCAACCAAATCGGCCCATGCTATTTCGAGTTCCGTAAGGAACAGTCTGCCATTATCGGTCAACTCATAATATTTGCGGGGGGGGCCCTGGATCGATTCTTCCCACCGGTAGGAGAGATAACCGTCGTTCTTCAGTCGGGTCAGTAATGGGTAAAGGGTCCCTTCCACCACGATCATCTGTGCTGTTTTCAGATCAGCGATAATATCAGATGCATAGGAGGGTTTTTTGGAAAGAATCTGCAGGATGCAATACTCCAGAATTCCTTTACGCATTTGCGCCTTTGTATTTTCGAGGTTCATTGTTTCAAATTTTAAAGTTTCTGATCGCAATTTTGTTTTTTAATCAGGTCTGGATTCTGAATTTCCGTTTTTGACATCATTCTTATCGGTCGAGGTGAGAAAAGCTTCGGTTGTCCCAAAACGCAGGAATGAAAGCTTCTGTTTCGGGGAGCTTTCCGGTTTCTCTTCGATTTGATTTACCTCCTTAATCTCTTTTGCAATACTCTTGTTGGCGGTAGCGGAACTGATTTTATCTCCGACAAATTTTTTTGCAGATTTGGTAATGATCGGGATCAGGCATTGGTAAACATTTGTTTCGATCAGGGAATAGGCAGGTACATTGGCCGTACAGGAAGTCAGCATGACTATCGAAAAAACCGATGCCGTCAATTTGAATTTGTAACCAATCGTTTTCATTGCTTTGTTTTCTTTTAGAATACTATATTTTACATTGATCATTGTATTACAAATATACATCTAAAAAATGGTACTATGCAAGACATAGTACCATTTTTTAGATAGATTTTTAATATTTGTTATTTGTCAGTAAGTCAATGGTTAGGGCTTGTTTTTTTGTGTATAGATAATGGGGAATATGCTTTTTTATCAATTTTTTAATAAAACCGACTGGTAAAAAACGCGCGTTTAGACGGGTTAGGGGTAAAAAACAGGAGGCTGCCTGAAAAGGCAGCCTCCTGGAAATTTATTATATAAAGTCCTTCTTAAAGGTTTTTACCGGAGCGTTTACGATCGGTCTCGTTGAGCAGAATTTTTCTGAGACGGATTGATTTTGGTGTCACTTCGACATATTCGTCTTTTTGGATATACTCCAATGCTTCTTCGAGGCTGAAACGGATCGGGGGGGCCAGTCTGACTTTATCGTCTGAGCCCGATGCCCGCATATTGGTCAGCTTCTTTGATTTGGTCACGTTAAGGACCAGGTCGCCTTCGCGGCTGCTTTCACCGACGACTTGTCCTTCATAGATCTCTTCCTGGGGATCGATAAAGAAACGTCCGCGGTCCTGAAGTTTGTTCAGGGCATAAGCAAATGCGGTCCCGGTTTCCATCGCGATTAAGGAGCCGTTGGTACGGGTTTCGATCGGGCCTTTGTAAAGGTCGTATTTTATAAAGCGGTGCGACATAACGGCTTCTCCTTGGGTGGCGGTCAGCAAATTAGTTCGCAATCCGATGATCCCCCTGGAAGGAATATGAAATTCCAGGTGGATACGGTCGCCTTTGCGTTCCATATTTAGCATCTCACCTTTGCGTCGGGTCACGAAATCAACGGCAGTACCGCTCATCTCTTCCGGAAGGTCGATATGGAGCAATTCGATTGGTTCGTGTCGTTCACCTCCGATTTCTTTAAAAAGAACCTGGGGTTGCCCAACCTGAAGCTCGTAACCTTCGCGGCGCATCGTTTCGATTAAGACCGATAAGTGAAGTACTCCGCGTCCGTGGACATTCCACGAATCGGCAGATTCGGTCGTTTCAACCCTGAGTGCCAGGTTTTTTTCCAACTCTTTCATCAGTCGTTCGTAAATGTGACGACTGGTGACAAATTTGCCTTCTTTCCCGTAGAACGGGGAGTTGTTGATTGTAAACAACATGCTCATGGTTGGTTCGTCGACATCGATAGGGTCGAGTGGTTCCGGATTTTCGTAATCACAAATGGTATCGCCAATATCGAAACCTTCAATTCCGACGAGTGCACAAATATCGCCATTTGAAGCAGATTCCACTTTTTCGCGGCCTAATCCCGTGAAGGTATGAAGTTCTTTGATTTTAGTCCGTATGATAGTTCCATCGCGTTTGGATAAAGATACGTTCATTCCTTCTTTCAATTCTCCGCGGTGGATGCGTCCAATAGCTATTCGTCCGACATATTTGGAAAAGTCGAGGGAGGTGATAAGCATCTGCGGTGTTCCTTCGTTTTCTTTCGGGGCAGGAATATGCTCAAGAATGGCATCGAAAAGAGGAATAATATCGTCGGTCTTGTTTTTCCAGTCATTACTCATCCAGTTTTGTTTGGCTGAGCCGTAAACGGTTGGGAAATCAAGTTGTTGTTCAGTAGCGTCGAGGCTAAACATTAGCTCAAATACCTGTTCGTGAACCTCTTCAGGACGGCAGTTGGGCTTGTCTACTTTGTTGATGACCACAATCGGTTTCAATCCGAGTTGGATGGCTTTTTGAAGGACAAAGCGGGTCTGCGGCATCGTCCCTTCAAAGGCATCGACCAATAGCAGAACACCGTCGGCCATGTTCAATACCCGTTCGACCTCGCCTCCGAAATCGGAGTGGCCGGGAGTGTCGATAATGTTGATTTTGACGTCTTTATAGACGACTGAGACGTTTTTGGCAAGGATCGTAATCCCTCGTTCTCTTTCCAGATCGTTGTTATCCAGAATCAGTTCGCCGGGATTTTGATTGTTTCGAAAAATATTCGAGTGAAGGATCATTTTATCCACCAAAGTGGTTTTGCCGTGGTCGACGTGGGCAATAATTGCGATATTTCTTATCTTCTGCATCTGTGAAATTTGAGCGGCAAAGATAGGGATAAAAAACGGTAGATAAAGGGCTCCAATTTAATCAAACCGTTAAATCTTCAGGCTTTATCAAAAAGGATTTGACCACTATTAAGCACATTATGTCATTTGCAAAACAAAAAGACCAACCACTGTCGGTTGGTCTTTTTCGAATGAGTTCCATTTATTAGGGCTAAAGGGTAACTGTAGTAACCGTGCCGGAGTTTGATAAAGAGATATTATTTAGTTTAGTCCCTGAACTATAGGTCCCATTGGTGTAGTACCCATTTGTATTTTTCCCTGATGAACTTCCACCGTTGTAAACCGCGTAGGAAACTCCCTTGGACAGTTTTGGCGACGAAAAAATAATGTAAGAATAGCTTCTGGAGGGGGCAAAAGTCAATAAGTCATTTCCATCGCTATCTTCAAGGTGAAAGATGGAATTGGCCGATTTCGTTGAGCTGAACTTCACTAAAATACTGTTTTGGGAAGAGGAAGCGGAGAAGGTTTCGATCATATTCCCCGAATTTGGTCCGGATATCATGATTATTCCACCTGAAATAGTAGAGGTCCCGTTCACATCCAAACCAACTTCCGGTTGCGATTGAGGTCCATGAACCACGACAGTACCGGCAGTCATCGTGAAACTCCCGTTACTGTCGATTCCATCGCCGCGGGAGGTGTTAGTATAAACAGTCCCGCCATAGATATTCAGGTTACTTCCATCGTTAGTTTCTTTATTGGCAAGACCATTTGTAGCATTCAATGCATCATCGCTTGAGACAATGCTTAGTGTTCCATCTTTAATGGTAATGTTGCCGCTTTCGATTCCTTCAATGCTTTTGGTGATAGCTACGTTACCTCCGTTTAAGGAAAAAGAGGCAGCAGCATTTATTCCCTGACTTGAATTGGAGGAGATGGTGAAGTCGCCCCCATTGATGATCACTTTTTTGCTGGCATGAATGCCGTCTTTACTTGAGGAAGATAATGTGAAAGTTCCTTTGTCGATTGAAACATAGCCGAACTTATCGTCTGCGGTGTAGTCCGATTTCAAACCATTACCGGTAGTTCCCGAAGCCGTAATGGTTCCATCGTGAACAATCAGGTAATCTTTTCCTCGGATCGCATCATCGACAGCCGAAACGTTGATGGTTCCGCTTTTGATGATCAGACCATCGTCGCTTGAGATTCCGTCGGCATATTTTCCATTCACGTTTAATGTGCCTGTCCCGTAAACAGTAAAGTCGCAATTGCTGAAAATAGTGGCATTGGGTTCCCCCGTTGCGCTGTAGGGAGCTGCATCGGTAAAAGTATTCGTGGTGTTATCTGCCAGGATCAGGATCGTTTTTTCAGAGTTTTTAATATAAAAAGGTGATGTTGAGGAATTGGAAACCGAAACTCCATTGAGGATAATTTTAACGACAGCCTCTTTGGCATCAATGATCAATTGCCCGTTGGTAAGACTTCCGGAAATGAGATAAGTGCCGGCTGCAGTAATTTTGGCCGTGGAGCCGCTTACTGAGACATTGGCTGAGTTTGTGCTGACGGAATTCCCGTTAAGAACGATAGCGATGGCGCTGGACGTTTCGTAAGTATAATCTGACGAAGTTTCATGAACAGCCGCAGTTCTGGCATTATCATCCGATTCAATGTCGATATCAACCCCGGAATCGGAGTCATCATTCCCGACGACTGATGAACTTTTGTTACACCCGATAAAAAAGGGAACAAAAAGAAAAATGGGTATCAGTTTTAATATGCATTTTAACATGGGAACATCGTTTTATATTGTTTTTGAAGAGATGCTTATTTGATAGCAAACGTTGCTTATTTGAAACTGAGCCTAGAGAGATAAATATATGTTCACGCTGTTTTGCGATTGACATCAGGAATACCATTTTATATCAGAAAAATATTGTTGATTGAAGGGGATTGTTGTGGCAATATGATTCCGGTCTTAAATAATTGCTTTCAATACAATTTATATTTATTTTAACTTTTTTTAAATGCCCCAAACGTTTTACTAACTTTGCCGTGTACAGTCTTTGTAAAGAGAGAGTTGTTTTTAGTTTATTTATTTGAAGATCAAGATGAAAAAGGTGAATTTAGTGGTGATTTTGAAATTAATGAGTTTTATTTTTTTCATACTCTCCATTGCTTTTAGCTTCTGTTTACCGGTAGGGTGGATTTATGATGAACCGGTTAAGCCTTTTTTGTTATCCATATTGACCTCTTTAATTCCTGCTGGATTGCTCCGTTTCTTAACGCATAATATTTCGAGAGATGATCTTCAGAACCGCGATGCCTTTATTTCAGTGGTCTTGGGTTGGTTCATTATTGTTTCGTTAGGGATGTTGCCCTACCTGTTTAGTCACAGTATTTCAAATGTTATCGATGCCTTGTTCGAATCGGTTTCCGGATTTACGACCACCGGTTCTTCCATTCTTACCGACATAGAGGTGCTTCCCAAATCGATTCTTTTCTGGCGCAGTTTAACCCATTGGGTTGGTGGTATTGGGATTATTTCCCTTGTTATTATAGTCCTTCCTTCACTCGATGTTGGTGGATACCGAATCTTTACGCTGGAATCATCATTGCAGGAGAAGATTCATCCCCGTGCTATTACTGTGGGCCGTAGTCTGTTGAAGATTTATTTGTTGCTTACTTTTTCCCAGGTATTGTTAATGATGCTTGGGGGAATGAACCTTTTCGAAAGCCTTTGTCATTCGTTTGGGACGGTTGCTACCGGAGGTTTTTCTCCTAAGAATAGCAGTATTGGCGGATATTCCCCATACATACAATATGTTGTGATGATTTTTATGTTCCTGGCAGGGGTGAATTTTATGATACATTACAGCCTTTTGAAAGGGAATTTCAGAAAAGTGATGGGGAATGAGGAGCTGAAATTCTATATAAAGGTGGTTCTGACTGCCGGTATCGTGATCACATTAATACTGCTTTTACAAGGAGGAATGCCGCTGGAAGAGTCCTTCAGACAAGGCTTCTTTAATGTGGTTTCTGTTATTTCATGCACCGGTTTTGCCTCGACCGATTATCTGCAATGGCCGGTAATGGGGTGGTTGCTTATGTTTATCCTGCTCTTTGCCGGAGGGTGTACCGGTTCGACTGCCGGCGGTATTAAAATGGCACGCCACCTTTTGGTATTAAGAAATCTTAAAGCCACGCTTTATAAGACAGTCCACCGTAATGCCGTTTATCCGATCAAATTAAACGGATTCAATCTGACCGATGACAATAACCGGTCAATCATCTCTTTTGTTTTGTTATATCTGGTTGTCTTTATGGTGATGACCCTAATGCTTATCGGCAATGGACTTGATATTCCTTCGGCTGCCAGTTCAATTGCCACAGCCATGGCTGGTGTCGGTCCGGGAATCGGTACGGTTGGACCGGTCGCCAATTTTGCCCATCTTCATGATTTCTCAAAGATTATCATGTCTTTAGCCATGATCATAGGACGCCTGGAGTTGTTGACTTTCTTTGCAGTTTTTACCCCTGCATTTTGGAAATATTAATATGAAATACTGGAATTAATGGTTCAGGAGGTTAGGACGCGTCCCAGGTGGTTCTATTATTTGATTCTGTTCATAGGAGTATTGTGCATCGGTTGGTCGGCAATATTTGTTAAACTTTCAGCTATCCCGGGTCTTGGTTCTGCTTTTTACCGGATGTTTTTTGGTTTTCTGGGAATAGTCCCGATATGGCTGTTCCGAAGAAGGAAAATTAATGATTGGTCTTCGGTGAAAATTGCGGTTATATCCGGTTTGATTTTTGCCTGTGATATTGCCGTCTGGAATGTTTCCATCATGCTTTCAAAAGCTTCTATTTCTACTCTATTGGCCAATCTTGCCCCGGTTTGGGTGGGACTGGGTTCAATCGTTCTGTTGAAAGAGCGTCCTGGAAAAATCTTCTGGTTAGGTACATTTTTCTCATTGTTTGGGGTTGCCACCATTGTAGGTATAGACAAAATCTATGATGCAAAGCTGAATATCGGACATTTTCTTGCCATCACCGCCAGTTTATTTTATGCGTCTTATTTACTGGTCATGCGAAAAGGGAGAGTAAAGCTGGATACTGTAACCTTCACGACGATTTCAATGTTTTCAAGCTCAGTTCTGCTACTGCTTATTTGCCTCTTTTCTTTAACGCCATTAACCGGATTTTCCGTTAGTTCGTGGGGGGCGCTGGTCGGCTTGGGCATGATATCCCAACTGGGAGGTTGGCTGGCTATTAATTATGCCTTAGGCTTCATTAAATCAACTTCAGCCTCAGTGTGCCTGTTATCCCAATCGGTGGTTACCGCCTTAATCGCGGTTCCTTTATTCCATGAAAAACTCTCAATCGTAGAAATATCGGGAGCGTTTGTTGTTTTGTTCGGGATCTATCTGGTTACCCGCAAACCGGTCTCTCAACCCAGGGATATCGAACCGGAGTATTAGTCCTTTGGAAGCAATAGTTTTTTGAAAGCTCCCTTATGGGCTACACGGTATCTTCGGACCGCGGAATCAATAATCTGCATTAAATGATACAGATCATTCAGTTTTGTTATCCTCTCCGCATCTTCCGTGTCGTTTTCTTCATAGTAGTCGATGATCTCATCATTCTTCTCACTGATAGTTTTTTTTAGTCTTACCACTTCACGAATAGTATCGAAAGGAAATTTTGCATGTCTTAGTTCTTCATGCTTAACTTCAATCATTTCCAGAAGTTGAGTGATGCAGAGTTGAACTTTGAAATAATTGTGTGAAGTCTTTTCAAACTCGCAATGCCCGTATTGTTCCCAAACCCTGGGATCGTGCGGAAAGGTCTTTTGAAAGTAAAACTTGATGCTTATCACATGACCTTTTATTTCCTGAATCAGTTGGTCCATCTCGCCATGCAACCGCATTGTTTGCTGGTCAAAGCTTTTGTTCTGCGGATGTGTAATGGAAAGCTCCAATGCTTCATGGAACTGATTCAGAAAATTTTCATTTAATGCCGGGTCTGATCCTTCTATCTCGTGATGGTGTTCCGATAGTTTTTTACTGAACAATGCCGCGGTCCGAAGCAGCTCACTTTCACTGTATGGGAATATCTTTGATGCTTTCATCTCGGAAGAATTGGAAGATACCTGAAAAACATGCAGAACGGGATATCTGGTATAACCCGGTAAAAATCAACGCACACTTATTCGAAGTGCTTGTATAAAAGATTGTTAAATAGCTCAATTACAATTTAGGCAATAAATTGCACAAAGTCAAGCCTGTTTTTTTCGCGCAACTCCAATTATTGCAATACAAAATGGTAGGTAATTCTTCCTGTTTGAAAAGCGGGGGCTTTTTCGTCTTTATTAAATTTGGCGGACATGGCAGCCCGGCGGGCAGCGTTTAGGAGATCCTGATCACTGGTGGTTGATCCTTTTATCCCGGCCCGGGCATTGGTAACATTTCCATTTTTGTCCACAGTGACTTCAACAATAACAGTTCCGGATTCATTACCCGGATATTCAGGTTTAGGCAACGAACGGGCACTGCGTCCATCAAGGCTAAAAGAGATCCCATTTCCGGATCCCCCGCCAAGTCCGTATTGATTGGCACCGGGTGTTCCGTTAGGGCTTCCCTGGTTGCCTTGTCCGTAGGTGACCCCCTGTCCGGTGCTGGTGGAGCCGTTATCTGTTTTACCGCCTCCGAAGGCATTTTTCGCCCTGGAGTTGATGGTCCCGATCTTTTTCTGTTCTTCAGCCTGTTTCTTTCGGGCTTCCTCTTCAACCCGCAATTTCTCAAGCTCCTCCTGATGCAGACGTTCTTTTTCTATCTGCTCCTTCCTTTTACGTTCGGCTTCAAGCTTCAGCTTGGTATCATCGATCGTTTTTTTCTTGACTCCACTATTGACCGCCACGGTTTTTTCAATGTCCTGGGTCAACAAATCTTCGTCTCCCGTCTTGTCTGCTTTAGATGAAGAGGATTGAGCCGGAACAGGTCTGGCCGCGACTGTTTCTTTTACTTCAGGAACCGATTCTTCGGGGGCCTGGGCGGCAGAGGGTTCAATCTCGCCTAACCCGGTTTCAGAGAGGCCGAAATCGACCATGATCCCTTCTTCCGGGGGAAGGGGAAGCGGCGTGGACAAACCAAGGGTAATCAACAACAGTAGTATCCCTGCATGGAATAATACGGTTGAAATTATACCTCTTCTTTGGTCGCCGCTGAATGTCATCTTAACTCTTTTATATGGTGTAATTAATTACTTTCAGGACTTGTTGCAACAATCATCTTGTAATTGTTCCGCTTGGCAATATTCATGATCTTTACAACCTCTTCGAATGGAACCGATTTATCGGCATGTAAGGAGATATAAATGTCCGGGTTACTGCCCAAGGTTTGCTGCAGGAATGGTTCGATCTCCGGGAAATTGACCTGAACAATCTTCCCTTGATTATTTACGTAATAATTCAGCTCTTTACTGATCGATACCGTGGTCAATGGCTTGGCATTGGTCTGATTGCTGCTCTGAGGCAGAAGTAACTTCAGCGCATTGGGGCTGACCAGGGTCGAGGTAATCATAAAGAAGATCAATAACAGGAAGACCAGGTCAGACATCGATGCCATGCTGAATCCCGATTCTACCTTGGTTCTTTTGCGTAGTGCCATGATAAATTGCTGTTATTTATTTTACAGGCTCGTGCAGCAAATCCATAAATTCCGAGGTGGTCGCTTCCATTTTGAAGACCACTTTATCGACCTTGGAAACCAGGATATTGTAGGCAAAGTAGGCTGAAATACCGACGATCAAACCGGCAACCGTCGTGACCATCGCCTGGTAAATACCTGAGGAGAGTAATTGAATGTCGATATTATTTCCGGCCACGGCCATATCGTAAAAGGCGCGGACCATACCGGTTACCGTTCCGAGGAATCCGATCATAGGCGCTCCTCCGGCCACGCTGGCCAGGGTGGGCAATCCTTTTTCGAGCTTACTGACTTCAAGGTTGCCGACATTCTCGATGGCCGCGTTGACATCGTTCAACGGACGGCCGATTCGTGAGATCCCTTTTTCGATCATACGGGCAATAGGGGTATCATTCGATTTACATAACATCAAAGCGGAGTCGACCTTTCCCTGGTAGATCTGGTTTTTTATCTGATCCATGAAATTGGGGTCGATTTTGGAAGCCTTCTTCAGAACGGTAAACCGTTCACCAAAGATATAGGCGGCTACAATACTTAAAATCACGAGTGGAAGCATCAACCAACCTCCCTTGAAGGCGAGGTCAATCAGGTCTAATTCAACAGCTTTTTGAGCGGTCTGTACAGCAGCGCCTGAGGCTTCTATCGCAGCCGTTCCCTGGATAAATAAAAGTTCGAGCATCGGTAATTATCTGTTTTATTTGTTAAGTCTAATTATTTCAATTCACTTCAGACAAATATATACATTCTGATGAAACTTACATCAAATTCATCTTAGAAATGGATATTCCAAAACCTTTTACATTTTAGCAAATACTGTGCTAAAAAATGTGAATACTCTCTTTGCGGATGAAATATTTCTCTGTCGAAGCCTAATTCTGCTTCTTCTCCCGTTTTGCCGCCTTGACCTGTTTCAACTTATATTTCTTAAACAGTTCGCACCAGGTATCAAAATTTTCACGGAAGGATAATCCCAGGCCTTGTTTGTAGGGGGAGGTATCGTAGATCAGATCGTCGTTTGAACGGTTATAGGCTTTTAACTGAAGTTTCCCTGATTTATTCAGCTTAACGAATACCTCCACTTCACCAACCACCGGATTGGTGGTATTGGTCAGCATACTGCTGTTGTTGCCGATATTCCCGTTGATGGTGACCCGGTCATTAAAGATCTGGGTACTTAAGGCTACTTCCATCTGGTTGGTATTCACCTGATCGCCAGGTTTATAGTTGAACCCGATGTCGAACCGGCTGCTGATCTGCGATAACCAGTTGGAGAGTTGATTGGAAAGCATTTCTGAGGTGGTTGCCCCAACGAGGTTCCCCGGGTTGGAATTAACCTCTTGCCGTCCGCGCAAATATTCAGGGGTGAAGAATTGCCCCATCACCAACAGGGATAATATCTGGCGGTTAACATCGTCCTGGGTACTGATGAATTGCTGAAGCTGATCTTTGGTCCGTTCGTCGGCCGTGGGGAAAAGAATATCGAATTTAATATTGGGATTCAGAAGTTTCTTTGAAAGATTGATCTTACATTCCACAGGGATCCGACGGGTATTATCCCCCTGGTAGGTATCCAGCAGAAGGTCGTAAACCGAAGCTTTTAATTTATAGACGGCATTCAAATCGATATTGGCCCCGTAGGGATCTCCATCCCACGCAATGGTGCCCCCTTCTTCCAGCTTAAATTTTTTACCGATAACATTTTGCAATGTGAAGAGGTAATCACCTTTCTCGATCTCGTAATTACCATAGATGTAGAAGTTATCCAGTTTATCGTAAATCAACCGAAGATTACCGCTGCCCTGTCCGTAGATCACATCTCCGATAGAGGAGCCAAAGTTGATCTGAATCTTGGCATCGGGGGTGGCCTGTATGTCAAGGTTCATTTCAAAACCATCCCTGCTGATAACCCGTTTGATCGGTTCACTTTTTTTGGACAGTGTATCGGGGTTTATAAACCGGATAAAGTCATAATCGGTCGCCGTTATCGCGCTTTCAAGGGGAATATATATTTGTGTTTCCGGCTGCGAAGTGAGCGACATATCCAGTTTTACATTCTGGCCGGCTCCTGTAATCTTTACATCGCCTGAACAATGAGCAAGCCCGTAAAACATAGTGTTCTCCGAAGGTTTGGTGTTGAGTCCCAGAATGTTTTGGGTGTTCATGGACAGGTTGTAGGTCAGCTTGTTGAAGAGCTTGTGGGTAATATATCCATCAAACCTGGCGCTGTTGTTTTCCCGGTCGTAAAGGGTCATGTTCCGGAACAAAATAGAATCCCCCGAGAACTCAACCGGATTGTTGAATGTATAAGCCACCTTGGTATAATCGATCCCGATGAGCCCGTCCTTCACATCCACCTTCCCCCGGAAGTAAGGTTTTGAGAGCAGTCCCTCTATTTTTACAACGCCATTCCCCGATCCTCCCACCAGGTTGGCAAAACTGGTGAGAAACGGCGATAAGGTTTCCATTTGAAAATTATCGAATCGGGCCGACAGATTGATTGTATCCTCAGTCGGTTCAATGTAGCCTGTTACCAGAAAACTGGGCTTTTTCTCCTTTGTTAATTCAAGAGAGGTGTAGAGCCTCTTTTCTTCCTTGTTCCAAAGGTTCTCCATCACCACGTTCCCGAAATTCTTCCCCCGGTACCGGAAATTATCCAGGTTGATCGTGCTGGTCAGAAAGAGCGACTGATAAGGATCGGAGAGTTCAATCTCCCCGTTGAGGCTGGCTTCGATGCCCAGTTTACGGTCGAGTATCAGGTCGAGGTTCGACAGGTTGATCTTCCCCATTTCAACCCTGATTTTATCATCAGGATCTTCGGTCACATTACCGTTAATGAGGAAAAATTCTTCGTTATGATGAATCTTGAAATTTTTCACCGCGATAAGTGTCGAGTCGATATGGATTTGACTCTGATCAATTTTCCAGAGTGAATCGGCCACCCAGATGTTCGAAGGCTGAATGGTGACATCAGCCATCCTTAACCCATCCTGCTCTTCAGAGAAGACCCCCAGGGCATCTATTTTCCCGCTGTAGGTTTTCTGACTGGTATTGTTCCAGGTTAATGAGGTGTTAATGCTGTCGTGCGAGAGGGCATTGTTGAGGGCGAGGTTTTCCACTAAAACGGCATTGCCCAGTAACGCCTCTTGTGTCCCTATCCTGAAGAGCCATTGATTTCCCTGGTTCCGGGAGGTAAGCGTCAGTCCCTTAATCAGGTTTTTCTTGTAGATAAGTTCATCGGTGGAGCCGTCGAAACTGAGGGTTTGTTTCTCAGAGTTGATCTCTCCCTTCATGACGATGGCCGATTTGGGTTCCAAATCCGGGAGGAAGAAGTGGGCGATAAGTTCAGGTTTTTTGACGTTGATATCGAAAGTAAAAACATTCTCTCCCGTTCTGACCCGCTGAGTATAGGGTAGCTTTGCCGAAGGGATATAGTGTAACAGGTAATCGCGCAGGGTCAGGTCGATCTCCCGGAAACGGTATTTCCCGACAATATCGATATCGGCCATGTCCGACCGCAGGGTTATGGTATTCTTATCAGCCAGGTTGGTGGTACTGAGCTGAAGGGTTTTGATGTCGAAATCCTTAGCGTTACGGGTGAAGTTAAAGCTGGTCAGATCGATCTGGCCGTTAAGATCGTCGATATGCTTGCCGGTAAAATTAGACTCCAGGGCGAACGTCATTTCCGAGTCCCTGAACTTTTTGTCGAGCCCGAGAATGTAAAGATTCGCCTTATCGACTGTCGATTGGAAATTAAATACCGGGACCGAACTTTCCAAATCGGCCTTGCCCGAGAATTTCATCCTGAGATTTTCATCATTGACCGTGAGTTGCCCTTCATAACTTTTCTCGCGGGCCCGTCCGTCGACATAGATGGAATCGATCCGGTAGTCGTTGAAATAGAGGCTGTCGATATTCCCTTTGATGGTGGCGTTGAATTTGTTAGCCTTACTGCGGGTCCCGTTCACCTCGGTGTGAAGGGTTACTTCACCCAATGGTTTGTAGCCAAGGACCCGGCCGGCCTGGAAGGATTTGGCATCGAGGATTCCTGAAAAACCAATGACCCCTGAGCCCTTCGGACGGATGGCGATATCGGTGGTGAGGGTTCCCAAATCGCCGCCCAAAGTACCGTAAGCGACAAAGTCGGTCGGGAAACCGGTGAAGTTTCCTTTATAGGTGAGGGTCAGATCTTTAAGCAATTCCATCGGGATTCGGGGATAGTGATAGGGCGATGAATCCGGCAGTTTGACGTTGGCAATGTCGTTAAAACTGAACGTGTTGTCGTAGAATTTACAGTAGATAAAGGTGTTGTTCCAATCGGGAAGGCCCTGAAGATCGAGGTCGGCATTGAATTGGGTGTTCTTCCCGATCTTGAAATTTAATTTTTTGAACTTCAGATTACTCAATGAACCTTTGATATCGCCCGAGAAGAGCACCAATTCATCCATCCCCCAGATCCGGGGTACCAGGTAGGCCAGATCGGCCAGCGATAACACCGATTCTTTTAATCGTCCTTCAACTTCGTACTGATCAGTAACCGGAACTTTGACGGGCTTACCGGTCAATGAATCGGTGGGCTGGCTAATCGTTTCTTTTCTGCTGATGGTGAGACTGTTCGATTCGACTTTCGACTGGCTCGAAACCAGGGTCAGGTTATTCAGATGAAAGCCAACCGTATCGATTTTAGCTCCAAACCGCAAATCACCGATGGTAAACCCCGATTTCTCGGTCAGCGAGGCATTGTCGATAAAGAAGGTGGTCGCCGAATCGGTGTTTAACAGGTTAACCAGTGTCAGATTCATCTTCGAAATATCCACGTCATTGAAATTGATCCCGTTGATGACGGTGCTGGTGTCGTTCAGGTTCTTATACCTGAATTTAGAGTCGCGTAGGAAGATACTGGCAAAGGAGACCGACCATTTATTTTTTGTCCCTTCAGGCCGGGGGCGCTGCGCATCGATAAGAAATTGAAAGTTGGTGCCTTGCCGGTCTTTCAACAGGTTGATTTGTGCTTTCCTTAAGCCAAGGTCCCTGAGGAACACCTTTTTTTCCTCCAGTTTCAGGGAGTCGATCCCCAGGGCAATCTCATCGACATAAAGCAAGGTGTCTTTCGATTGGTCCTCAATCAAAACTTCTTCGAGCACCACCTTGTTCAGAAAAGAAATATTAACCCCGCCCACACTGATGGTTGTATTGTAGGTCTCGGAGAGCTGGCGCATAAACCAGTTTACCGCGTATCGCTGTATAGCCGGTGAGCGGAACGCAATATAGCCGATCGTTGGTATTGACAACAATACCACGCCAACAATGATTAATATTTTATACCTTTTTTTGATACCTTTGAGCGTTGTTTCCTGTCGGGAAAATAGAACAAAAACTATGCAGTTTCGATTGTTAAAAATACTACTTTTTAGCATATCCGGTAAGCTGAAAATGAAATTGGAGAAGAGATGAATCAAAGAAGAGATATTGTGATCCTGGGGATCGAATCCTCGTGCGACGACACCTCTGCCGCGGTGATCCGTAACGAGGTGATGTTGAGCAACGAAGTGGCCGGTCAGGCCGTTCATCAAGCCTATGGTGGCGTGGTACCCGAGCTGGCCTCACGGGCCCACCAGCAAAATATTATCCCGGTGGTCGACCAGGCGATCAAAAAAGCGGGCATTTCGCCCGACGAGATATCGGCCATCGCTTTTACCCGCGGTCCCGGTCTGCTCGGCTCGTTGCTGGTGGGTACCTCTTTTGCCAAAGGGTTCGCGTTGGCTAAAGGGATCCCGATGATCGAGGTGAACCATCTTCAGGGGCACGTGCTGGCCCATTTCCTGAAGGAGACGCCAGAATCGGACAGCCATCCGAAATTTCCCTTCCTCTGCCTGCTCGTCTCGGGCGGTAACTCCCAGATCATTATCGTTCGCGATCACCTCGACATGGAGGTGATCGGCCAAACTATTGATGATGCAGCCGGCGAGGCGTTCGACAAATGTGCCAAGGTGATGGGCTTGCCCTATCCCGGCGGTCCGCTGATCGACAAGCTGGCAAAAGAGGGCAACCCGGAGGCCTACAAATTTGCCCGCCCGCGCATCCCCGGTTTCGATTACAGCTTCAGTGGGCTGAAGACCTCGTTCCTCTATTTCCTCCGCGACCAGGTGGCCCTCAATCCCAATTTTATCGAAGAGAACAAGGCCGATATCTGCGCCTCGCTCCAGTCGACTATCATCCATATCCTGCTCAACAAGCTGAAGAAAGCGGCCAAAGAGACCGGTATCAGTCAGGTCGCCGTGGCGGGAGGTGTCTCGGCCAACTCAGGCCTGCGCGACGCCCTGCTGAAAGCCGCCGAAAAGCATGGGTGGAAGATGTACATCCCCCCGTTTAAATTTACCACCGACAACGCGGCGATGATTGCCATCACCGGCTATTACAAATACCTGAAAGGGGAGTTTGCCGCGCAGGATGTGGTGCCCTTCTCCCGGGTGACCATCGAAAAATAAGGTGATAAACGTTAGTCTGTAATTGTTCCGATAATAAGTTTCGGAAAACTACCAAGAGGGGCTTTTTGTCCCCTTATCTCCGGGGTTTATTCGTAGTTTGTTCGTAGTTTGTTCGTACTTTATAGGTTTAATCTACGAACAAAGTACCTTGAAAGGACGGAAAAAAGATGAAGAAAGGGCGAGGTTGGTATGAGTTTGGGGTAACTTTAATAGAACTAATTTTTCCAGTTTTTGAATCTGATTTTTAAAGAATTTTGCTTTAAATTTGAAATTTAATGCGAGTAAGTTTCATTTTGGTCAGGTCGTAGCGTTGGTTGTTCAATCTTTTAAAAGGTAAAGACTGAAAAACTGATTTGGGAAAGTTAATTTTTAATACTTAAAGGTGTTTTGTTGTAATTTGAATTTAGACAAGAGTATTTACCTCAGTTTTTCACTTAGTTCCATTGAGGAATAACTTGTAAAAATACCTGCTCCATTTTTTATGTTCGTGTAAACCTGTATCGGTTCAATAAAAGGATCACTATTGGCCAGAAATTGTGTCTGCTGTGTTTTCAGGAATAAATAATAATCATAATTGAGATTTTGGAGAGAAATTACATAGGTAATGCGTTGGATATTTTCCTGTTCAGCAGGGTAAGATTCCTGACTCTCAAATTTCAAGACAAAATTCTGTCCGTTAAAGGAATCATCTTTGAAAATCATGAGCTTATTTTGAAAATCCTCATCCTGAATATCACTTGTATTTCCTTCATCCAGCCCGTTAAAAATTGCCTGATCCGAAGTTAGCTGAATTTGTTTTGTCAGAACATTTCCTTCCAATTTTTCATTTTGATCAGGATTCGATTGCGGATTAAGGAGATCATCCGGAATCGTTTTGTAGGTGATTTTTATAAAGGCTATTATGCGATAATAGTTCGAAGTTTCTTTCGGGTCTTCAAGATTTAATTCAAACTTGATTTGAGATCTTCCATCTGTGCTTGGGATTAATTTGAAATTCTCAATTTGAGGTTTTCCAACTAAATTGGTCTCTGCTTCCAACGTTTCAAAGCCGACATTTTTTACGGTGATTTTATATCTTTTCCCAGGATATGGTGTTTTTATTCCTCTGTAATTGCCTGAACTTTTATGGTTTAGTCTTTCAACTAAAACATCGTTCTCATAAATGTTTATTTCACAATCTGAAAGCTCTTTCGGCGAAGAGGAATCCATTACCGGAGAGGCAATATTTATTTTTGCGGTAAAAACACTATCCGGATGTAAATAGCTGAATGCTACAAGAAAAGGCTGAGTATCTTTTTTATTATATTCGATTTCTGTTTCAAGGTCACACCCAACCAATACTACCGAAAGCAAGAGTGCACTGGCTTTAATGAGTATTTTCAATACGTTCATGCTTTAAAATTTATAGTTGTATGAAATTGAAGGCATTATTGGGAATAGGCTTACCTGCTTGAGCTTTGGCTCGGACTTTTTCTCTTCGTAATTATAGGTTTTGGATAGGTGAAGATAGAAAGGATTTTTTCGGTTGTATGCATTGAAAATGCCAATATTCCAGGTTCTTATGCCATTTTTCTTTTGTTTGTGAAAATTAAATCCCAGATCCAATCGATGGAACGGTGGCATTCGGTAGTTATTTCTTCCGTCAAAATAATCTATGCTTGAAAAATTACCCCAGGTCGTTATATTATTATTCGGAATTTGAGTTTCAATCTTGTGTGTGGCTAATGTAACGACATTTCCGGTTCCAAAAACCCAGGTTCCGCTGATGTCGAACCGATCGTTGAATTTATGGGAAAGCACCAGGCTTAAATCATGTCGTCGGTCATAACGAGCAGGGAAAACTTTTCCAAAATTGATATTTTCGAATTGCCGGTTAGCCCATGATAAGGTATAACTAACCCAACCGGTTGTTTTTCCAATTTCTTTGCTAACCATCAATTCCGCCCCGTAGGACCACCCCTTTCCAATTTCCACTTTATCTTCCCATCCTTTTGCTGAACCGAAAAAGGTCGCTCCTTCTTTGTATTCGATCAGATTATTCATCGCCTTATAAAAACTTTCAATGGAAACATCAAATTCATTGGTAAGCTTGAAGGTGCTTCCTGCGGCATATTGTTCTGAATATTGCGGCTTTACACGTTTCGTAGCAGGCAACCATAAATCGGTTGGCAGATTGATGGAAGAGCTGGTTAACAAATGGATGTATTGCTGCATCCGCGAGTAGGCTGCTTTGAAAGAAAGCTCATTATTTGCTATATAGTGAAGCGAAATACGTGGTTCCAGTGAATTGTAAAACTTATGCTGCACATTAAATCCCGAGTAATGGAGACCAAGATTTGTTTTAAACCGGTTAAGAATTGTAATATCGTCTTCAGCATAAAAAGCAATCTCATCAGCAGTTATTTTTTTGTCGCCGTAGGTGAGGTTGACTGGTTCAACCTCCGATTGGTTACTCTTGAAGGTGTTGATGCCCGGAATGAATTTATGCCGAATATAATTTATGCCAAATTTTACGGAATGGTTTTGGTTTGGGAAGTAATCAAAATCAATCTTGTAGGAATAATCATAAATACCGGACCGGTATTTAAAATTGAAATATTCCGATGAACCACTGTCTGTAGATTTTAATTCGGCCCCGATATTATAATTATAATTACTAAATGAGACTGTTGTGTTTGAGAATAACCTGGGGGTTAATGTATAGTTCCATCGTAATGCTGTAGTAATATTTCCCCAAAATATTTGATCTTTTTCATAACTATTGTTTTCATCCCACCCCGAATAGGTTTTGTCTTTACCGGAATAACTACTTAAAAATAAACGGCTCCTGTCTGAAAACCGATAGTTTATTTTTGCATTTAAGTCATAGAAATAGTAGTTTAAAATATCATTTCGGTTTTTGACGAAGGGTCTTGTGAGAAA
Organism: uncultured Prolixibacteraceae bacterium; assembly: GCA_964632305.1. Classification (GTDB taxonomy): domain Bacteria; phylum Bacteroidota; class Bacteroidia; order Bacteroidales; family Prolixibacteraceae; genus CAZWBR01. Next base: position 39,859 of record CAZWBR010000037.1, read on the forward strand.
ATCGATATAGGTTCGCCGAGCCGAGAGGTTAAAAGATGAGCGATCTTTTATTAATGGTCCTTCAATATTGAATTTAGAAGAGATGATTCCAACAGAGTAATTCCCGTGAAATTCCTTTTCATTTCCCTCTTTCATTTTTATATCGACGACCGAGGAAAGTCTTCCCCCAAACCTTGCCGGGAAACCACCTTTATAGAGTGTTACATTTTTTAATGCATCCGTATTAAAGACTGAAAAGAATCCAAAAAGATGAGTCGCATTGTAGACAGGAACCCCATCCAGCAGGATAAGGTTTTGATCGGGACTGCCTCCTCTGACATATAAGCCGGAAGATCCTTCACCTCCTTTCTGAATTCCTGGTAAAAGTTGAAGAGATTTTAAGATATCAGATTCACCTAAAAAAGCAGGTAAACTTTTAACCTACTATATAACAAAAGCCCAAGATTCAGTATTTCAGCACTTTTCAAC
>CAZWBR010000038.1:0-39970 GCA_964632305.1 uncultured Prolixibacteraceae bacterium
GTTGAAAAGTGCTGAAATACTGAATCTTGGGCTTTTGTTATATAGTAGGTTAAAACAGTTATGATAAGGTTTTAAAACCTTATTTTTTGAATCTAACCTTCGTGGAAATTTTACATGCAAACCTATCTAACCCTATTCCCTTCTTGTATTTCAGTCGTTAAATATTCAGTTTATTACCGAACTCAGGTTAATAGATTATTGTTTTAAAAACTATTTCAATACGATAGCTCTATTCTTTCTGTACTGTTTTAGTACAGAAAGAATACAGAAAATGTACAGAAATAGTACAGAATATCCGAAGATGACAAATTAGTCCTGTTTGGGACATTGCAGTTACTTATGACAGAATTTCTATTGACCAAATCCCCCCTGCCCCCCTTTAGGAAAGGGGGACTTAATCCTGCTAAAAAAATGTTGATTAATGGCTAAAACCCTGATGATTTTTACCACATTCGATAAGAGAACTATTTCCCCCTTTGTAAAGGGGGACTAAGGGGGATTTGGGTTGTGAATAAATTGTAATTCAAATTATTATGAATCCCAGATTCGCACTTGTATTTTTAAAAGTTGCTACCTGCCATTATTGCATCATGTACCAATTATTTTGGAGTAGGTTCTGCCAATGACAGAGCCTCTCTCCACTAAATCGACCCCCATAGCACGATGTCATTTTTGGGAGTTATGTTTTGCTATATGATGTAAGGAGAAGTCCCTGTCATGCGCAATAAACTGATCAAAGGGCCGAAGGTCCGACAGGAGAAAGCACAGGCTGCAAGGCCTGTGGAAAGAGTCAATGATAGCACCTCAAAGGCCTGTAAGGCCGAAATGTATTGAACTGGCGCAAAATCAATTCGTTAAAACAATTAATCCGGTTAACGCATGCCGGTCTTTCAGACCTCCGATTCCCTCGGCCTCTCCTTTTCACAGGGCTCACGCCCTGTGCTGTCACATGTCGACCTTACAGGTCTGCCGTAACAAATAGTATTTAACCTTGAGATTTCTTACTCCGTTTCGCTTCAATGTCAATGATATAAATACTGGAAGTCGGGGTGCGACTCTATGCTCGCGTCGCGGACAAAGGTTTGCGTCCAGTCGCGCCCCGACTATCAAGTTCGTTCCTGTCATTCTTGTATTCTCCCCATTGGTTGTCAAATGATTTGATAATCTGACTGAAGCAGGGAATCTCTGTACGAATAGTGTTGTTTGAATAATGACGAATAAGAGGGGAAAAAGGAAATTATCACCGGAACGTTGTCCCCAGTGCCGTTAGTCACGAAATACCGGTAGAAGGAATTGTGCGAAAACCAATCGCCCGCCCCGTTCGGGGTGGAACAAATGAACGAGCTATTATTTTTTGCCGGTGTTTTGCCCTTACCGGGGCAATGATCCCAATCTATGAGAATTGTCATGCCCTCGGTTTTGCAGCAGTGATTCGTAAAAAAAAGGATGCCCCATATTTTTCAGATATGAGACATCCTTGAAAAGAGCTAAATCATCGGAAGGAAAGGATCAGAAATTATCCTTCCGAGAGAAATTCAACTAATTATTTTTTATCCCAGAATACACGTGTTACTAAATCATCTGTGCCACCAATAGCAGTAACGGCAGCCTGATAGTTCAATTTGTTTCTTGACAATTCAGAGTCAGGATAAGAGAACCGGTGAGCAAATCCGTCGCCACCATTTTGCATAAGATCATCATTATAAGTATTGCGGCTCAGAGCAGGGAACCCGCTTCTTCTGAAGTTGGCCCATGATTCTATGGGGTTCTCAAGAGTGGCAATCCAATACTGAGTATTGATTTGTTCAAGAGCTTTAGCTTCATCGTAGGCTACACCGGGTTGTGCCAGATAGGCAGTTTTTTCTGTTTCAGTTACCTGAGGAAGGGTTGATTTTGTTGCAGTTAAATAGATGGCATAATGTTCCATGTCGGCTTTGATCCCATCTTCATAATACTGTTTAGCAGCAGTAGCTCCGCCGGGGATCCAGCCTCTTTGAGCTGCTTCGGCAAGAAGCAAAGAGGTCTGAGCATAGGTTACCCAGAAAGAAGGGGCGGAAATGGAAGCCACGACATTGATATTCATCTGGGAATAGTCATACCCTGAACCTTTAGGGCCTCTGTACCCGTTGGCGACGGTAAGGTTATCCGAAACAACACCTACCGGGACGCCATATTGTTCAGTGATATTGGTATTCGGGTTCGTATCGCCCAGCGGATTGTTTGGGTTAGCATAGGATGCGACCAGATATTTACCGCGCGGATCGTTGGTTGATTTCAACTGATTCACAAAAGGTTCTGCGGCATAATAATATCTCGGGTTATTGACGATCAAATTATTGTTAATCGTATTGGTGAATAATGTCCCATCATAAACCACGAATGTATTATCGGTATTTGCTGTCATTACGCCACCTGCAAATGCTTCTGCAGCAATCGATTTTGCTTTATCCGGATTTAGTTTGGAATAGCGCATCCCCAAACGGAGCAATAAGGAGTTGCCCAATTTTTTCCATTGTGCTACCTGTACCGTGGCATTGGCTTTTGGATAATAAGCTTTAAGGCCGTAGAAGAGGTCGGCTGAAACATAGTCGCCGGCTGGATTCAGATTGGCAATTGCTTCTTTGAGTTCCTTATAAAGGTCGTCGTAGATGGCGGCATCGTCGTCATAGGCAGGGTAAAAGTACTCTTCACCTTTGAGGGCAGCATAACCGGCATTAAAATAGGGCACATCGCCGTAGTGGTCGACAATGTTCATAAAGACCTGGGCTTTCCAAATACGGGCCATACTTTGTAAATTTACCTGAGTGGTTGTCCCGTCCAGGAGATAAAGGATCTGGGTCAATGTTTTGACTGCCCCGGTATATTGATCCCAGCTATATTTCTGGAACAGGTCGATATCGGCATTGAAGTTAAATGCCAGCGTGGCTCCCAGGTTGTAGGGGTTCACGAATTGCTGAACGATGGTCTGTTCCGATTCCCAGCCATTCCCGAAGGTAGTGCGTTGTGTGCCTGCAAAGAGGAGTCCCGGATCGATTTTATTGATGGCAAAGGGATCGGTGTTTATTTCCTCAAAATTCTGGTCACATGCTCCGAATAAAAGGAGGAATGCACTTAAATATATAACGAGTTTTAGATTTTTCATAATCCTTAGAATTTAACATTTAGACTGAACATATAATTTCTGGTAGTTGGCAATGAGGCGTTTTCATACCCGGCTCTCTGGTCACCTGAAGACTGAACTGCTTCAGGATCGAGGTTCGGAAGATCCTTGTAAAGGATAGCCACGTTACGACAAGAAGCGGTCAGTGTTAATCCCTTGACGTATTTGATGAAATCGAATTTATTTAAAACGCTCGAGAAATCATAGGATAGCGAGATGCTTCTCAGCTTAACAAAATCGGATTTAAAGACGAAAGGATCGCCGATTTGAAGGTTGCGGTAGTCGGCATAAAAACCTTGCAGATTGGTTACCTTGCTGGTGTTTGGTAAACCGCTTGACTGGTAAACACCCGGGAATGTCAATCCATCTTCAACTGTTCCGTCTGCGAATACCCTGCGGCCTTCCAGTGAAAGTTCAGAGAAACCCTGTCTGGTCATGTTCAACAAAGTTGAAGACATTACCTTACCGCCGAACTTATAATCTAAGAAAACACCTAATGTGAGTTTCTTGTAAGTAAAGGTATTGGTCCAACCGCCTGTATGTTTCGGGATTGAACTTCCAACGGGAACATAATTAGGTGTAGCAAGCAGGAAGCCGTTGTCCTTGAGGAGGATTTCACCTTCATCGTTTCTCAAATAGGTTCTGGTGTACAATTGGTTCATCGGCATTCCGACGGTATAATGCAATTGTCCGAGGAACTCGTTACCGGTACCATTGAAGTCAATTAACAGCAAATCTTTAATTGGTGTGCCATCGGAGTTCACGCCAACAGAGAGTACTTCTGTTTTCAGATAGGTGTTGTTCCAGGAAGAGGTCCAGCTAAAGTCGTTGGTTCTAATCGGGGTATAATCCACCATTACTTCGATACCGCTGTTCTTTAACGAACCGAGGTTCTTCTTGGATGAGCCGTAACCTGATGCTTCGGAAAGCTGAACGCTCAATATCTGGTCGGTCGTTACTTTATCGAAGGCGGCAATATCGAAGTGCAATTTGTCGTCAAACAATCTTGCTTCCAAGCCGATTTCTTTTTCAGTTACCGTGAAGGGTTGCAGATTCGGGTTTGGAGCAGATCCGTTCGAAATGCTAGCAGTAGTCTGGCCATTAAACTGGTTGGTTCCAATGCCATAAACGAGGTTTCCTTCATAGGTGTTTACCCCGTTTGCACTACCTACTTCAGCCCATGATCCTCTAATTTTACCATAAGAGATCCATTCCTTATCTTTCAGTAACTCAGAGAAAACAAAACTACCGGATACCGATGAGTAGAACTTGGAATTACTTTCAGGGTTCAGCACGGAAAACCAGTCTTCCCTACCTGTGAAATTGAGGTAGAACATGGAGTTATAACCGAATTCGGCAATCCCGTAAAGTGAGTTAACCCTTGATTTGTTATACCCATAGCTTGGGGTTTTGGTCACGCCGTTGTTAACAGCGAAGAAATCGCGTACGGTAAAGTTAGTAACATTGATGCCAAAGTTGTGGTTTTTAACTCTAAAGGTGTTTCCGCCGAAACTTGCATCAACTGAGAACTTGTTAAACTGTTTGGTGGCGCCAATCAGGAAGTCGGCATTCACGTCGGTGCCGTAGCCTTCCTGAAGGTTGTAAGTGCCTTTATAGGTGCCGTCGGAAGTGTTTATTGGCTGACTGGTTCCAATCCCGCCCGGAGTCTTCGACTCGGTGAAACTGATGGAATAGTCGTAGTTATATCTTCCCTGAGCATACAACCAATCGGTGATGTCATAACGTAAGGTCATAGTTCCGAGGAAGCGGTCCCTTTCGTTGACCCAACTTTGGCCTGCCGCCATGGCATAGTAAGGATTGAGCAAGGTGCCCTGGAAGCCTGAAGTTACCCTTTCAGTTCCTGTGACCGGATCGACCGCGCTGTTCTTAAGGGCTGATATTGGGATATTCGTGGCCAATCGGGTGAGGAAGTTCATAGAGCCTGCTCCCTGCTGTCCGATTTGAGGAGGGTTAATGTAACGTTCATTGGTGTAGTTGATGTTCGTAGTGAACTTGAGTTTCTCGGTGATGTCGTAATTCAGACCAACGTTGAAAATGTTTCTTTTATATTTATTGGAAGGTTCGATACCAGCAGCATCGGTGTTGGAGAAGGATGCCCTGAAGCTACCGCCGGCGACGCCTCCTGAAACTGCGACCGTGTTGGTGAGATTAGTTCCGGTATTAAAATATTCTTTCAACCTGTTTGGGTTGGCCGAGTAAGGTTGTTCGGTTCCGTCAAAAATAGGCGTGAGCTTACCATCGAGTCTTGCGCCCCAGCCCAATTGTCCGTTACCAGCGGCAAGCGCAGCCGTGGCTGGTTTATTTCCGGCAGTTCCCTGACCATAAACCTGCTGGAATTCGAAGAAGTCCAAAACTTCCTGAGTCGTATAGCTGGAAGAAAATTCAACACCGATCCCCTTTTCTTTTTGTCCGGATTTTGTGGTGATGATGATAGCGCCGTTGGCAGCGCGTGAACCATAAATAGCGGCGGCTGTTGCCCCTTTCAATACGGTCATGCTTTCGATGTCGTCGGGGTTGATGTTGTTCATATTGTCCCCGTTATCCCGCTGGTTAGCGCCATTAGCGCCACGGGCACCCTGATCGATGGGAAGACCGTTGATAACGATCAACGGCGAGTTATTCGCCCCATTGAAAGCCACCTGACCACGCAAACGTATTTGCGTACTGGAGCCAGCACCAGCGGCCGGAGGAGTGATGTTCAAACCTGCCACCTTACCTCCGAGCGACTCCATCATGTTGGTCGTTTTGTTAGCCACCATTTCATCCGTATTAACCTGAGATGCGGCATAACCAATGCTTTTTTCGTTGCGTTTAATACCGAGAGCAGTAATGATTACCTCTCCGATTTCTTCGGTCGACTCTTTCAGTGCAACATTAATTACTGATTGTGTTCCAACCGTAATGTCCTGAGGTTCAAAGCTGACGAATGAAAAGTGTAATACTGACTGATTGTCCGGAACCGAGATAGAATATCCACCACCGGCATCAGTGGTTGTTCCGATAGTGGTCCCCTTAACCACAACAGTAACTCCGGGAAGCGGTATGTTATCTGCCGTGGTAACCTTTCCGGTCACCGCCCTTTGCGCAAATACAACCTGCATGCCCACGAAAACAAGGAATACAAGCAAAACTGCCAGTTTTCTCATAATAGTAAATTGTTTAGTTAAAAAAATAATTAGTTAGCCGTATAAAATACCGAGTGTCTTTTCGATAAAAGAAGAACAAGAAAGATACCCCTTTTGTGAGAATATTTTATACTAATCAGAATTCGAAATTAAGAATAAAATTCATCCATCCAAATGTATTGTAATAAATAATTATTAATAATTACAGGGGGGAGCGGTGATTTGACTGACGATTGGAAGGTGTGCTAATAAAAATGGTCCAAACCTTCCTGTCGAACGGACAAGGGTTTGGACCAAACATTATTGTCAAACAGGAGTTGACTGTGTAGTAATAATCTTGAACGGTTTAATAATCAATGGAAACCGTTTTTGGCCAAGTAAGAACCATTAGATTAGTACCCGTCCTCAATCTTAGGATAGTCTGATTTTGGACGAGTGGGAAGGCGCTGTGCGATTTACTTGTTTTCAATGCTTTCAAGATAAAACTTTCCTAACCTGGCGGCGCCGTGCAGCGAACTCTGGTCGATATATTCGAACTGATAATCGCCGATCCATTTTCTTTTTACCTCTTCCATGTTTTTAATGCTAAGAGCCCCGCCGGTCAGCTTGATGCTCCGGCTTAGTTTAACCACGGGGGCTACCTTGGCGAGATGCGAGGCCAGGTACATGTTGTTTCCCTTCAACAATGCAAGCAGGAATTCATCGCGCGTGGTGGTCACATCAATTTCATTGAAACTTGCCTTAAGGGTCTGGACGCTGTATCTTGATCCTTGAAGATAAGGTTCATAAGATGGGCAATTCTTGTCTAGTTTTTTCTCAATCACACCGGGAAGGTATTCTTTGTAGAACTGGTCGGGGGTCATATCCCTACAGAAAACCGAGTGGAACCATTCCAGTGATTTTCCCCCGGTATTCAGTACGAAGAGGGTGAGCCACAACCCGGGTAAGATGTGGGAGCGGATGTTGTATTCGGCCGATCCGATTGGATTATCCAGACAAACCATCATGATATCGCAGGTTCCTGAAATATGCAATACATCGCCGGGTTTATTGATCCCGGCTGAAAAAGCTGAGAGAACCGCATCGTTGCCGCCACACAAAACCTTACAGGAAGGCGGAATTCCAAGCGTCGCAGCCATTCCGGGATCAATGGTCCCGACCTCCTGATAGGAGTGGTACAGATCGGGGAGTTTGTCTTCCGCGATGGAAAGTTCTTTTAAAAAATCCGTATTCCAGGTTAAATCGTGATCCCTTGTATTGTACAAACCGGTAATGGAAGTTGTCGAAGGGTCGATTGCCCATTTTTTGGTCAATTTCTTGACGAAATAGGTGTTGGTATGGCCAAACTTACAGGTCTGCTGGTAAACTTCCGGAAGATTCTCTTTAATCCAGAGAATAGAGCTAAAAGAGGATCCTCCCGAAACCGGAAGATTACATCCTTTTTCGAGCAGTCGTTCTTCGCCGATTTTTTTCCGTATTGCCGAAGCCTGCTGGTGCGATCGCTGATCCAGGAAGAGGATGGCTTTGGTAAGCGCATCCCCGTTCTTGTCCATGGCCATCAACCCCGGGGTGGTCACTGAAAATGAAATAACCCCAATCTCAGCAAGCTTTTTCCCCATAGCTTTGCAACCGTTAAGAAATTGTTGCCACCATATCTCGGGATTGATCTCAGCCTTTTCGCCATCGAAAATATCGACATCGTAGTTTTGCTGATAAATCTCTTCTACCGACAGGGACTCATTAAAAATCCCCATCTTAAAAGCCGTTGTACCAACGTCGAGCGCCAAAATTTTAGATTTCATCGGGATATATTTCTTTAATTGATATTTTAATTTTTTCGACTTCAGAAGCCGGAAGTCTTTGAAGAGGTTTCCGCAACTCGCCACCTGTCAGTCCGACGGCGTCCATGCCTGCCTTGACACCGGCCACGCCGCTTTTGCCAGAAATCAGGCTGTTAAGTTGAATCGCGATGGTCTGGAGTTCCTTCGCTTTTTCTTTGTTCCCTTTCATGTATTCGTTGTAGAGTCTGACCGGCAGTTCCGGAAGAAAATTAGCCAATGAAACAATTCCTCCTTTAGCGCCTTTCTCCAACATCTCATACAGCGTATTGGCTGTTCCCGTGAGGACATTCAATTTCGGGCTTAGTACTTTCTTTTCCTTGCTGCTGTCCTTGATGCCAACGATCTGACCAAGTTCGGCTAGCCGGTTAATAAGCTGCTCGGAGAAATCGACCCCGGTAAATCCGGGTGCATTGTAAATCAGGATAGGGAAAGGGGAGACTTTGGAAAGTTCCAGATAATATTGATAATAATCCTCTTCGGTATATTTTCCCTTGAAATAGAATGGCGGTTGGACCAATAGGTAGTCGATCCCAAGATTGCGTATTTTTTCAATAAATGTCTTTGCCAGGTAAAGGCTGTCGTACATCACCCCGACAATAATTGTTTTCTTATCTGCAACCTGGAGAGTCGTCGACTCGATTATCTTGATTTTTTCCTCTTCCGTAAGGCTTTTACATTCGCCATTTGACCCCAGAAGCAATAAACCGCTCAGATTACTGTCGATGTAAAACTGGATATTTTTTGTCAAACCGGAGTAATCGACCTCTTCTTCTTTGGTAAACGGGATATTGATAGGAGCCGTGATGCCCGCTAATTTATTTTCCACCCTTTTAGTTTTAAATAGTTAATACTAATTAGTTCAACATTCTGTTATTCTGGTTCAACCCGGGGAAATGATCCTGCCATAAAACCGTTTTCAGTCATTGAAATGACCCGGGGTCGTATCAATGACTGAAAACGTAGAATTGTCCTGTGATAAGGCAATTAAGCAAGTTTAGCGGGACCTCCCGCCCTCCTGGGGCAGATTTAACGGGTTTTTCCAGTCAAGCTGATAATCAGCATTAGAGCCTAATTTATAGGCGATGATGCTGTCGTCAGGATTTTTGGATCCGATAATTTCAATCTTTTCCCGGTCCATATAGCCCAATCCTGCTGCCGCGCAATAGTTAATATACCCGACATTTTCAAGCGGGATGCCCATTAATCTGGAGCACATACTGTCGATAGCGACGACATCAAAGCCGGCCAATGCGACGCGGTGGTCCACCGGGGTGCCATTGATAGGTCCGTTTCCTTCCATGCCTTCGACCCCGTCGATGATGGTAAAGTCGGGACGGATGCTTTGAGCCAAAAGGAACATGTTGTAATGCAGCCAGCGAGGCCCTCCCGCGTGCATATTCGATTTATAGTTCAGGGGCCTTCCGCCGTTAACCACGGTCCCGGGGTTTAACGGGGCGCCCATCACAATATTCTTAATGCCCGCGGTCATGACCACGGTGTTGTGGGTCTTAAGCCTGGACAGGGAGATGATATAATAATCGGGATTGGTGAAAAGATCCGAAGTTTCGATCTTCTGGAGATGCAAATCTTTGTCAATAACATAGAAAGGTTTACCGGTTTTTTCGGTATTCAAATCCACAAATTTTATGTTGTACTCTTTCTCGAGATCGGTATAGCCATAATTTTTGAATCCCTCGTAAGAGTTTACGAAAGCGCTTGATTCCGCGATGAGGATCTGGCCTTTGTATATTGGTTTGACAAATTCAAGGACGGCTTTTAAGGCATCTTTATGGGTTGCACAAAGAGTCTGGTTGGTGACAACCATGTTGGGTTTAATCACCAATTGTTTATTCTTAAGGCCAGCCTTGATTTCGTTGAAAAACGGTTTCATAACCTCGAAAATCATTTGCATGCGGTCGGTACCCGTAGTAAAGGCTACAGGGCTGCGGCCATCGTCATTGAAACTCTTTGAAGGAGCCTTCATGTCGGCAGGTTCGACGGCCATAATATCGCTAAACCCGGATGAGAGCATTACTGCCGATCCGAGCCCCAGCATCTTCAGGGCATTGCGTCTGCCAATAACCAATTCTTTTTCCGACGCTTTCATAATTCTTGTTGATTTATAATTTTATATTATTAACATATAAATAAGATTTTGTTTCCTCCCGATCGTTATTGTTTATTCCAGATGTTCTCTTTGAACTGTAAAACTGATTAAAGTTTATGGTCTTGGGCGGGAAGACATGGCTTCGCGTTCCTTGACATAATCCCTGATGAATTGGGGTGATGGGGCCTCGTTGGGATCCTCAAAAAATTTCCCCATCGTATCGGCGTTATCCAGTAGCCACTGATTAAACTGTTTATTCATTTCGGGGGTGAATCCGCCATCAGCCTGTTGAGCTGTGAATTTTCCTTCTTTAACACCCTGGTGGGCCCAAAAATCCTGAAGCCTTGTTTTTTCAGATGTTTCGACCACTTTCTGAGCGTGTTGCGGCGGAATGAAAACAACGCCTTCGCGTGATCCAAGTACAATGTCGCCAGGCATCACTGTTACATACCCAATCTGCAACGGACAGTTGATCCCGATAACCAGGTTTGAGCTGTTGGATTGCGGTCTGAAGTCGCGTACCATCACATTCCATTTCGGGTCAACAGCCAGGTTGCCGGGCAAATCGCGTAAGGTACCTCTGATGATTGCTCCATTGTGGGTTTTAGTCCAGATGGCGGTGCCCAGGTTGTCGCCCACGTGAGACGCATCAAGAATTCCTTCGCAAACATTGGCCACATAGACGTCGCCATCCTGCAACTGATCCACTCCCCAGGTATACTGTCCCCTGCCACGGCCATCTTTCGCTCCCTGCTGCTGAACCAAACCGTTCAGGTCGGGACGATAGGGAAGAAACTGGATGGTTGAAGCCCTTCCGCAAATCACTTCATCGCGCATTTGTTTCAGTTCGCCATAATACTGGTTGGTATAAGTTGGCCTTCTGAATTCCCCAAAGCTTAATTCACTCTGGTTTCCGCCATCGCCCTGACCATTCAGGGTTTGCCAGGCTTCGGTAACCGAGACATACTTCATACGGCGAATGATATCGTCTGATACCTTCGGCCTTCCATCGGGGAAGCGGTCACCCTGCCAGAGCGAGGTGTAATAGAGCATCTCTTCTTTGTTCAGCGAGGCTGGCTGGGCCTTGACTGAAGAGTGCAGAACGGTCCCTACAAATAAGGTGAGGGATAGCGAATACAGTAATTTTTTAAATTTCATAAGTTTTCCTCCAAGAATGTCGATTTAATTTATTGATTGGTTGTTGTTTAATACTATTGGTTGTTTTGTTGTTGTAAAACCACTACCTGCTTTATCACTTTTCTATCTTAATTCTGTTCCATTTCTATTTGTAACCTCTTCTTTTCTGCTCTGGTCTTAGGTTGGTATTGATTCCAAAAACTAGCCAGTGCTGAAGCAGCAATGTTCATCCAGGTTCCAAAAATTAACGGGGCTAAAGCGGCAGCTGTACTTTTGAGTACATCATAGGCTAAGCCAACGGCGAGACCTGAATTTTTTAGCCCAACCTCTATGGTAATGGCTCTTACATCGGCATCGTCAAGACGCATCGCTTTAGAGGCAACATAGCCCAGGATAAAGCCGATGATATTATGGGCAATGGTGGCAACAAATAGAGCCGGCCCAATGGTCAGTAACGTAGCCTTGTTATGAGCGGCAACGATGACGATATAGATCATGATGGCGCTCAGGGATAGTTTGGGAAGGACAATATCCATCCAGTTTTCAGGGCCATTGTTTCGGCGAATCGCAATGATCGTAATGGAAACAATAGAAACAGCCCAGGCAACAAGAACAAGGCCCGATTGCAGGGAGCTGACAACCGCAGGGAATGGAATGAAGATTAAAGCCAGGCCGACAATAAATGTGCTCAATGCCAATATTATCATATTGGAATCTTTTTTAACCCATTCGAGTTTTCCGTAGAGAATTTTATTGGCGACCACCCCTGCAAAGATCGGAACCAGGATCATGTTGATGATACTAAACATCATGTTTGCAGCATCTACTTCGATAAGCTGACCTGCGCATAGCATCATAATAAGAGGGGTTACGATCGGAGCCAGTAAGGTGGCGAAGGTGGTAATCGTGACGGATAGTGCAAGATTACCTTTGGCCAGATAGGTCATTACGTTTGAAGCCACCCCTCCGGGACAGGCTCCAACCAGTATAATACCGGCCGCAACTTCGGGGGGGAAATTCCAAACATTGATAATAAGAATAGCCGCCAGCGGCATGATTACAAAAACCATTATCGTTCCGACGATAATCACTAACGGTTTTGAGAATTCCTTCACAAAATCCTTGAGGTCCAGTTTTGTCCCCATCCCAAACATGATAACCTGGATCGAGGGGACAATCAGTTTGTTTGTGTCAAACCCCCAGTCGGTAAATATTTCCGGGAAATAGAGGGTGAACGAAACAAAAGCGAAAATCTGCATGGTAAAAGAAAGGCCTTTGAACTTTTCGGATTTTTGAGAGCTGAAAGAGAGTGCGTAAAAAAATCCGAACAGAACCAAACCTGAGATTGGCAAATTTCCGTTCCCGGAAAAGAGCAGCAGAATCTCGGCCACAGCAAGAAGTCCGGCTGCCGCCAAATACATTTTAATTGCAGTGTTATTATTCATAAGTGATTTCCGGTTCTTTGGGGTTTAAAAATTGAAGCACGGTTTCTTTGATCTGCTCTGGTTGAAGCCCGTATTTTCCAATCAATTCTTCGTAAGGGCCGTTGCTGGCATAAAAATCGCCGATCCCGATCATTTTCATCCTTGCGGGACATTCCTGGCTGCAAATCTCAGCGATGGCGCTGCCCAGTCCTCCGGCCACAAAATGTTCCTCGACGGTAACAATCTTTCCGATTTCCCTGGCCGCTGCAAGAACGAGTTCCCTGTCGAGCGGTTTAATGGTGTGCATATCAATCAGACGCACGCTGACGCCCGCCTCTTCGAGAAGTTTTGCCGCGGCGACCGCTTTCGACAATACCGTGCCCGTTCCGATCAGGGCCACATCGGTGCCTTCCTGAATGACGATCCCTTTCCCTAATTGGAATTCCACATTCTCGGGATAGAGCACCGGCATCTTCGGACTTCCGATTTTCAGATAGCACGGCCCTGCATGTTTGATCATGGCATGAACGGCCTTCTTAATGGTGACGGGATCTCCGGGGTTAATAATGGTAACTCCCGGGATCGTGCGGATAATCGCGACATCGTCGATCGAATGGTGCGTGGAGCCGAGGGTGTCGTAGGTCAACCCGACACAACGCCCGACCACTTTAACATTCTGGTTCATGTATCCCAAATCATTTCTGAACATCTCAAAAGGACGTGCAGTCACAAAAGGGGCGATGGCGGCAAAGACCGGTATCTTTCCTGTAGAAGCCAGACCGCTGGCATATCCAATCACACCCTGTTCCATGATGCCAAATTCGAAATGACGTTCAGGGAATAGCTTTGGGAAATCGCCCAGTCCCGATCCTGAACTGCTGTCGGCCGAAAGGACGACAACATTCTGATTCTCAGCCGCGGCTTCAATGACCGCCTCCCCAAAGGTTTTTCTTGGATCTTTAAGTTCGTTAATCATAGTAATCCCCCCTTCTTTGCATTAAGCTGTTCTTCGATACTATCCAGATCGCGTTCGGCCTGTTCCATCTCTTCGGGTTTTGCTTTCCAGTAATGGTAATTAACCTTTCCTTCGGCAAAACTGAGCCCTTTTGATTTAACGGTATCAGCAATGAAAACGGTGGGTTTCCCTTTTTCAAAGGGGGCTTGATTTACATTATTTATTATCGCTTCCAGATCGTGCCCGTCAATAACCCTTACATTCCATCCAAACGCCCGCCACCGTTCGTCCAGTGGCTCATAACTCATCACGTTAACAGTGGGCCCGCTGATCTGAAGCCTGTTGCGGTCGACAAAGACAATCAGGTTGTCCAGTTTGTGCATCGATGCTGCGGAGGCGGCTTCCCAGTTCGATCCTTCGGCAAGTTCGCCGTCGCCCATCAATACAAATACTTTCGAGGTGGAACCGTCCATTTTAAAGCCAAGGGCCATGCCCCCGCCAATGGATAAGCCGTGGCCGAGCGCTCCCGTATTGGTTTCCACGCCGGGAAGCTTATACATGTTGGGATGTCCGGGTAGCTTTGAGTCAAGCGACCCGTAGGTGTCGAGCAGCGATTTGTCAAAAAATCCCCGTTCAGCAAGCGCTGAGTACAATACCAGGCATTTGTGGCCGGCCGATAATATAAAACGGTCACGTTGTGTCCAGCCCGGGTTTTTCGGATCAACCCGAAGCAGGTTGAAATAGAGTGCGGTCAGTATTTCTACCGAGGAGAGCGCCCCTCCGACATGTCCCGCTTCGCCGGCCCTGATAAGGCGCAAGATATCGCGTCTTATATTCAGGGCCGAATATTCAAGTTTTAATAATTCTTTTGGATTCATTTTTAATAATCCTTGAATTGATTAAGCCTGGTGTTTTTTTGCATACTCGACATAGCAGGCGACTTTCGGTTCTGAAGAGGTGCCGGTCTGCCATTTTGCTTCCATCCAGGTTTTAACAATCTGTTTGGCTACCTCGGTCCCGGTAGTAAATGCCCCGATGGCCAAAACGTTGGAGTTATTACTTTTTATGGCTCTTTCGGCCGAATAGGTATCGGCACAGAGGGCGGCGAAGACTCCCGGGACCTTGTTCGCTGCAATGCTCATCCCTATACCGGTTCCGCAAAGTAGTATCCCCCTGTCGAATTTCTTAGCTGCAACCGCTTCTCCAACTTCGAAAGCTACCCTGGCATAGATGGGGTCGTCGCTCCCGAAATCCTGTACTGTATATCCCATCTTTTCGAGTTGTTCTATCACAATGTTTTTCAGGGCAGTAGCATTGGGATCGCAGCCAATCGCAACGCTTAAATTTTTTTCATTAGTCGATTCAGTCATTTCTCAGAAATATTTATTACGGTTTTACTTATTTAACTTAAAATTCAAAAACATATTTGCATGATGTCGCTAAAATTAGTTACTTTTTTTTATCCTCCAAACAAAAATTATTTATTGCAAGAGTTGTGTGTTATGAATTTATTATCGTAATATTAACTTTTGTATCGCAACCCTAATTTTACCTTGATGTAAAACAGATCATCAATTTACAGAACAGGAATTTCATTATTATCCCTGTTCGTATTTGTAGTGGTGGCAATGCTTTTCAGTAATTGCCAGGAATCAAACAAAAAAGCTAACAGCAATTTAGGTTTGAAGGACTACTACACTGATTATTTTCCTGTCGGAGTAGCCGTAACCCCGCAAAATCTGGAGGGGGAAACGGGGGAAATGATCAAGAAAAATTTCAACAGTCTGACTGCTGAGAATGTTATGAAACCAGCCTTGATCCACCCTGAAGAGAACAGGTACGACTGGGAAAGTGCCGACAAGATTGTCGATTTTGCGGTAGCCAATAATATGAAAGTTCGGGGACACACCCTGTGCTGGCACGCACAGACCGGGGATTGGATGTTTAAAGATTCATTAGGGAATCAAGTTTCAAAAGAGGTTGGTCTTGCAAGGCTGAAGGAACATATCACCCAGGTTGTTTCAAGATATAAAGGGAAAGTATATGCCTGGGATGTATTGAATGAAGCTATTGACGATGATCCCGATACTTCGAAAATATTCAGGGAATCGCCATGGTATAAGCTCTGCAGAGAGGAATTTATCCCCAAAATCTATCAGTGGGCCCACGAAGCCGATCCTGACGCTGTATTGTTCTATAATGACTATGATACCGAAAATCCGGTAAAAAGGGAAAAAGTCTATAAGATGCTTAAGAAATTCCTCGCTGCCGGTGTGCCAATACATGCTGTCGGACTTCAGGCCCATTGGAATATTGACAATCCAAATGAGCAGGAAATTCGGGAGTCTATCGACAAATTCTCTTCCCTTGGGTTGAAAGTACAGATAACCGAGCTCGATATCACTATTTATACCTCCAAAGCGGATACCCTTAATATGGGATTTACTCCTGAAAGGGAGCAGAAACAGATCGATCTTTACAGGAAAGCCTTCAATGTGTTTCGGGAAACGAAAGATCAAATCACCGGGGTTACCCCTGGAATGTTTCCGATGGCCGGAGCTGGCTCGACCGGAGAAACAAACCCTGCTTCCCGTTGCTGTTTAACCAGGATCTGATCCCAAAAAAGGCCTACCTGGAGGTGGTTAATTTTTGATAAATACAATATTGCATTACTGTCCGGATGCGTGAAGTCGATTCTTCGCTTCACTTCTTATGACAGAATTTTCATCGACCAAATCCCCCCTGCCCCCCTTTAGGAAAGGGGGACTTAACCCTGCTAAAAATTGGTGAATAAATGCTTAAAACATAAAAAGGTTTCACAACATCCGATAAGAGAACTATTTCCCCCTTTGTAAAGGGGGACTAAGGGGGATTTATTCTGTGAATATATAGATATTCAAGACATTATGAGTCCTCGATTCACATTGATACTGTTGGAAATTTTGCCCCCTGTCATTTCAGGAGGCTACCCCCAACCTCTCTTCCGGGTCGGGTCAACGCCGGAGTTTCTGTACTGTTTCTCTATTGTTTCTGTACTGTTCCTGTATGCTAGCATAGAGAAACCATACGGAAACCATAGAAAAAGCATAGGGTATCCCCGGCTTTGATCCTGGGACGAACAGAGGTTGGAGGGTGGTTTCCGGAGTCAGGGAAAAAGTGACCGGGTGACTCCAGGTCACCCGGTCACTAAGTTCATCATCGGTCCTGTATGGATTGGAAGAATCTTTTCCCAATGTTCGCGGGTGGTGTCTGAAAAAAGTCCGGTGGTTTTTCAATTGACTGACGAATTAAAAACGGTCTGACTATTTTTCCGCGGATCACGCAGATTCTCGCGGAAAACCATGCATTGAGCAGTGTCTCCCGAGGAAAACAGAGAGTGAGTTGAAATTGGTGGGGTAGTTCCTGATGACTTTGGGAACATCCTCTATCATTAACGCGATAGGATATCGCGTCACCCAACTCTTCAGACATAAGTTCATCTCTAACAATTGAAGGAAACCAAATCAATAAAATCCGACAAAGCATCTTTCCCTCTCGCGAAGCGGGTGCCGCGTTCCGATAAATATCGGAATCCAATTGCTGCTACAATCGGGGTTGTATCACAAGTAATTTTAAGTGAGATTTCAATATTTGCTTTTTGTTTCAGATACCTATACAAATAAAAAAGCCTCATCGATACCTTTTGAGACAGCCCCCTGTCACCTATCGGACCTTCTTCTTGAAAAAATACTCCCGGGTATCGGGAATAAACCTGAAATCATTTCTTCTCCACCGGAGGTTTTTTATAAGGTTCAAGCTGGCTCTTGAATTTGATGATTAACTCCCGAAGGGCGGGCAGGTTCGTTTCACCCGATCTTAACTGTTCAACCTCCCAGGTTGGGGGAGTTCTCATCGCGGTAAGTTCACCCGCTTCAAGCAGGTTAGCTCCTGTTTCGGCAATGTTTAATCCTTCCTGCCAGGATGCCTCGGGATTACTGAGCCACTGGTTGCTTTGATCAACTACTTTTGTTATCCAGTCTTCTTTATCGGCGTCTGCCGGAAGGATATCGGCGGTACGTTTGCGAAAAAATCCCATGATGGCAGCGGCAGTGGAAGGATCGCGCACCGATCCGTCTTCGTAAAACACGCCGTGGACCGTACCCCACCCGCTGCGGACAATCATCAGTTCCCAGATATACCATCCTACTTTGGCATTCATATGTTCCTGGAGGGTGACATCGTAGGGGTTAGCCCGGGCAATGCAGCCTATCTCGCCGTTGATCAAAGGTTTATTGACTTTCGCTGCAAATTCTTTGGCCCGTTGGATATTGTTCCGGATCTGTTCGCGGGTCTGCATATAATCGTGAAACTGGAGAACATCGACATAATCGGCCAATTCAATCATTCCATCAACGAACGCCATCCCGATGGTTACCGGAGTATTGGGGTCGATTTCATGAAAGGTTTTCGCCATGAACCTGCAATTCCCGAAGTTTCTTACCACCCTCTCCTTTGGGGTGGTCGGCCAGTCCGGTTCATTCATGACATCCCAGATGGCCAGTCCCGGTTCATTGGCGATCGCATCAGCGAGAAACTGAATCCATTCTCTTCCCAGGGCACGCTGAGTGGTATCCCGTAACCATGGGCCACTTCCCACAACGGGCATCACCCCAATGCCCCGTTCATGGCATTCCCGTACAAAATGCCTTAATTTGGCCGGAAGGTTCGCCTTGTCCTCGGTGTAGACCGCATAGGGGACAAAAACACGAACCTGATTCAGATTGAGACTTTTGGCCAGGTTGAGGTCAAACTCAATGGTCGCGGAATCGTATTTAACCCAGCAATCGATATGATGCCGTGGCACTGCTACATTGGCAGGAGTATAATTGAAACCCCTGATCAGTGAAGCATCCCTGGAACCTGTAAAGTCAAATTTCGTGGACTTTTTCTCCGGTGCGGCACAACCGGTCAGTAACAGGGCCAATAGAAACGAAAGGCCAATGACACAATTTTTCATAATCCGGTTAATTAATAGTTCGGTGATTTCAGGAATTAAAAATAAGTATTAATAATGTAACAACCAATTTCATGGGCGATTATAACCACTTCTTTTTCAGTTGTAAGGATCCGCAATCTCAGGAAGTTTATTTTTCAATACCTGGGAGTCGGCAACAGGTTTAAAATTCAAACAGGATTTGATCGACCGGATAGGATGCTTTATTGTTTGAAAGCTTAGGAAGTCAGGATTGGAAACGCAAAAACCGTGAAGAACAAAGAACCAAAATAGGTTCCGATTGTTCTTCACGGTTTTTGTATTCCTAAAAAAATCCTTCAGGTCTGATCAGTTATCTGTAAATTCGAGCAATCCGAACCGGGCAGGTTGATGAACATCCAGCCGGATGTCATAAACCGGGAAAAGCGTCGAGGTGGAGCGAAAGCGGTCATCCACGAAATTCCGATCTTGCCGGACGACCTGGAAGGCCCATTTGACCCCTGCTTTAGGGCGGTAGATATTTTGGAAATCGCTTAAAGCAGCAAACGGAATAGCAAATTCCATCCGCCACATCTTGTCCTTGTCCTTATCATTATTGATAGTGCCTTCATAGGTTACATCAAATTTATATTCCGGGTTATAGCCTTTGATAAAGATGGTCCGGTTGTTATGGTATTGCCAGAGCACAACATAATCGTAGGCTGCCTTGGTTATATTGATTTCAAATCCGAAGTGCATATTGAGACTGTCGGGGATGGGTAAGCAAAAGAACTCGGCGCAATCATCGAGAAAAGGGCGGCCATCGAATTTGGTCTCGCGGGCGGTGAGGGAGGTGTCCTGACATTCGTAGAACAGATAAAGGTTCGCATCATCCCACATCATCCGGAAGGTTGAATTCTGTTTTTCGACAGGTTTATCGGCCCTGTAGAAATAATTGAGCGATTGTACTTCCGCCTTCTTCCAGGCTTCTTCGTCCATTTTGCCATCCACAACAATAGGTCCGCCGGCTCTTGCAACCTTATAAACAGGTTGTTCTCCGATGACGAGCTTCTTTTCGGTTTGAGCGAAGAGGGGAAGAGCTGCAGCAAGAGAGAGTAAAAGAGTCGTGATGCTCTTTAGTCCCAGGTAGTTAAAAATTACATGTTTCATTTTTAAATAATTTTCATTTAGAAGTCAAAAGGGAAGGCCACGATTGAAGGATTATTTACTCTCCCGGTTGGCGTTGGCCAAATCATGGCTATTCCCTTCCTTTAGATTAATTAGTAAGCCTCAAATTTAAAAAATAATAGCAGGAATCAGAAACAGGAGTGAGGAATAGTTTTTCAAATTCAACGAGGTGCCCGCATATTGGGGATTCCCGTCGGAATTGCTCCATCACGGGATTAATTTTTTGCGATTGCAAATTGTTTTTTCAGACAACCAGGAGATTATTTGATTTTCCCTTTACAAGGTGGAAATAATCAGGATTTTCGCCACAGATTGGTTATTGGATATTGAAATAGCTTAAAAAAAATTAAATATCTGAAAAAAAGTTTGTTTTTTTGTTTGTAATTGGAAAATGTACTCTTTATATTTGAAACCGAATTACAGCGCTGAGTATTTTTGTTTGGCTGTAAAGTAGGGTGCTGATAACTAAACTTATATGAACTGAATGCTTTCACTTTCTCATAATGGCGTTTACAGAGCAATCGACTTTAAAAGGCCGGTTGTAACTTCTGCGTCGTGCCGTAGCATTAAGAGGAGGATCGAAAGTATAGTTAATTCATCTGCTTTTATTACTTATGCTGGGCAGCATGAAGATTTTGTTTTGACGAAGGTACCTGATGCAGGTATTCAAAGAAAAAAGAGTGTCCCGGTAGGTCTTTTTGCCGACATTGATCAATGTAATTTTAATAGGTTAAGAACGAAGAGCTTTATTTTTTGCCCTTCTGCCGTTAACGTTAACAGAATGCCGGGAACAAACGTTACAGACATTGTTTCAATGAGATATGGGCGGAAGAATTGTAAATCGTTAAGGGAAAATGATTTGTGTTCCTGATTATTGACCGTTAACGTTAACAGCAGTTACGTTAACGTTAACATGGGGTGTCTGACAGATAATACGGTTTTGTTGAAGAGAAATGGTCTGTTTCTCTGGCAGGGATCAGGGAAACCTAATACTCCGGTTCTTAAAGAAGTTACCGGTCTATGCGTGAATTAACAGTTGAAAAGAAAGTCAGGTTAAGTCTATATATAACTAAAAATGGAAAAGAGTTGTTTTTTGAGGAATGAATTTCTATTAACAGTTTAATTGAATTGCGTATGTGAAGATGAAAGAATTGTATTTGAGTATTCGGAATGTCTTTAGGGACTTCTTGTCAAAAGATTTATGACAACAATTAGAAATTACAGATTATCAATTATTAATTAACTTTATTTGAATTTATGATGAAAAAGTGCAGATTAGTTCAAATAGCAACGATGACCTTATCATTGTTGTTATTGTTTTCGCTTTGGAGTTTTGCACAGACCTCGAAGATACGGGGAACTGTATCCGATGATAAGGGAGCTCCAATGGTCGGCGTTACAGTAGTTGTGAAAGGTACGACTACCGGCACAGTTACTGACGCGAATGGTGGTTACCAGATTGATGTCCCTTCAAAGGCGACACTGACCTTCTCGTTTATTGGTTATACCGCACAGGATGTGCCGGTTGGCAATAAGACTGTGGTCGATGTTAAGCTTTTGACGAGCGATTTGCAAATCGAGGATGTGGTCGTGGTCGGATACGGTATTGTCAAGAAAAAGGACTTAACCGGGGCAGTGGCTTCAGTTAGTTCAGAAGCTCTTGTGGCCAGTTCGCCAACGACCGTACAGAAAGCCCTTCAGGGAAAAACCGCCGGGGTAGTCATTACCCAGGGTACCGGGGTTAATGCCAGTGCGACTATTCGTATTCGCGGTAACCGTTCGATCAGCGCTAACAACGACCCGTTGTTTGTAATCGACGGTGTTCCTTCATCGGGTGGTATCGAGACGATCAACCCGGGCGATATTGAATCGATTGATGTTTTGAAAGATGCTTCCTCTACTGCTATTTATGGTGCCCGTGGTGCCAATGGGGTTATTCTTGTAACAACCAAGAAAGGTGAAGTGGGAAAAGTTTCCGTACAATATGATGGTTATACCAGCGTTGGTTATCGTGACCGTTATCAGAAGACAATGTCAGCAGCTCAATATGTTGAATTTGTAAGGGATGGTGCCCGCAGATATACTTATGACGGGAATGGCGGTTACGCCATCGATCCGGCCGGTTATGCTTCGGAAGAAGCCAATTATGATGAGGATATGAGTTTGACCTATCTGACCAACGATCCTTATGTTACTGAATCATTAAACAGAGCTTGGGAAGGCGGCGTATATAATCCGGCTAAACTTCGTAGTTTTAACTGGCAAGAGGCAGGTTTCCGCGATCATTCCGTTTCACAGAACCACTCCCTCAGCATCCGTGGAGGTACCGATAAGACCCAGGTATTTCTTTCAGGTTCGTTCCTCGATGCCCAGGACATTGCCCTTCAGTCCTACAATAAACGTTATACCATGCGTATGAACATTGATCAGAAGCTGGGTGATCGTTTCACGATGGGTGGTAGTGTCAACTTCTCCTACCGTACCTGGGATAATGGTAAAGGTATCCCAACTTTCTGGAATCCACTGGCTACTCCGTATGTCTATACCGATCCGACCCAGAATGGTGACCCGGCATTAGGCCTGCTTGAGCACCCCGGGAGTGAACCGTTACAGTATAACTCATTTTATGATCTGACCGGTGTTAAATATCAGAACAAGAATAACCGGTTGCAGCTGAATATCTACGGGGAAGCCAAAATTGTTAAAGGGCTGACCTATCGTGCCAACTTCGGTACTTCGCTTAATATTCAACAGGAACAGCGGTTCTACAGCCATTATTCCACTTCTTCAGGTTTTGGAAAGGCCCAGGCCAGACAAGCATTTAAATTTGACAGAAGCTGGACCTTTGAAAATATTCTGACTTATAACGCCAGGTTTAATGACCATTCGCTCACCGCAACCCTGGTGCAGGCCAACGAAAAATATGTCAATGAACCGGCAACCGTGGAAGGGATTGATCTCCCGATTGAAACACAGTTGTGGTACGCCTTAGGATCGGCAACTACCCAATCCGTCAGTTCCGGTTATACCCAATCAACGTTGATGTCGTACATGGGTCGTGTAAATTATTCTTATAAGGGCAAATACCTGGCAACCGCGGCGTTAAGGTACGATGGTGCTTCCCGTTTGTCTGAAGGCCATAAATGGGTAATGTTCCCATCGGGATCAATCGCATGGCGTATTTCTGACGAAGATTTCCTCCAGGGGAGCGACATCATCAGCAACCTGAAACTGCGTTTGAGCTACGGGGCAACCGGTAACTACTCTGTTAATCCTTACAGTACCATTGGTAAGATCACTTCAAGCCGGTACAACTGGGGCAAGACTGAAGGAGCTATGGGTTATGCACCCAGTTCACTTAACAGCCCGGCGTTGACCTGGGAAACCACCGGTCAGTACAATATTGGTTTGGATTTGGGTTTTCTTAACAACCGCATTTCGAGCACCATCGAATTGTATCGTTCGCACACCAATGATTTGTTGTTAACCCGTTCGCTGCCTACTGTCTCCGGTTTTGGAAGTATTACACAGAATGTTGGGGAGACCCAGAACCAGGGTATTGAAGTTTCGATCAACACGATCAATATTGACAAGAAAAAATTCAAATGGACTACCGACTTAACCGGCGCCTACAATAAAGAAGAGATCGTTGCATTGGCTACCGGGAAAAAGGATGACATTGGAAACAAATGGTTTATTGGTTACCCCGTCGCTACTTTCTATGACTATGTTGCCGCACCTAAAGTGTGGGGTTATTCGAAGGAAGATATGGATGAGATGGCAAAATTCAATGCCAACGGATCCAACTATAAACCCGGCGATTTACGACTGGTTGACTTTAACGGGGACTACAAGATCACCGATGTTGACCGTAAGATCAGGGGCTCAAGACCTCCGAAATACACTTACAGCATAACCAATAATTTCACCTACGGACCTTTCGATTTGTATGTATTTATGCATGGTGCGGCTGGTTATACCGTTAACTGGGATCCCGGTTACGGACCTGGCGGACGTTACAATACGGTTCAAACGAGCACAGGCTATTGGACACCTAATAACACCGAAACCAAGTTCATTGCACCGCATACTGATATGCAGATGCCAAGTAACGTATCGGCCATGTATTTCTGGAAAGGCGACTTCCTGAAAGTTGATGATATCACTTTCGGATATACCTTACCTTCCACTCTGACCAAACGTGTTCAGGTGAAAAATGTACGCGTGTATGCTAAAGTTCAGAATCCGTTTATCATCACCAAGTTTGAAGGAAACGATCCGGAAGGCTCCATCGGTGGCGGAGGTGATCAGGGTTGGACTATGAAAACCTATATGTTTGGTTTAAATCTGACATTCTAATCAAAAAAACAATGAAGATGAAATTTATTAAGAATACATTGATATTGGCCGGATTGGTATTGTTAAATATATCCTGTTCCGACTTTCTTGAAGAGAAAGGTTATAATGCCGACTACACCTATTACAATTCATCTGCAGGGTTCGACGCATTAACAATTTCCTGTTATCAGCAGACCCGCTGGAGTGCTAATGGGGAGAACCACATGAGTATTGAAGATATGGGAACCGATATCTGGATGCTTGGTGGTGACGGGGGTAACCGCGATGCTTTTGGTCAATTCCTTGCCTCGGCGATGACTCCTCAAAAGGATATATGCAGGTATTTCTGGGATAACAATTACAAGGGTATCTCATCCTGTAACCTGGCATTGCAAATGATCGATGCAGCTGATCTGCCCGAGGCCACCAAATCCATTCGCAAGGGGGAGATTCTTTTCCTTCGTGCCTACTACTACTATGAACTTGCCGTTCAGTTTGGCGACATCCCGTTGGTGCTTACCCCGGTTGATGAACCCAAAACCGATTTCCTGCGTGTACCTCAGAAAGAGATCTGGGCTCAGGTCATCTCTGATGCCAGACAGGCCTGGGATTTACTTCCCTGGGCATCCAGCGGAAAAGTAACCGGTAACTGGGGCCGCGCCAGCAAAGGGGCCGCAGGTCATTTATTGGCAAAGACTTATATGTTCCGTTACGGCGATACATTTGCCAAGAACCAGTCGGATAGTAAAATGAACGAAGACCGCGGAGGTAAAGCAACAGACCTTGACTCGGTAATTTATTATGCCAGTCGCGTAGCAAATTATGGCGAAGGCGCCGGAAGTGGTAGCCCACACGCTTTGGCTCCTAATTATTCTGATCTTTGGGGATGGAACCAGAAAACAGGTATTACCGCCGAATATGCCGGTAACGAAATCCTTTTTTCTGTTGACTTCTCATCAACGGCCTTCTACAATAACGTTGCCGCCACTGACGTAGGTGCCGGAAACCAGTTGCACCTGTTCTACACCGGTCAGATGGAGAACTATGCATTGACGACAAAACTCGAAAGTGGAACCAGCGTTTCATGGGGTGGCAATGTCGGAATTACCAGGGATTTGATCACCGGTCGCCCATGGAGACGCCTGTGCCCAACCGATTGGTACTACAAGGATAATGGCCTCTATGCTGCCAAAAACTATGAAACCGGTAAATTGGGTAAGCTGGTCGATTCACGTCTGTATAAATCACATCACTGGGTATATTATTGCAACAATGCTGCTGCTAATGCCACCTGGCAGAACTATACCAACGCGG
Organism: uncultured Prolixibacteraceae bacterium; assembly: GCA_964632305.1. Lineage (GTDB taxonomy): Bacteria > Bacteroidota > Bacteroidia > Bacteroidales > Prolixibacteraceae > CAZWBR01. The sequence goes on from CAZWBR010000038.1 coordinate 25,562, forward strand.
CAGGTTCGTTCGATCCGGCCAGTATTGGCATGGTTGCAGGTACGCAAAAATATACCGTTGGCGATACTGCACTGGTGTTGACCCTGGAAGATGTATCCAAACGCCCGGGCCCCGGTACCAAGATGGAAAAACTGGCTTTAGCCCGTGCAAAAGAGAAATATTTCCTTGTCCCAATGCTCTCTATCCGTACTCCTTTGACACGTGGTGAAGTTGCCGGTTACGATGTTATTACCAACAACTTTCCTCCGTTGGCCAAATGGCTGGATAACCGTCGTGCATCAGCCAATGATATGGGTGGTTTCAGGAACTTCTTCAAGATGCGTCTGGCTGAAACTTACCTCTTATTATCGGAAGCTTATGCCCGTAAAGGTAATTTTGCCGATGCCGCCGAAACTCTCAACAAAGTTCGTGAACGTGCTGCCTGGAAAGAAGGTGAAGAAAAATATGTTCATTACTGGAAATACGACGGCGGATCTTACGATACACGTAAGGCCTCCACAATTAATGACATGAAGGTTTCAGCAGGGTTCATCGGCAGCTTTACCGGTGACGCGCTGACCGATTTTTATGTGGATGAAATGGCCCATGAAACCGCCGGTGAATTGAACCGTTTCAGCACGTTAGTTCGTTACGGTGCCGATTACTGGTACAATAAAGTAAAAGCCTGCGATTATTTTGTTAGTAATGATAACGGTGTCAGTAACGGGAATATCAAGAAATACCATCGTTTCCGTCCGATTCCGCAATCTCATATTGACAATACCAGTCCTGCAGATCCTAATGCTCAAAATTATGGTTATTAATAGTTATTGAGTAGTGTTTGTGTTAGATTAGTTTAGTCCCGGACGATTTTACGTCCGGGATTTTTTTTGATCCGGAAGCCGGTTGGAGGTGATCCGGATTTTTTTTGTCGTTCAGTATAGGATCGCCTGAGACCGGATTCCTTCACGAAGATTATTGCCTTCCCGGCTAAATGGAAGTCTGAATGGTCGATGTGTTTCAATTGCGATAATCGTCCTTAGGCATTAGCCCTGAGACCCGGGAAAGCTTTTCCAAAGTTCGCAACTTTGGAAAAGCTTTTTCCAATCAGCTCAATACAAGAGCAATGATAAACTTTGTTACCGGGTGACTTCATGTCACCCGGTAACTTTATCCCAGTCTCCGGAAACCACCCTTGTTCCTCCGTTCGTCCTATGGCCAAGGCCGGGGTAACCCTATTCTTTTTCTTAGGTTTCCGTATGGTTTCTCTTAGGTAGGTAACAGGAACCTAGGAGGAACCTAAGAGCAACCCCGGAGTTGACCCGACCCGAAACAGGGGCGAGCCCCGTTTTTTTTCGATCCGTTTTGGATTTTAAGTACCGGTTATGAAAATCGTAGATCATCAATCTTGGCCCGTTGTCCTATCGGCGCCTGGGCCTGAGCCTTATCCTATCGAACCCCGTTATGGCTTCGCGTGACGGGCCTGTGGCCGTTATGGCTTCGGGTGATGAATTCTGTCCCGATCTTTCGTGATCCGTTCCTGGTTCAACGGTCAATGTTGTTTAGTCGTTGACAGGCAGGCGGGTTCGGAATAAATTGTACACTAACCATATGATTCATACCTCATTGTGGAGGTGTGGGCCAGGTTAAAAAATGATAAGGCTAAACGATACGACCATTTTGATTTGAAGGCGATAGAGCATTATTGGTTCTAATTCTTTTGATTTATGTTACAAGAATTATTAATTTTTCTATTTTCACATCTTTTATGGGGCATGGTGTAATAACGACTGCCCCACGGAAAAAAACCTTATAATTCATGTAATTCGTGTAATTTAGACCGACAAGTTCCGAATTATGCAGTGAAGCAGATGATTAATGTAAGAACCAACTTATGAAAACAAAAGTTCTTTTTCTCTTATTTCTTTTCTTGTTAGGCCAGACAAGTTGGGCCGGGAACAAAGGAAGTCAGGACCCGCAAAGTGTGAGCCCTGTAAAGATTGATTTGTCGCAGGGGGTGCCGGCATCGACCAATGTTATTGGCGCCGAATTTCCCAAAATCATGCCGGATAACCGTGTTGCCTTCCGGATCAAAGCGCCTGAGGCCCAAAAGGTCCAGATCGATCTGGGAAAGAAATACGATATGGTGAAGAATGCGGAGGGTGTTTGGGAAACCGTTACCGATCCTGTTGTTGAGGGATTCCATTACTATACGGTTATTATTGACGGGGTTGGTGTTTGTGATCCTTCCAGTATGTCATTTTATGGGATGAGCCGTATGGCCAGCGGGATAGAGATCCCGGAGAAAGGGGTCGAGTTTTATCTGCCTAAGAAAGATGTTCCTCATGGTCAGATCAGACAGATTCGTTATTATTCCGAGGTTACCAAAGCCTGGAGACGATCGTTCGTTTATACCCCTGCCGGATATGATACCAACCCGTCGAAGCGTTATCCGGTTCTTTACCTGCAACATGGCGGGGGAGAAGATGAGACTGGCTGGCCCAACCAGGGTAAGGTCGACCTGATCATGGATAATCTCATTGCCGAAGGAAAGGCCACCCCTATGTTGGTGGTGATGGACCACGGGTATGCCATTAAGCCCGATGCCCCAAAATCGGAATCAAATATCAGAAGCATTATGCTGAACGATGCACTGACCGAAGTGTTTGTTAAAGAGATTATTCCTACCATCGATAAGGAGTTTCGCACCATTGCCGACCGTGATCACCGGGCGATGACCGGGCTTTCGATGGGCGGGTTTCAATCGTTCCAGATTACCTTAAGCAACCTTGACAAATTTGCCTATATCGGAGGATTCAGCGGCGCCGGCCTGATGGAGCAGGGAAAGGCTTTTACCGAATTGTATAACGGGGTATGGGCCGACGCGAACGCTTTCAATAAAAAAGTTAAACTGATGTTCGTCAGTACCGGGACGATGGAGCCGGAAGGGATGTACAAGACAGTTAACAATTTCCATAAAGAACTGGAAAAGGCCGGGATCAAGCATGTTTACTATGAATCGCCCGGCACCTCGCATGAGTGGCTGACCTGGCGGAGAGCGTTAAACGAGTTTGCACCGCTGCTTTTCAAAAAATAGTATTTCTTAAAATTAACCAACACAAAAAGAATCTGAAATGAATGTATTAAAACATACCTTATTGAACAACATGAGAACCGTAGCGGCTTTCATCCTGATCTCATTTTTATTTCCGGTGGTATCGCATGCCCAAGAGATTATTAACTTATATCCGGGAGCCATCCCCAATTCCAAGGTTGGGGTAAAGGAAGAGGCCGCGGGTAATACAAACCCGGGAATGATTCGTCGCGTAACAAAGCCCACTTTAGAGATTTATCTTCCCGAAAAGGATAAGGCTACCGGCGCGGCTGTCGTTGTTTGTGCGGGTGGGGCTTATGGCGTGATTGTCTATCAGGGTGAAGGTATTTCGACCGCGAAAGAATTTGCCAGGAATGGTGTAGCGGCTTTTGTTCTGAAATACCGTCTCCCGAATGATTCGTTGATGACGGATAAAACAATCGGGCCCCTGCAGGATGCCCAACAAGCCATTAAGATGGTGCGTGAGAATGCTTCAAAATGGGGAATTGATCCGAATAAAGTGGGGATAGCCGGTTTCTCAGCGGGGGGCCATTTAGCTTCGAGCGCCGCCACTCATTTCAAGAAAGCGTTGATAGAGAACAGCAACAACACGAACCTGCGCCCCGATTTCCAGATCTTAGTCTATCCGGTGATCACGATGCAGGAGAAACTGACCCATGCCGATTCGAGGAAGAATCTGTTGGGCAGCAATCCATCGAAAGAGATCGTTGATCTCTATTCGGGTGAGCTTCAGGTTGATGAAACGACTCCGCCGGCTTATATCACTCACGCTGCCGATGATAAGACAGTCGATGTAGACAACAGCATCAATTATTTTCAGGCCTTACGGCACAGCAATGTCCCGGTTGAAATGCACATTTATCCCAAGGGGGGGCATGGCTTTATTTTCGGACATAAAGGCTGGTCCGATCCGTTATTCCAATGGATGAGGGATACCAAGATCATTAATAAATAATAAGCCTATATATTGTTCATTGTTTAACTAACTATATAAATTACTAAACTGAGATCATTATGAGAATTAAATGCATTTCCCGATTACTGTTTTTCGCCTTAGTATTTGGCATATCGGAGCTGGCGGTGGGGCAGAGGCCCGGAGGCCGCGAGATTATTTCTCCCCAGGTCAATCCGGATAAAACGGTGACCTTCCGTTACCGGGCGCCTTCAGCCAAAGCGGTTAAGGTCAGCGCGCAATTTGAGAAAGCTGCCGTGGATATGAAAAAAGATTCCACCGGTGTTTGGAGCGTTACCATGGGGCCTGTAAAACCCGATATGTATCCCTATAGTTTTCTGGTGGATGGGGTTCAGGTGGCGGATCCGCTGAATACGGTCATCTTCCCGAATGAAGGTTTTAAAAACAGCATTGTCGAGATTAACGGCGATACCCCGTTGGTTCATACTATCCAGAATGTACCTCACGGGACTCTCTCTTATCGTTACTATTATTCACCTGAACTGGGTACCCGTCCGGTTGTGGTTTATACTCCCCCGGGATATGAGAAAGATACCAATACCAAATATCCGGTTCTTTATTTGCTTCACGGAACAACCGATACCGAAGAGACCTGGACGAAGGTAGGCCGTGCCAATATTATTCTTGACAACCTGATTCAACAGGGAAAGGCGAAACCAATGATCATTGTGATGCCTTACGGAAGGGCCTATCCGGTGATCAGCAAATCAGTAAGCAGCCTGAGAACCTGGGAAAATCTGGTAGAATATAAAAAGGACTTCTTAAATAATCTGATGCCATTCGTTGAGAGCAACTATCGGATTATTAAAGATAAAGACTCACGGGCCATCGCCGGTTTTTCAGGTGGCGGCGGTGAAACCCTCTACCTGGGATTAAACAATCAGGATTTGTTTAGCTGGGTTTGCGGTTTTGCACCCGGGATGCTGAAGGATGAATTCGACCGTAACAATGCCGGTGCATTTGCCGATCCTGCAAAGACTAACAAAAATCTTAAACTGTTCTGGATCGGAGTAGGTAAAGAGGATGGTTTATATCCTGTCATACAAGATTATATTAAGGTTCTTGATGCGAAGCAAATCAAACATGAGACCTTCTTCTCCGATGGAGCTCATACCTGGATGAATTGCAAGCTTTACCTTACGACTATTGCACAAAAGCTTTTCAAATAGATTTTGTACAAAACGCGCATTATTTACAGGGAATCTATTCGGATAAGCAATAATCGCAGGGAAGCCTGGTAAAGATATTTGCTGAAAGATATTTCCTGTAAGCAGTACATGGATTATACGACAAAATAAAAAAATTAAGAAAGGAATTGTTATGAAACGGATTCTGTTTTCTGCTTTGTTTGTTTTCACGATTCTGGCTGCCACAACCACTCGCGCACAAAACCCTGAGGTTGGAAAAACGGCCCGGTATTGTAATCCTCTTCCCATGGTCACCGCTCCCGGTGGGAGCGCCTCGGGCGATGTTTCGGTCATCAAGGAGAACGGGAAATACTATATGTTCTGCACCGGCGGTGGGGCATGGATCTCTGACGACATGCTCAACTGGACGTTCCAGCGTGTTGATAATGTGCCGGTAGCGCCCGATGTAATTAAATACAAAGGTAGTTTCTACATGTGCGGCAATGACTGTCCGCTCTACAAATCGGATAATATTCTCGGGCCTTATGTCAGTTTGGGGGATTGGAAGAACACCCCGGATGTAGCGGGTGGATGGAACGGCGCATTCGATGTTCATATCTTTATTGATGAGGACAGCAAGCCCTATCTTTTTTATCCCGGACGCGGGGTGAGTGGCATTTATGTCGTGCCGCTCGATCCGAACGATCTGAGTCGCTTCAATGGTCCGGTTAAACATCTCTTCGGGTTTAACAGCGATCATATCTGGGAGCGCTACGGCGAGATGAACGAATATCCGGATGTCGCCTGGGTTGAAGGGCCATGGCTTCAGAAACATAAAGGGACTTATTACCTTCAATACTCGGCTTCGGGGACACAATGGAAGACTTACGCTGAAGGATATTATACGGCAAAATCGCCCATGGGGCCTTATACCTATGCTCCCAACAATCCGTTGCTGCAAAAGACTGAAGGTCTTGTGACAGGTACAGCCCATGGCAGTATGGTTGTAGGACCGGACGGGAATCTCTGGCAGTTCTATACGATTGTTCTGTCCAATCCTCCCGGCGGAAGACGCATCGGGATGGATCGGGTTACCTTCGATAAAGACGGGAACATGTCGGTAAAGATCACCGATACTCCGCAATGGGCCCCCAAGGCAGTCAGCGACCCGACCAAAGGGAATAGCGGCTCAATACCTGTGACCATTAATAAGTTCCGTGCGATGAACGCGCTCTCGACCGTTTCGTCGGAGCAACCGGGCCGTGATGCAGCCTATGCTGTGGATAATTCGAGCGGTACCTGGTGGGAACCTGCCCCCACGGATGCCGCGCCCTCTTTGACGATAGAGCTCTCGCCGGCAACCCGCTTTGACGTGGTACAGTTGTTCAACATAGACTCTTACCGGTTAATGTTCACCGGAGGAAGGCGCGGAGGCAGACCTGCGGCACCAACGGCTCAGGCGCAGCCCTCGCCCGATGTGTATCAATATAAAATTGAAGTATCAACAGACGGTAAGACTTACAGTCAGGTGCTTGATCAGACCAATAACACGGTCTCCAGGAATACCATTTTCGGGGAGATCCCTCCGGTTAAATGCCGTTTCGTTCGGTTGACGATGACCAACTGGCCGAAGGCCTCCCCGCTGGGGATTATCGAGTTTACCGTTTTTGGCAAGTCCGCAGGATCGTTGCCGGCAGCGGTGCCAATTCCGGTGACACATTAATCTAATATGTTTGAAATGCTATAAACCACTTGTTAAATAAGCTGGTTTATAGCATTTCCGATAAATTACCGCCAGATTTTTACTAAACAGAACAGATAAATTTTCATTTCAAAAATGAGTGTTAAAATGAATAAGAAAACAGTCTTTCGCTCACTAATCGCCGGAGCAATCCTATGTGTTTCGGGTATAGTTAACGGACAGCCGCCCAGGGGTCCGTTAGTCATGTCTCCCATTGTTAATCAGGATAAGACGGTGACTTTCCGCTTTATCGCTCCCACGGCTAAAGATGTGAAGCTCAGCGCGCAGTTTGAGAAAGCTCCGGTGGCGATGACCAAAGATGCCAATGGCGTTTGGAGTGTAACCGTTGGGCCGGTGAAGCCGGATATTTATCCCTACAACTTTGTGGTGGACGGTATCTCGGTGATGGATCCGGGGAATGAAGCCTTTTTCCCGAACGAGCGTTTTAAAGGGAGCCTTCTGGATGTTCCCGGCGATACGCCATTGATCCATGCCATGCAGAATGTCCCTCACGGAACGGTGACTTATGAGTATTATCCTTCCGTTGAAGGAACCACCGGTTCGTTGGTTGTTTATACCCCTCCGGGATATGAAAAAAATCCTACCAAGAAATACCCGGTTTTCTACCTGATCAGCGGTACCACCGATACTGAGGAGGCCTTTTTCAAGGTGGGTCATGCCAATTTTATCCTGGATAACCTGATTGCTCAGGGGAAAGCCAATCCGATGATTATCGTGATGCCTAACGGAAATGTGGCAGCCACTATCGCGGCCCAGAAAGGCGGCGCCAAGCCGGCCGATCCCCAGGGAAGAGAGAGCGAAGAGGCCGTGAAGAGGTCGCAACAGTTTACGGATGATCTGATGAAGAATATTATTCCTTATGTGGAAAAGAATTACCGGGTGATTGCCAACGGGGAAAACCGTGCGATCGGTGGTTTCTCACGGGGAGGGGGACAGACCCTTCGTACCGCTTTCGGGAATCTGGACCAATTCGCTTATGTCTGTTGTTACAGCGCTTATCTCACCACGCAGGAGATCGAGTCGAGCTACAAGCACCTGGTCGACACTCCTGACCGCACCAATAAAAACTATAAACTGTTATGGGTTAGCGTGGGGAATGAGGACTTCCTCTATAATCAAACGGTTGAATATATGGATTACCTGAAATCCAAGAAGGTTAACTATAAGAGTATGGTCACTACAGGCGGACATACCTGGATGAATGTAAAAACATTTTTAGCAGAGACTGCACCATTACTTTTCAAATAAATAAGCTACTGCAATGAAAAAAATACAACTTATTACCGTAATACTCTTACTTGTTTTTTCGGTAAAGGCTCAAAGAGCCCCAATGGTGATCTCTCCCGATGTACACCCCAATAAAAGCATCACTTTCAGGTTTTATGCCCGGAATGCTCAAAAGGTGCAGTTGGAAGCTCAGTTTCTAAAAGAAAATGTCGCGATGACTAAGGATGAATCGGGGGTATGGAGCGTAACTGTTGATCCGGTGAAACCGGATATTTATCCCTATTGTTTCTGGGTCGATGATGTTCAGGTCAATGATCCGAACAACACCCTGATCTTTGCCAATGAGCGTTTTAAATACAGTCTGGTCGATATTCCCGGGGATCAACCACTGATCCATGCCTTACAGAATGTCCCTCACGGGAAGCTCAGCTACTGTTATTACGAGTCAAAGACCCTTGGAATGACCCGTCCCCTGGTGATTTATACCCCCCCGGGATTCGACGTGAACGGCAAGACCAAATATCCGGTACTTTATCTGATTCATGGTGGATCGGACACCTACGAGACTTGGACCAAAGTGGGTCGTGCCAACCTGATCGCCGATAACCTGATTGCCCAGGGCAAGGCTAAACCGATGATCATCGTCATGCCCTACGGAAATGTAAGGCCAAAACCGATGCCCGATTTTACCCCTGATGTGATCAATGATGTGATTCCTTTTGTTGAGGCCAACTATCCCGTTTTAACCGACAGCAAGAATCGTGCAGTGGCCGGTTTTTCCGTTGGCGGTGGCCAGACCCTGAATATCGGTCTGACTAACACCGATAAGTTCGCCTATGTTTGTTCGTATGCACCCTACCCGGAAACCGAAGAGTTCAGGAAGAATTTCTCGAACTATTCGCCGGATACCGAAAAAATGAACAAGCAATTGAAAGTATTCACGATCAGTATTGGAACCGAGGATTTTCTCTACGAAAGCACTCTGAAGAATATCGCGATGTTCAAAGAAAAAGGGCTGAACGTGAAACCTTTCATCGTCGATGGTGGTCACACCTGGATGAACTGCAAGCTATATCTTGCTACCACGTTGCCCCAGTTGTTCCAATAGTAATTACAGGAATTTCCAACGTTTAGATAATAGGGCAGGGAGTGGTTAAACCATTTCCTTGTCCAGTTATCTAAACCATTTTATAGTAAAACAATTTTAGGATTATCATGAGAACGTTTTTAGCTCTTATTGTTCTGACCTTTGTGTTTGGCTTTAAGGCCAATTCGCAAAGTCCGGTTGCACCGGCGTCACTTGGTTTCGACATTGTTCGTGAAAGTATCGCGCACGGTAAGATCGATTCGGTCACCTATAAATCAAAGACCGTAGGGACTCTGCGGAAAGCCCTTGTTTATACCCCTCCGGGCTATTCGCCTGACCAGAAATACCCTGTTTTGTATTTGTTGCATGGTATTGGCGGCGACGAGAAAGAATGGCTCAACGGTGGACAACCTCAGGTCATTCTCGATAATTTATATGCCGATAAGAAAGTAGCGCCAATGATCGTGGTGATGCCTAACGGTCGCGCGATGAAAGATGACCGCGCCATCGGCAATATCTATGACAATGGTAAAGTCCAGGCTTTCGCCGATTTTGAGAAAGATCTGCTTAAAGACCTGATCCCCTATGTCGAAAAGAACTATCCGGTCATCAAAGACAGTGAACACCGCGCCATAGCCGGTTTGTCGATGGGCGGGGGCCAATCGTTGAACTTCGGTCTTGGGAACCTTGATAAATTTGCCTGGGTCGGTGGTTTTTCATCGGCTCCAAATACCAAACAACCGCTTGAGCTTTTACCTAATCCCGAAGAAGCAAAGGCAAAGTTGAAACTACTCTGGATCTCCTGCGGCGATAAAGACGGGCTGATCACCAACAGCAAACGCACCCACGATTATCTTGATAAATTCGCTGTTCCTCATATTTACTATGTCGATCATGGCTATCATGATTTTAAAGTATGGAAGAACAGCTTGTATATGTTCTCACAGCTGATTTTCAAACCGGTTGATGTTTCATCTTTCGCTCTGATCAACAATGTCGGCAGGCCGGCTGAATCGAATGTCCGTTCGGCCCGTTACCCGCAGGTATTGCCCAATGGCAGCGCTGTTTTCCGGATTAAAGCGCCTGAAGCGCAAAAGGTACAGCTTGACTTAGGAAAGAAATATGATATGGTGAAGAGTGGCGACGGGACCTGGGAAGTTACCACCGATTCTATAAGTGAAGGTTTCCACTACTATTCATTGATTATTGACGGGGTAACAGTAGCCGATCCAGCCAGCGAGACCTTTTATGGCATGAGCCGTATGGCCAGCGGCATCGAGATTCCTTTTAAAGGCGACAGTTACTACGAAGTGAGGAATATCCCTCACGGCGATATCCGTATCAAACGGTATTATTCAGAGGTAACCAACTCATGGCGTGATTTTTACATGTACACCCCTCCGGGTTACGATCAGAATGCCAATGAAAAATATCCGGTGCTCTACATCATGCATGGCGGGGGCGAAGATCAGCGTGGCTGGGCTATCCAGGGTAAGACCGATTTGATTATCGATAACCTGATCGCTGAGAAGAAAGCTGTGCCGATGCTTGTGGTGATGGTTGACGGGAATATGCCCGGACGCGGCGCCGGCGACGAATCACTGAAATTATTTGAGAAAGAGTTGAAAGAGTGCGTCATCCCGTTTGTTGAGAAGAACTACCGGGCAAAATCGGAGGCCCAATCGCGCGCCTTGGCCGGTTTATCGATGGGAGGAATCCAGACTCTTTTTGCCGGGGTGAGAAATACCGAGACCTTTGCCTATCTTGGGGTATTCAGTTCCGGTTATCTGCCCAATCAGCAGGAGCTTTCCAACACGCAGTACGAGTTTATTAAAAACAACGCGGCCACCATCAACAATAACCTGAAACAGTTCTGGCTTGCCCAGGGTGGGAAGGAAGATATTGCCTGGCAAAATGGCCAGACGATGATGAAGAAATTCGATGAGATGAAGATCAAATACAGCTACACCGAATATCCTGGCGGACACACCTGGCCGGTGTGGAGGAATAACCTCTTTAAATTTGCTCAAGTGTTATTTAAATAATTGAATACAAACCATGAGACGACCGATTAAATCATTGCTGTTCTTCGTTCTTTCGGCAGTTGCTCTTGCAGGTTATTCGCAAGTCAATCCGAATCAGACGACCATCTGTAACCCTGTAAACCTGAGTTATCGTTTCTGCCTCGACGGGGATATTCCGCGACGTGAGGCAGCCGACCCGACGATGGTTTTCTATAAGGGCGAGTATTATCTTTTCGCGTCCCGGTCGGGCGGGTATTTCCATTCGACCGATTTAATTCGCTGGGATTTGATCACCACCAATGATATTCCGTTGGAAGATTATGCCCCGACGGTGGTGGAGATGAGAGATACCTTGTTTTTCATGGCCTCCAAAGGCGCCCCGATCACCATTTTCAAGACCGCCGACCCGAAATCGGGAAAGTGGAAAGTTGCCAATGCTTCATTCCCCATTGGGATGACCGATCCCGATTTGTTTTTGGATGATGATGGCCGTCTGTATTTCTATTACGGTTGCTCGAACAGGAATCCTATCGAAGGGGTTGAACTGGATACCAAAACGCTTAACCCGATTGGTAAATCAGTGGCCTTGTTCAACAGCGACAAGAAGAATTACGGCTGGGAAAGATCGGGCGATTACAACGAGGTTGGTAACAACCCCTGGATCGAAGGCGCCTGGATGAACAAGCACAATGGGAAATATTACCTGCAATATGCTGGTCCGGGTACTGAATACAAGAGCTACGGCGACGGGGTCTATGTAGCGGATAAACCACTGGGCCCGTTCAAGCTGGCCGACCATAATCCGATATCCTATAAACCGGAAGGGTTCATTGCCGCTGCCGGTCACAGCAACACTTTTCAGGATAAATACGGCAATTACTGGCACATCTCGAGTATGACCATCTCGCAAAAACATATGTTCGAACGTCGTTTGGGTTTGTTCCCCACCTTCTTCGATAAGGATGGCGTGATGTATGTCTATACCGGCTTTGGCGATTTCCCGTATAAAATGCCGACGAAAAAGATCTCCGGCCCCGAAGAGTTGTTCCCCAATTGGATGTTGCTCTCGTATAACAAACCGGTTGAGGTCTCATCGGAGCTGACCGATCATCCGAAGAAGTACGCCGCGAACGAAGATATCCGTACTTACTGGAGCGCGAAGACCGGTGATAAGGGTGAATGGTTAAGCCTGGATTTGGAAAAAGAATGCAGCGTCAATGCCATTCAGATCAACTATGCCGAGAATGAGGCTAAGATCAAGGGGCGTAATCCCGATATTTATTACCAATACCTGCTTGAATATTCATCGGATAATAAGAACTGGAAGACACTGGTTGATAAGACCCAGAGCAAAACCGATGTTCCGCATGATTATATTGAGTTGAAGAAACCGGTCAAAGCCCGTTATTTCAGACTTACCAATTATAAAGTGCCGAGCGGGACTTTTGCCATTGCCGGCTTGCGTCTGTTCGGGAATGGCGGAGGAAAAGCGCCTGCCGAAGCTAAGGATCTGAAGATGGAGCGTAAGCAGGATGACCGTTGCGTCGTGAAACTTAACTGGGCCAAAGTTCCCGGAGCGGTAGGCTATAACATCAGGTACGGGACACAGAAAGATAAACTGTATCACAATTACCAGGTGATCGGCGCCGAATCTGTAAATATCAACAGTTTAAACAGTTCACAGAAATATTATTTTACTGTGGATACCTTTAATGAGAATGGTATTACAAAAGGTAAAACCATAAACGAGCTTAATTAAAAATGATTTTGTCACGACCGTTGCACTGGTGCAACGGTCGCTGAACAGATATAACTAACAAAAGTAAAGATTGGGTATTATGAAGAAGTTAATCAGATTAGTCATGCTTGGCGGATTATTACTGACCGGTATGAGCACGTTTGCACAGGATCCGAATTTTCACATTTACCTGTGCTTTGGTCAATCAAACATGGAGGGCAATGCCCGCATTGAACCCCAAGACACCACTGTGGATAGTCGTTTCAAAGTACTGTCGGCAGTCAATTGTCCTGATCTTGGCCGGACGACAGGAAACTGGTATACCGCCGTCCCGCCGTTGTGCCGGTGCAAGACCGGTCTTACCCCGGCCGATTATTTTGGCCGGACCATGGTTGTCAACCTCCCGGCCAATGTAAAGGTGGGCGTTGTCAATGTCTCTGTTGCCGGCTGCAAAATTGAACTGTTCGATAAGGATAATTATCAGTCGATTGCTGCAACGGCGCAGCCCTGGATGGTAAACATTATCAAAGAATATAACGGGAATCCTTACGGTCACCTTGTCGAGATGGCTAAAATTGCCCAGAAAGAGGGTGTGATCAAGGGGATTTTGTTGCATCAGGGCGAATCGAACACCAACGACAGTATCTGGCCCCAAAAGGTGAAAGCTATTTACGACAATTTGATTAAGGATTTAAATCTTAATCCCAAGAATGTTCCCCTTCTTGCCGGGGAGGTTGTCAATGCCGATCAGCAAGGCGCATGTGCCAGCATGAACAATATCATTGCCACACTGCCACAGACACTGCCCAATTCCTATGTGATTTCTTCAGTCGGAATACCTGACTCGCGCGATAACTTGCATTTTTCTGCCGATGGCTATCGTAAATTCGGCAAGAGATACGCGGTGAAGATGCTTTCATTGATGGGAATTAATATCGCGGAATAAATTTCTATTCCCCGGTAATAAGGATAACCCCAAAGTTATCCGAAATTACCCATTAGTTTCTGATCAGAATCTGTTCCCCGCAGAACAGGCCGGTCAACACGGAGTTTCCCGTGAAAATCTGCCTGATCTGCGGGGAAATTATTTTACCGCTTATCATTCGTCAATCGACTGAAAAACCAATGGGCTTTTTAACCCCACCTGCGAACGTTGGAATAGATTCTCACAATCGGCACAATAACAGAAGGATGGACGACTTAGTGACCGGGTGACTCCAAGTCACCCGGTCACTTTCTCCAAGTCACCCGGTCACTTTTTACTGGCCTTCGCAAACCACCCCCCAACTTCCGTTCGTCCCCGGATCAAAGCCGGGGAAACCCCATGCTTTTTCTATGGTTGCTCTATCGTTTCTCTATGTTAGCATACAGGAACCT
>CAZWBR010000039.1:0-37383 GCA_964632305.1 uncultured Prolixibacteraceae bacterium
TACCACGAAGGTCATTTAAAAGACAAGGAAATTGTTATCAGTATTAGCAAAGCCATTGATTCCAGTGTGGAACTCCGCAATAAAAAAGAGCTTATCGACCAATTTATTGACTCTTTGACCCCTTCAACCAATGTAGACGATGATTGGCACTCCTTTGTTGATGCGAAGAAAGTAGAAGAATTAGATCAAATTATTAACGATGAAAATTTGGATAAGGACGAAACATACAGGTTTATAACAAATGCTTTTCGTGACGGTTATGTTCAAACAACAGGAACAGCTATAAGCAAGGTTCTCCCACCTGTTTCAAGGTTTACACCAACAGGCGACCGCACAAAAAAAAGAGAATCAGTACTCGAAAAACTCGGCAGATTTTTCACGAAGTTCTGGGATATATCGGGTGGCAGGTTTTTAAAGAACTAACATAGACTCTGCAATTAAAGTGGTTATTCCGGTAATGCCCCCCTTTAAATTATTTTAGTAACTGCCCTGCACCTTTTGTTTTCGTCCCGGTTTTCATTAAACCATAACGGAAACGCTATATTTGCATTTTATTCATCGAAAACAATTTATGCAAAAGCAGGGCAATTTGGTCCGGACGTTGGGACTGGGCTATGTCATCGTGGTGGTGGTCGGTAATATTATCGGCTCGGGGGTTTACAAGAAGATCGCCCCGATGGCGGCTGAACTGCAGTCGCCCACTTGGGTGCTGGCCGCCTGGACCGTCGGCGGACTGATCACCCTGTTAGGGGCGCTGAGCAATGCCGAGGTGGCCGGACTGCTGGCCGATACCGGCGGCGATTTCGCCTATTACCAGAAGATCTACAACCGCTTCTTCGCCTTTATGTACGGCTGGTCGCTCTTCACCGTGATCCAGACCGCCGCCATCTCGTCGCTGGCCTATATCTTTGCCCAGTCGCTCCACAGCATGGTCGCCTTACCGGAATTGCTGACCCAATGGCAGACCTTCTCGATCGGCGGGGTCTTTTACCCTTTCGCCGATTTCGGGATCAAACTCACCGCCATCGCGCTGATCGTGATCCTGACCATCGTCAATATTATCGGGCTCAAATCGGGGGCAGGGGTGAGCAAAGCCGTGCTTTACCTGGTCTTTGCCGGTATCTTTACCATTATCTTCTTCGGGTTGGGAAGCCCGGAAGCAAAATTATCGCAGGCCATCCAGCCATCGGCCGCGGTGCAATCAACGGTGACGCTCTCCTCCTTCTTTACCGCGATGCTGGCCGCTTTCTGGGCTTACCAGGGATGGGTGACCGTCGGTTTTATCGGCGGCGAGGTGAAGGAGGCCAACCGCAATATCCCGAAAGGGATCCTGATTGGCGTCTTTATCGTCATCGCCATCTATCTGCTGGTCAATTTCACCTACCTGTCGCTGCTCTCCATTCCCCAACTGGAGGCGATCCACCAGTCGGGCAACCAGATCGCGGCGGTGGAGGCGGTGCGCGGCTTTTGGGGCAATAGCGGGGTGTGGTTTATCTCGCTGCTGATCCTGGTCAGCACGCTGGGCTGCACCAACGCCACGATACTGGCCAGTGCCCGTCCCTATTTCGCGATGGCGCGCAAGAAGCTCTTCTTTCAAAGCGTTGGTCACCTGAACCAGGCCAATGTTCCCTCCAACTCGCTGATCTGGCAAGGGGTATGGGCCTCGCTGCTGGTGCTCTCGGGCACCTTCGACCAGCTGACCGACATGGTGATCTTCGCGGTGTTTATTTTTTACGGCGCTACCACGGTGGGTGTTTTTATCCTCCGTCGCAAGATGCCCGATGCCCATCGCCCCTATAAGGCGTGGGGATACCCGGTCGTTCCGGCTATCTTTATCCTCTTCTGTCTTATCCTGTTTTTCAACACCATCATCACCCGCCCACGGGAGGCCGCCATCGGGTTAACGCTGATCCTGGCGGGTATCCCGGTCTACTGGTACATGAAAAAAAGATATTCCGGGGAGGAATAGTGACTCCCGTTTCCGACGAATATTCCATGGACCTTCAATAGTTTGTCCGTGCTTCTTCCGTACTGTAACAGTACAGAAAGAGTACAGAAACTGTACAGAAACAGTACGGAAAGTCCGAAGAAGGAGGCTGGGGAAGCCTGAATTTTACCGGTTCACCGAATTGATGGTCCGGTAACCAATCAGCTTGTCGTAACGCGAGGAGAAATCGCGGTAATAGACCAGTAGGTGGTAATCGTTTTCGGTTTCCACATGACTGCCTTCGAAGAGGGTGTGATTGATGACCTGGCTATCTTTTTCGATATAAACATAGCGGTAATCGTAAAAGCCCTGTTTCAGCAGGAGGGTAGCTTCGTAGAGTTTCGATTCGGGATTGTGCTTCATCCGGTTGGAGGGGGTGCAGCGCCAGTCGCTCAGCGCCCCGAAGACATAGATCTCGCCGCCGGTGAAGAGGGTAGGGGTTTCGAGCGAGAAGCGGACCAGCATATAATCCGACTCGAGGTCGGCATCTTCGGCCCGGTCGTTCTTGACCAGGTAGTGGCCGTTCAGATCGTCGCCGACCCGGTAGGTCTCCTCCCGGGTGATCCGGTCGGGGAAGAGGCGGACTTGATAATAGGGATCGAGGTACTGAATCTCCTGAACTCCCCGCCCGTTGATCCGCAGATTCTTGGTGTCGAAATTGCGGAATTCGTTGCCTCCCGCGAAGACATTCTCCTTGTTGTAGTTATAATCCAGTTGGTTCTGCCGGATAAAGAGGGGCTTCAGGTTGGTGATGCAGTTATCGGTTTGCGAATTTTGCATCACGACCACCTTAACCTCGTTGCGCGGATCGCGGATGGAGATGTTCGGGTGATTGATGACAAAATCGACCTCCTGGTCGGGACCTCTGAAACCATCGAAGGTGGCTTTTTTTACTTCACCCGCGATCCCGACCTTGGGCTCGACCACGTAGAAGCGGCGGGTCAGCACGGGGGTCTGGCGTTTATTCCCTTCCCAGACTGAAAGCAGGTAGTTTCCCGAGATCAGCAGCCGCGCTTCCTCGTTGGGCAGCACGAGCTGGTAATTGATATAGGGGAGGGTGGTGTTGATCGAGAAGGCGTAATCGTTGATTGGGTTATCGGGGAAACCTTCCATATATTCCTGGGGAACCAGCCTTGACGGGTTCCAGTCGGCATCGCAGTGGGCAATGGTGTAGTAATAGTTTCTGGTGTCGGGCGAAAGATCGTCGAATTTGAGCAGGAGCCGCTGGTCCGATCCCAGCTCGATGACCGGCATCGAAAACTCCCATCCTTCCCTGAAGAATTGTACCGATTTGATTTTATCGTTGTTAATGACACTTTCAGCTTTGGAATCTTTCACGGGTAGCGTGGCTGATGTCGTACCGGTTGTCAGCCAAAGCATTATCGGCAGGATGACTATCGTGACAATGGAAAAACTGTTCTTCAACATTTTTTTGAAAATTGGGTTAAACAGAGCGATGCGCCATTTTAAGTTTTTGTTAAATCTAATAAATGGTCGAATAAAATATTGAATATTTGAGGGTTAATCCGGGTTTTAAATTGAGTTAAAAATTGTGATTAACTGTTCAAATGCTTATTTTTGTGCCTCAAATTTAACACCAATCTTTACAATGTCAAAAGTTATCAAGCTCAAGAAAGGTTTAGATATCCGGATTAAGGGCGAAGCCGCCAATGTTCTGGAACATATCGATCGGCCTGAGACCTTTGCCATCAAACCCGCAGATTTCCAAGGATTGATCCCGAAGCTGACTGTCAAGGTCGGCGATCAGGTCAAAGCCGGTACGCCACTTTTTTTTGATAAATATCAGCCCGAAGTACAGTATGTTTCTCCGGTAAGCGGCGAGGTGATCGCCATTAACCGCGGTGAGCGTCGTCGGGTTCTCGATGTTGTGGTCAAAGCTGATGCTGCCAATGCTTCCGAGGAATTCCGCAAGGTTGATCCGCAAACCATCAGCGCTGATGAGGTCAAGGAGGAGTTGTTAAAATCGGGATTATGGCCGGCCATCAAGATGCGTCCCTTCGGGATTGTGGCCAGACCGACCGATCAGCCCAAAGCCATCTTCATCTCATGCTTCGACAGCTCTCCATTGGCTCCCGACTATGATTTTGTCTACCAGGGAGAAGAACAGAACTGGCAGTCAGGGATTAACGCCCTCTCCAAATTATGCGGGGGTAAAGTAAGCCTTGGCCTCTCGGCAAAAAAAGCGAACAAGGTGTTTGCCGCTACCAAAGGCGTTGAGCTGAACTATTTTGATGGTCCGCATCCGGCAGGTAATGTTGGGATTCAGATTGCCAACGTGTCGCCTATCAATAAAGGCGAAGTGGTTTGGACCATTACCCCTCAGGAAGTGATCACGATTGGGAAGCTGTTCCTGACCGGAAAATATGATGCTTCGCGTATTGTCGCACTGGTTGGTTCGGAAGTAAAAGAAGCCAAATATTATCGTTTCTGGCAGGGAGCTAACCTGTCGGGGCTGATCAAAGGCCGTCTGGCCAATGACCATGTCCGAATCATCAGTGGAAATATCCTTACCGGTTGTCAGGTTTCGCCCGACAGCTACCTTGGATTTTACGATGCGATGATCTCGGTGATCCCGGAAGGCGATTATTTCGAGATGTTTGGATGGGCGGTCCCCGGTTTCGGGAAGTTCTCCCCATCGCGCACCTTCTTCTCCTGGCTGGGTTCCGGCAAGAAAAAATATGTGCTCGATACCAATAAACACGGCGAAGAAAGGGCTTTTGTCCTTTCCGACGAATACGAAAAGGTATTGCCTATGGATATTCTTCCGGTTTATCTGCTGAAAGCCATTCTGGCCAACGATATCGACCGGATGGAACAACTGGGGATTTACGAGGTGATTGAAGAAGATCTGGCTCTTTGCGAGTATATCTGTACTTCAAAAATCAAGGTACAATCGATACTGCGCAACGGTATCAATTCGATGATTAAAGAACTGAGTTAGTCTTCCCTAAAGCAAAACTTCCGGAATGTCAGGCGTTTTCCTGTAAGGAAGTTTCATAAGGAGCGTAAAAAATTAAAATATAAATCGAGTGAAAGCATTAAGAAATTGGTTCGATAAACAAAAGCCCAGCTTTGAAAAAGGCGGGAAATACCACCGGTTTAAATCCGGCTTTGGCGCCATCGAGACCTTCCTCTTCGTTCCGAACCACACCAACAAGCAAGGCACTCATGTCCGTGACTACACGGACCTGAAACGGACCATGACCGTGGTGATCCTGGCTCTGATCCCCGCCCTGTTGTTTGGGATGTACAATGTCGGTTATCAGCATTTTATTGCGACCGGACAGGAAGCTGCTTTATGGCCTTCTTTTTGGTACGGTTTTCTGCGGGTCCTTCCGCTGCTGATCGTATCTTACGTGGTTGGTCTGGGCATTGAGATTGCTGCGGCCCAGATGCGCGGCCACGAAGTGAATGAAGGTTACCTGGTGACCGGGATGCTGATCCCGCTGATCCTGCCGGTGACCACCCCTCTGTGGATGGTGGCTATTGCCGTTGCATTTTCCGTCATCTTCTCTAAAGAAGTATTCGGCGGAACGGGGATGAACATCTGGAACCCGGCCCTGGTAGCCCGTGCCTTCCTGTTCTTCGCCTATCCTTCACAACTGTCGGGCGACTCGGTATGGGTCAGCACCGGCGGAGATAAACTGGTTGACGGCTTCTCGGGCGCTACCCCGATGGCACAGGCTGCAGCCGGACACGAAACTACCTATTCCACGATGGACATGTTCCTGGGCTTTATGCCCGGTTCGGTGGGTGAGACCTCTAAATTAGCGATTCTTATTGGCCTGGTTATCCTTCTCTGGACGGGTATTGGCAGCTGGAGAATCATCCTTTCTACCATCCTTGGCGGATTGGGCGTTGGTTTACTGTTCAACCTGATCGGAGCCAATGCTTATATGCAGATCCCGGCCTGGCATCACCTGTTGATGGGCGGTTTCCTCTTCGGCGCTGTCTTTATGGTCACTGATCCGGTTTCCGGGGCTCAGACCAACACCGGTAAATGGATCTACGGCGCTCTGATCGGAATCTTTGCCATCCTGATCCGCGTGGTCAACCCGGCTTATCCTGAAGGGATGATGCTGGCCATCCTGATCATGAATATGTTTGCCCCGCTGATCGACTACTATGTCGTTGAGGCCAATATCAAACGCAGGATGAAACGCGCAATTGTTAAAGCTTAAAACATCTGATCATGGATAGGAACGGAAATACATATACATTTATCTATGCTGCGGTAATGGTAGTATTGGTTGCGGCGGTTTTAGCCGTAGCTGCTGTACAGCTCAAGCCGGCACAGGATAGGAATACTGAGATTGAAAAAATGCAAAGCGTCCTGAAATCGGTCAATATTGAGGCCGGAGCAGATCAGGCTGCCGACATTTTCAAGAAAACCTTCACCGAGATCTATTGCGTGAACAGCAAAGGGGAAAAAGTGGAAGGCGATGCCTTTAATATCGACCTGAAAGTGGAACATGCCAAACCGGTTGAAGAGCGTAAACTCCCGGTTTATGTGGCTGATCTGGGCGAAAAAGGGAAGAAGTTCATTATCCCGTTAAGGGGTGCCGGACTTTGGGGCCCGATCTGGGGATATATCTCGCTGAACGACGATCTGAAAACGGTCTTCGGAGCCAGCTTCGGCCATCAGGGCGAGACGCCCGGCCTCGGTGCTGAGATTAGTACTCCGGTTTTCCAAAAACCTTTTGAAGGCAAGGCTATCTTCGATGAAAGCGGAAAATTCACTTCCATCACCGTGGCTAAAGCCGGAGAGATCGCTGATCCCAAGAGCAGCGTCGATGCCATCTCGGGAGGAACGATTACCAGTAAAGCCCTTCAGAAGATGCTTTACGATGATTTGTCAACTTATCAGGAATTCCTGAAATCTTTAACGAAATAGTTATGAGCGAAAAAGAAGCACTCTTTTCAAAAAAGAACATAAAGCTGCTCAGCGAACCGTTGAGCTCCAAGAACCCGATCACGGTTCTGGTTCTGGGTATCTGCTCCGCTTTGGCAGTTACCGCACAATTGAAACCGGCATTTGTAATGTCAATCTCGGTGATGATTGTGACCGCATTCTCCAACCTGATTATTTCGCTCCTTCGAAATACTATCCCCAACCGGATCCGCATCATCGTTCAGCTGGTGGTGGTGGCCGCGCTGGTTATCCTGGTCGACCAGGTATTGAAGGCTTACGTTTACGACGTGAGCAAACAACTCTCGGTTTTCGTTGGGTTGATCATTACCAACTGTATCCTGATGGGACGTCTCGAAGCTTTCGCCCTGGGCAATAAACCCTGGCCTTCGTTCCTCGACGGCATCGGTAACGGCGCCGGTTACGGATTGATCCTGTTGATCATTGGTTTCTTTCGCGAATTGTTCGGTTCCGGCTCACTGTGGGGATACCAGATTATTCCCGATAGCTGGTACATCGCCAATGGCGGCTGGTACTCCAATAACGGGATGATGATCCTTCCCCCGATGGCACTGATCACTGTGGGAACCATTATCTGGATACAGAGAAGTAAAAAGCGTGAATTAATAGAGGATTGATCCTCCTAAAGAAAATATCAGGATATGGAAAATTATCTTAATCTGTTTGTCCGGTCGGTATTTCTCGACAACATGGTTTTTGCCTACTTCCTCGGGATGTGTTCATTCCTGGCAGTATCCAAATCCGTTAAGACCGCTACCGGGCTGGGTCTGGCCGTGATCTTCGTTCAGACCATCACCGTTCCGGTCAACTATCTTCTCGAGAACTATGTTTTGAAAGAAGGAGCCCTGAAATGGATGGGCGATAGCTTCGCTACCCTCGATCTGAGCTTCCTAAGTTTCATCATGTTTATCGCCATCATCGCCGCTATGGTGCAGTTGGTCGAAATGATCGTCGAGAAATTTGCTCCGGCGCTCTATACCAACCTGGGGATCTTCCTCCCGCTGATCGCTGTTAACTGTGCTATCCTTGGCGGATCGCTCTTTATGCAGCAGAAGGAGTTTGTCAACCTGGGCGAAGCCACCGTTTACGGCGTTGGTTCGGGTACCGGCTGGTTCCTGGCCATCATCTCTATTGCCGCCATCCGTGAAAAGATCAGGTATTCGAATGTTCCGGCCCCTTTGCGCGGATTAGGGATCTCGTTTATCATTACCGGATTGATGGGGTTGGCCTTTATGGGCTTCATGGGCATTAAATTGTGATTTTCACAGTAAAACAAAAATAAACTGTCAGAAAAATGATCTTATTAAGCATGACATCCATTTTGATTACCGCAGTAGCCGTGTTCCTGCTGGTTATCCTGCTACTGGTCGGTATCTTGTTATACGTGAAGAAGAAATTGACCCCTACCGGTACCGTTAAAATCAATATTAACGAAGGTAATAAAGTCATTGAAGCCGAACCAGGGAGCACCCTGCTGTCTACTCTGGGAAATAGCAAGGTATTTTTACCTTCAGCCTGCGGTGGCGGCGGAACCTGCGGGATGTGCCGTTGCCAGGTGACCAGTGGCGCGGGTTCGATCCTGCCTACCGAAACCGGGTTCTTCACCCGTAAGGAACAGGCCAACCACTGGCGTCTGGCCTGTCAGGTAAAGGTGAAAGAAGATATTGAGATGCACGTTCACCAGGAAATCCTTGGAATCAAGAAATGGGAATGTACCGTTGTATCCAACGATAACGTAGCCACCTACATCAAGGAATTCGTCGTGAGACTGCCGGAAGGCGAGACCCTCGATTTCAAATCGGGCGGTTATATCCAGATCGACGTTCCGAAATGCGAGGTCGACTTCAAGAATTTCGACATCAGCGAGAAATTCCGTCCCGAATGGGAGAAATTCAAGATGTTCGATCTGAAGATGAAGAATCCGGAGCCGACCTACCGCGCTTACTCTATGGCCAACCACCCGGCCGAAGGGAATATCGTGATGCTGAACATCCGTATCGCCACCCCACCGTTCGACCGCGTCAACGGCGGCTTCCAGAAGCTGAACCCGGGTATCTGCTCTTCCTATATCTACTCGCTCAAACCGGGTGATAAAGTAACAGTGTCGGGCCCTTACGGGGAGTTCTTCCTGAAAGACAACAACAACGAAATGATGTTTATCGGCGGTGGAGCCGGTATGGCCCCGATGCGGTCGCACCTTTTCCACCTGTTCCACACCGTGAAAGAGAGCAAGAAGAAAGTCACTTTCTGGTATGGCGCCCGTTCTTGGAGAGAGGTGTTCTACTACGAACAATTCCGTGCCATCGAGAAAGAGTTCCCGAACTTCAAGTTCAACCTCGCCCTTTCCGACCCGCAGCCTGAAGATAAATGGGAAGGCCCTACCGGCTTTATCCACCAGGTGATCTACGACAACTACCTGAGCAAACACGATGAACCGGAAGAGATCGACTACTACCTCTGCGGCCCTCCGATGATGAACTCGGCAGTGACCAAGATGTTGTACGAACTGGGTGTTCCCGACGAAAACGTCCTTTACGACGATTTCGGCGGATGATCGTCCCCGACAATACTTCAGAATCCTGTCCCTTTTCGGGGCAGGATTTTTTTATCTTTGTAAAAACCTTAGAGTGCTATGAGAATTGGCTTTTATATACTCTTCTATCTTCTTATCTCCACCTGTTCTCTCTGTGCCCAGGTCAATCAGACCGACCGCGATGGCAAGAAACAGGGCCACTGGATGGCCAACTACCCGAACGGGAACAAACGTTACGAGGGCGATTTTGCCAACGGGCAGCCGGTAGGCCTGATGAAACGCTATCACGAAAACGGGAAGCTGAACGCCGAGCTTTTTTATACCCCGCAGTCGAAGCGGGTGGTCGCCTCGCTCTACGACGATGGAGGTATTCTATACGCGAAGGGAATCTATACAGGAACCGATAAGGACAGTACCTGGACCTACTACAATAAGAATGTCGTCGTGGGACGCGAAGATTTCCGCGGCGGGAAACGCGAGGGGGCTTCAGTCACTTATTATGCCGACGACACCGTGGCCCGGAACGTCACCTACCGGAACGACAAGTTGGATGGACCCTGGCGCGATTTTTTCCCCTCAGGGGAGAAGAAATCGGAAATCATGTTTAAGGAAGGGACGCGTCAGGGATGGAGCATCGTCTATTACGAAGGCGGTCAGCCCCAGATCGAGGGAAAATACCTGAATGATTCGCCCGACGGAACATGGAAATTTTTTGCCGAAGATGGCAAGGTCCAGTTTGAACTCAACTACCGTAATGGCGAACTGCTGAACCCGGAACTGGAGGACAGCATTCAGTTGAAGACCTTCACCGAGTTTGACCGGATGCGCGGTAAGATTGAAGACCCGGCGCTGTTCCGCGATAACCCCGACGAACTGATGCGGCGTTCGCAACCTTAGGAGGAAAGCTCTTTTGGTTTAATAAAATAACCAGGCAATTTACAGTTAATAGTCCATTATTTCCGGTTGATTAATGACCGGAACCGGATCTCTTATGTCCGGGCTTTCGCCGGTTCCGCGTCACCCTTTTTGATTGTTTTCTCTTACCCTTTTCTAAGGTTTCTGTAACGGAGCATACAGGAACCATAGAGGAACCATAGAGAAACCATACAGAAAGCCCGGACCTGGTCCCTCCGAAACCAGATCGGAACAGCTCCCAATGGCGCATCCGTTTCCGGGACCGGGAGGATTATCCGCAGGCTGGCAGAAGTAAATAGCGGTGATTTTGCCAGGAAAAGTGTTAAGCGCTGGCGGTTCAGGATGGATCCCCGGAAGCGGCGCCTGTTATTTTTTCTGGTTGAAATGCCAGGTAATGGCCAGTGCGACCACGCTGTTGTAGTTTTTTACCCCATCCCTCACCTTGTTCGATTTCAGGTACGCATCGTTTGCTGCCGTCTGGGCCTTATCGAGCGTGGCATTGCGCAGGGCGAGCCAGTGACTTCGCTGGGCCAGGATATCTTCAAGGGCTTTCTTGTCGAAACGCTTCAGAAATTTCTGGAGATCCTTCGAGGCGAAGGCGTCGGAGAGGAAATAGCGGAGCAGCAACAGGTTTCCCGAATAGCGGAGGCGCTGGTCGTCCGATTTGTCGCAGATGTACCAGGCGATGAAATTGGCTTCGGCCTCGCCGGTGATCCCGAACTGATGGGCTTTCTCATGGGCCAGTACGAAGGGATACTCGGTAGACATGGTATTGGCGTTGACATGAACTTCGCTCAGCAGCGGGCCGTAATAACCACTAACCCCCGATTTGGCGAAGAAAGAGCTGAAGAGCATGGTTTTCGGTCGCCTCGACCCGTTGGGGTAGGAGAAGCCCAGTTCGCGGGCATGTTTCCGGTAGGATCGTTCAATCGCTTGGTTTATTTCCTTGTAGTCGGCATAGCGGATCAGCGTACGGCTTTTGTTGGCCGAAGAGATGAGGGTGTCGAAGACGGTGAGGAAATTTTTATCGGTCTGGGCTACCTTCTCCCATTTCATCCTTTTTTCGATGGGATAGCGGAAATAGTTATAGCCCCACACCAGGTAGAAGAGGAAATAGAGAAAGGCGGTGAGTTGCAGCAGCCGGAGCAGCGAGTGCCAGAAGCGGAGTTTACGCAGGATAATCAGAACAATAGAAGTGAGTAGGCCGATGATCAGGACGATCCAGAAGAGATCCCAGAGGGAGAAAGCAATTTGGCGGCTTATAAAGGATAGGGCAGCCGCGATAGCGGGATAGAGGCTTGTGGAATAATATTTTTCGACCGACGCAGGATGGGAGGCCGACCATTCGACGAGCAGCCAGGTGATCAAAGCCAACAGAAAGGGCCAGCCGTTTCGGGAGACCGGGAAAGTTAATATTTTGTGCACTATTATTTTAAGCTTTGCTTTGGCCATGTCTGTTTTTGAAGAATATACCGGTCGAAGTTAGGGAAAAATGGCGGAGCATGAAAAACAGGCGCGACTTAAAATTGAGCCGATGGTGAGGTGTGAATTGAAATGCTATTGTTAACTTTGGGATGATGAACGAGCAATTGAAATTATCGGAATTGAACGGTCTGGTCAGGAAATCGCTGTCGGCGGCTTTCCCGGCGCCGGTGTGGGTGATCGGGGAGATCTCGGAGATCAAGGCCAACCAGAGCGGTCATTGCTATCTGATGCTGGTGGAGAAGGAGGAGGGGAGCGACCGCATTGTAGCTCAGGCCAGGGCGACCATCTGGTCCTATACCTTCAGGATGCTGCGCCCTTTCTTCGAGACCACGACCGGGCAGCCTTTGACCGAAGGGTTGAAGGTGCTGGTGAGCGCCTCGGTCGAGTTTCACGAACTTTATGGTTATTCGCTCAATATCCGCGATATCGATCCGACCTATACCTTGGGCGATATGGCCAAGCGGAGGCGGGAGATCATCCGGCGGTTGACCGATGAGGGGGTGGTGGATATGAACAAGGAGCTCGACCTTCCGCTGGTGCCCCAGCGGATCGCCGTGGTTTCGTCGCCCACCGCCGCGGGGTACGAAGATTTTGTCGATCAGTTGAAGAACAACAGCTACGGTTACGCTTTTTATGTGAAGCTGTTCCCGGCGGTGATGCAGGGCACCCAGGCCGAGGCCTCGATCATCGGCGCGCTGGACAGGATTTACGGCTATGAGGATTTTTTCGACGTGGTGGTGATTATCCGCGGAGGGGGATCGGCCTCCGACCTGCTCTGTTTCGATAATTATAACCTCGCCTATCATATCACCCAGTTTCCACTTCCGGTGCTGACCGGTATAGGGCATGAGAAGGACGATTCGATCGTCGATCTGGTGGCCCACACCCGGTTGAAAACCCCCACGGCGGTGGCCGAATTCCTGATCAGTGGGGCAGCCCGTTTTGAAACGAATCTTGACGATCTCGAAAAGCAGTTTGTCGATCGCGTTCAGGAGATTATCGATGAGGAGAAGAGCCGCATTGAACGGTGGGCTACCGAGCTTTCGCCCATAGTGAGGGAGCAGTTGACCGACCGGAAACACACGTTGATGGAGATGGTGTGGAAGATGAAGAACGGGGTGAAACTGGACCTGAAATCGCGCGATCACGCGCTGGACAAGAGCAGCCGGCAGATCAACTGGAGCGCCCGCAAATACTTGTCAGACCGGCGAAATCACCTTGACCGGTCGGCAGGGAATATTTTCGCGGGGGCTAAGAGCCGGATAGTTAGCGGTCGGAACCGGTTAACCCGCGAGGTGATGCGTACCGGACAGCTTGTCAATAAGCAGCTTGCAACGGAGGAGCACCGGTTGAAGATGGCCGGGCAGCGGGTAAGGCTAATCGATCCAAGGCATATCCTGGCCCGGGGCTATTCCATTACCACGCTGAACGGGCGTGCCTTAAAGACGGTGGCTAACGTTAACCCGGAGGATATCATCGCTACCCATCTGTCGGATGGGATAATTCTAAGTAAAGTATCAGAATTGAAAAAATAATTAACAGATGAAGAATACAAACAAGAAGGAACTATCCTATAAAGAGGCTATTGCTGAGATTGAAGAGATTCTTGAACAGATAGAGACCGGTGAGCTCGATGTTGACGAGCTATCCGAAAAGGTCAAGAGGGTCTCTGTGTTAGTCTCGCTTTGTCGAGAGAAATTGCACAGTACGGAGGAGGAGATAGAAAAGATATTAAACGAAATGGAAAATAATTAGTTGGCTATTAGCTTGTCATTGTTGATATTAATAATAATGGTTGTGGATAATTGAAATTTTGGTAAAAATTCTCTTTAGAAATAGCGGTGCTATATATAAATATTTTATTTTTATAACACTAATTGATAGAGAATTTTAAATCATTAAAACAATGGCAGAGTCTAAAATTGATTTTTCATTTGAGAACCTTCATTTTTCATGTGAAGGGGATAGGGATTGGGTTGAGAAACAGTTGAATATGGTATTAAGCCGTATTCCCGGTTTAAATCAGACGGCTACGGCAGAGGTAGTTGAAGAGGTGATTGAGGAAGAACAGCTTGAGCGGGAAGAACCGAAAGCGACGGCCAAACGGACCCGCAAGGCAAAAGCTGCGGTAGTGGCTGAACCTACGAACCATGATCCGCTCTATCAGTTCCTTGTTGACAAGAAGGCCGATAAGAACCAGGTGCGTAAATTTTTAGCCACCGCGGTTTACCAGTATGCCCGTGAAGGCGTAGAGAAATTTTCGACGCCGATGATTTCCAAGTCATTGAAGGCCGTCAATATAGAGAAACTGATCAATGCAAGCGACTGTCTGAACAAGAACGAGAAGAAAGGTTTCTGTATCAAGGAAGATAAGGAGTTTGTCCTGACCGAAGCCGGCATCAAGTCGATCTTAGGGAATGAAGAATAATTGGCTTTAGGATAAAGCAATAAAAAAGCCCGCATTTGCGGGCTTTTTTATTGCTATCGGGGTTCTTAAAACTCGGCACTTATCCCCAGCATGAAATGAGTACCGGCTTGCGGGAAATAGCCGTCCATTTTTTCCCTGATCCCTTCCGAGTAATAGGAATAAACCCAGGCGTTGGTCTCATACTCTTCGTTGAACAGGTTATTGATATGGGCAAAGAGCGTAAGCTTTTTGAATGGTTTGGGATTAAACGAATAATTCATCTTCAGGTTACTGACAAAATAAGCGTCGAGCGATCGATCGTTGTCGGAACTGTTGTCGATATACTGTTTACCGACATAGTTGGATGCCAGGTTTATATTGAAATGGCCGGAAGGTCGCCAATCGAAATAACTGCCTGCGATGACCTCGGGTGAAAAGGCGATATTGGTCGTTCCGATATTTCGGGAGATTTGTGCGCCCCAGTTGTCCCAGTCATCGACATATTCGACGAAATCGAGGATCTTGTTGCGGCTGAAGGTGGCGTTACCGTTCCACGCAAGCGATTTGGTCAGTTGAAGGCCGCCCGACAGTTCGATGCCCCTGCGGAAACTTTTCGGGGCATTGGTCATGATGGCCGAGCCGACGTCGTTAATCTCGCCGGTCAGGATCAGTTGGTCGCGGTAGATCATGTTGTAGAGATTGACCGAGAAATGGTAATTGGCCGATTTAACGTTGTATCCCAGTTCGAAATCGTGCAACTTTTCCTGTCGGGGCATCGGTTTGGTGGGATCGGCATCGGTATAATTACTGCGGTTGGGTTCGCGGTGAGCGTTGCCGTAAGAGAAATAGATATTCCGGTTTTCAGAGACAGAGTAGAATAATCCCGCTTTTGGATTAAAGAAATCGAACAGGTGTTTCTGGCTGATATCGCGAAGGTCATCATCGGTGCCATCGATTTTATAATAGATATGGCGGTATTGAAGATCGGCATATAAAGAGAGATGGTCGTTCAATTCCTGGCTGAACTTGCTATAGATGTTGAAATCTTTCTTTTTCCCGTTCGACCGGTACCATTCGTGGTTATAGGGTAGATTGCCGTAATATTTGGCCCAGATCACCTTGCCGAAGTGGTCGCCATCGTAAGTATTCCAGGCTCCGCCAAAGGTCAGGTCGGTGCCGTTCTTCTTATAGGAGAGTGAGGTTACGGCCCCGTAGAAATCGTTGTCGAGCCATTTCTGATTGATGAGATCTGTTTTTTCGATCGTTGAGCCGCCCAGGACAATATCGGGCATCAGATAATCGCCCAGCGACTTGTTTTGTTTGTACGATTCGTAATAACCCCGACCATAGGTGTAGTGGAGAGAGGAGTTCAGGTTGAGGGCAGGGGTGATTTTAAGGGAGTAGTGCAATTGATAATGATCCTGCTGATAATTATCGGTTTCGTTGTCGTAATAGGCTGTTTTTCCGTTTTGGTCCTTATATTCCCCGGAAGGGTTATAGGTCCTGTCGGACTGGAGCAGGGAGGAGGGGACGCCGTTCCAGGCCTGGTAGGTCTTCTCGTTTCCTGAGAAGATATTCAGTTTAAGCAGCGAACGGTCGGTCACATATCCCGCTGAGGCATAGAATGATTTCAGGTCGCTGAAGGCGCGGTCGACGAACCCGTCGGAGGTGATCTTGGAGAGACGGACATCGAACGTGTATTTCCCGTTGAGGAGTCCGGTTCCGGCAGTAAGGGTGTTTTTCCGGGTTCCGAAACTGCCCACGGCGCCGTCGTAACAGGCGGTGGCTTCAGGGTTTATATTGTTGGTCTGCATGTTGACCGTTCCGCCGAAGGCGCCCGCCCCGTTGGTCGAGGTTCCGACACCGCGCTGGACCTGAATATTTTCGACCGATGAGGCGAAGTCGGGCATGTTGACCCAAAAGACGCCGTGCGATTCTGCCTCGTTGAGAGGGATGCCGTTAACGGTTATGTTGATGCGGTTGCCGTCGGTTCCCCTGATCCTGAAGTTGGTGTAGCCGATTCCCGTTCCGGCATCGGAGGAGGTGACCAGCGATGGGGTCAGGGCCAGTAGAAAGGGCATGTCCTGACCGGCATTTTGTTTTTTTATCTCCTCGCCGCTCAGGTTGACATAGGTTACCGGGGTTTTTTCGCCGGCACGAATGGCCGAGACAATGATATCCTCAGTCATAATGGTGGAAGGGACCATCGTCACGGTTAGCGTATTGGTTCCCTGATTGATTTCCACTCTTTTCCGTTCGGTCTGGTAGCCCATAAATGTGACGACCACGGTATAGCGTTTCTCGGTTAAGTTGTTGAAAACAAAGGATCCGTCGGCCGCTGCCGAGGTTCTTGTATTGGAAGGTTCAAGCAGAATATTGGCCCCGGCCAGCGCTTCCCCTTCCTGGCTTTCAATTTTTCCGATCAGTTTCGATTGGGCTGACGCAAATGACCACGAGAGCATCATGATCCCTGTTAGTGTAAAAATCCGTAACCACAACATTTTTCTTTTCATCTTTTACAGCATTAAATAAGAGTAAATTGCATGGTCAACTGCTGACGTCGGACAGTCGGACCAATAAAAGAAGGGGTGGTTAAAGAATTGAATTCATTCGATTGAGTCAGGATCCTGTTCGATCCGTTCGGTCAGTATCGGAACAAAAAATGTTTGGCCAAAGCAAAACATCCGGGAAGGAAATTCCGGTTTTGTTCTGATAGAGACCCTCAAAAGATTCAGATTTGCATTTTCCCTTTCCAGCATTACCCGGACAGGTTCTATGGGTTTGATCTCAGCCTGTTTCTTTAAGGCACCCCTTATCATCGGCACAAAGGTAGGCGAAAAAGAGGTTCGTACAACAGGTTTATCCGTTTTTTCGGCAGAAAGAAAAAAATTTTAATAAAACCCGCCGGAGAAGTGGATTTGTAGACTATTGAATGTCAGGTTTTTGGGTGTTTATTTTTTGGAGATAAAAAAAAGATGAAAAAAATCAGTTTTTTTTCATCTTTCCGGGGTAACCTTTTTTCTGTTTTGGGTATTAACTAATGTAAAATCTCTATTTATTACCCCTTTTACCTTATTTACCTTTTGCCTTTTTTACAATGGCGCCGGACACTTAATCCGGCGCATTTTTTTATAATCGTGTCTTTCAATTGTACCAATTCTGAACCGCGCTGATATTAACAGGGTTGATGATGGATTTGGCTTCGGCGGTGTAGAGGTATTCAAGCTCATTCGAATAGTGCTCGGTGATTTTTCCGCGGACCATCTTCATGGTGCTGTTGATCATGTGGTTCTGTTCGGTAAAAGCTTCGGGAAGAACGGCGATGGCCGCCGGGAGCCATCTCTCGGGGAATGTTCCTTCGAATTTTCCGCCTTTTTTAAAGTGGTCGATTTCCTGCTGGAGGAGTTCGAGGGCTTTGGCATATCCTTCCTCGCTGTCGGGTTTGATCCCGTGTTTTTCGAGTGAACGGTTTATCGCGGGAATATTGGGAACGATCATCCCCACGGTGTAGGGGTTCTGGTTGTTGTACAGCATGGCCTGATCGATATAGGGCGACTGATCGACGATGGCTTCTTCGATACCTTCGGGGCTGTATTTTTCGCCATCATTTCCAATGAGTAAGCTTTTGAACCGTCCCAGGACGTAGAGGTAGCCGTCTTTCGAGAGGTAACCCATGTCGCCGGTATGAAGCCAGCCGTCGAGGATAGTTTCGGCAGTGGCCTTGGGATTGTTCCAGTAGCCTTTCATAACGTTTTTACCCCGGCAGACAATCTCACCTTTTTCTCCGGAGGGTAAGATATTGCCGTCGTTGTCGCAGATCTTCACCTCGAGACCTTTGACTACTTTCCCGGATGAGCCGAATTTGACGGCATGGGGGGAGTTGGCGGAGATGATCGGTGCGGCCTCGGTAAGGCCGTAACCCTGATAGACCGGGATGCCGATGGCGCTGAAGAAACGCTGTAGTTCGATGTCGAGCAAGGCTCCGCCGCCGATGAAAAATTTCAGGTTACCACCAAAGCCTTCACGTATTTTGGAGAAAAGGATCTTGTCGTACAGGGCATATTCGGGTTTCAGGAGGGACCTCCAGCTTTGGCCTTTGTTCCATCCGTCGCCATTGTAAGCATAGGCAACTTTCAGCGCGCGGTTATAGAGCAACTCGGTAAACCTGCCTTTCGACTGGATATTCTTCTCGATATTTTTTCGAAAATTTTTGGAGAGGGCCGGTACGCTCATCATGATATCGGGTTGGAACTCCTGAATGTTTTGCGGGACATTGCGAAGGGTCTCCATGGGGGTGCGCCCGTTTTGGGGAGAGCCGATCGATGCGCCCTTCATCATGAAGGTGTAGAGGCAGGCCGTGTGGGCGAAGGAGTGGTCCCAGGGCAGGATAGCCAGGGTCTTGTAGTGGGGATAGATCTCCAGTACCGAATGGGCCTGAATGACATTGGCCGTGTAATTCAGTTGGGTAAGCATGATCCCTTTGGGGTCGGCAGTGGTCCCGGAGGTATAAGAGATATTGGCCACATCGTCGGGTTGGACGCTTTTCCAGGTATTCTCAAAGATCTTCCTGTTTTCTTCCGATTGCAGAAAGGCATCTCCTTTGAGCAGGAGTTCATCTGCGGTGATCTCTTTTTCTCCCGGATTGGGAACCGGATCGAGATGGATGATATATTCAACGCCGGGCAATTGCTTGATTATCTCCTTGATTTTAGGTGCCTGGGTTGCCGATACGATCAGATATTTAGCCCCGGAATGTTCGATCCGGAATTTCAGCTCAGTGGATTCGAGCTTAACGGAAAGCGGGACATTGATCGCGCCACAGTAGAAGACAGATAACTCGCTGATCAACCAGTAGTTTCTGCCTTCGGCCAGCAATCCGGCCCGATCGCCCTTTTGCATCCCCAGGGAAAGGAGCCCGGCACTGAACCGGTACACTGTTTTCTGAACCTCTGCGTATGAAGTTGGCCGGTAGAGGCCGGTGGTCTTCTCCCACAACAGGGGGTTGTTTGGGAATTGTTTAACACTGGTTTCAAAAAGTTCAATCAGGGTCCTCATTAAAATAGATTTTAAAGTCATTACCAAAAATATACTTTTTAAACAGAATGGTGAAAAAAGTTTAGTGTAATGTTCTTCGGGGGGAGAAGAAAATGGGGGAGTGTGAAGAACCGCGGAGGGTTTAGTAGAACCATTTTCGGGGAAGAAGAGGGAGAATCAAAAAGATTGCACAGGTGATGGCAATGTAAATATTTCCTTTTAGGGCCCCATACAGAAGGCCGATCGCGAAGAGGATAAAACAGAGGGTTTTCAATACAGGATACTTCATATCAGAATTGTTTTTTCAGTTAATCCGATCCCGGTAGAAGAATCATCGCTGTAATAAAGCTACGAAAAAAAAGGATTGATTTCGCGGCAGTGTGGTGATTTTTTCTACCAGTGAGGTTCAGCCACAGGGTTGAGATGATACCTCTCTGAACAGGAATGCCCCCCTGAAGCCATTTTTCGTGAGGCTTCTGGAGGGCATTCAAATTTGTGTATGAAAAGTGGAGTTGGATTATTTAACTCCGAACTTGTAAATGGTTTTCGATTGGAACACTTCGCCCGGTTTCAATACGGTGGTCGGGAATTCGGGGTGGTTTGGCGAATCGGGATAGTGCTGGGTCTCGAGGGCCAGCCCGGAATAGCGGCCATACAGTTCGCCACCTTGTCCTTTGATGTTGGGAATATAGTACCCGGTGTAGAGTTGGATTCCCGGTTCGGTTGTATAGACTTCGACGGTGCGGCCGGTGGTCTCTTCGGAGAGCAGGGCGGCTTTCACCAGTTTGTTATCGGTGTTGTTAAGCACATAGTTAAGGTCGTAACCGGTATCGAGAGTGCTTATTTTATCTTTGATTTTGGCCGGTTCAGAGAAATCGTAAGCAGAACCGGTAATGTCCTCAATCACACCGGTAGGAATCAATCCCTCATCGTTGACGGTTCTCTGTTTGCTGTTGATTTTCAAGGTGTGACCCAGGATGTTTTCCTTGCAGCCGGTGAGGTTGAAATAGGAGTGATTGGTGAGGTTGACCACGGTAGTACGATCGGTCTCGGCTTTATAATCGATCTGCAACTCGTTTTTATGGTTCAGCGAGTAGGTGACCGAGACGTCGATGTTACCCGGGTAGCCGGCTTCCATGTGAAGGGCGCGGTATTTCATCTCGACCCCAACCACATTGGGTTTGGCGAATTTTTTGGGAACCCAGACCACTTTATCGAATCCGGTAATCCCGCCATGCAGGTGGTTCTCGCCGTTATTCACTGCCAGGGTATATTCTTTTCCTTCGAGCGAAAATTTTCCTTTCCCGATCCGGTTGGCATAACGTCCGCAGGCACATCCGAAATAGGGGCAGTTGTCGATATAGTTGTTCGAAAGGTAGTCGGAAAGGGTTTTAAATCCGAGAACGATATTGTCTTTATTGCCGTTTTTATCGGGCATCTCGATAGAGGTGATAATTGCTCCGTAGTTGGTGATTTTCACGGTAACCCCGTTGTCGTTTTTCAGGGTATAGATAAAGATTTTTTCGCCTCTGCGGCCACTTCCGAATACATCGCGAGTTAATTCCATGGTATGTGAATTTTTAAATGTTAGTCTGATACAAACTTAAGGAATTTGATTTTTACCACCAATCTTCCGGCCGAATGATTTTGATAATTATTGCCGAATGTCGGGAAAATCGGAAGGATAGAAAAAAATGAAAATTGATCATTTGCATTTTGTCCCGATAAATTTAATTTTACATTCAATCGGTATTAATAGCCGGTGCTGTCTCTATGGGGCAGGAATTTTATCATTTGGACTATGGCTGGTTATGATATAATTGGTGATGTTCATGGTTATGCGACGCTTCTGAAGAAGTTGCTGAAGTCGATGGGTTATACCCGTATGAACGGGTCGTGGAGTCATCCGGAGCGGAAAGCCATTTTTATCGGTGATTTTATTAACCGGGGGCCTGAAATCGCCGAGGCCCTTGAGATAGTGCGCAGTATGGTGGAGTCGGGGAATGGCCTGGCTATCCTGGGAAATCACGAGTATAGCGCCATCCTTTACTACATTCAAGATACTAATGGGATTTTTCTTCTGCATCATATCGCCGGAAACCGTAACCAGCTACAGTCGACGATTTCTGCCTACAAGAATAATAAGGAGTTGTTGCGCGACCATTTGAGATGGATGCGTACCCTCCCTTTCTATCTTGATCTGGGCCCGATCCGTATCGTTCATGCTTACTGGAATGATGAGGAGGTTGACTACTTGAAATTGTTCCTCCCGGAAGGTCGGTTGAAGAAAAAGTTTCTGAGGGAGATCCACGAAGGGCAGCATCCCTCTTCAGGGATGATTTACCGGATGCTTAAGGGACTGGAGTATCAATGCCCTTCTGATTTGTTTGTTCGTTGCAGCAAGGGGATCAGCCGCCGGTTGTTCAGGATGAACTGGTGGGAGTCGCCCGAGGATAAGACCTTCAGGCAGCTTTCGTTCGGGAATAAATTTCTGCTTCCCGATTATCATGTTCCGCAGGAGATTGCTCCATCCTTCGATCAATACCCG
Organism: uncultured Prolixibacteraceae bacterium; assembly: GCA_964632305.1. Taxonomy (GTDB): domain Bacteria; phylum Bacteroidota; class Bacteroidia; order Bacteroidales; family Prolixibacteraceae; genus CAZWBR01. The sequence goes on from CAZWBR010000039.1 coordinate 21,861, forward strand.
CCTGAGAAGCCGATTGTATTTATGGGGCATTACTGTTTATCGGAGGGGCCTTACATTTTTCAGCAGAACATTTGCTGTGTCGATAGCTGCGTGGCCTCGACCGGTCAGCTTACCGCCTATCGCTGGGATGGGGAGACCGTGCTGAATCCCGATCATCTGGTAGTGGTTTCGTGAGCGATCAGAAAAAACAATCCCCTCCTATCCTTTCGACAAGAGGGGATTATCCGTTGATAAATTATTCTGAATGCCTTATTCCCACTCGATGGTTGCCGGCGGTTTGGAGCTGATATCGTAAACGACACGGTTGATGCCCCGCACTTTATTGATGATCTCGTTCGAGACTTTAGCCAGGAATTCATAGGGAAGATGGACCCAGTCAGCGGTCATGCCGTCGGTGGAGGCCACGGCACGCAGCGCCACCACGTTTTCGTAGGTGCGTTCGTCGCCCATCACGCCAACCGATTGAACCGGGAGCAGCATCACACCGGCTTGCCATACCTTGTCGTAGAGGCCCCACTCTTTCATCGTGTTGATGAAGATGGCATCGGCTTCCTGAAGAATACGGACTTTCTCGGGGGTCACGTCGCTCAGGATACGGATTCCCAGACCCGGTCCCGGAAAAGGATGCCGGCCAAGCAACTCCTGTTTGATGCCCAGCGCTTTTCCTACCCGACGAACCTCGTCTTTGAAAAGCAGGTTGAGGGGTTCTACCACCTTCAGTTTCATCTTGGCCGGAAGGCCACCCACGTTATGGTGCGATTTAATGGTGGCGGAGGGGCCGTTAACTGAGACTGACTCAATCACGTCGGGATAGATTGTTCCCTGTCCGAGCCATTTCACGTCTTGTATTTTGTGCGCTTCTTCGTCGAAGACTTCGATAAAGTCGCGGCCAATGATCTTACGTTTCTTCTCCGGATCGGTCACCCCTTTGAGGTCGTTCCAGAATTTCTCTTTCGCGTCGACGCCAATCACGTTCAATCCCATATCCTTATAGGATTCAAGTACGCCTTCGAATTCGTCCTTTCTCAAAAGGCCATTGTCGACAAAGATACAGGTGAGGTTTTTCCCGATCGCCTTATGCAGAAGCACACCGGCCACAGAGGAGTCGACACCGCCCGATAGACCGAGGACCACTTTGTCATTTCCCAGTTTTTGCTGCAACTGATGAACCGTAGTCTCAATAAAGGAAGCGGGAGTCCAGTCCTGTTTGCAACCACAGATATCGACCACGAAGTTTTGCAACAACTGAATGCCTTCGGTGGTATGATAAACTTCGGGATGGAACTGGATGGCATAGGTCGCTTCGCCGTCAATTTTATAGGCTGCCTTTTCCACATCGGAAGTAGAGGCGATGATCTTATAGTTTTCCGGCAAACGGACAATGGTATCGCCGTGCGACATCCAAACCTGGGTGTCATCGCTGAGATTGCGGAACAACTCATTGCTGTGGTCGATGTATTTGAGGTTGGCGCGTCCGTATTCGCGGGAATCGGAAGCGGCGACCTCGCCACCATAGAAATGAGATAAGTATTGTGCCCCGTAACAAACGCCCAGTAACGGAAGTTTTCCTTTGATCTGGCTAAGGTCGATGCGGGGACCTTTTTCGTCCCTGACCGAGTAGGGACTTCCCGAAAGAATCACCCCTTTTACCGACTGGTCAATTTTCGGGTAGTGATTAAAGGGATGGATTTCGCAATAAACATTCAGTTCGCGAACGCGTCGGCCAATCAATTGGGTGTATTGTGAGCCAAAGTCGAGAATGAGAATTTTTTCCTGCATGGGATGGGTTTTGTGAACGATTATTTTGCTGCAAAGATATTGAATATTGTTTGACCCTCAAAAACGGGGACCATGGCAAATTGCAATTTGTATGTTATCAAAACATTAATGCCCGGAATTCCGGGCATTAATGTTTTGATAGTCTCCTTTCCTATGATCAGGCAAGAACCCCGATTGAAGCGCCTATCGCAACCCCGATAATGGCAAGCAGGTATAAGGCAAGGATAACGATGGTAAAGATGCCTACAAACTTAAACATGCGTTTCAGGTTGATCATCGATTCAGTAAACAACTCCGTCGAATTCCTTCTTAACGCCTTGTCCGTGTTGTCGGCAAATTTGTAAAGGAACCAACAAGGAATGAAGTACAAAATGCCCAATGCCAGGTAGAACACAATAAAAATGGCGGTCGGGAACGCACTAAGGATCGATTCTGAACCGGATAATGCACTGATGCCCGAGATGATCGGGCCGATGATCAGCCCCATCACGATAATCAATCCGCTGAAAACAAATCCGAGGATCGCCAGGAATTTTGCCCAGCGGGCCGCCGAGCCAATCTCTTCTTTGCCCTGATCGTTAAGTACGATAGAGTTTGATAATGCTTCTTCCATAGGTCTTAAGATAATAGGTTTTAATTGTAAATATTCAATTGTATTTCTTGCAATTAAAAAAATAAAAGTAAAAAGATTTTAGACATTCCCAATTGGATGAAGCGAAAAATATCGGACCGGATCGGTGGGATAATCAATTGGGGGGATCTCCTGATAAAATTCCGATCATTGACTTAATAGTTCGACAAAGATTCAGGAACTGGTACAAAACCTGGTAAACGGTTCCGAAAAATCCTGCCGGTCGGGGAGAGGACCCTGAAAGCCTGAAGAAATTAACCATAGCCCATTCTTGGATAGATCTTTTTAGTTCTCTGATATTTATAACGTTATAAAAACTCCTTTATTCCTGATTCCAAATTTTTTGCATCTTCTACGAAAATAATCGTACTAAAATTTGCATCTACGATATTTGTCGTATATCTTTGTACGACAAATATCGTAGATCTGTTATTATGGAAGAACAACAATCAACCCCTACAGGCGCCGAACTGGAGATCCTGAACATTCTCTGGGAGCACCAACCCCTGACCGTGAAAGAGGTGCACGAAAAACTGGTTCAATCAAGGGAGATCGGTTATACCACCGCGTTGAAGATCATGCAGAACATGACCGCGAAGGGATTGCTGGGCCGCGAACCCAACGGGAAGAATCACCTCTATTACGCCACTTACAAGAAAGAGGAGACGCGTGGCCGGTTGCTCGACCGGTTTATCGATACCGCCTTTGGCGGATCAGCATCAACCCTGGTGATGCAACTGCTGGGCAACAGCAAGACCAGCCGCAATGAGCTCGACGAGATTAAGCGAATCATCGGTGAAATGGAGAAAAATCAAAAGCCATGAACCTCGTACAGCATCTCTTTTCGACGGAATTTACTGAGGCGTTGGGCTGGACCATCGTCCATTCCTTATGGCAAGCCTCGGCTATTGCTATCGGGCTGGGTTTACTCCTGCTGCTGCTTCGCCGAAAGAGCGCCCAGATCAAATATTTTATCTCGTTTGTGGCGCTTATTGGGGTGCTGGCCTGGTCGGCCGCGACCTTTGTCCGATCGTATCACTACGCGGCGGAGAAACAGGCCATCAAGGAACAGATGATCAAAGATCCCGATTTCGTGAAATCTCTGCTGAAACCAGTGATGGCGCAGGAGAGCGACGCCACCGTGAAAGCTTCGGCCATTGACCTTAAGCTGATCAGAACCCGGGCTTTCTTCCAGCGTAACTTCAACTGGATCTGTCTGGTCTGGATTTGCGGGATGGTGGTCCTGATGGCCCGGCTGATAGGAGGTTATGTTTATACCCGCCGGTTGCGCTGCTATCAGCTGATGCCCTTCCCGGAGGATTGGACGCGTCGGATTGAGGCCTTGTCCCGGAAATTGGGTATCCGGCGTAACATCCTGGCTTTCTGCTCTCCGTTAACCCTTGTCCCGCTGACGCTGGGGACCCTGAAACCGGTTATCCTCTTCCCGGTAACGGCTTATACCGGATTGTCGGCCGAGGAGATTGAAGCCATTATCGCTCACGAACTGGCCCATGTTCTGCGTAACGACTATCTGTTCAATATTATCCAGTCGATTGTCGGGATCCTGTTTTTCTACCATCCGGCGGTCTGGATCATCTCGGCACAGATCAGAGCCGAACGCGAGAACAGTTGCGATAACATCGCTATCGCGGCCACGGGCAATAAGGTGGCCTATGTAAAAGCTTTGGCTGCCATGCAGTTTCGGCAGTACCCGGCTGAACCCCAACTCTCGATGGCCTTTTCGGTTCAGCGCAACAGTGTCTTACAACGCATTAAACGAATTCAAAAACTGGTTATCATGAAAACAAATTTTAACGAAGGATTGATCGCTGCTGCGGTGATCGTGATTGGGATGACCCTGGCCTCCTTTACCATCGGGCAGAATGATATGAAAATCTCGCTGAAGGAGGAATCGAAGGCAGAGGCAGCACCGATGACCAAGGCCAAAACCGATAGTGTACGGACCCGGTTTGAGCAGGTAGTGGCAACGACCTCTCCCGACCGGACCCGCGAGTTGAGGAAGGTGGCCGAGGTGGCTTACTCGGAGAAAGATACCCTCGAATATGCCGAACTGATGAAGGAAATTGAGGAGGCCATGCGTGAGATTGATGTGGAAAAGATCGTCAGGGAAGCGATGAAAACAGCCCAGGAAGCCATGAAAAGCGCTTCGGTCGCAGTGGAGGGCGCTTACCAGGAGATCGACCGCGAACAACTGCGACGCGATATGACGGGTGCCCGCCGTGATATAGAACTGGCCCGTAAGGAGATCGATCACGAAGAGTTGAAGCGGGAGATGGAGGCGGCTAAAAAAGATATCGAAGCGGCCCGCAAAGAGATGGAGGTCGAGATGCGAATCGATATGCAGAAGGAAGGAGTCGATCAGGCCACCATGGAGATGGCGATCAAAGCTGCACAGGCCGGACTGGATGCTGCCGCCGCCGTGGTCGGTAACCTCGATGTTGAGGCAATCACCAATGCCGCGTTGACCGGAACCTCAAAAGCCCTGGAAGAGCTCGAAAAGATCAATATCGATTCGCTGATCAAAGCTCAGCAATTACCCATGGAAGAACAGCTCGATGAAATTAAGCAGCAACTGAAAATGCAGCAGCAACAGATGAAGCAGCAACAAAAGCAGATTAAGAGAGAGTTGAAGGAGATGAAAAAGGAGAATTAAATCCCGAAATCGTTCTGTCTCATAAATAACATCCATTAAAAATCCCGGAGGTTCAACCTCCGGGATTTTTTGATCTTACTGGGAACCGTGTTTTATAATCCCAGATCTTTCATCACCAGTTCCACCTTGGCATTGGCTTTTTCGTCGACCCGGTAGTATTCTTCGCGGGAAGCCAGAGGCGCTTTCACCTCGATGTAGAACTTGATCTTCGGCTCGGTGCCAGAAGGGCGTACCGAAACTTTCGACCCGTCGACGGTGAAGAATTGCAGCACGTTGGAGGTGATTTTTTGTCCGATCGGCTTCGTTTGTCCGGTGATCAGATTTTTTTCTTCCAGCGTTTCGTAGTCTTTCACGATGGCCAGTGGTGAACCGGCCAACTGTTTCGGCGGGTTATTGCGGAAGTCGACCATCATCTGTTCGATCTCCTCGGCACCGGTTTTTCCCTTGCGCACCACGTATTTCATCTTTTCTTTCGAGAAGCCGTAGGTAAGGTAGATATCCTGAAGCATTTCGAAGAGCGAACGTCCGTTGTCCTTAGCCCAGGCGGCGATCTCGGCCATCAGGGCACAGGAGCTGACGGCATCTTTGTCGCGGACAAAGTCGGCCGGCAGGAAACCAAAGCTCTCTTCGCCCCCGCCGATATACTCCTTCAACCCTTCGTTTTCGCGGATCACCTCGGCGATATATTTGAACCCGGTGTAACAATCGTAGTATTCGACGCCGTTCTTTTGGGCGATATCAGCAACCAGCTCTGAGGTGACGATAGTCTTGACCACGTATTGCTTGCCGGTCAACCGTCCCATTTCCTTGCGTTTAGTGATGATGTAGTAAAGGAAGATCAACACGGTTTGGTTTCCGTTCAGCAGGATAAAATCGCCCTTGTCGTTCTTCACGGCGATGCCGAGGCGGTCGGCATCGGGGTCGGTGGCCATCACCAGATCGGCATTCACTTCGCGGGCTTTCTTCAGCGCCAGCTCCATAGCGGCCGGTTCTTCGGGGTTGGGGGAGATTACGGTGGGGAAATCGCCGCTCACCACATCCTGCTCGGGGATATTGATCACGTTGGTGAATCCCATCCTGGCCAGCGCCATCGGGACCAGCTTAACGCCGGTACCATGGATTGGCGTAAACACAATCTTCAGATCTTTCTGCCGTTTGATGACCTCGGGATCGAGCGACACGGTGACCACTTTTTTCAGGTAGGTCTCGTCCATATTGTGGCCCATGATCGTGATATTATCTTTCGGCCCGTCGAATTTAATGTCGTCAACTTTTACTTTACCCACTTCGTCGATAATATTGACGTCGTGAGGCTCAACAATCTGGGAGCCGTCGGTCCAGTAAGCTTTATAGCCGTTATACTCTTTCGGGTTATGCGAGGCGGTAAGGATAATGCCGCTCTGGAGCCCTAATTCGCGGATGGCAAACGAGAGTTCAGGGGTAGGGCGCAGGTCTTCGAACAGGAAGACTTTGATGCCGTTGGCCGAGAAAATACCCGCGGAGGCTTCGGCGAAGAGGCGGCTGTTGTTGCGGCAGTCGTGCCCGATGCCTACCTTGATTTCCGGCAGATGGGCAAACTCCTTCTTCAGGTAATTGCTCAGCCCCTGTGTGGCAGCCCCAACGGTGTAAATATTCATACGGTTGGAGCCGGCTCCCATGATACCGCGCAAGCCGCCGGTCCCAAATTCCAGGTCGCGGTAGAAAGCGTCGATCAGGGCCGATTTATCTTCATTATCTAACAGTTGCCTTACTTCAGTCTTGGTCTTCTCGTCGTAATTGCCGTTAAGCCATTCGTTGGCTTTCTGAAGAACGTCAGCAGGAATTTCATTTGTTTTCATTATCGGTTAATTTAATGATACATCTCTTTAAGCTCTCCCGCCAGTAGGGGATCGCAATTCCAAATATACTCCTGATTTTTGATTTATCCAGCACCGAGTAGGCAGGTCTTTTCGCCGGGGTAGGATATTTTTCAGTCCCGATAGGTGAAACCGTACAGGTTATCTCAGGCAGGTATTCGAAAATGGCTTTCGTGAAGTCGAACCAACTGGCCACCCCTTCGTTGGAGTAATGATAGATACCCGGAACAAAAGCGCCCGGTTCCTGAACCGACGACTGTATAATGGTCAGGATAGCCCGGGCCAGATCGTTGGCATAGGTAGGGGTTCCCACCTGGTCGGCCACCACGTTCAGCGTTTCCCGTTCTTTCCCGAGGCGTATCATGGTCTTCACGAAATTATTCCCATGAGCCGAGTAGAGCCACGCGGTACGGATGATAACGGCCTCAGCTCCCGAATTCAGGATGGCCTGTTCGCCTTCCAGCTTGGTCTGTCCGTAAACCGATTGCGGGTTGACCGGATTATCTTCCCGGTAGGGGTGGGCACTCTCACCGTCGAACACATAGTCGGTGGAGATATGGATCAGGCGGGTGCCGTTCGTGCGGCAGGCCAGGGCGAGGTTTTCAGGGGCGTCGCGGTTGATCTTGCGGGCCAGATCCGAGTCGCTTTCGGCTTTATCGACAGCCGTGTAGGCGGCACAGTTGATCGCGAAATCAGGCTGCCCGGCTTCGAAAAACGCGGCGATTGCTTCGGGGCTGCATAGGTCAAGCTCGTCGACATCGGTATAGACCGGAAGAAGATCAGGAAACGATTCCATCTCTTCACGGATCGATTGGCCAAGTTGTCCCTTGGCTCCGGTTATAAGTATCTTTTTCACAGGTTGTTGTATTTGAAAATAGTATGCAGGGCAGGGGAGATCCCCTATGTTTGGGTCAGCTGCCCTATCCTTAAGGCAAAGGTATAAAGATTTGTCTTAAAAAGGATTTTTGTTAACTAATCATTTGTTCAATTAGTTGCAAATTCCTTTTAGCTGTTGTATTTCATTGGCGAAGGATAAAAAAATGAGGAGGAACGGTTTGATTATATCTCAATAAATTCTACCTTTGCGCCGCATAACAAAATAATGTCTAATTTATTAATTTTAAGACTCTTTTAGATGAGCGAAATTAACGAAAATCTCGAAATCAACGAGCCCGCAGCAAATGCTGCCGAGGAAACAGCCGCTCCCGTGGCTAAAAGTCAGAAAGTAACTTCTGCTGCTGCCGAAGAAGATTTTGACTGGGATGCCTTTGAAGGCAAAAAAACAACCGGCGTTTCTGTCTCCAAAGAAGAAATGACCAACATGTACGACAACACCCTTTCGATCCTTCAGGAAAAAGAATGCGTCGACGGGACTGTTATCTCCATGAACAAACGCGAAGTAGTCGTTAACATTGGCTACAAATCAGACGGTATTGTATCTGTGAACGAATTCCGTTACAATCCTAACCTGAAAATTGGTGACAAAGTTGAGGTTTATGTCGAAACCCTCGAAGACAAGAAGGGCCAGTTGACCCTTTCACACAAGAAAGCCCGCGCGATGCGCAGCTGGGACCGTGTGAACGCCGCCCTCGAAAACGACGAAATCATTACCGGTTACATCAAGTGCCGCACCAAGGGTGGTATGATTGTCGATGTATTCGGCATCGAAGCCTTCTTGCCCGGTTCACAGATCGATGTTAAACCGATCCGCGATTACGATATCTATGTTGGCAAAACCATGGAATTCAAAGTGGTCAAGATCAACCACGAATTCCGCAACGTTGTGGTATCGCACAAAGCTCTTATCGAAGCCGAACTCGAACAGCAGAAGAAAGACATCATTTCGAAGCTGGAAAAAGGTCAGGTTTTGGAAGGAACTGTCAAAAACATCACCTCTTACGGGGTATTCATCGACCTTGGCGGCGTAGATGGTTTGATCCATATCACCGACCTCAGCTGGGGCCGTGTTGCTCATCCGAACGAAATCGTGCAGCTTGATCAGAAGATCAACGTGGTTATCCTTGATTTCGACGATGACAAAAAACGTATCGCTCTTGGTCTGAAACAATTGGCTCCACATCCATGGGATAGCCTTAGCTCAGAACTGAAAGTTGGCGATGTAGTTAAAGGAAAAGTCGTTGTGATGGCCGACTATGGCGCATTCATCGAAATTGCTCCCGGCGTCGAAGGGTTGATCCACGTTTCAGAAATGAGCTGGTCACAACACCTCCGTTCAGCACAGGATTTCCTCAAAGTAGGCGACGAAGTAGAAGCTACTATCCTGACCCTCGACCGCGAAGAACGCAAAATGTCTCTGGGTATCAAACAAATGAAAAACGACCCATGGGATAAAATTGAAGAAAAATATGCGATCGGTTCCAAACACACTGCCCGCGTACGCAACTTCACCAACTTCGGGGTATTTGTTGAAATCGAAGAAGGCGTCGATGGTTTGATCCATATCAGCGATCTGAGCTGGACCAAAAAGATCAAACATCCTTCCGAATTCACCTCCATCGGTTCTGAAATCGAAGTTCAGGTTCTGGACATCGACAAAGAAAACCGTCGTTTGAGCCTTGGCCACAAACAATTGGAAGAGAATCCTTGGGATGTATTCGAAACCATCTTTACCGTTGACTCGATCCACGAAGGTACCGTTATCGACCTGTTCGATAAAGGCGCTGTCATCGCGTTGCCTTACGGCGTTGAAGGTTTCGCAACCCCACGTCACCTGGTAAAAGAAGACGGCTCACACGTGAAGATGGACGAAAAGCTGGAATTCAAAGTGATCGAATTTTCCAAGTCTGCTAAACGAATCATCCTTTCTCATTCCCGCGTTTACGAGGATCTGAAGAAAGGTGAAGAAGTAGCCAAGAAAAAAGTGGCTGCCAAACAGACTCAAAAGGGAATGAAAGCAGTGAAAGATAACATCGAGAAAACAACCCTCGGCGATATCAGTGAATTGGCTGCTTTAAGGACTCAGATGGAAGAAAAAGAAAAAAAGGACAAATAAGAAAGGATTTTTTAAAATAATTTCTTAATTTGAACCCATGAATTTCAGCATCCAAAAAGAAGAGAATCATACCTATGTTAAGGTGCATAGCGAAAGGCTTGATAGCTTTATCGCTCCGGACCTGAAGTCGGGTTTAGTGATGATTGCCGGAGAAGGGCAAAATCAGATCATCCTCGATTTATCAGAATGTAGCTATTGTGATTCGTCAGGATTAAGTTCAATCCTTGTCGGGAACAGGGTTTGCGAAGAGGCTGAAGGAACCTTCATCCTTTGCGGGTTGACCCCTCCGGTCGAGAAGCTGGTTAAGCTGGCCATGCTCGATTCGATCCTGATTATTGCCCCCGGCAAAGAAGAAGCTGAACATTTACTGAAGAAGAAAGCTGAATTATAAGAATAGAAACCCGGTTAGAAATAACCGGGTTTTTTTCTGCCCCGACCGGTTGTATTTGATCAACTTTTGCCTTAGGTTTGAAAAAAGATTTGATCATGGTCCCATTTTCAGTTACCATCCTTGGCAGCAGTTCAGCATTACCCACCACGAACAGGTTCCCCACTTCACAGGTGGTCAACCTAAACGAGAAACTGTTCATGATCGATTGCGGCGAGGGGACCCAGATCCAACTGCGCAGGTTTGGGATCAAGGCAGGTAAGATCAATCATATTTTTATTTCCCATCTGCACGGGGACCATATCTTCGGATTGCCGGGCTTTATCTCTTCATTGGTACTGATGGGGCGAAAAGGGGAACTGCATATCCATTCCCATTCCGAGCTGCAACCCATGATGGAAGGGTTCATGAAATATATGGCCGAGATTGTCGACCTGAAGATTATTTACCATCCGCTTAATTTCCGCCGAAGGGCGATGGTCTACGAAGATCAGAAAATAAGCGTTGAATCTTTTCCGGTCAAGCACCGGATTCCCTGTTGCGGTTTTATCTTCCGGGAGAAACCTGCCGAACTGCACCTGAAACCCGAGGCTTTGCGGCAATACGAGGTTCCTATCGCCCAGCGTGCCGCGATCAAACATGGCGCCGACCTGATCCTGCCCGATCAGACGGTTGTCCCCAATAATGAACTGACTCTCCCGTCGTACCCTCCCCGCACCTATGCCTTCTGTACCGATACTATTTATAAGAAAGAGATTATTCCCATCGTACAGGATGCCGGTCTGCTCTATCACGAGGCCACCTTCGCCGATGATTTGAAAGATCTTGCAAAGAAAACCTTTCACACCACGACAAAACAAGCCGCGCAGCTTGCCCTGAAGGCCAACGCGGGCAAACTCCTGATCGGTCATTTCTCGTCGAGGTACAAAAGCATCGATCACCTGGTAGAGGAAGCCCGCGAGATTTTCCCCGAGACCTACGCGGCCAACGACGGCGACTGCTTTGATGTTCCGGTCAGGGAGAACAGTCCGGCAACACGTTCCGAACAAATCACGGATCAAACCGACGTGTGTGGACATCTGCCGGAAGGGGAGGCTGAGTAAAGCACTGGTTTTAGGAATACCCAATTGCAAATCGAAGAACCGTTTTGTCGCGTCATCCCCGATCAGGGGAGATTCGTTGTTTTTCCCGGTTTCTCCAAAAGAGAGCCGGCTATTCCTGTTTATATATTATATATCGCGGTTTTCTCCTTTAGTCTTTGATGGGTATTGGCGGGTATGCTCCTTGGTTTCCCTATTACTTCAATAGATCTTCTATAGATCTTCTGTGCTAAAAATGCACAGAAGATGCACAGAAGATGCACAGAATATGCACAGAAGATCCGGAGATGGCCGGGGCGCGACTATTCGAAAAACTCCTTGTTGAAGTTGACCAGGTAAAGCCGTTCGGTGGGGCGGGTGAAAGCGGTATAAAACCAGCGGAGGCATTCGCGGTCGATCATCTCTTCGGTGAGGTAACCATGATCGACAAAGACCGCTTTCCATTGTCCGCCCTGGGCCTTATGGCAGGTGATGGCGTAAGCGAATTTTACCTGGAGGGCATTGAAGAATTCGTTCTCGAGGATTTTTTTCCAGCGGTCGCGTTTGTTGCGGATCTCGGGATAGTCTTCTGAGATGGTCTCGAAGAGGCGGCGGTTATCGTCGGCGGTGAGGGAGGGCGCTTCGACCGAGAGGGTGTCGAGGAAGATTTTACAGTCGATCTCGATATCTTTATAATCGATAAAACGCAGCGTGACATTGGCGAAATGGAAGCCGTACCGTTCCTCGTATTTTTTGATCCGCACGATTTCGGCGATGTCGCCGTTGGCGATGAAGTCCATCTCTTCGGTTTGTTTCGACCAGAAATAGTTGTTTTTGACCACCATCAGCAGGTCGCCATTGGCGATCTGGTCCTCGCGGTAGAGGACGGTTCGCCTGATACCTTCGTTGAAGCGGTTGGCCCGTTTGTTGGAACGGGTGATAATGATGGTTTCCTCCGTCCCGTATCTGTCGTAACAACCCGATATCTCTTCAATAAGGTCCTCGCCCGAGAGGCGGATCACATCGGGACAGTTTTCGGTGTCGATCGGCCAGTAGCCGCCGGATTCTTCCTGCGCGATCAGCTCCCTGAGCTTGGTGGCATTTTGTAGTATTCCCGAGTTGCCCGACTGGCGGACCACGTTGGTCAGTTCGCAGGCAGTGATGCCCAGATCGAAGAGGTTGAGCTCCTGAGGCTCGAGCGCGGGGCTCAGAGCGATCCCGACAGGGGGGAGCTGGGCCGTGTCGCCGACAATGATCAGCCGGCAGTTTTCGCAGGAAAAGACATATTCGATCAGATCGGAGAGGAGATATCCCGAGCCGAAGACGTTTTGATCCTGCGGAAGGTTGGAGATCATCGATGATTCATCGACAATAAAGATGGTGTTACGGCTCATGTTCCGGTCGAGGGAGAAGCGGCTGAAGCCATCGGTGGTGGCTTGCTGACGGTAGATCCGTTTGTGGATGGTCCCGGCCGTTTGGCCGCTGTAACGGGCCAGTACCTTGGCGGCCCTTCCGGTGGGGGCAAGCAGTACGGTTCGGATTTTCATCTCCTCCAGGACGTTGACAAGGGCGCTGATGGCCGATGTTTTCCCGGTACCGGCATATCCTTTCAGCAAAAAGGTGGGGTTGGTGGCTTCACTGGTAATAAAGTCGGCTAGTTTCAGGATCATTTCTTTTTGGCTCTCAGTGGGATCGTATCCTAGCTTCCTGGTGATCAGGTCGGAAATATGTTTTTTTAACATGATGGTTTTTTTTACCAGTTTGTGGGGGTGAAGATTTAATTTTTTTTTTAAATTTGCCGACACATGAACTAATTCATTACGAAGAAAATGAAAAAAGTAATACAAATTTTATTGGTCTTGGTGATTATCTTTTTAGGCTATAAGGTATATACCAGCATTACAACACCTATCGAGTTTGGAAAGGAACGGGATCTTCGCTACGATGCTACTGTAGAGAGTCTGAAGAATATCCGTAAAGCACAGCTTGCATTCAAAGAAGTAAACGGTAGATTTACCGCAAGTTGGGATACTCTGGTTCGGTTTACTTCGACAGGTACCCTCCCGATGGTTCGGAAGATCGGTGCATTGACCGATGCTCAGCTTGAAGCTGGTATGACTGAGGCAGAAGCCCTTAAACAAGGTATTATTATTCGTGATACCATGAAAGTTTCAGTTAAGGATTCGCTTTTTGGTAAAACATTCGCTGTCGATCGTTTGCCTTATATTCCTTATACCAAGGATGAGAAATTTTTCCTGGGGACCAATGTTATTACTACCGGTTCAGGGGTTAAAGTTCCTGTATTTGAAGTACGTGCCCACAATAACCAATTCCTGAGCGAATTGAAGGAGGTTTACGGCCAGGAAATCATTAATCTGAATGAGAAAGCCCGCGTTGACGGGAAATATCCTGGTCTGAAAGTTGGATCTCTTACCGAGACCAACAATAACTCAGGGAACTGGGAATAAACTTGATTTGAACTAATGCGGGAGATCAGTTTTATCGACAAAACGTACGATAGCACGCTTACGAATTTATATCACTTATCCATCCAGATTAGTCTGGATGGATTTTCTTTTTGCATCCTGGATATCCCCAAAGGGAAATATATCGTATTGAAAGGGTATAATTTCTTTTTAAAGCGTCCGCGGCTCTTGCTGAAGCATGTCAGGGAGATCATTGAGGGGGAGGAGATGCTTAATTTGAATTATAAGAGTATTGAGCTGCTTTATTCGACCAATTTGTTCACGTTGATCCCTCAGCCCTTTTATCAGAAAAATGCCGTTGAACGTTTTGTTTCGTTCAACCATGCCATTGAAAAGGGCTATGTGGTCGATAGGCAGCTTTTTCCGAAGGCAGAGGCCTGGTGCGGCTATATGGTTCCTGAGAACCTGAAGGAATACCTGGGGGCTAAATACCCGCGTGCCAGTTTCAGGCACAATCTTTACCCATTGGTTGAGGGGGCATTGAAAGCTAACCGGAATTTTCCTGACCGTCAACAGGTCCATCTGAATTTCTTTCGCAGCTATTTCGAAGTGGCGGTTGTTTCGGGAGGCCGGCTGTTGCTGGTCAATATCTTCAATTATGCCAGCGAGAAGGATGTGTTGTATTATGTCCTTTACCTCTTCGATCAGTTGAAATTGCCGGCGGAGACCACCGAACTGGTTGTTCACGGGCAATTGGCGCAGGTCGCCCCGCTCTATCACCTCTTTAAGAAATATATCAAGCGCACCTCTTTCGCGAAGCCTAATTCGACCTTTACCTACAGTTATACCTTTAGCCAGGTACCTGAACATTATTATACTTCACTTTTTGATCTTTACAAATGCGAATAATTGGCGGGGAGTTTAAGAGTCGGATGTTCAGTCCGGGGAAGAATTTCAAAGCCCGTCCCACGACGGATTTTGCCCGGGAGAACCTCTTTAATATCCTGGATAACCGGTATGATTTTCAGGAACTGAAGGTGCTCGACCTTTTCTCGGGGACCGGGAGCATCTCTTTTGAATTTGCCTCGAGGGGCTGTGGCGAGATTACCTCGGTGGAGCTTGATCATGTTCATTTGTCGTTTATCTATTCGGTTATTAAACAGTTGAACCTGTCGGAGGTGATCCATCTCTTCAAGGCGGATGTATTCCGGTTTATTGGCCGTTCGGAGGAGTCGTTCGATTTAATCTTCGCCGATCCTCCCTACGAGTTGAAACGGTTGGCCGAGCTGCCCGATTTGGTGATGAACAGCTCGCTGTTGAAGGACGATCAGTCGCTGTTTATACTGGAGCACGGGAAGAAAAACGACTTCTCGGGCCATCCGAATTTCAGGGAACTGAGGGTTTACGGGAGTGTTCATTTCTCTTTTTTTACCCGGTGATCGATCTTTTTAAACCGATATGTGGTTGTTGTGTAGTTAGTTGATGTTTGTTGCCGATATTTTTTTTGCAATTTATTTTTTGATACATTTGTAGTTAAGAAAACATCTGTATATTTGCAGCGCCTTAAAAGGAAACGGGCAACGGTAATCGTTCTTATTTTCGTAGAGGAGAATCAAAATAATGGTGTGGTAGTTCAGCTGGTTAGAATACCTGCCTGTCACGCAGGGGGTCGCGGGT
>CAZWBR010000040.1:0-31372 GCA_964632305.1 uncultured Prolixibacteraceae bacterium
TCCGCGCCGATGGTACTGCGTCAAGTGGGAGAGTAGGTCGCCGCCAGTTTAAACCGAGCCCCGGTCCATGCAAATGGGTCGGGGCTTTTTGTTTTTTTATATTTTGTAAATTTTTTATACTTTCTTTGTTTTGAAAAAAAGCAAAATCTCTTATTTTCGACGTCTGATTTTTTTTTAACATCTAAAAATTTTGAGAAAAATGAAGAAGTTTACAATCATCCTTTTATCATTATCTTTTTTATTGTGTTTTATATCGTGCAAAAAAGAAGTTGACTGGTCAAAGAATGGTTATTTGTCCAAGTATAAGAAAGAAATTAATGATTGCCGGAAGAAGCTTGGAATTTATTTGCTAACCAATGATGTTCCAGGGATGTCAGTGGCCGTGATGCACAATAATCAGTTAATATGGTCTGAAGGAGTAGGATTCGCGAATAAAGAATTGGATGTTGTGGTCACTCCCTACACCAAATTCAGAATTGGGGGCGGCTCTAAACTATTCACAGGCGCTTTGCTCGCTAAATTGTCGGAAGATGGCAAGATCGATTTGACCAAAAACGTCAGGGATTACATCCCTGAGTTGCCCGAAGATAAAGCTCAGATCAATTTTCTTCATCTGGCTGGTCAAATGTCCGGAATACGGTCACCAAGCAACAAAGAATTTTTGAATAGCGGTTACTCTACAGTGGAGAACGGGATGTCTGTCTTCGTAAATGATTCCCTGTTTTATCCAACTGGTGAATTTATCTATGAATCGGATTTTAACTATGACCTGCTTGGAGCTGCTTTGGAGAAAATCAGCGGCGAACGTTTTTCAAAATTACTTTCAAACAAACTGACGGATACCCTTCACCTGAGTTCAACCGTTGCCGATGATCCTGTCTTTATTATTCCTGACCGCAGCGACTGCTATGATCGTACCTTGATGGCTCAATTGGTGAGGGCGGCTAGTATAGATAACCGCCATCGCATGGCTTCTTCCGGCCTTTTATCTTCTTCGCTGGATATGGCTACCCTGATGAACGAATATCTTTTCCCGAAATATTTGAAAAAGGAGACGGTGGATAAAATCCTCGAACCAATTGCCATGAACAATGGAGATCCTGGAAAATATGGGCTTGGCCCAATTATCAGTTTTGACACTAAACATCAACCGGTTTATATTTGCTTTGGGACAACCATGGGGGGGAGCTCCTGCGTTGTTGCTTATCCCAATCAAAAGCTGGTGATCGCCATGGTTTGCAATATCAGTAACGAGTATGATAAGTTGCCGGTTTTCGAAATCAGCGATATACTACTGAAAAGAATTGCTCCCGATATTTATGATAAAAGAGAGGTGGAGGTTCATGAAAAAGAATCTCCTCAACCAGATAATGGAAAGTAGAAAAAGGAGAACCGGAAGATTATCAGAATGAGCTTCCGGTTTTTTTGATCATGCCTATCCCAAAACTACTTGTATTTGTCCGTTTTTAACGGATCGACCATTTTATTATTTTATAGATATAACTGTTTATTTAGTGATGCTTTCATAACCTAATTGAATTGTGAATATTGCCAATGAATGAACGATTGCCCTGATGTACTTGGAATACTACTCATTATTTCGTAATTTTAAAAGTCATCTATAATAATTTAGGTTTTGAAGTAGGTTGGCCCTTCATACAGATGAAAATTTAAATCATAATTTTAAAATAATGGGATTATATATTATTTCAAATCGGCTACCTCTCAAAGTCAGCAAAGAAAAAGAAAATTTCATTTACAAGCGAAGTGAAGGAGGACTTGCCACTGGATTAGGATCTTTAGATGATTTTGAAGAAAAGCATTGGATTGGATGGCCAGGTATTTTTCTTGATAACGAAACGGAAAAAAAAGAGGTTATTGCCGGATTGTTATCCCAGAAATTACATCCGATCTTCCTTACAGAGGATCAGATTCATGATTATTATGAAGGTTATAGTAATAGTACCTTATGGCCACTCTGTCATTACTTTTATGCATACATTCAATATGAATATAAATACTGGGAATCGTATCGGCAAGTGAATCGTCTTTTCTGCGAGGAGGCGGTTAAATTTCTTAAGCCTGGAGATGTCGTTTGGGTCCATGATTATCAGTTAATGTTGTTGCCTGCAATGCTCCGGGAGAAGATACAAGGGTTGAGTATTGGTTTTTTTCTGCATATTCCCTTCCCTGCTTACGAACTGTTTCGAGTTTTGCCTGAACGTGCGGAAATCTTGAGAGGTCTTTTAGGTGCTGACTTAATAGGTTTTCATACCCATGATTATATGAGACATTTCATCAGTGCTGCTTATAGGGTGCTGGGGTTGGATTGCGAATTAGATGAAATTGATTATAATGGAAGACTTGCTCGTGTGGAGGCTTTTCCAATGGGTATTAATTACGAATTGCATCATGATGCAATTTTAAATTCTTCCATTCAAAAGATTGCCAAACAGTTTAAGGATGATTTCGGAAATCATAAATTAGTTTTATCGGTTGACAGACTTGATTACAGTAAAGGCATTCTGCATCGGTTGAAAGGTTTTGAACTATTCTTGGAAAATCATCCTGAATTTCGGGGAAAGGTTTCCCTGGTTATGGTCGTTGTCCCGTCACGAGATCATGTGGAGATGTACAGAGATCTTAAAACCTCTATTGATAAGATGATTGGGGCTTTAAATGGGCGTTATTCTTCACTTGACTGGCGTCCGGTGTATTATTTTTATCGTTCTTTTCCTTTCGAGGAATTAATGGCGTTATATTATATCGCTAATGTGGCCTTGGTTACTCCTTTACGCGACGGGATGAATTTGGTGGCAAAGGAATATGTTGCAGTAAAACGGGATGACCCTGGTGTTTTGATTCTAAGTGAGATGGCTGGTGCTGCTATTGAATTAAAGGAAGCATTGATTATTAATCCAAATGAAGTAAAGGAGATCGAAGGGGCCTTACTTAATGCGCTTACGATGGCTGAAGAAGAACAGACCTATCGGATGGAGAAAATGCAAAAAACGATCAAAACGAAGAGTGTTAAAAGGTGGGCAGCCGATTTTATAATTGAGTTGAATGACATAAAGGAAAAAAATGTATTTCTTCAGAATAAGGAAATTCGAGATAAGGCTCTTTTACAGATTAAGGAGCTATATCAGAATAGTCAAAATCGGTTACTCTTATTTGATTACGATGGGACCCTTGTTCCGATTGTAAAATTGCCCGAATTGGCGATCCCTGATGATAAATTGATCCAAACATTAAAGTCCTTAACCGCTGATCCCAGGAATAATGTCGTGATCACCAGTGGTCGGGATACTGCTTTTCTAGATAAATGGTTTAGTGAGATTGACCTTCAACTAGTGGCAGAACATGGTGCTTTTTATAAAGAACACGGGAAGTGGAGTGAGAATGAATGTATCCGGTTTCCGGATGAGCCGGAAATAATCAATATTATGCAGCAAATCATGGATAAGACGCCGGGATCCATGTTGGAAGTTAAGAAAACCTCAATTGTGTGGCATTACCGGAATAGTGACAGATGGTTGGCCGAGTTAAGAGAGAAACAATTAATAAATGCCCTTATTATGCCTTGTACCCGGTTAAATCTGCATATCATGAGAGGGCATAAGTTGATCGAAGTCAAAACTGCCGGGACCAACAAGGGAACTGAAGCCTCCCGATTAATGAGCAAAAATCATTATGATTTTGTGATGGCTATGGGGGACGACATTACTGATGAAGACATGTTTAATGCTCTGCCTGAAGAAGCTGTTACCATTAAAATTGGTACTAAATCTGATCGGGCCAGGTATTGTTTACATCAGCACGGAACTATTTCTTTTTTAAATAGTTTAATGACTTAGAATATCCTTATTTAGTTTTTATATGAGTTTATTATGCTCTTATTTTGTCCCGGAAATTTAAGCTTTTTTACAAATGTTACAGCAATGCTTTTAGTTATTGCCGGATTCTTTATGATTTTTGTTGTTTACCTTTTTGTATACCGGCGTTTAAAAAGATTTGCCCATAAAACCACCAATAAATGGGACGATTATATGATCGATCTCTTTAAAATTCCTTTTCTTTGGTTCTTGGTCTGATTATTTATGAAAATTTTTACACATATCTTTTTAACCGATACAATCATTTATAAATCACTAATTCAAATCAATAATATCCTTCTTATTTTATCGGTAGCCTGGCTGTTGATCAAATTCGTGAGACTCGGGGTGTACTTGTTGCAAATGAGGTTCGATATCACTGCCGCTGATAATTTAAGAGGCAGGAAAGTAATTACCCAATTAAAAGTATTTCAGAGTATAGCTAATGCATTAATAGTTCTTGTGACCTTTTCGATTGTCTTGATGACATTTGAGGAGGCCAAAATTATTGGCAAGAGTTTATTAACGTCTGCTGGTGTTTTGGGTGTTATTGTTGGTTTTGCTGCTCAGAAAAGTATAGGAATGTTTTTAGCAGGGATTCAGATTGCCATCACCCAGCCTATTCGATTGGATGATGTAGTGGTTGTGGAAGGCGAATGGGGTCGCATAGAGGAAATTACCCTTACTTATGTGGTGATGAAAATTTGGGATGAACGGCGGCTCATGCTTTCAGTGAATTATTTTTTGGAAAAGCCATTTCAGAATTGGACTAGAATCAATTCGGATATTGCCGGAACGGTTTTTTTGTATGTGGATTATAATTTTTCGGTGCAAACCCTCAGGGAGTATTTACTCAGAATATTGAAAAATGATCCGAATTGGGATGGACGCATCTGGAATGTTCAGGTTACCAATACCAATGAGTTATATCAGGAGGTGCGTATTTTAATTAGCAGCAGCGATTCCTCAAAAAACTGGGATTTGCGAACGGAAATCAGAGAGAGAGTCATTGATTTTATCCAAAAAAACTATCCGGAGTGTTTTGTTAAAGTGCGTTTAGCAGGGCTTTCTGGATTACGGACGGATGAAGCGGGATAAATGGCGCTCTTCGGAGAAGAGGGTTGCAGTATTGATCAGGGCTAAATGCGAATAGGCTTGGGGAAAATTCCCAAGTTGGCGTTTTGTTTTGAAGTCCAGATCTTCACTATACAATCCTAGATGATTGGAATAACTGAGGATTTTTTCAAAAATGTTGCGGGCCTCTTCTGTTTCACCTATTACATAAAGTGCCCGGATCATCCAAAAGGTACAGATCGTGAACGAAGAAGAAAGCTTCCCGAAATCATCAGCATTAATATAACGGTACATTAGTCCGTTATAATAAAGCGCATTCTTGATGGCGTAAACTGTTTTCTTATATTTCTCATTTGAAGCCGGGATAAAGCCATATTCTTCCAGAAGCAAAAGGGATGCATCCAGGTCATTACAATGATAGGTCTGTGTGAAACTTTGCATCTCTTCATTCCAGCCATTCTCTAAAATATTTGCTTTTATCCGGTCGGCCTCGACTCTCCATCGTTGAGCATATTTTTTTTGATTAAGCATTTGGGCAATCTTCGTCCCCCGGTCTAAAGAGACCCAGCACATGACCTTTGAGAAGACAAAGTGTTTATCCAGGTTGCGGATTTCCCAAATCCCAGAATCCGGTTTTTCCCAGTTGGCTCTTACGGTCCGAATGATATTTTTTACTACTTCCCAAATTTCTTCAATCTCGTCGAGGGTGCCCGGGAAAAATTTGTAGTATTGACAGATAACATTCATCAGATAGCCAAATACATCGTTTTGTCGTTGATAATAGGCGGCATTCCCGATCCTCACCGGTTTGGAGTCTTCATATCCACTTAAATGGGACAGCTCTTTCTCCTGCAATACCCTTTCTCCACGAATCCCGTACATGATCTGAAATATATCCTGCTTCGATTTTAAGATCCCTTTGATAAACCCGAGAAATCTTCGGGCTCCCTTGTTATGCCCCATGGCCAATAACGTCTCGATCGACATGGAAGCATCGCGAAGCCAACAAAAACGGTAATCCCAGTTTCTCACCTCTCCGATGGTCTCCGGAATGCTGGTGGTTAAGGCGGCCAGTACAGCCCCGGTGGGTTGATACGACATTAATTTTAACACCAGTAAACTACGGATAATTACATCGTTGTAGTTTCTGAATTTTTTGGCCCGGTTAATCCAGTTGAACCAGTATACTTTAGTCCTGTGATATTCAAGTATGACCCGGTCAAGATCAATAGGTATTAACTTTTGGTTATAGGAAAGAAGGAGAAACTGGTCCTTATCCAAAACGATTCTTTTCTTTTTAAGAATAGCGGAAAATTCAAAACTTGAATAGAGATAAATGCTGTCTAAAGGATCGGCTTTTGAATTGGTTTTAATGAAACATTTGTGGATATGATGTTCGACCTCTTCCAAGGCATACTTCATCTTCGGATTATAGTTTACCCTGAAGGAGGGTTTCCCTGATATAACCCGGATATAACGGTAAATTTCAGGCGAATGATAATATTCCGATTCTCCGGTTTTATACCGGGGCATAAAATCAATCACTTCAAAACAACCTTCATCGGAAGAAAACCGGGTGCTAAGAATGTTCGTCTTTGGAATATATTCCTGAATTACCGAATATTCAGGCGTAACCATAAAACTAAACTCTCCTCCGCTATTTATATCCAAAATCCGACTGAAAATTGACGGCGAGTCAAAATCAGGGAAACAAAACCAGTCAATGCTTCCTTTTTCGGAAATCAGGGCTGCACTTTTGCAATTGCCGATTACTCCGTAATTCAGATTCTGCATAATTCTTCGATTTGGTCCATCTCTTTAAAAGTAAAAAGAAATAACCAGAATAAGAAGAAGCCACACCAAAAATTTGATGGGCTAACCAGTAAAAAGAATAATCGGAACTGACAGCTTAAATTACCCGTTCTTCTCCATCAGCACCACATTCTCGACATGGTGCGTGTGGGGGAACATGTCCACCGGCTGGATCTTCGTCACCCGATAGGCCCCGCTAAGCATCAGGATATCGCGCGCCTGTGTGCCTGGATTGCAACTGACATAGACAATCCGTTCGGGAGCGGCCAGAAGGATGGCATTGATCACATCCTCGTGCATCCCGGCCCTTGGCGGATCGGTGATGATCACATCCGGGCGACCGTGCTTTTCGATAAACTCCGCATTGAGGATATCTTTCATGTCGCCGGCGTAAAAGAGGGTATTCTTGAGGTTATTTACTTCGGAATTGATCTTCGCATCTTCAATCGCCTCCGGTACATACTCGATCCCGATCACCTCTTTGGCCTGATGGGCCACAAAATTGGCGATAGTGCCCGTGCCGGTATAGAGGTCGTAAACAATCTCATTTCCCGTGAGGCCGGCAAAATCGCGGGCAACTTTATAGAGTTCATAGGCCTGTTCCGAGTTGGTCTGGTAGAACGATTTCGGCCCGATGCGGAACTGCAATCCCTCCATCTCCTCGATAATATATTCGCGTCCCTTGAACGTAATTACTTCCTGGTCGGTAATCGTATCATTGCCCTTCTCGTTGATCACATAAAGCAATGAAGTAATTTCGGGAAAACGGTCAGCCACGAAGTTCAGCAGCTTTTCACGTTCCTCTTTCAGTTCTTCATGGAAGACCACGATCACCATTATCTCGCCGGTGCTGGCTGTACGGATGATGATGTTACGCAGGAACCCGGCTTTGTTGCGCAGGTCGAAAAAGCTGAGCTGATTTTGCAGCGCATATTCGCGGACCGCGTTGCGGATCGGGTTCGATGGGTTGGGCTGCAGCCAGCATTTATTAATGTCGAGTACTTTGTCGAACATGCCGGGGATATGAAATCCCAACACGTTCAGATCATCGAACGTCTGGCCCGATTTTATCTCTTCATCGGTCAGCCAGCGCTTATTCGAAAAGGTAAATTCGAGTTTGTTGCGGTAGAAAGTGGTCTTGGCCGACCCTTTAATCGGCAACATATCGTGAATTTTCACCCGGCCGATGCGGTAAAGCTGATCCGACACCTGTTTCTGCTTGTAAAAGAGCTGTTTCTCGTAGGGGAGATATTGCCATTTGCAGCCGCCGCACACTTCGAAGTGCTCGCAGAAAGCCGGAATACGGTCGGGCGAAAACTGACGGATCTTCACCACCTTCCCTTCCATATATTTCTCTTTCTTCTTCATCACCTGGATGTCGACTACATCGCCCGGGATCACATGCGTGGTAAAGACCACGATCCCATCGACTTTTGCCACTGCTTTTCCTTCCGAGCCGGCTTCCAGAATCTCTACATTTTCCAGAATCGGCAACTGTTTTTTCCTGCGTCCCAAAACGTTTTGTTTTAATTTTCGCAAAGATACAAACAGACATCCAAATTTTCGCGGCCTGCTTGAAATTCCCTTACGGGAGATTTCCGTTTCGGTTATATTCGCCGTTGGTTGAATCGCCGTTGTCCAATTCCCACCTGCAGGAGGTTCAAAAAGAGCTTCGAAGGTATTAAAAGGTACCCCGGGGCATTAAAAAAGGGAAGTGTTCCGGTTTTGCTGCGGTGATTGTTTCGGTTTGCCCGACTTAAAATCCTGTAAAGCAACAAACTCATTTAGTCCTATGAAAGCCCCCGGATTCTGTTATCTTTGCAGCTTATTTGAGAAGATAGTTTTTACATGATATCGGTAGAAGAATTATATGTCGAATTTGGTGGGTTTGAGCTTTTCAAGCAGGTGAGTTTCATCGTGAATCCGCGCGACCGCATTGGTCTGGCCGGAAGGAACGGCGCCGGGAAATCGACCCTGTTGAAGATCTTTGCCGGCCTGCAAGTGCCCACTTCTGGCCGTGTTGTAGTCCCGCGTGATGTGAAGATCGGCTATTTGCCCCAGCACATGGAGACCCGCGACTCGCTCACCGTGATGGAAGAAGCCATTACCGCTTTTGGGGAGATTCAGGAGCTGGAAAAACAGATTAATTTTCTGAGTAGTGAACTGGCTGTCCGCGATGATTATGAATCGGAAGAATATCACCGGATCATCGACGATCTTCATCAGGCCAACGAGCGTTTCCAGTTGATGGACGGCTCGAATTTTCATGCAGATATCGAGCAAACCTTAGTTGGCTTAGGATTTGAACGGGAAGATTTCGACCGTCAGACCTCCGAATTTTCAGGCGGATGGCGCATGCGCATCGAGCTGGCCAAGATCTTGCTCCAAAAACCCAACGTCTTCCTGCTCGACGAGCCGACCAATCACCTCGATATCGAATCGATCCAATGGCTGGAAAACTTTTTGAAAGATTATCCCGGTGCCGTGGTCTTGGTATCGCACGACCGCGCCTTTCTCGATAACGTGACCAACCGGACGGTGGAGATCAGCCTGGGAAAACTATACGATTACAAGGTTAATTACTCGAAATACCTGGAACTGCGCAAGGAGCGCCGCGAACAACAGATCGCCGCCTTCCGTAATCAGCAGAAGATGATCCAGGATACTGAAGATTTTATAGAACGATTTCGCTACAAAGCCACTAAATCGGTGCAGGTGCAGTCGCGCATCAAGCAGCTCGACAAGATTGAGCGCATCGAGGTGGATGAAGAGGATACCCGTTCGCTGAATATCAAGTTTCCGCCATCGCCGAGGTCGGGGACCGTCGTTTTTAACGCCACCGGCCTTTCGAAAGCCTACGGCGATCACCTCGTTCTCGATCAGGTCGATCTGACGATTGAGCGGGGCAATAAAGTTGCTTTCGTTGGCAAGAATGGCGAGGGGAAGACCACCATGGCGCGTATCATTATGCAGGAACTGGAATCGACCGGCGAGCAGAAACTGGGGCATAACGTGAAGATCGGCTATTTTGCCCAGAACCAGGCCTCCATGCTCGATGGTGAATTAACGGCGCTGGATACAATTGATAAGATTGCCGTTGGAGATATCCGCACCCGTATCCGCGATATCCTGGGCGCCTTTATGTTTTCGGGCGAAGATGCTGAAAAAAAGGTGAAGGTGCTTTCGGGAGGCGAGCGTTCGCGCCTGGCGATGATCCGTTTGCTGCTCGAACCGGTCAACTTCCTCGTGCTCGATGAGCCGACCAACCATCTCGATATCCATTCGAAAGGTATTCTGAAGCAGGCGCTGTTGGATTTCGATGGCACGCTGCTTCTCGTCTCGCACGACCGTGAATTCCTCGACGGGCTGGTCGATGTGGTTTACGAGTTCCGGCATAAAAAGATTAAACAGCACCTTGGCGGGATCTACGATTTCCTTCAGACCCGCAAGATCGAGTCATTGAAGGAACTTGAGCAGCAAATTCCGGTGAAGAAAGAGGTGAAAGAGTCGGTGAAGAATGCCGAAAATATCAGCTTCGAGGAAAAGAAGGAGATTAACCGCAGTATCAGCAAACTCGAGAAACAGATCGAAGAGATCGAGGGGCATATTGCCAAGCTCGAAGGCGATATTGCCTCGACCGATAATTTTATGGCCGAGCACCCCGAAAAGGTCGATGCCGCGCTGTTTACCCGTTACGAAGAAACGAAGAAACAATTGGATAAGGAGCTTCATTCGTGGGAAAAATTGCAGTATGAGTTGGAAATTTGGAATGAAAGGAAATCCTGGTAAAAAATAAATAAGATGGAAAAAAGCGATTATGTGTTTGGGATTCGCTCGACGATCGAAGCGATCAATTCGGGAAAAGAGATTGACAAGGTTTTAGTGAAGAAAGGGCTGCAAGGCGAGCTTTACCAGGAGCTTTTCGGGTTGATCCGCCGTTACCAGATCCCGATGCAGTTTGTTCCGATTGAGAAGATCGACCGTATCACCCGCAAGAATCACCAGGGAATCGTCGCTTTCGTCTCCCAGGTGACCTATCACAATATTGAAGGACTTGTACCCCAGTTGTTCGAGCAGGGTCGCAACCCGCTGATCCTTGTGCTTGACCAGGTTTCCGATGTCCGTAATTTCGGGGCCATTGCCCGTACCGCCGAAGTGGCCGGTGTCGATGCTATTATCATTCCAGAAAAGGGTGCGGCCCAGATTAACGCCGATGCGATAAAGACCTCCGCGGGAGCGTTGCACACCATCCCGGTTTGCCGGTCGAAAAATCTGGCTGTAACCGTGAAATTTCTGAAAAACAGCGGGCTGAAGATTGTTGCCGCTACCGAGAAGGGAGAGAAATTACACTTCGAGACAGAGATGAAAGATCCGTTGGCAATCATTATGGGATCGGAAGACCTTGGGATTGAGGCAGGACTGCTGAAGATTGCCGATGAATGGACTAAAATCCCGCAGTTCGGTCAGATCGGATCGCTGAACGTATCGGTAGCCGCCGGGGTGCTGGTTTATGAGGTAATCCGCCAGCGGCATCAACAGTGATGCCGGTCAGAAGACCGGCACTTCGCGTTTGAAAGTCTCTTCGAGTGAGATGAAGGTCTCGGTGCTCGATATTCCCTGTATTTTTTGAATCTTCTCGCTCAGTATCTCCTTGAGATGTTCGTTGTCGCGCGCGTAAACCTTGGCAAAAATGGCGTATTGTCCCGTCGTGTAATGGCATTCGACAATCTCGTTGATTTTTTCCAGTTGCATAGCCACCTCATGGTAAAGACTTCCTTTCTCCAGAAAAATACCGATATAGGTGCAGGTGCGGAAATCAATTTTTTTCGGATCAATGTGGTAGCCTGACCCTACAATCACCTCCATTTCAATCATACGGTTCACTCGCTGATGAACGGCTGCCCGTGAGATACCACACTCGGTGGCTACGTCCTTAAAGGGGGTGCGGGCATTTTTTGTGATGATGTCCAGAATTTTCAGATCGGTATCATCGAGTTGATTGCGCATGGTCATGACTTATTCCTGTTATTAAAAATTTTGTACTTAATTCCCCTCTAAAAATAAACAAATAAACGCTTTCTGAACTAAATTTAAATCTTATTTCTAAAATAGTGCCCTTTCTATGTGCCCTTATCCGTCGGAAATAAAAATATGGCTTTTGGTGTCCGTTGTTTGAAATTAATATGAAATATCGAAAAAAACAGGTTAATAATACTTTGTGTGTGTCTGAAATGGGTATCTTTGGTGAAAAATAGTATTAAATATTGTTTTGACCCTATAAATATATGGGGTGGTAAAGAAATAGAGTGTTTATTTAATGCGGTCGATTGTTGAATATGTCAAACTAAACGAGATGAGTAAAAATTGGTTATTGTTGATTGTGGCTCTGATGGTTGTTTCTGTTGTTGGAGTATTTACGGCGGGGGATAACCCCACCGAATTGGATCCTAATCTTGTGGCAGGCGATGTGGCCTGGATGGCGACTGCTACAGCGTTGGTATTATTGATGACTCCGGGTCTGGCCTTTTTTTACGGAGGAATGATTCAGCCAAAGAACATCATTTCAACCATGATGCAAAGTTTCATCGCGATGGGAATTGTAAGCATTATTTGGGTTTTGGTTGGGTTCAGCCTCGCTTTCGGGGATAGTATCGGACCCGAAAAATTTGGATTGATCGGTAATCCGTTTACCTTTTTATTATTTAAGGGAGTAGACGGGAATACCAACGCTGCGCTTGCACCCACCATTCCATTGGCTCTCTTTGCGATGTTTCAGCTTAAGTTCGCGATCATTACTCCAGCGTTAATTACCGGTTCTTTTGCGGGGCGGGTTCGTTTCAGCGCTTACATGTTATTCATCACTTTGTTTACCATTTTTATCTATTGTCCGTTGGCTCACTGGACCTGGCATCCGAACGGTTTCTTGCGCAACTGGGGCGTACTCGATTTTGCCGGAGGAACGGTGGTTCATATGTCTGCCGGTTTTGCGGCTTTGGCGGGAGCAATATTTTTAGGGCCACGCAGGGATTACCATGAGCATTTTCATCCGGCAAATATTCCTTTTGTCCTGTTGGGTGCCGGGATGCTCTGGTTTGGATGGTTTGGATTTAATGCCGGATCGGCATTGGCTGCAAACTCGGTTGCTATTTCAGCTTTAGTCAATACCAATACTGCTTCGGCTGCCGCTATGCTGGGATATGTCTTTTTTGATGCCGCGATGGGGCGTAAACCTTCGGCCTTGGGGGCTTCAATCGGTCTGGTGGTTGGTCTGGTCGCTATTACACCGGCAGCAGGCTTCGTTAATGTTGGGGCCAGTATTTTTATCGGCCTTGTTGCTTCAATAATCAGTAATATTGCCATATCCTATCGTTCAAAAACTTCGTTGGACGATACGCTGGATGTTTTCCCTGCTCATGGAATGGGGGGGATTGTGGGGATGATCTTAACTTCTGTTTTTGCTCAGGGTGTTGGTTTGATCTATGGTGAGACTACTACTTTCTTATACCATTTGCTGGCTTTAGTAATTGTGGGGGTCTTTACTTTTGGTGGGGCTTATCTGCTGTATATGCTTACCGATAAGATTATCCCGCTGAGGGTTTCACCCAAGTCGGAACGGATTGGGTTGGATGTCAGTCAACATGGCGAGTCCTACGCATTTGAGTATAAGGAAGAATAATCAAAAAGCATTTGTCGTAAATTTTGTTTTCGTTAAGAATGCTTTTCTGAAAATGCAAAAAAGAAACCGTTGGATTATCACTAATTCAACGGTTTCCTTTTTGTGAAAAGAATCCTGTTTCAATTATATTTCCTTGAAAACGGGGATGCTTTTGTTTTTATTTCTGGAAATCTTGTTCCAAAGCAGTTCTTTGTCCGACAAGGAAGGCCGTTCGGTAGCTTTATGACCAATTCCTACCACGGAGAGGACTTCCAGATTTTCCGGGATATTCAAATGTTCACGAATATACTCATTGGAGGTCACCTCGTCGTTGTAATAACGACGGTGAATTTGTACCCAGCACGATCCGAGGCCTAATGCTTCCGCTTCAAGTTGTATGATAATAGTCGCAATTGAACAGTCTTCAATCCAGACATCACTCTTGGTTTTATCTCCCGCGACGATGATAGCCAGTGGGGCATGTTTTAGTAATGCTGCACCGTGAGGCTTAGCTTCCGAAAGTAGCTGCATTAATTTGGGATCATCGACAACAATAAATTCCCAGGGACGGCTGTTTTTCGAGGAGGGGGAGAGCAAAGCTGCGGTCAGCAATTTGTGAATCTGTTCTTCCCCAACCGGTTGTTCGAGGAATTTACGGGTGCTTCGGCGATTGTAGAGTATTTCAAGCATTTTGGATCAGGGTTTTTGACAAAAATAGAAACATAGTGGAATAAATTCAATAAGAAGGCCATCCTTTTCAGGACGGCCTTCATTTTTTTGTTAAAATTAAATCTATACTTGTCTATTTCAGAAGATGCTTGTAGTTTTCATTAAGCAGGTCGGGAAGGAATCCGGCAATCAGATTAAGTGCGGTTTCGTTATCTACCTGATCATTCGTGATAATTCGTTGCTGATTCAGTTTATCCCGATTGATGATGTTGTTGACAATCTGTGCAGGAACTTCAGCTTTACTTGCCTTGACGGGGCGGGCTCCGAATCCGTTTTTGTTCAGGGTATAAGATACTTCAATAAATTTTCCCCTGACCAGGTACTCTTTTTCGCCGTTATTCTCCGTCAGATAGATTTTTAGAGAGTTGTCCGAATCGGTATACTGCAAATTCCAAACGTTCGTGTTTGAACTGGCAGCCATCTCTACTGCGGTAATAATGTAACTGTCTTCTGTGGCAGCCATTACCTGATTCATTGAAATAGTCATACTGAAAATGATCGAAAGGACGATTACTTTGGCAGCATTCTTAAGCGAACTAATTATTGTTTTCATGGCGTTAAATTTAAAAATAAGGTTACTTACAAATTGTAATTAATGATACAAATGAAGTGGTTTTTATACTCTCCGCAATGATTTTTTTGAATTTTTTTATGTCACTTTAATGCAGTTGTAAATCGGGCTAAATCACTTTAAAATAAAGATGTTTATGCGATTTTTTCCTTTCTGTTTTTAATTGTGATTTAATTTTGGTTTTTAAGTATATTGCCGTATTAACTTACAAAATGAAAGTTGCATGTTATTCAGCATGTTTTAGGTACTGATATTTTAAATATGCTGTATAATAGGTGTTTAGGGAAATTTAATGGTGTCGTTAAGACGATTGTGACGATGAAAATAATCGCATTAAATCGTGAAATCGTCATGAAAATGACGATTTGGTAAAAAAATGAAACTTAATTGATGAAAAAATGATAGGTCGGGTAGGGGCCCGACCTCTGTTCAGGTGTTATCGGCGTACGGTACGAATAAATAACTGGTCGAAAAACCAAAGGGCAATGATGGCGAGAATGCCGATCGCGAAAGCGGGAGAGATGTCGCTCAGTTTTTCAAAAAAATGGCTGAACGGCGTAAATATTTTTGTCAGATCAATACCATACAACGTCTCCTGAGAGGATGAACTTGCAACCGTATCCGAGACCGTGGTGTGTATGACCGACAGAACTGTAGTGAGCAGAAAGGCCATTACTCCGATGGTCCACCACCCTTTTTTGCTGATAATTGGTTGATATTTCACCGGATTCAGCCTCCATTCCGCCATGACTTGTTCCATCACTCTCCGGGTGAAATCAGGTGAGGGTTGCTCCTCCGGCAATTCCCTGAACCAATCTTTGAGTTTGTCGTTCTGTTTCATATCATCGAAATTACTTCATCCTTCAACATATTCTGCAGCTTCTCCAATAATTTTTTTCTGCTTCTGAATAGTTTTATCTTAATATTGGATACGCTGAGTGCAGTTATACTGCTGATCTCATCGATCTTAAAATCATCAAAATAATACATATTCAGCAACACACGCTCTTCGGGTTCGAGTTCCAATAATCCCTTTTGCAGATAGACTATTCTTTCGTCGTTGCTCAAAAGACCGATGGCATTTTCTGTATCCGCTACTTCCTTGTCGGTGATTTTGACATCATCAAAACCAACTTCAATAGTTTTGCGCGTACGCAGCTTTGAAATGGCGGTATTGTACACTATGCGAAAGAACCAGGTTCGGAAAGCCGATGCCCCGTTAAATGTGGCCAGGGAGTTGTAGGCCTTGATAAAAGCATCCTGCGCCGTCTCTTCAGCGTCTTCACGCTGATTGAGAATCTTCAGGGAAAGAGAAAATGCCAGATGCTGATATTTCTCCACCAGGTGGGAGAAGGATCCCGGATCGCCCCGAAGGATCTCCCGAATATAATATTCATCTGTTTTCTTTTCCATCTGTCGATTAGACGGCCCAACTTCCGGATTGGTTACAGCGCCGATAAATTATTTTTTAGCGAATAGACGCAAATAAAAATAGGATGTTCTTTCTCATTGTAAATATAATAAAGGTTGAACAAATTTGCCATTAAATTTTTGTAACCAGTGTTAAAACCCTTGCGTCAAATGGGCAAATGTTGAACATTAAAAATAATAGTCATGGGACCTTTTACAGTCGGGATTTTAGTTCCCCTTGGATTTTTCGCGATGCTGTTTGGTATCGTCTATTTGAGTATTACAGCACGTAACCGTGAACGTATGGCAATGATCGAAAAAGGCGCTGATCCGTCGCTCTTCGAAGCCAGGAAGAGATCTTCGGGCGGAGGTATTATGAAATTTGGAATGTTCCTCTTCGGTATTGGCCTCGGAATTGTTGTGGCCTCTTTAATTGCCTCCGGAACAGGGATGCATGAAGGGGCTGCTTATCCGGCCATGATCTTTATCTTCGGTGGCCTGGCTTTGATTGCAGCGAATATCTATCAGCGCAAACAGGATCAGGAGGATGAACTGAAAAATAAGTAATCGTTCCGAAAAGAGAACAGAAAACCCGGTAATCCCGGGTTTTCTGTTTTTTATGGCTGCCGGGCAGAAAGATTTTGACCCCTCTGTTTTCCTAAAGCCTATCAAATCAGGAGTACGCAGGTTCGTAAACAGACCGGTAGTCAAATCGGGAAGACATTCCGCATGGGTAGTTACATTATAAATCAGATATGATTTCCGTTGGAATGGTTACTTTTGCCCGACGTTAATCCGTAGATATTTCTGCGGACTACCAGGTTATAAGGTTTAAATTATGGTGAAAGGATCGTTTCTGATATTGTTTTTCCTGGCCGTTGGGGAGGGGATAAGTTTTCTGATCAATAACTTTATCCCTGGTAATGTGTTAGGGATGGTTTTACTGTTTTTGGCTCTCAGTCTGAAAATTGTAAAACCGGAAAGTGTGAAATCGGTCTCCGGTTTTTTGACACGCAACATGGCTCTCTTCTTCGTGCCGGCAGGTGTGGGATTGATGGCCTCCATGCCATTGATCGGAAGTAATTGGTTAGCTATTCTTCTTTCTTCAGTGATCAGTACTTTATTGGTCATTGCCGTTGTTGGAATTATTCAGGATAAGATGGGACGAAATGAACACAGTGATACAATCTGAAGCTTTTATTCTTTGTCTGGTCATGGGTAGCTATGCTTTGGGTTTATGGGTCCAGCGGGTCAGTAAACTGCAATTGCTGCATCCCATCATTACCAGTATTACGTTAATAATTGCCGTTTTATTGCTGCTCGGTATCGATTATCCTACTTTTCAGAAAGGGAGTTTTTTTATTCATTTCCTGTTGGGACCTTCTGTTGTGGCGCTTGGTTATCTGCTCTATGAACAGATTCATTATATTAAAGGGAATGTCAGGGCTATCTTAACGGCTCTGGTTGCCGGAAGCCTGGTGGGAATTGTCAGCGTTGTTCTGATTTGTAATTTGCTCGACGCCGATCGTTCGGTTATTGCCTCATTACAACCCAAATCGGTGACTACGCCGATAGCCCTGGGACTCTCGGTCCGCTCGGGCGGCATTCCCGCTTTAACTGCCATTATCGTGGTCGCGTGCGGCATCTTTGGCAGTGTGGTCGGCCCCTGGTTCTTAAAACGATTGGGGATACGTAGCCGGGTCGCCCGTGGCCTGGCAATGGGGGCTGCTTCGCATGGAATTGGCACTGCCCGTGCCATGGAAATGGGCGCCGTCGAAGGAGCTATTGGAGGAATGGCCATCGGATTGATGGGGATTATCACTGCAATTCTTATCCCGGTACTCGATCAGATCCTGTAATCTTTCGGTTTCAACTTATCTTATTGTAGTTAATTTGAATTCAAGGAATTCTTGTGTCATTACAGAATTTGGCCTACCGCAATTGGTATTCGTCCATTCGATTTGGAAGGACGGGGGCTCAGCCATCGACAAGCTCAGGTGCCGGCCTTCGACAAGCTCAGGCAACTCCTGTTCCGGGTCGGGTCATCGCCGGGGTATCTGTATGGTTCCTGTATGGTTCCTCCAAGGTTCCTGTATGCTAACATAGAGAAACCATACGGAAACCTAAGAAGAAGCATGGTTTATCTCCGGTCTTGATCCCGGGAAGAACAGAGGCTGGGGAGTGGTTTCCGGATGCCGGGGCAAAGTGACCGGGTGGCTGCAGGTCACCCGATAACCGGGTGTATTCAAATAAGCGGGTCATTTTCTCCGGGAAGATTCATTCTTCTTATCGTTGGTCTATATTTATTAATCATCTGCTTATGGTCTGTATTTGTTGTTAAACCGGCTGGCGCAGTTGATTAAGGCCGTTTTTCTTCTTCCTGGATTAATGTTTTATGATAAAATAAATGCAAAAGTTAAAAAAACCGCTTAAATTTATTGTGAATACAATCTAATGAGGATCGAAAATGGAATTTCCCCGGATCGATATTAAACGACTGATAATTGTAGTTGTGCTGGTAGCCGCTGCAATTGCGGTTCTTTCACTCACCATCGGTCGTGATATTTTTTTCGGCTCTACCGGAAAGGGGATTGTTTCATTTGCCATTGTAAGCCTGGCGGGTTACCTTTTTTTCTTTTTTATCCCGGTTGAGTTGGCTTTTATTTATTACCTGACAGCGGGTGAAAACTTATGGTTATTAAATGCAGTAGCCCTGGGATCAGCCTTAATTTCACAATCCGTCGATTATATTATTGGCTACTCTTTGAGTACCAAGATAATCGATCAGTTGATAGGCCGAGGCCGTTATGAGAATGCGGAAGCGAAAATTCGGAGATACGGGAATATCACCATATTTGTTTTTAACTTTTTGCCTCTTTCCTCTCCGGTTATTTCGTTGGCTGCCGGGATGTTAAAACACCGGATTAAAGATGCGCTGATCTTTACCCTGCTTGGGCTTGGCCTGAAATATCTCGCGATCTCCTTGTTGTTTTGCAAATAATCGGTTTCATGCGGATGGAAAGAATCATTTTCATTATCAGGGAATATTTTCATAACGGTAGCAGGAGTCAGTTCTTTTCGGCCTACTCTGTTAAACCCCCGCCGGAATTCCGGGGTAACCGATAAATCTGACTTGCGGCTATTGTGATAAATGAAAGCTTAATGTTGAAGAATAATAAACGTTTGAAAAAAAGTTTGCGATATCTGACATTAGTTGGAGTATTATTGATTTTATACGGACATTTTGAGTCGCGATGGATAAAAATTAAAAGAATAGAGATCTGTTCGTCCGATCTTCCACCGGCTTTCGATGGGAAAGTGCTGGCCTTTGTTTCCGATATCCATCATGGCCCCTTATTCTCAATTGAAAGGGTCAATAATTTGGTCGATCAGATCAATGCCCTCGAACCCGATATGGTGCTTTTGGGCGGCGATTATGTTTATACCAGCCCTAAATACATCGCCCCGGTATTTAATGCATTTGGAAATTTTCATTCGAAACTTGGCACATATGCTGTTTTGGACAATCATGAATACCGGCAGGGGGCTCGATTAGCCCGGGAGATGATGCAGAAAAATGGCATTCACAATTGCGATAATCGGTCGTATTGGGTCAGGTTGGGCGAGGATAGCATTAAAATTGGCGGTGTAAGCGATATATCATCAAGTTGGCCCCGTATTGACAGTACTTTGGTTGGATTAGGGGAAGATGATTTTTGCATCTTGCTTTCGCATAATCCTGATTTTATCAGAAGAATAAGGACTCAGAAAATCGATTTGATGTTGTCGGGCCATACCCATGGCGGCCAAATCACTGTTTTTGGCTTGTTGGCTATTGAGACCAGTTCGCTATTTGGTGAAGCTTTTCGTTACGGGATGAAAAAGGTTGGGAATATACAATTCTACATCACTTCCGGCATAGGTACCATCATTGTCCCGATACGCTTTTTCTGCCGTCCCGAAATCGTTTTAATCACGCTTAAAAAAGAGGGGGCATAGTAATAACCGCGAGGATAATGAATGAAAAATATTTTCACTGTTTTTTAATGCTAATTTGTTGTGTGTCAAAGATGAATTTATTCCCTTTTGTTAAGAACGGCGGAAACAAACAAGATGACAGATGCTATCGGTAATTTCATAAATGGCATAAGAATCTGTTGTGTTATCTATACGGGTGAAGGATTATTTTTAAACCTGTTCGACTTCACGTATCTTTTTCCTGATGCGCAGGGCCAGTAGAAGAGCCGCGCTGATCAATCCCGCGACAAACCCGTACCAAATCCCCTCGGGGCCAAATTTAAGCGGGAAAGCGAAGATATAACTTACGGGTAAGCCGATAATGATATAAGAGAAACCTGCGATCAGCATCGGGGCTTTAACATCGGCAAAACCACGGAGGATTCCCAAACAGACCACCTGGATGCCGTCGAACAGTTGGAAGATTGCCGCGACCATCAGGAGCGAAGCCGCCTGATGGATCACCGCCACATCGGTGGTGAAGATTAAGGGTAACAGGTGTCTTAACAGGAAGAGCCCCAAACCGCACAATCCCATGTAGGTTACCACCAGGTGGACGGCTGAATAGGAGACTTTTTCCATACTGGCGAAATTTTGGGTGCCTAACTGATAACTTACCCTTATTGTGGTGGCCATTGCCACTCCGTTGGCAATCATAAAAGTGAAGCTGGCCAGCCCCATGGCGACCTGATGAGCGGCCAGGGGTACGTCGCCCAACCATCCCATCATAACAGCAGCCCCGGCAAACGATGAAACCTCCAGCACTAATTGTCCGGCAATGGGGAAGCCAATCGTAAAGATCGATTTCATCTCCCTGAGTGACCAACTTACCGAAGGCATCAGTTTGAAATAGTGCCGGACGGGTTTTAACCACTGGAATTCCAGGTAAAGCAGGATGGGCATGATGATACGGGAGATCAGCGTGGCATAACCGGCCCCCAGCAGACCCAATTCGGGGAATCCAAATTTCCCGAAAATAAGCAGATAATTGAAGATGATATTGATAAGGTTTGCAGATATGGTGGCGATCATCGCCAGTAAGGTATTGCCCATTCCTTCGCCTATCTGTTTCAGCAAAACGAAGAGTAAAAAGGGGATCAGCGAGACGACCAGGGTCCTGTAATAAGGAATGGCCAGTTTGACGACCTCATCGGGCTGTCCCATATAGGGCATTATCCAGGTCAGGGACCAGGAAACCAGTGTGATGGCTACTAACAGGATTGCCGAAAGGGCGAAGCCGTTTTTCATGATACGGGCCACCTTACGGTCGTCACCCGCACCCATTGCATGGCTAAGCAGTGGGGTTACTCCCAGAAAGATACCAAGGCCAAAGAGCATAATGACAATAAAAATGCTGTTGGCAAATGAAGCTGCCGCCAGCTCTGCCGTTCCAACCCGCCCAACCATCGCGTTGTCGATCAACTGAACAGTTGTCTGTCCGGCCTGGGTCAGTACCAACGGCATGGCCAGTCCCATTAAACGTTTATAGAAAGGAATATATTGTTGAAAAAACAGGCGCATCGTCAGAATTTGAGAACGACAAATGTAATAAAGAAAATCGGGCAGGGCAGATATTTATTAACAAAAGCATGGATATCTTAATCCCTGAAGCGAAGTAATGGATTGATTTTCTATTAGTATCGTTGATCTGCAGGAATTTTAAAACAGTGCGGATAGCTTGTGAAGTTTTCCCAATCATATTTTATTTTAATATTATTATATTAATTTTGATGTCCGGTCACGGGACAACCAATTTTTACTGTCCCGATAAATAATATACTGTACTACGTCTATGAAAAATAAAACATCAATAAAAAAACGGTCGCAAATAGGGATAGTTTGTTTTATTCTGGTCGCACTCGGTTTTGTGTCGTGCCGGATACAGAAACCGCTGATGAAAGTGACATCGGATAATAACAAGACCTATGACGTGGATTATCTCTTCGAACACGATGGTTGTAAGGTCTATCGATTCGAGGATATGGGCAATTATGTGTATTTTACCAACTGTAAAGGGGAGGTAACGAGCCTGGAAAGGGATTCTGCCAAGACCAGGGTTATTAACGTTGTAAGAACCGATGGTTCGAATTAATACTTCGATCTTTTTCCGTACATGTGTCGAATTGGATAATTAATTGATAACTAAGCTTTTGTAGAGAATGGGCTAATTGATACAACGTTTATGAGAATCAAACACTACGGAATGTAAAATTTTCAAGTTGATGGCCATTGGTGTTTAGAATCATATTGACTGCGATGAAAAAATGAGGCCTATATTTAGTGCTTCTGTTCCTGATACTGATTGTTTCCAACTCTTGCCGGAAGGAAGAAAAAAGTACGATTGAAAATAGTGCCCCGATCGGTTCATGGGCTGATTTCGTAAGCGTGACCGGTGGGGGAATCCTTATTGATGAATTAACCTTGCGTAAGAACGGATAATTCACCAGCATAACCGATCGTTACGGGTTTTAGGAGGGGCAGGATGAAAAGGAACTGTCGGGATGGTATATCCTCTCCGGTATGTTTTTGCAGGAAGATGACCGGTTGATTATTCAGTCGGGAAAGGCCGTCTCACGGGATAGTCGTAGCGGTGATAATCAGACAGCCCATGTGGAAGAGCGGACGATTTTTGAGAGTTGCACCTTCACCATCCATGATGATCTGTTAAAGCTGAGTTGTGTTACTTATCCTGCTGATGCCGTGGAAATAACGATCAAGGTATACCGAAGGTGTGAAAAACAGCCTGTACATCATTGCAGGATTGGGCTTAAGGGATTGGCTAAACGATCGTTCCATGCAGGAAACAGGTGATTTGATTTGACTGAATAATTATCGGTGATTCTAAACGCCGGGGAATAATTCGCGGAAGAGGTCAGAGGATGATTTCCGAATTATAATCCCCCCTGTCGAGTCCGTTCGGGATATAATGGTCAGCTTCGGGAATATCCTCCCAATAGCGGTCGTTTATTAAGTATCTGAATTGGTATTTTCGATGAGTCTCCAATTCAATCGTCTGTTTATAGACCTTTTTATTAACCTTTCTCATCGGTGTGCAATCCTTGTTCCAGGCGTTGTAATCCCCCAGAATTTTGATGGAATTAACCTCTCCAAAATTGTCTTCCCAGATGAAAGTCAATTTACAGGTGCCGTTTCGTCTTGAATAATGCTTTTCCAAACTCATTATCAACAGTCTTTTAATAGAATCATAAATGATGAAATTCCTATAAAATACAGTTAACGTTCTTCAGAACCGCCTTGGTGGTATCCCTCTTTGAGAATATAACGGATCTGGTGTTTAGATATATGATAATACCTTTCACTTATCAATTGTTTGATAAGCAACACCCCTGTAATAAATGTATGAAAAAAATCAGTCTTGCGCAATTCAAATTAATTATTCTGTCTCTCTTTATTTTGTTGTTTCACATTTTTCTGGATTTGCCAGTCAGAGGTGTAAAATTTCGAATTGCAGTTTAATATTTTCCTGATAGCCACAAAATCCTTATTCCATTCTACGCTTTTGTTGTAGCTAAAAGGCGTCTTAGTAACGTTATGAAGATCTGTATTTACCATGGTCAATAGATTTATGTTGAAGTTTTATACACTCTTAGCATATGTTCTCCGCAGATCTGAAGCCCTTTTAAATATAGGCATTAAAGTCATCAATTCGCCCCCTGTATCCGTTAAAGACTTATAAAGATTGTTAAGGTCTAATCCGCATTGTTAAATGGTCAAGGAGGTTTTTTGGTTATCCCTGGTGTTAAGCTAATTGCGTTGATTGCCTAAGAATTTACAATTGTTATAAATCATTGAGTGTTTGTGGTACTTTTAACGGGGCTGAATTTTCAATGGGAGTAAATCATCGTGAGGCCAATCGCGGGTACAAATCCTTTCCGGGACAACTGTTGGAAAATAGCGGTCTCTTCCCATATATCGCATGTAAGTTCTATGGTCTGGTATATAAGGATTTTATCACTTTCCCCGGGAGGGTTATTGCGGATAAGGATTGTTAATGATTCGGAATTGAGTGGTTTACCGTTATTTTTTTTAGGGAAAAGTTTTCGGCAAACCCAGGGTGTTTTGTCGCATTTATCTGTGGTTTTTGATTAACTTGGTCCTCGATTAATTTTTAAAGATGATGCCTAACCAGGATAATCCGCAATTGAAACTGGCCCATGATTTTGTGCAGTTTACCGGTGCCAATGTTTTCCTTACCGGGAAAGCGGGGACAGGTAAGACCACTTTTTTGCACCATATCCGGGCCAACTCACCCAAGCGGATGATTGTTACTGCTCCTACCGGGGTGGCAGCGATCAATGCCGGAGGGGTGACCCTACACTCCTTTTTTCAGCTTTCTTTTGGTCCACAGTTACCTAATGCGGTGGTTGAAGGGCGAACCGAGAATGCCGCTTATCTCAATAAATTCAGTCGGGAGAAACTCAATATAATCCGCAGCCTCGATCTGCTGGTCATTGACGAAATCAGTATGGTGCGGGCCGATCTGCTCGATGCCGTGGATAGTGTGCTTCGCCGGTACAAAAACCGTTATAAACCTTTTGGCGGGGTGCAGTTACTGATGATCGGTGATCTTCAGCAGTTGGCCCCGGTGGTGAAGGAGGATGAATGGGAACTGTTGAAACCCTATTATGAGACGCCTTTCTTTTTCAGTAGCATGGCTCTTGGTAAGACCGAGTTTGTCAGCATTGAGCTGAAACATATTTACCGCCAAAGTGATACCCGCTTTATTGATCTTTTAAATAAGATACGGGAAAACCGGTTGGATCAGGAGGCAATAGAAATGTTGAACGAGCGTTATATTCCCGATTTTGACATTGAGAAAAACAAGGGGTATATTACCCTTACAACCCATAACTATCAGGCGGATAAGATCAATACCCATCAGTTGGATAGGATTGGCAATAAGGCATATACCTTTAAGGCCGAGGTTTCCGGTAATTTCCCGGAATATTCTTTTCCTACTCTTCCCGAGTTGGTGCTGAAAAAGGGAGCACAGGTGATGTTTGTCAAGAACGATATCTCGCGCGAAAAACTCTATTTCAACGGTAAGATCGGAACGGTGAGCCGTATCGAGAATGATATGGTCTATGTTACCTGTCCTGACGACGAGCAAGAAATAGCTGCAGGAGCAGTTGACTGGAATAACTATACCTATTCGATCGATGAAAAGACCAACGAAATAGTAGAGAATGTGATTGGCACCTTCAGACAAGTACCCCTGAAACTAGCCTGGGCCATCACCATCCACAAGAGTCAGGGATTGACCTTCGATAAAGCCGTGATCGATGCTAATGCCGCTTTTGCCCATGGTCAGGTTTATGTGGCATTGAGCCGTTGCCGTACCATCGAAGGGTTGGTGCTCAGTTCGAAAATAGAATCGAGAAGTATAAAGAGTGACGGTCAGGTGTTGGGCTTTACCCGGGATATTGAAAATCATCCTCCTGATGAGAGAGCGCTGGCCGAATCGCGCCATGCCTTCGAGTGGTCGTTGCTGACCGAACTGAACGATTTTATGCCCATCCGGCGCCGGCTGGATTATTGCTCGAAACTGATTCGTGAACATGAGAATATTCTTGACGGAAAACCAGGACAGCTCATTGAAAAAGCGATCGAAGGGCTCTCGGCCGATCTGCTGAATGTCTCGCGAAAATTTGCTCCTCAGATTTACCAGCTTTTTCAGCAGAATCCCGATACGGAACATAATGACCAACTGAAAGAACGGCTTTCGAAAGCCAGCAGGTATTACCTCGATAAACTGGAGATCCATTTTGGAAATTTCTTCGATCAGGCGATAATTGAGACCGATAATAAAACGGTGAAGAAAAGTCTCAGGGATTCATTGGATAAACTGGCTGAAGAGCTGAAACAGAAAGAGGCATGCCTCGAAGTGGTACAACGGGGATTCACCGTTAAATTATATCTGGAGGCACGGGCTATCTCGACGATCGAAAAGGCTCAGAACTTCCAGTCACGTTCACGGGAAAAAATCTCTTCCGAAATCACACATCCAAAGCTATATCTGGCACTCAGGAAATGGCGTGATCAGAAAGCCGACGAGCTCAACCTGCCCGTTTATATGGTGCTTCCTCAAAAGGCGCTGGCCGAGTTGACCTCTAAAATGCCTCATACCCTCCGGGAGCTCGAAACAATCAAAGGTCTTGGTAAACGAAAAGTGGAAATGGTTGGCGCCGACTTGCTCACTCTTATCGCAGCATATTGTCGTGAGGAAGGCATCCCTTCGGGGCAGTTTAATTTCGATCTGAAAAAACCAAAGAAAGAACCCAAACCGGATACCCGGAAGGTCACCCTCGAATTATTCCGTAACAATCATACCATTGAAGAGATTGCCAGGGAGCGGCAATTCTCGGTCAGCACTATTGAAACCCACCTGATCTATTTTATAAATGCAGGTGAACTGGATGTTCATGAAGTCGTGACGGATGAAAAAATCAGATTGATTCAAAATTACTTCAGTGACACGGAAAACCTGATGGCAAGTCCGGCCAAGGAAGCGCTCGGCGATGCGGTTAGCTGGGGCGAGTTGAAGATGGTTCTCGCCCAAATTCGAAGAGAATAATGATCTGTTTTTATCCCTGATTCTTTCTTTGAATATTTCAAGGGGGCATACTGAAGCTTTTCGTTAAGATACTGCCTGAATTGTACTTCGCCACCTGGTTCGTAAATCCGGAGAGTTGATGCTTATTGCTTTGACAGGAAATTTGGTGCCCCAGTGATAAATTCGATCTGTCATATTTTGGTGTTGTTGTTTTTATTGTGCTGATATTCATGTCTTTTGTGGTGGTATTAACTTGTTGGTGGTTTACAATAGATATTT
Source organism: uncultured Prolixibacteraceae bacterium (assembly GCA_964632305.1). Classification (GTDB taxonomy): domain Bacteria; phylum Bacteroidota; class Bacteroidia; order Bacteroidales; family Prolixibacteraceae; genus CAZWBR01. The sequence continues at coordinate 26,997 of CAZWBR010000040.1, forward strand.
TCAAGGATCAGTTTTCATCAACAATTGGAGAAAGTTTGAAAGATTGGGCTTATATTTATCAGTAATTAAATCAAAAATGAGTCAGGTATGTTCAGCAAATTGATCAATTATCTTGATCTGGAAAGCGATATCGATAATTACGATAAAATTCACCGTGAGATCGAGAAAGATATCGTCTTTAAAGGCACCAACCTGTGGATTTTGGTTTTTGCCATCATCGTGGCATCGGTAGGGTTGAATATGAATTCTACCGCCGTAATCATTGGTGCAATGTTGATTTCGCCGTTAATGGGACCGATCAATGGGATGGGGTATAGTATAGCCACCTACAATTTCCCTTTGTTTAGAAAGGCTTTGAACAATTTTCTGTTTGCCGTGGGCGCCGGGTTAATTGCCTCGACAGCCTATTTTGCCATTAGTCCTGTCTCGACTGCGCATTCGGAGTTATTGGCTCGTACAAGTCCCACAATTTACGATGTGTTGGTCGCCTTGTTTGGGGGATTAGCCGGTATAGTAGCCATCAGCAGTAAGCACAAAGGGAATGTCATTCCGGGTGTCGCGATTGCAACGGCGCTGATGCCTCCCCTGTGTACGGCCGGCTATGGTCTGGCCAAGGGAGAGTTTATCTATTTTTTCGGCGCATTCTATCTCTTTACCATTAATACGGTCTTTATCGCTCTTTCCTCAGTCGCGATCTCCCAGATTCTGAAATTCCCAATCCGTACTCTGATTGGAACACAACATAAGATCAGGGTGAACCGATGGATCTCTTTTGTGATTATTGTGACGATTGTTCCAAGTATCTATTTTGGATATCAGTTGGTACAAAAAGAAAAATTCACCGAATCGGCAAAGAAATTTGTTAAGACAGTTGGGATTTTCGAAGGGAACTACTTGCTCAATAGCGAGATTGTGCCTGAGAAAAAATCGATTACCCTGATTTATGCAGGAAACAAGTTCAGTGAAGATAAACTGGAAAGAATATATTTACTGGCCGGGGATTTTAATCTTGATCGTTCGGTGGTAAGTATCCGGCAGGGTTTTTCGGTTGATGAGATTAAGGATCAGAGCTCCGATGTAGCTAACTTAAAGGCTGAAATCAATCGGTTAAATATATTGTTACTTGAAAATGAAGAGGTGCAGGATAGCCTTATCGTTAGTCGAAAAGAAAGCCAGCAACTCTTTGACGAGATGAAATCCGTTTTTCCGCAGATTCGTGCGATAGCCATATCGGATACCCGGCTCTTTTCTGATCAGGAATCTGAACAGAAAGCAATAAAGCTGGTGTTGATTGAAGTTAAAAATAATCTGCTCAACAAAGCAGAAAAGGGGAAAATTGAATCCTGGCTTCAGAATCGGTATGGGACCTCAGAGGTTCGGGTCGTTTATCAGGATAGACCTTGATGAATTTTCCTGGTATCAACGGTTTCTCCTGGCGGGTTACCTAATGACAGCGTGAAACCGTTTTTTTCCTAAAAAGAGTGGTTATTCTCCGCGGTACTTATCATTAGTATAAACAACACGACATGTTTTTTAGGGAAATAATCTCTCTGATAAAATGAAATTTTATAGTTGATAATTAAATACCCATTTAAAGGATGAGTTACATGATAAATAACAGTGAAAAGGATCCCGTTGCCGCCCGTATGGAGAATGTGAAAAACCATTTTGAAAGTGAGGCTCTCGAATACGATGGGATCATTCGGAAACTAATTCCCGATTATCTGCAAATGATACAAGCCCTGGTGGTTGCATTGCCTTTTTCTCCGGCCCAGAACTATGAAGTCGCTGATTTGGGCTGCGGTACCGGTACCCTGGCCCATGCTGTAAAAAACACTTTCCCTAACGCCTCCATTACTTGTGTCGATCTTTCCGGGAAAATGCTCGAGATGGCCCGATTAAAGCTTCGCGGAGCAATGGATAGGTTTGTTCAAAGTGATTTTTACGATTTGGAATTTGATCGTTCTTACGATGCAATAATCTCATCCCTGGCATTGCACCACCTCGAAACCGATCCCGATAAGCTAATCGTTTATCAGAAGATCTTCAAAGCGCTGAAGCGGGGAGGGGTGTTTATAAATGCCGATGTGATACTGACTTCCAATTCCCAACTTCAGGAGAAATATCTGGAAATGTGGTGGGATTTTATGCGGACTAATGTTCCTGCCGGAGAGGTTGAAACAAAATGGAAGCTTACCTATAAAAACGAAGATCGTCCGACTACAATGGAAAATCATATCGATATGCTAAAGCAAGCCGGGTTCGGAGATATTGAGATCATCTGGAAGAGGTATAATTTTGCAGTATATATGGGTGTGAAAAAATGAGGCAGAGATAATCGGATCGCTGATTTACCCTTTTTTATTCCGGGCTGTTATTATATTATGAGCATCCGATAAATTGTATAAGTAAGGCAGAACAAGTCATTGATTGTCACTAATGGTCATTAAGTTGTCATTAATAGTCTGTCATGGTTATTACATGGATAAATCAATGTCAATCATTGACCATCATTGACGGCTTATGACAATCAATGATGAGCAATGACCTTCCCTGACCATCAATGACCTTTTCCGGCAAAAGAAAACGGCAATCCAAAAATTTCAAATGGATCTTCGGGCTGTAGTACACTTCACAAATAGTCCAACATACCGAAGCGGTGGACATAAAGCTGTTAAACAGGTGAACCAGCGCTTTTGTATTTTACTGTAGTTTTATGACCCTGAATGCAAATAAAATGGCGGACCGGATAACCGGCCCGCCATTTTATTTACGTTCAACTCATCATCCGTTATCTGAACAGGAAGATGGTTCCCTTCTTCACGGACGACCTATCCCCTTGCTTTAATTCAAGGATATAGATGTATGTTCCGCTCGGAAGCTGTGTTCCGGTACTTCTGACATTGTCGGTACCATCCCACCAGGCATCCAGTTCAGTACTCCAGTAATCAATATTGCCGTAGTGATCTTTCTCGAAGACCAGTTGGTTGGCAGCATTGAATATTGTGATGCGGGCATCCGGGTAAGCCTCCATGCAGGTAATCTTGAACAGCTCGTTGATACCATCACCATCGGGTGAGAAGCCGTTCGGGATGATCATCGTGCATTCCTGATCCTCATAAAGAGGTTCATTAATAAGAGTTTCATCTTCTGTATCTGCAGCACTAATAGTCGCAGATTTCCTCACAGGTGTTATGATACCAATCCTTGCATTAACCGAAGTAGTGGTTAATCTGTAATAACCTGCATTAGTCCCGACAAGCGCTAATCCTGTTACCGTAACTCTCTTATTAGTCCCTACATTTCTGCTATCGTAGGTGCCATTTGCCGGATTGTTGAGCGATACATCATCTCCATTTATAACACCGGTTAAAGTATAGTTTGCAGGAGTTAACGTAGCTCTGGTTGTCCCATCATACTGTTTGCTAACCGTTCCTGTTAATCCTGGGGTAAGCGGCTTACGGGTGATGGTAAATGAATCCCGGTCATTGGATGCCCTGTATGTTGCATCACCGGCAAAGGTGGTGACAACCTGATAATTTCCGGGCGCCTGATCAATCACCATAGTCGTAGAAGCCACACCCAACAGATTGGTTACAGCAGTGATTGTTTGCGTACCAATTGTGAAGGTAATTGTTCTACCACCTATGCCAAAGTAACTATACCTCAGTACAGCGGAAAGACTAACCTGTGATCCGTACTGAACCGTCCTTGATCCGGTATAGACTAAGGTTGTTGTGCGATTCCCCTGTGCCGGTTGAGTAACCGTGAGGGTATTAGAGGTTGCGGTACAACCATTAACATCCTTAGCTGTTACCGTATAGGTTCCGGCACCTATGGTAAAGGTATTTCCATTCTGGAATGCGCCTCCATTCAAACTGTACGTGTAAGGTGCAGTTCCACCGGTAACCGTAGCCGTCAGGGTCGTCGTTCCGCCATTCGTGGTAATAGTCCCGGCTGAGGCAACAACTGAAGTTATTCCAGGAGCCTGAGTAACCGTAATGCTTGCGGTAGCTGAGCATCCGCCAGCATTCGTCACGGTCACCGTGTAAGTACCCGCAGTGGTAATCGTTGCACCGGCGTTATTGCCAAGGCTACCTGACCATGCGTAAGTTACTCCACCTTCAGCCGTGACGTCGATCGCTGTAGTTAAACAGGTCAGGACGGTGGTCCCGCTGTTGTTCACTATCGAGGCGGTCGGTACGGTATTATCCCTGGTAACCGTAATGCTTGCATTAGCAGTACAGCCATTGGCTCCGGTAACAGTAACCGTGTAAGTACCCGGCTCAGTTATCGTTGCACTGGCGTTATTGCCAAGTCCACCTGACCATGCGTAAGTTACTCCACCTTCAGCCGTGACGTCGATCGCTGTAGTT
>CAZWBR010000040.1:31472-32708 GCA_964632305.1 uncultured Prolixibacteraceae bacterium
CAGTAACCGTGTAAGTACCCGGCTCAGTTATCGTTGCACTGGCGTTATTGCCAAGGCTACCTGACCATGCGTAAGTTACTCCACCTTCAGCCGTGACGTCGATCGCTGTAGTTAAACAGGTCAGGACGGTGGTCCCGCTGTTGTTCACTATCGAGGCGGTCGGTACGGTATTATCCCTGGTAACCGTAATGCTTGCATTAGCAGTACAGCCATTGGCTCCGGTAACAGTAACCGTGTAAGTACCCGGCTCAGTTATCGTTGCACTGGCGTTATTGCCAAGTCCACCAGACCATGCGTAAGATACTCCACCTTCAGCCGTGACGTCGATCGCGGTAGTTGAACAGGTCAGGACGGTGGTCCCGCTGTTGTTCACTATCGAGGCGGTCGGTACGGTATTATCCCTGGTAACCGTAATGCTTGCATTAGCAGTACAGCCATTGGCTCCGGTAACAGTAACCGTGTAAGTACCCGGCTCAGTTATCGTTGCACTGGCGTTATTGCCAAGTCCACCAGACCATGCGTAAGATACTCCACCTTCAGCCGTGACGTCGATCGCGGTAGTTGAACAGGTCAGGACGGTGGTCCCGCTGTTGTTTACTATCGAGGCGGTCGGTAACGGATTAACGGTTACCGTAGCATTACAGCTATTGCTGAGACCGTGAATATCGGTTACTGTCCAGGTGACAGTGGATTCTCCAACATTAAATACCCCACTGGCATCGTATCCTGATCCACTTCTTTCGGTAGCTCCGGTCACTGCAAAAGTAACCGTGTTAATACCGCAGTTATCAGAAGCGACCAAGGCCGGGACAGTATAAGTATTGTCTTCAGCTATGCAGAACGGCAATACTGTCGGGCATGTCAACGCCGGTTCCTCATTGTCAATATGAGTGGTATAGGTTACCTTATTCGTGTTATCGCCTCCATCCGTGACTGCAACAGTTACGACTGCGTCACAATCTCCGGTGGTGGAAGCCAACACTACAAGGTTTTCAACCAATGTGCAGTTATCAGAGACAGTGGTAGCTGCAATAGCTGCTGCTTCAGCTGCCTCCTCAGTAGAATACCAATCATTAATCACACCTTTAACGACAGTCGGCATTGTGATATCGTCAACCACTACAGTCTGTTCGGCTGTAGAAGTGTTGCCGTTACCATCTTCGAAGGTCCAGTGAATCGTGTAGGTGCCCTGTGCATTGTATGTCAACGGATCGGTTGTCGTTCCGGTGATAGTTC
>CAZWBR010000040.1:32808-34368 GCA_964632305.1 uncultured Prolixibacteraceae bacterium
CACTGGCTATCGTCGGAACTACAGGTGCTGTGGTATCGTCAACCACTACGCTCTGTTCGGCGGTAGAAGAGTTGCCGTTACCGTCATCGAAGGTCCAGTGAATAGTATAGGTGCCCTGTGCATTGTATGTCAACGGATCGGTTGTCGTTCCGGTGATAGTTCCTGCACAGTTATCGGTCGTCGTCGGTGCCGTTACCGTGACACTGCATTCGCCGGTGGCACTGGCTATCGTCGGAACTACAGGTGCTGTGGTATCGTCAACCACTACGCTCTGAGTCTGGGTAGTTACATTACCGTTACCATCGTTGAATGTCCAGGTAATGGTGTATTCTCCCTGACTGTTATAGGTCAATGGATCACTGGTGGTACCGGTGATTGTTCCTGCACAGCCGTCATTTGCTGTCGGAACAGTGGTGACTGTTACGCTGCACTCACCGCTTAATACCGGTAAGGTAGCTACATCAGGTACCGGTGCTGTATTATCCGTTACGGTTACCGTCTGCTGACAGGATGCTGTTTGATTATAGTCATCCTTCGCCGTCCAGGTAACTGTAGTCGTTCCAAGCGGATAAGGCTGATCAAGTGCCAGATCGTCGCTTCTTACTCCGGTTACTGAGGCCACATTGCAATTATCTGTTGCCAGAGGAGCTGTCAGGGTAACCACTGCAGAACATTGTCCTGCATCAGTGGTGGTGGTGACATTGGCCGGACAGGTAATGGCTGGTGCCTGATTATCATTAACCGTTACTTCGAAGCTGCAAGTGGTCGTATTACCGGCTACATCGATGGCTGTATAGGTAACTGTAGTAGTTCCTAACGGGAAGAGCTGACCTGAGATATGGCTTCCGGTCATGGTAACGCCCATACAGTTATCGCTGGCAGTTGGCGGGTTCCAGAGCGGACGTGCGCCACAAATTCCAGGTTCGCTGTTGAGTACGATATCCGACGGACATCCGGTGATAGTAGGATAGATCGCATCTTCCACGGTAACCGTAAACGATGTTGTAGCGGTATTACCTGAAGCATCCTTCGCCGTATAGGTTACTGTTGTTACGCCACCATCAAACTGACCGAAGGTTGTTGTTCCCCAAGGAATAACCGAGCTTCTGTCGTTGGAAACCGTCAGAGTAACATCTGAACAATTATCAGTAGCGGTCGGGGTATTCCAGAGATAGATCATGCTGCATGATCCTGAAGAGGTCACCAGACTGACATTGCCGGGTGTTCCGGTGATACCCGGAGGAGTATTATCGGCAACCGTGATAGTCTGTATCTGATCATCTGCCGCGTTGCCGCAGTTGTCTACCAGACTCCAGGTACGGGTGATAATCTTCGTGCCCTGGAACGGACCATCTGCAATTAAGTCAGTATAAGTGGCCTCTAATCCGTCAGAGCAGTTGTCTGCTTCATCGGTTACGTCGCCGGTCACACCTGGGCTGGCATCATATTCACAGTCCGCATCGGTGTAGATGGTGATATCAGCCGGACGGGTGAATGTCGGTGCCTGGGTATCCTCTACAGTAACAACTGCCGTGGCGGTAGTTACATTGTCATTGCTGT
>CAZWBR010000040.1:34468-37172 GCA_964632305.1 uncultured Prolixibacteraceae bacterium
CGGTTACGGTCAGCGTTACGGTGTTCGGTCCTACCTTGCTGCAATCAAAGCTGCTCGGTGATACACTCATCGTGAACCCGCAGGCATCGCTCGAACCATTATTAACATCAGCGGCTACAATGCTGGCTGCACCATTGGCATCCAACTGAACCGTGATATCCTTGGCAAGGGCAACAGGAGCTACATTATCCTCTACAGTAACAACTGCCGTGGCGGTACTTACATTGCCATTGCTGTCGGTTACGGTCAGCGTTACGGTGTTCGGTCCTACCTTGCTGCAATCAAAGCTGCTGATGTCAATTGATAGATCAAGCGCTGCCGCGGCAGTACAATTATCTGAACTGCCATTATTAATATCGGAAGCTGCAATTGAGGCATGACCTGTATTATCCAATTGGACAGTGATATCTTTCGTAACCACAGTCGGTTTCGTATCATCGACCACCGTAACCGTAAAGCTGCAGGTCGATTCATTGTCTTTGACATCTTTAAACTTATAGGTCACTGTTGTTTCGCCCAACGGGAAGGAAGCGCCCGGAGTATGGCTGCGGCTATAGTAGTTTACTGCTCCGTCGCAATTATCGTTTGCGGTCGGATCGGTCCAACTGTATAGCTGCGAACAAGTGGCCTGGTTGAGTTCACTCGATTTCAGAGTGACATTGGTCGGGCATCCCGTAATCACAGGTGCCTGGTTATCGATCACCGTAACCTTTTGAGTACAGGTCGCCAGGATAGCATTGTTGGCGCCAAGCGCTGTCCAGTTGATGGTCGTTTCCCCAACCTGATACGGGTCGGTGAGTGCGATGATCGTGCCATCGTTCGGATTGTCGTCGCTTCTAAGGAAGGTCCAACCAGTGATACTACACCCATTAACGGCAGTCGGCACATGAATTGAACTACCGACTGAAGCCGAAGTACACATTCCCGGATCCGCATTGACGGTTATTTCAGCGCCACAGGCAATTTCAGTCGGTAAGCCAACAACGGTGACCGTCTGGGTGCAGCTATTGAAATTTCCGTTAACATCTCTTACCAGCCAAATGATGCTGGTCGTACCGATCGGGAAGTCTCCGGTCAGATTGTTCTCATCGATATAACCGCCATCGGTCCTGAACCCGGTTATGCTTTCGATGCCGCAATTATCATTTGCAACAGGCAGGCTCACCGTTACGGTTCCCACACACGCATCCTCATTAACCGGGATATTGTTAATATTAGCCGGGCAAACAATGGATGGCAGCAGGACATCCTTCACCGTGACCACTGCGTCGCAGGAGGCGTGGTTACCATAAGGATCGGTAGCGGTCAGCGTTACCGTATGATTTCCAACCTCGCCACAAACAAATGAACCTTTCGATACACTTAGCGTGAACCCGCTCGGGTCGGTAGTACCGCCATCGATATTTGCCGGCAGCAGTGTTGCAATACCACTGGCATTCAGATAGACCATTGCAGATTTACATACTACAGCCGGTGCCGTAGTATCTTCCACCTTCATCGTCCCATCGACATATTCGATCTGGTAATTCGTCAGACCATTGCCCACTGCAGCGGTAGCGACGATCGGGTGGTTGCCCACGATCGCTGTCTGTTCAGCACCGGTACTGGTTAACGTTACACTGGTGACTTCATCACCATTGACCAATCCTTCACTTGTAAATTCTGTACCCAGGAAGGTATAAGTGGAATAGAACTCTTTGGTGATATTGGTGGCCGTTATTTTAAGTGCTTTTGGTGTTATTGTTAGCTTACCATTCGTGTAAATGATATCATAATTAGTTAATCCTATACCAACAGCTGCATCAGGTACGATATCATAAGGCGAACCTGAAATAATAGCTGTTGCATCAGCGCCTGCACTTGTTATTGAAATGCTTTGCACCTCATCACCACTAATTAATCCAACAACATTAAAGTCATCAGATGGAGTTTCCATATCAAAGGTAGCTACTGAACCGTAGACCTTTGATTTATCAGCCGCGGTGATGACCAATTGTGCTTTGTCTACGGTAATGGATACAGTAGCTGTAGCTTCATTGTAGTTATCCGTTGCGGCGGCTGTGACACTCAAGGTATGTGTACCTGCTGCAAGCTCGGTGCCTGCAGCCGGAGTGTAGGTCAACGCACCTTCTTCCGATGTACCGGAACCGGCGACACTGGCATTCAACTGTGTTGAGCCAAGCAGCGTGCCGTAAACAATATTCGACGGAGTAGCCCATGTGATGGTCTGCTCACCCTTGTCTACGGTAATGGATACAGTAGCTGTAGCTGCATTGTAGTTATCCGTTGCGGCGGCTGTGACACTCAAAGTATGAGTACCTGCTGCAAGCTCGGTACCTGCAGCCGGATTGTAAGTCAGTGCGCCTTCATCCGATGTACCTGAACCGGCTACACTGGCATTCAACTGGGTAGCGCTAAGCGGTGTGCCGTAAACAATATTGGCAGGAGTAGCCCATGTGATGGTCTGCTCGCCCTTGACTACTGTAATGGATACAGTAGCTGTAGCTTCATTGTAGTTATCCGTTGCGGCAGCTGTGACACTTAAAGTATGAACACCTGCTGAAAGCTCGGTACCTGCAGCCGGATTGTAAGTCAGCGCGCCTGCTGCCGATGTACCTGAACCGGCTACACTGGCATTCAACTGGGTAGCGCTAAGCGGTGTGCCGTAAACAATATTGGCAGGAGTAGCCCATGTGATGGTCTG
>CAZWBR010000041.1:0-36106 GCA_964632305.1 uncultured Prolixibacteraceae bacterium
GTGCTGTACCCCCGGAAGCTGAAACTGTAACCGTGGATGTTCCTCCATTGCAAAGTATTGCTGTCGATAAAGAACTTGCAGTTAATACCGCCGGCTGTGTAACGGTAATGCTCGTTGTGGCACTACATCCATTGGCATCAGTAACGGTGTAGTTGTAGGTCCCCGCGGAAACGGTATAATCACCGGTACCTGTATAAGGTGCTGTACCCCCGGAAGCTGAAACTGTAACCGTGGATGTTCCTCCATTGCAAAGGATCTGACTTGGTGTCGCAGTCAATACAATCAAATTATCGGCTACTGTTACCTCTGTACTAGCTGTTGCGGTACATCCATTCATATCGGTGACCGTCAATTCATACGTCCCTGATGCCGCGGTGGTTACCCCTGTCAAATTCGGATCTTCATCTGTTGAAGTATAATTATCGGGGCCTGTCCAGGAATAGGTATAAGGAGCAGTTCCGCCTGTTACGGTAGAGGATAAGTTTAAGTCAGAACCCTGGCAGATCGGAGTGTTTGACCCAATAGCGCTGATTTCAACCAGATTATTTACCGTCACCTGAACACTCTCCGAAATTATCGTACAGGATTCAGATCCACTTGGTTGATTAATCGTTTCAAAAGTTGCCGTAACCCGGTAATACCCGCCTTCGGCAGGAGTTGCATCTTTTATGCTAAGAATTTCTTCATCCGCCCCCGAAAAATGATCACCATCGTTTATTTCACTCCAGGAACCTATTCCATCAGGACTTTTCTCCCATAAAAATGAAGCAGATACTCCGACAAGAACGGAACTAATGGTTGTTTCTTCTCCCGTACAAAGGCTTTCCTTTCCAGGAATAAGATCCCTGATCTCATTAACCGTTAACAGAGCCTCCTCCGAGGTCAAACAATTTCCTAAAGCATCCGTAATAACCACCCTGTATAAGGTCTCATTTACAGCCCCACCCTGGCCTATATTGGTAATACTCAGTTTATCCGATGTAGTACCGCCATAGGTGCCATTATCCGTAAGATCTACATACGGGCTTCCGATAGGGAGTGGCTGCTTCTGCTGCCATTGATAGGTGTAGGGCAAGGTCCCTCCGATTACACTAACTGAAAATTCAACATCTTCCCCAATACAGTCTCCCTGCTGTACGGGTTGAACAATCCCGGTAAAGGGCAATAAATCCGGCTCTGTAATTGTTATTACCGGAGAATAAACCTCTGTGCCATCCTGATCCTTTACATAAACAGTATAGGTCCCGGGAGCAAGGCCGGTAATCGGGTTGGATAGTGTCCAATTCGTGTTATCAACAGAATAGTACAGTGGACCATTCGCCGTAGTGGCGTTTACCGTAATTGTACCATCTTTGGCGCCATGGCAGGTAACATTGGTAGAGGTAACACTATTAATCGTAGGGTTAGGCAGACCCGGTAAACCAGGTGAGAAAAAATATGAATTATCCCCAATAAGGTAGTTGAAGTAAGGATTCGATGGGAAAAAAAGCAGATTATCCTCATATTTTTCATACAATAAAGCGCTCTTTCCACTGTAATCCACACGATGGCCATAAGTAGCCATGTCGATTAGCAGCAGAAAAACCAGCCCTATGATTTTAATCTGTCGCAATATAATGCCCTGTTTAATATGTTTAGCCAGCAGCGGTTTAATCCAACTGAAAGCACGATCTATTTGTTAATCCCGGTTAACACTAAATTGTTACCTGTAAACCAAAGGTTTTTTTCATTTTTGTGGAGAAATTGTCGTTTACCCGGTTAGCCCTGCAAAAATACACCAATTACCTTTAATTACCTGCAACAATCAAAATTAACTACCCCCACAAATTAAAGAATTATTCCCATTGATCAAACTATTTTGTGAAAAAATGTTAATTTTTTCACAAAATAGCCGTTTATGGCCTCTCCCGACCCCGTTTTTCTGATCATATTGACCATCACTCATCCCCTACTCCACCTATTCCACCTCCTTTTACCCCAATCCGCCACAAAAAATGGTAATGAACTTTAATATAATCAAATGTAGGTCATGCCTAAACCTAAAAAAATAGCCGAAAAAGGGGATTTTTTACGCCCACCGGACAGCCCCCCGCCCCCAAAAGTGGAGATGCGGGTTCAGTGAACACGGATGATACGAATCTGACCATATCACACAGTGCGCCATAGTTTTATGGCAGATATGAGCAGGTCGGACTATCTCAGGTTCAAGGTTTCGGAACTCTCAAGGGGGACTCCGGGTCAGGTCAAGGCCGGGGTATCTGTATGGTTTCTCTTAGGTTCCTCCAAGGTTCCTGTTACCTACCTAGGAGAAACCATACAGGAGCCTAAGAAAAAGTATGGTGTAATCCCGGTCTTGATCCTGGGACGAACAGAGGCTGGGGGCACCGGAGACTGGGATAAAGTTTCCGGGTGACTTGGAATCGCCCGGTCAGGGAGTTTAATTTCACCGCACATCATGAAGATTTTCACAGAAAACGCTCTGTCGATAAGCGCATTGCGCGGGAAACAGATCCTGATTTCAAATTAGTGGAAAGTGCCGGATGACTCGTTGGACATCCTCCTCCCATTCTATCCTTTTTGGTGATCCTCTTCCATAATAGCGTGGCTAATGAACCGGTCTTCTTCCCGGCGCCGTAGATACCTAACATGATTAGAAAACCAACCCATAGATCAAAAACCGTCCCGCTAAGGACGAAATATGGATTTGTATGCCATTAAATCAAAATCATTGTCGCGTACCTCACAGCACGCCGGCATAATCCCGGCTCTTATTTACTACCCATATCCGATGCCTAACGGCATCAATTTTTCCACGATCATTTTGGATAATCCTCTTCTATAATCGTGTAGAACATTGATCCGGGATCTCCTCCGGTGCCGTAGGCACCCAATATGGGTAGAAACCAATTTGAAAGGTTAAATCACCGTCCCGCTACGGACGGAACATGGCTTTTTGTATCTTTACATTGAAAAAATATAATTCAACGACCATCATTAGTCCGAAGGGACAAAATCTCAATAACCCCGGGTAAGGAGGGACGACGCGACCCGGGGCAAGAAACATGCATCCAAAAAGCGGCGTCCACAACCCCTAATGAGAACCACCGCCGTTGCCGTCGCCGCAATGGCGCCAGACCTCAACATGGGGAAACATCCGAAAAGCCCTTAGTTCAACTTCCTTGTTTTAAAGATACAATCGTCAAACATCTTAACACGGCTATTTCATCATTTCCGTAACTATCATCACTTCCATCTCTCCCCCATTTGGGGGAGCCGGAGGGGGCCTTGGCGGGCCTCTTCCCAAACAATGCCAAATATCATCATTCAATTAAAAAAGAATCAACTATTTTTGTTAGACAGATAGTTCTACTATCCGGATGCCCCGGGAGATCCGGGATGATTATCAAAATGAAATTTACTCCATTACAAATACAATAAATACCTTTGTTATGTACGGGAAAATAAAAGAACACCTTCAACAGGAGTTGAATAATATCCGCGAAGCCGGTTTGTACAAAAACGAACGGATCATTGTCTCATCGCAGGATGCCGTGATCCGGCTCGATTCAGGCAAAGAGGTCCTGAATTTCTGCGCCAATAATTACCTCGGTTTGGCCAACGATCCCGAACTGATCGAAGCCGCCAAGGAAGCGCTCGATACCCATGGCTACGGCATGTCGTCGGTCCGTTTTATCTGCGGCACCACCGACCTTCATAAAACACTCGAACTCAAGATTGCCGAATTCTTCGGAACAGAAGACACTATCCTCTACGCCGCCTGTTTCGACGCCAACGGCGGGGTCTTCGAACCGTTGCTGACCGAGGAGGATGCCATCATCTCCGATGCCCTCAACCACGCCTCCATTATCGATGGGGTACGCCTCTGCAAAGCCCAGCGCTACCGTTACAACAATGCCGACATGGCCGATCTGGAAGTCCAGTTGATCAAAGCCCAAAAGGCTCGCTTCCGGGTCATCGTCACCGACGGGGTCTTCTCGATGGACGGCAACGTGGCCCCGATGGATGAGATCAACCGGCTGGCTAAGAAATACGACGCGCTGATCATGGTCGATGAATGCCACTCGGCAGGGGTGGTGGGCGATACCGGTCGAGGTGTCACCGAGAAATTCAATATCCGTGGCGAGGTCGATATCATCACCGGGACCCTGGGCAAAGCCTTTGGCGGGGCCATCGGCGGCTTTACGACCGGGCGCAAAGAGATCATCGAACTGTTGCGCCAGCGTTCGCGCCCCTATCTCTTCTCCAACTCGCTCCCCCCGGCTGTCGTCAACGCCGGGATCCGCATGTTCGACAGGATGGCCCAGACCCATGAGCTGCAGGACCGGCTTCACAGCAATACCGACTACTTCATGGCCGGCATGAAAACCGCTGGCTTCGATATCAAACCCAGCAAATCGGCCATCTGTGCCGTGATGCTCTACGACGCCAGACTCTCGCAGGAGTTTGCCACCCGTCTGCTCGACGAGGGAATCTACGTGACCGGCTTCTATTATCCCGTTGTACCGCAGGGCCAGGCCCGCATCAGGGTACAGCTCTCAGCCGCCCACCGGCGTGAACACCTCGACAAAGCCATGGCCGCCTTTATCAGGATCGGCAAAGAGCTGGGCGTGATAAAATAGTCTTTTCTTTTATGGGACCTCAACATTTCCAATGTTTGAAACGTTGGAAATGTTGTTTCTATTTTCTTGTTGAAATTGACCGATCGCTGTGATCTGTATTTTTCCAGATTTCCGGTGCCGTAGGCACCTAATATGGGTAGAAGAACCAATTCCAAAAGTCGACCACCGTCCTGTTAAGGACGGAACATTGCATAATATCTTTCATCATAATAGTTGTCGCGTACCTGACGGCACGCCATTAGGATATTGATTCTCCATTTCTACCCGTATTTGATGCCTAACGGCATCCATGTCCCCGCGATCAAATTGGATGATCCGCTTCTATAATATCTTAGAAATTTGAAACGGAATTTCTTCCGGTGCCGCAGGCACTCAACATGGGCAGAAAAATTCCCTATCCTATTTCTTCTGTGAATACAACTCCTCGATCTTCACCACTTCCACCCGGCTCGAGTCTTTCAGCGTCTTGCTGATCAACCCGTAGGGTGCGGTAATAATCTCTTCGCCGGGGGTGAGCCCCTCGATGATCTCTATATGCGTGTTATCCTGAATCCCCGTCTTCACCTTGACCTTTCGGGCTAAACCCTCTTTAACCAGAAAAACCACCTCGAACTGCTCCGGTTCCTCCGGTACGACCACCTCTTCACTCTTCTCCCCTTCCGATGGTTCAGCTTCCAGCTCGCTGTTCGATTTGCGGACAGTGCCATCATCGGCCCGGGTAGTGACCGATTGGATTGGAACAGAGATCACACGATTGCGCGAATCCGTTTGAATATCCACCGTAGCCGACATTCCCGGAAGAAAGGGATAACGGGTGCTGTCACTATTCATCAGCTCTTTGTATGAATCAGGCAACAGCAGAACCTTAACGTTGAAATTGGTGACCTGATCGATGGATGTACCGGTGACATTGGCCGAGCTGGCGATCTCGGTGACAATCCCTTTGAATTTCTTTTTCTGATAAGCATCTATCTCGACCAGGGCGGTATCGCTCTTCTGTACTTTGACAATATCGTTCTCATTCACCTCAACCTTCACCTCCATCATGGTCAGATCGGCTACGGTCATCAGCTCCGTTCCGGCAAACTGGTTGGTCCCAACCACCTTTTCGCCTTGCTCAACATTGAGCTTCGAGACGGTGCCGTCGATCGGCGAATAGATCTTGGTCTTGGTCAGGTTCTCTTTCGCTTCACTGACCCCCGACTCTGAACTCTTAATGGCAAAACGGGCCGCCTGTACTTCCGACTGGGCTACTTTCCAAGCTGCCTCCACCGTCTCAAATTCAGATTTCGCGATGGTACTCCTTTCGTACAGTTGTTTGGATCGGTTGTAATTCAATTCTTTTTCGATCAGCTGAGCTTCAGCCTGGGCCAGACGGGCTTTTTGGGTATTCAGCGCCGCTTCCGTACGATTAAGATTTGAGAGATAGATATCCGGTTTGATGATCACCAACAGATCGCCTTTCTTCACCTGGTCCCCTTCTTTCACGAAAAGCTCGGTGATCTCACCCGGCACCTCGGGGCTGATCTTCACCTCGGTCTGGGGCTCTATTTTCCCGTTACCCGTGATAATCTCCGTGATGTCTTTTAGTTCCACTTTTTCCGTGGCCACTTTAAGCGCTACATCCTTTCCAAACCAGCCGGCCTTCTTCCCGACGACCAGCATAAGAATCACAATCACCGCGAGGATGATCAGGTAGTTTTTCTTCTTCATCAGATGATCTCTTTAAACGGTTCCTTGAATTAGGGATCAGGACTTAATATTGGTCGACTCTGAAGAGGGCCACTGTTATCCTTTTCAGGAAATCTGATTCCCGGTTATCCGGTAAAATCCCCATCCCGTCAAAGAAGCTGGTTAATAAAAATATGAAGGAGCGTAACAATCCGGTTCATTCCTATAAAAATACGATTATTCTTTGAGAATGTGGAAAATAAATTCATCTGGTTTTTCCCGGATTGTATCATGGGAAGAATGGATGGGCGAGGAATATCAAAATTGTTGTTGCGTACCTGACGGCACGATTAAAAACGACAAAGCGACGGGGCGACTTAGTGACGAAGCGACAAGGTTGGTTTTTTAGGTCATGGTGATGGGGATAAAACGAAGAATATAGCCTTTAACCACAAAGGACATGGAGAAGACACAGAGGTCACTAAGTCTTTGTGTGGCAAATGTTCAAAAGCCTCCCCATATGCGATGCCTGACGGCATCAAAACTTCATGATAAATTCCCTCCGGTGCCGTAGGCACCCTATATGGGTAGAAAACCAATTACCAAGGTTAACCACCGTCCCGTTAAGGACGGAACATCTCTTTCATTTCTCTACCCGGCACCCGGTTCCTCCCCCCACCAACCGTTCTCTTACCTGTCCGTACGATTTCCTGACCCGTTAATTGCAGTTCACCAATTTTTCCCGTAAGTTTGAATAAATTTGGGCATAACATGATTGCAGTTAACGATAAGGATATTAAAGAAAGTCACCGGCTGATATGCAGTCTGTTGTCGACCAGAAAATTGAAGCCCGCCTTCGATTCCCTGGAGCAACTGATCTCTGCAAACGGGTTGGGTGAGTTCCGTGATGAATACCTCAACCTCGAACAGAACTATCGCTTTATGTTGAAATATACCGTTGAAGGAATCAACGATCCTGAACGGCAAAAGATCTACAAACACCTGCTGGTCTCTGCTTTCGAATTGGCTGACGGCTGTGCCGAAAGCCTCCGGATGAAATACTCACAGTCGCTCGAATACCAGAAGAAACGGGGATTTGCCCGTCTCTATATCGAAGACCTTACCAAGGACCTTTCCATCCTGGAAGATTATCACCTTCAACTGCAGTTACGTGCCCTGATCGATGAACCGGTCAACAGCCCTAAAGACAACATGGAAGCCGAAGTCCATCTTCAGAAAACCATCAATGCCTTCTATCACATCTGGTTCAAAGACAAACTATCAGAAGCCGAGATCAATTTTTTCCGCGCTTACCAACAAAGCGAAGCCTTTCCTTACCATGAGAAATCGTTACTGATCACCGCCCTTACCCTCGGACTGATGCGTTCCTTCGATGAAAACCGTTTTATGCTGTTGTTCGAATGCTACGGGCAACCGGAAGAAGAGGTCAGCCAGCGCGCCCTCGTAGGATTGATGATCGGCCTATACCATTACAACGAACGGATGCCCTTCTTCCCGGCCATCACCAGCCGTTTGCTGATCGAAACCGAGTCGTCCGCCTTTAAACTCCATTTGGAAAAGATAATCCTTCACTTCATCCGCAGTAAAGAGACTGAGAAGATCCAGCGCAAGCTGCAGGACGAGATCCTGCCCGAGATGTTCAAGCTGAGCCCTAACCTTCGCAACAAGCTGAGCCTGGAAGGCTTGTTGGGCGAAGGCCTCACGGAAGACAAGAACCCCGAGTGGCAGGAGATCTTCAAAGATTCGCCCGGACTGATGAACAAGATGGAGGAACTGACCGAGATGCAGTTGGAAGGAGCCGATGTATTTATGAGCTCTTTCTCAATGCTGAAAAACTTTCCTTTCTTCAGCGAACTGTCCAACTGGTTCTACCCGTTCGACCCCAAGCATCCCGAAATAATCCGTCGTTCTTCGGCCGACGACAGTAATAACAAACTGTTTAAGCTGATCCTCTCCTCCTCCATGCTCTGCAATTCCGACAAGTATTCCTTTTGCTTCAGCATCCAAACCGTGCCTGAGGAATACAAGAAAATGCTTTCCGAATCCATGGCTTCAGAGTTTGACCAGATGGGCGAAGAGGAAAAAGAAGATAATTTTCTTTCACACAGCAAAAAGGCTGAAGTGGTCTCCGGCCAGTATATCCGTGATCTCTACCGCTTCTATAAGCTCCATCCCCAACACAACGATTTCGAGGATATCTTTAACTGGAAATTTGATTTTCATAACAAGGTAGCCTTCCGGAAACTCTTGCTGGAAGAACCGAAACTACTGCGTAACATCGCCGAATTCTATTTCGCCAAAAACTATTTCACCGAGGCAGCCGAGATCTTTCTATTGCTGATGGCCGAAAACAAAGAGGCGGAGCTCCTGCAAAAACTGGCTTTCTGTTACCAGAAACAGGGCAACTACCACGAGGCGCTGAACTATTACCTCAAAGCCGATCTTTTCGAACAGAATAAACTGTGGAACCTTAAAAAGATCGCCCTTTGCTACCGTAATCTTAAGCAACCCGATAAGGCACTCGAATATTACCAGCAGGCCGTCCTCCTCGAACCCGACAATCTCAGCACTCATGTCTCTATCGGGCAGTGCCAGATGGAACTGGGCCAATATGCCGATGCTTTACGATCGTACTTCAAAGTGGAATACCTCTCGCCCGGCAATAAAAAGATCTGGCGCCCCATCGGGTGGTGCTCCTTACTGGTGGGGAAAACCGATCAGGCGGCGAGTTATTATCAAAAACTGATCGATGATACCCCCAATAAATATGACCTGATGAATATGGGCCATGTTCTGTGGTGTCAGGGCCATCGTAAAGAAGCGCTTGATTATTACAAGCTAAGCATCAAAAATACCGACAATTCGGAGGAGGAGTTTATGGTCGCCTTCAACGAGGACCTGCAACACCTGCTGCGTCAGGGGGTCGATCCCGATGATGTGCCGATCATGCTCGACCAGTTAAGATATTCCTTGTAGAGACAAGGCAGCGCCTTGTCTCTTCCGGGCAATGCCTTGTCTCTGTGATTAAAAATAACCATAAAATTTCCTATATTTCGAAAAAATAATATCCGTACAGTTGCCATGAACCCGAGGTTACGAAATAAAGAGGTCAGTTGGCTGTCGTTCAACGAACGGCTGCTTCAGGAAGCCTCGCGCCACGAAGTACCCCTGATCGAACGGCTGAAGTTTTTGGGAATCTATTCCAACAACCTCGATGAGTTCTTCAGGGTCCGCGTGGCCATCCTCAGGCGCCTGGCCAGCATCGGTAACCTGACCCTCTCGGAAGGGGAAAAGCCGCACGATATCCTCGAAAAGATTGAGGAGATCGTCGTCAACCAGAGTTTCCGCTTCGAAGAGATCTACAACCAGATCCTGCACGAACTGGCCGATGAAGGGATATTTATCATCAACGAGAAACAGTTGACCCCCGAACAGGGTGAGTATGTCACTGCTTACTTCAAAAAAGAGGTGAGGCCGCGCATTATGCCCATCATCCTGAAGAAGAGCCTCCCGCTGCCGTTGCTGCGCGACGACGCGATCTACCTGGCCGTCATCCTTTCCAGGTTCAGCAAAGAGGAGTATGCCCTGATCGAAGTCCCCACCGACATACTCCCCCGCTTTGTCAACATCCCTTCCAACGATGGCAAGACCTATATCATCCTGCTGGAAGATGTGATCCGTTACGAACTGAACGATATCTTTTACATGTTCAGCTACCGGAAGATCAGCTCCTGGATCGTTAAACTGACCCGCGACGCGGAACTGGACCTCGACGATGACGTGGCCGAAAGCTACGTGAAGATCGTGGCCAAGAGCCTCGAAAAGAGAGGAAACAGTAATCTTGTCCGCTTCGTTCACGACAAGGAGATCCCGGAAAAATTACTTTCTACCTTGCTGAAAAAGCTCAACTTCGACCGCGACGATGTCGTGATCGGCGGAAGCCGCATCCATAACTTCAAAGATTTCATGGGATTCCCTTCGGTTGGGAAAGAACACCTCTATTACCAGCCCTTCACTCCCGTATCGCACCAACGGATCAAGCCGGGGCACTCCTATATCAGCTCCATCAGCAGCGGCGATATCCTTTTCCATTTCCCCTACCAGTCGTTCTATCATTTTATCGACCTCCTGCGCGAAGCATCCATCGACCCCAAGGTGACCGAGATCAAGATGACCGCCTACCGTATGGCCCGCAACTCGACCGTGATCCATGCCCTGATCAATGCCGCCCGCAACGGGAAAAAAGTGACGGTGGTGCTGGAACTGAGGGCCCGCTTCAACGAACAGGAAAATATCGATTGGGGAAGTATGCTGACCAAAGAAGGGGCTAAGGTCATTCTTGGTGTTCCGGGATTAAAGGTACATTCCAAACTATGTCTGATCACCCGCAAAGAGGAGAAGGAATCGGTCCAGTTCGCCTGCATCGGTACCGGCAATTTTAACGAGATCACCGCCAAAGTATTCTCCGACCAGTTGTTATGCACTGCCGACCCGAATATAACCCGCGAAGTGGCCCGGGTGTTCGACTTCTTCGACCGGAACTATCGTATCGGGCGCTTCAACCACTTGCTGGTCTCCCCCTTTACCATGCGCAGCCGCATCGTGCGTATGATCCGCCAGGAGACACTGAATGCCAGAAATGGAATAACGGCCAAGATATACCTGAAATGCAACAACCTGGTCGATCCCGAGATTATCGCCCACCTTTATAATGCCTCCAAAGCAGGGGTGGATGTGCGCCTGAACGTCAGGGGAATGTTCTCATTGGTTCCTGATGACCAGGAACAGCAATATTCGATCCCCTGTATTGGCATGATTGACCGGTACCTCGAACATTCGCGCATCTTCTACTTTTATAACGACGGCGATGAGAAGATGTATATCTCCTCGGCCGATTTTATGTCGCGTAACCTCGATCGCCGCGTCGAGGTGGCCGTACCGATTAACGACCCCAGGATCAGGGAGGAGCTGATGCTCTTTTTCGACCTTCAATGGAATGACAATACTTCGGTCCGCATTCTCGACAACGAGCTGAACAACATAATCCCGGACCATAAGGAGAGACCCTTGATCAAATCACAACACGACTTCTATGATATCCTCCGGCAGCGGCACGAAGAACAGGATTGACCCCGCTGAACTGGGCCGCAAAATCAAACAGATAGGCGGCGGCGAACTGGAGATCTGGAAACATTCAGCCCTGGCCGACGAAGAACTGTTCAGCCAGCTTTACCAGCTCACCTACAGCAAAGATCATAAGATCGCCTGGCGCTCGTGCTGGATCATCGACACTACAGCCGAAGCATCACCCGGACGCCTGATCCCCTACCTCCCCGAAATCATCGACCGTCTTTCAACCGAAAAGAGCGGATCGATAAAACGTCACTTTACCCGTATCCTCAGCCGTTACGACATTCCTGAAGAGTGTCTGGGCCAGTTGGTCGACACCGCTTTCCGATTGCTTTCCCCATCGGAGGCAATAGCTGTCAGGGCCAACGCGATGCAGATCCTTTACAATATCGCGTTACGTGAACCCGACCTTAAGGGAGAACTGGCCTCGGTAATCGAATCAATATTGGATGAAGGCGGTACCCCCGGATTAGTCTCACGCGCCAGGAAGCTGTTGCGAGAATTAGCCCGTGACAACCAAACCAATCGTGGTGTTCCGATAGGCTTTAAACTATGAATAATTGTAGGTGCAGCGCACCGCAATAATTGTAGGTGCAGCGCACCGTAACATTTGTAGGTGCAGCGCACCGCAATATTTGTAGGTGCAGCGCACCGTAACATTTGTACCCAACAAAAAATTATCACATTACCGGTAACCATCGCCGTATTTTCCGGGTTTATTCAATGTATTTTCTGCGGTTTATCTGCGATAATTAACCGCACAATAACCGCAGAAGATCCGCATAATAACCGCAGAATAACCACAGAAGATATGGTGACGGGCTCTGTTTGACCCGGTAGTATTCAGATACGAGTGTCATCTTTTGGAATAAAAAAAGGATTAAAAAACCACACACCGGTTTAAGAAACCCGTATTGATCGATTAGCGGGCTAATCAATCCACCCGGCTGTTCGCGACAGATAATTATCAGATGGTTGGTCCGTTTGCTGATGGATGTGAAATGGGGATAAGGAGGTTTATACCTTGGTAAACAAGCTAAAGAACATCACCGAGGCGATCCCCCAGAGAAATATCGAGACCATCATCCAGGGAATGAACCCATGCACGTGGCGGAAATATTTACTGCCGATCAGCGCTCCAAGCGGGATGGAAAGCAGGATAGGGGTAAGTATCACTATTCCCACTATACCCCATCGGTCGCGGATTCGGACCACCATCTTGTTGGTCCGGGTGAATTTAGAGGCATTAAGCCTCTTCTCCCGCCTTTCCTTCAGCCACAATTCGAACCTTATCCTGAAGATAGCCGGGGTAACCATATAAACATTGGGCCAAAACAATTTGATCTCTTTCAGGATAAGGGCAAAAAAATAGTAGAAGAAGATGAAACCCAGAATGCCACCGATCTCGATCATCACGAAGGTCTCTATTTCATTCAGCTTGAATAAAATCGCGTAGGGGGTAGCCCAGAAAAATTTCACGCTGGCAATCAGGACTATGTTCAGGTATTTGAAAAGATAATCCATGGTAAGGTACATTCAAGATCATCAGGAGGGCAACCACTCTGTTTAACTAAGAAAAATCTGCCCGTTCAATTGTTAAACCGACAGACCGAAAACCTGCTCCCTGAGCTTAATTGATCATACAAAATTAGGGAGAATAGAACGAAGTTACCTTAAATAATAGTTAAAAATATGAAAATCGGGAAAAGTATCGGATGCCGCTTTACCGAGGATTAAACGGGCATTCCAACTAAAACGGATTAGGAACATAATCTGTCCAAAGCAAATGTTTAGTTCGCGCGAATTCGTCCCTGGAGCTATCAGAATTCGCGTTAACTCGTGTATTTAGAAATAGCGTGGCGTGGATACCCTGCTCCGGCGGGTGGTGGTAAAGTCGTAGCTGATCATAAATTCGTGGGTTCCCGAATTGACCATCGCATCGTGGAAGGTGGTCAGGTCATAAGCATAGCCAAAGGACAACTGCGTGTTGACCCTGTACTGGAAGGTCAACCCGTAGGAATTCTGGTATCGGTAGGTTGCCCCCACCCAGAGTCGGTCGTAGAGCAAAAAATTGGCCGCGAAATCGGCATACGACGGCGTGCGTTCTGACCAACGGTAGAGTATGGTAGGTTTGAATTTGACTTCATCGGAGATAAAAAACACATATGCTCCCATGGCATAGATGTGGGTCACCTCGCGGTAGATATTGCCGGTCGTTTCATCGGTTACCCGGTTGCGGAGGAACTTAGGGGTCGAAGCGCCTAAAAAGAAGCGGTCGCCATGCCAGAGGATACCGACACCGAAATTGGGCATAAACCTGAAGTTGATATCGGTGGCAAAGGTGGGATCGATCGGATGGTTCAGATCGAGGTCGGTCAGTCGGGCCTGATAGATGTTAAAGCCCATTTTAATCCCAAACGAGATAAACTCCCTTGGACGCGTCCTGACGCGATAGGCATAATCGATATAAAGGCTGTTCTGCCTGATGGGGCCCCATTTATCATTAATGAACGAAGCGCCCAATCCCACATTGTATGTTTTTAACGGGAAATGGCCGCTCAGGGTATTGGTGTTTGGCGCCCCCTCAAAACCTACCCATTGGGCGCGCGATAAAGCCGTAAGATTAAGGTACCCGGACAGTCCCGCGTAAGCAGGCTGAATAGTTAAAAGATTGGAAAGATATTGTGTATAGACCGGATCCTGCTGGCCAAAGCTGCGCAGAGGTAACAGTGAAATCAGCACGATGGCCGCTCCCGCAACACCCAATTTCAATATTTTGATCGACCGGTTCAATTTATGGATCATTAATCTCGTTAATACAAATGTAGTCAAAAAATTAATATAATAATACACTAAAGCCGTTAAACAGACCGAATTAAACTGCGCATTTCCCACGTTGCATCAATAAGCCACAAAGATATATCCCTTGATGGTCCGTTTGGCATCGCCGCCCAGCTTAAGGATATAATAGTAGACACCCTGAGGAACCAGCTTCCCATCGGCGTAATATTTGCTTTTTGCCCGCCCGTCCCAGGTATTCCGGTAATCGTCACTTTTGTAGACTTCTACTCCGGCACGGTCGTAGACCACCAGCGTCGATCCGGGGAATGCTTCCAGCCCGCCCAGTTCGAAGGTATCGTTCACCCCGTCGCCGTTGGGCGAGAAGCCCTCGTTGATCTTAATATCCTGATCATAAAGGTCGATGATGACCATCGCCTCGTCGCACAGATCGGCGCTGTCGCATACTTCATACACGAACTGGTCGCGGCCGGCCTTCCGTTCTTTCGGTAAATAGCTGACCGTCCCGTCGCTGTTCACCCGGGCGCTGCCCCGGCCCGGCTGTACCGTGATCCGTACCGATCCCCGGTCAATATCTCCCCTGGAGTCATAGTCGTTATAGAGGATCTCGATCCGCGCAGTGTCGGCCCAGCTCCGGCGGGCATAATCGTCGTAAGCTGACAGGATATGCTCGGTCAGTTCGGGAACCAGCGTTTCCGAATCGCTGCAACCGTACTGATCGGTCACCGTGAGCTGGTAACTGCCCGCCTTGCCAATCGTCACCTGCGGACCGTCGGCCTGACCGATGATCTGACCTGTAAAGCTGCTCCACTGATAGGTTAGGCCATTGCCCTTCGACGAAGAGCCATCGAGCACGAGCTTGCCGTTCTTATCGGCATAACCAATCTGTTGTATTATCGCTTCAGGCGCAACATTCACCGTGATCGCCACCACATCTTTCTCTTTCTTGCCAGCCTGATCGGTCACCTCGAGCTGAACCATAAAGGTGGCCGGCAACGTCTTCCCGCCGCTGAAATA
Source organism: uncultured Prolixibacteraceae bacterium (assembly GCA_964632305.1). Taxonomy (GTDB): domain Bacteria; phylum Bacteroidota; class Bacteroidia; order Bacteroidales; family Prolixibacteraceae; genus CAZWBR01. Next base: position 15,279 of record CAZWBR010000041.1, read on the forward strand.
GTCGGTCGACAGCTTCACTTCCGGCTTGGCCGAAGTGGCATTGGTCAGTTCCATACCGAAATCAATAGCCGTCCACTGATAGCTCAACCCCTTGCCCGTCGATCCGCTGCCATCGAGCTGGATAGTCCTGCAGTAACTGATGGTCTGATCGGGACCGGCATTAGCCGTGAGCTTCACCAGTGGTTCGGTCACCACAAAATAGGCGGTTCCCTTCAGACAATATTGCGGTTCGCCGCTGTCGCAAACCGAATAGACAAACCTGTCGGTACCCACATAACCGGCATGGGGCGTGTAGCTGAACGAGCCGTCGCTGTTGAAAACGAGCTCGCCATGCACAGGCCCTGTGCCGCTTACGGCAGTATAACTCAGTTGGTCCTGATCGGTATTGTAATCGTTGGCTACCAGGGTTGCAGAAATCGCCTCGCCGTCGGTAAACCAGGCATCATCGGCCACGATCGTGGGAAGGTTAATCAGATCACTCTCTTTTTTACGCACCTCCAGTTCCACCTTCACACTGTTCTTTCGTGTGGGAGCCGTGGCATCGTATATCTCATAGGTAAAGGAATCGGTTCCGGTAAATCCGGGTTGGGGGATATAACGGTATCCTCCGTCAGGATAGAGGGTCAGGTCGCCATGGGCCACACCGGCCAAAGGCGTTTGGTTTAGGATAATCTCTTTTTTGCCGGTCTCGAAATCATTGGCCAGCAGGTTTCCGGTCACCCGTCCCCCTTCGAAGGCCATACCCCAATCGGCCGTGGCAAACGGTAACTGGTCGGGCTGCCCGGTAACCGGGTAGATCCACAAGGTCGAGGCAGTGCTGTTCGTCGGCCGGCTTTGGTAGCTGGCCCTGTATTTCACGGCAACGGGCGAAGCCGGGAAAGCAGAAGGTTGATAGGTATAACTGCCGTCGGGTTGGAAAACAAATCCCTCAGGCGCCGGCGACAATAGTGTAAACACCAGCGGATCGGGCGTCAGGGACAACGAATAATCGTTGGTGGCCACGCTGCCCGACACAGTGGCCGATGGAAAAAGGTAATTAATATCGGGCGCCGCTACCGGGGGCAGGGCATCTTTCACGGTCACCTTCCCGATAAAGGGCTGACCGACACACCCCATCTCGGAGATCTCGCTCACCTCCACGAGATAATCGCCGGGGTCGAACCCCCATCCTACCACCAACGTATCGCAAGGCTGGGTCCGGGATTGGCGCACCACCACCCCTCCCTGTTCCACCTTCCACTGGAAGATCGAACGGGGCAGGGAAGGGCACACCGAATATTTTTCTGTCTTCCCTACCCGGGTCTCGTTCAGCAGGGGAATCCCCTGCTGCTGCGCGACCACGGATAGTGAAAACAAAAACAGTCCGGCCCAACTAAGCAATATGTTGCGGATAGGGGTCAAAATACTATAACAAATAAATAAATACCTCTAAATAAGGACATTACTGCTGCTTAATATATTGAATTGCTTTTGTAGTAGGTTTCGGATATACATAAATATCGTACGTATTTACCGTTGGATTAACCGCCAATAAATCTCTATTAATTGCTTTGTAAGAGTATTTATCCCATACTTTTGTAACTTTTACTGTATATTTACCTGCTGTTGTCGCAGCAACTGTTGATTGTCCAGAAACATCAGCTAACTGAGTATCATCAATTAATAATTTATCTGTAGACGCAGAAAGTGTAGCTAAGTAAGTTTTAGTAGTTCCCACAACGGTTGAGCCGTCAATACCTACAGCAGAAATCTCATAATCAACATAAAATGGGGCAGTTCCCGTTAAAACAAGATCAAGATTATTATCTACTACATCACATCCACCAGTAGAACCTGCCGTCAATACAAGTGTTGGCTTATCAACAACAGTAATTGTAACTGTTTTACCAGTTGGATCTGTACATCCAGTTCCAACTTTAGGATTACTTTTCTCTTGAGTTTTCAAAGTTGCCGTTCCAGCATTTGCTGGCATTGTTGCAACAACAAAATTATAAGAAGATGCTACTCCAGATGTAATTGCAGTTGAGGAAGAATAATCCTCTAATCCAGTAATTCCTGTCCAGTTCCATAAGAATGTAGATGCATCAAAAAAGGTACCATTAACATTCTGATCTCTGTCAACTTGATAAGGCATTTTTGCCCCAACAGTTGCTGTTTCAGTTTCTGGAGAAAGCTCGTAATTCGCTGCATTGAAAGGAGTATGAACATAAGTTGGCCTGGTAGCTAACTGGGCATTTGTAACAGTAATTTGTGCCTCAGCACTCCATCCCAACCCCAGGAACATTGCCGTAACGAAAGCGGCTTTCAAAAATCCTTTTGTTTTCATAAAAATTAAAATTTAAGTTGTAATAATTTGTAAATAACTGATATATAAATTCTCATCTCTTCTATTTTATGGATTGTTGGTTAAATGGTAAATATCGCCGGTCACGGGGATGGGGAGGACGGTTACCGTGCGGGTAGTCATAGCCGAAGGGCCACTGCAGCCGTTGGCCGTCACCCGGATCTCCACCTGCCCGGTAAAACCCAGGGCCCAGCTCATCACCCCCGTTGCCGGATCTATCGTCCCGGCAGTAGTTTCGCTCACCGACCAGTTAAGACTGGTGCTGTTGGTCGCGGTGGTGGCATAAGAGGTAGTCAGCATCCCGCTGGTCAGTTGACAGGAAGGCTCTTCGCCTGAGGCAATCGTGATGGCGGTCGGGGTCCCTGCATTGGCATTCACCGTAACCTTTACAACCCCTGAATTAGTATCGGTCGCCGTAACAGCAATGTTTCCGGTATTTGTTTTCGTAACGGTTAAAATCCTGCGGTAGTAAACAACTCCTGAAACCGTAGTTGGCGGGGAAAAATCCTTTTGGGAAGCCCCATCAACATCGCTCCATCCACCTGCGCCATCGGGGCTGCTCTGCCATTGATAGCTAACGCTAAAACCTGGGGTAGCTGATATCGGAGCATCAGTATAAGCATTATTACCAGTGACCGTTGTCGCTGTCCCGTCTTCGCAGAACGACAAATCGGAAGTGGCGATGGTGTTGTTTACTTTAGTGAAATTCTGAAAAGAGATCTGGTTTCCACCGCCACTTTCATAATACTCAAGCAAAAGATTACTGCTTCCGGTCAGATTAAACAATAATTTATTGTCGGTAGTGTAACCCCGTTCCACCCAATTGTCATAAACTTTTGTGCCGTCAACCGTAAGGCGGGCGCCATCGTCGCTGCCAATATCTGCCAGATAGATCCCAGCCTTCGAAGAAGTCATCCGGTATCGAACCGCAAAATATTCTGGATTGATATAATTAGTCGATGCTCCTGAAACTACCGAAATACAGGAGGTTCCGAAATCACGGTTAAAAACCTCAGCTTCGGTAGTATGTCCGTAATAATTGGTAAATGCATTTAGATCAGATGGGGGCGAAGGCGACGAGTCCAACCGTTTGTAAACGTGCCCAATCCAGCTATTCGTCCCGGCCAAATTCTGGTTATCGGACGATGTCGGCGGGTTTGAAACATTGACCGTAACACTGCCGGTACAGCCATTGGCATCCTTAACCGTGATGGTATAACTGCCGGCAGCAAGGCCGGTAAAAGTCCCTGAGGACTGGTAGGCTCCACCGTTTTTGGAGTATTGCAACGATCCGGAGCCCCCGCTGCCCGTAGCGGTAATCGTGCCGGTCGAGCCTCCAAGACAGGTGGCGGTGGTGGTAGCCGTAACGGCAGGACTGGCATTGACGGTAAAGACTGACGAGCTGGTGGCCGTCCCTACCGGAGTGGTCACGCTGATGGTCCCGGTAGTAGCACCTACCGGCAGGGTGGCTGTTATTTGGGTCGCACTGTTAACCGTATAGGTGGCCGATATCCCGTTAAACCTGACCGCTGTCGCCCCGGTAAAATTCGTTCCGGTGATAACTACTGAAGTTGAGGACCCTTCGCAAGCGTTAGTCGGGGTAAAGGAGGTAATGGTAGGTAACGGATCGATTACATTGATTGTATAATCTTCAACCTCCCCATCAAAATTGGTATCACAGGAAGATGGATAACTATTATATTTTGCCGCAATCCTCATCCGGGTTTTACCTACGACAGCATTTACTGGAACTGAAATAATTAAAGGGCATAAATTGGTAAGCCCATTACTTGAGTTTCTGACATTACCCAGTTGATACAACTCACCCGCATCATCAAAATCATAATCCTGATTCCAATCTATCCAGGCAATAGCATAAACCCAATAATTGCCATCTGTATTTACTCTTACACTTAAATTATAATTACTACCTTTAACTGCATTTGTATTTATTGAGGTATAATCACTATATCCTCCAAGCGATTTTGAACTCGGGTTGTTGATTGTATTGAAATTGCATAAGGTTATACTAGTTTCATAGTCTGTATTGCCACTTGACACGCAATTTCCTATCCATGAAACCGTTACTTTTCCATTACCGCCACCGCCACTTGAATTTCCGTTTTTACCTCTTTCACCACCACCTCCACCAGGATTAGATCCATCATCACCGTTGTCATTTTTATTTCCCCCATCTCCTCCTTTTGCACCGCCAGTACCCAATCCGGCAGGACCGGCTGATCCACCTACTGCACCGTTATTATTACCAGTGTTTCCGCCATTACCTCCATTTCCTCCGGCTCCGGCTGAACCACCGCCTCCGGCGCCGCCAGCCCCTGTACTTGTTCCGCCATTACCTCCAGACCAGACTAAACCGGGTGCTCCGACACAATCAGAAGCCTGACCACCCATCCAGTTATCCTCTCCTTTGCCTCCTCCGGCTGCAATGACCAAATTCCCAAAACTGGAACTCTCGCCATTGTCTCCGGATCCAGATGAAGCACCCTCCCCAACTGTTACCGTATAGGTTGTCCCCGGAATAACTGAAAGATTGAAATTTCCGGCATAAGCGCCACCACCACCACCTCTGTTCTTGTCATTATCTCCCCCGGCGCCAGCGCCCCAGCATTCAACTTTTAGGCTGGTTACTCCGGCAGGTACAGTAAATGTAAAGGTGCCGCCTGAGGTAAAGGTTTGTGATTGATTTTGTGCCATCCCGGAGAGGCCGAAGAGGAAAAGGAAAGCGAAAAAAAGGCCAAAAGTCATCCATGTCCGGACCTGTTGCCCCGTCGGTGAGCTAACAGAATCTCCCTGCACATCTGCCGGAAGATCTATTCTACTCAGACAAAATATGTAAAATCCTTTCCCCAAAATTTCTCCTCTTCCTTATTGCTTTATTATGCAAAACCTTATTTACCTAACACCTTAAATCAAAACAGAATACCGATCATTTTACTCCTGTCGGATCCCGCATAAACCGGAAAGATTTCTCCTTACTTCCCCCTACCCTGTAAAACAGGGAGACTTCAATCGGAGAAACACTTTTGGCTAATGTTAAAAAGGAATACCCAATTACCTTTTGCACAACATTTTTCCCACGCCTTTAAATGCTACTTGATATGTAAAAAAATTCAGTTAATCGAACCTATCGTAAAAAATTTCCAGAATTAAACCATAACTTTCAGTCGTCCATAACCCGATCCTTCCTTGAATTAACTGTACCGGAAGCCATGAGTTTTATCCTTTCACCATCCGTAATTTCTTATAAAATCCCGGATTTGAAGCAAAACTAATCATTAACTATTATTAACAAAACGGGAAGATGTCCGATCGGTCATTTGTAGAGATTTTGTATAGATTTTTTCCCGTCTCTGTAAAAATAATGTAAAGAAGGTCCTCGCCCCTTCACTGCTTATCCCCATTGTTTGGACACCCAGCTAATAAATAAAAAATAATTATCTTCGACTACCGGGACGAAAGATCCACCCATTATTTGGCTTTTCGCCGAATAATCCTTTAGACAGTCCCAAGCCGGATGGGTCCTTCCCCGATTCAACAGGATTCGAAAAAATTCGTGACCAAAATATTTGCACATTCATTTTTTTTAGCTTTAATTTGCAACTGTTAAACAGAAAGAAGATGACAACTTTTAAATCAATATGGCTTTGGTGGGGCAAAAACACTTTCCTTCGTGTGAGGTAGGGCCATATTGTATTTTTTAAATATCAAAAGCGGCTTGCCAAACACGGCAAGCCGCTTTTCGTTTAAATAAATTGACTTAAAACAAAAAGATGATGAACTTTACTCAGGCAAAATATTGGTGGTGGCAACGCAACTCAACACAATCGTGAGAGGATAGTTCGTTATGTCCCTAACCGGATAGAGAAGCGGCTGATCAGATCACGATCAGCCGCTTCTTTTTTTAGGGCCAGCAGCTAATAGCCAATGGCCAAAAGCAATTTGAAATATAAAAACTAATACGATAAAACAGATGACCACAAAATTTCAGTTTACCACCCGCCACCGGGAGATCCTGGCCGACACGATCACTCCGGTCAGCGTTTACCTGAAGATGCGCGATCTCTTTCCCAACGCGCTGCTGCTCGAGAGCTCCGACTACCGAAGCCACGAGAACAGCTACTCCTTTATCTGTCTCCAGCCCGTCGCCTCCATTGAGGTGGAACAGTTTCAAATCAGGAAAAAATACCCGAACGGCCAATCGGAGACCACTCAGATCACCCGCCACGGGCAACTGGCCGACGAACTGGAAGCTTTCTTCGACAGCTTTCAGTCCGCCCATCACACCAAGGGGTTACCCGCCAACGGATTGTTTGGCTACACCGCCTACGATGCGGTGCAATATTTCGAGACGCTTCGTTTCCGCAAGCCGGTCACCAAAGCCTATGCGGTACCCGAAGTACATTACGCCTTCTACCGCTACATCATCGCGATCAATCACTACCAGAACAAGATCCAGCTTATCGAAAACCTCTTCGACGGGCAATCGTCAAATCTGGCACAGGTCGAAGAGCTGTTGAAGAGCCGCAATTTTGCCACCTTCCCCTTCGACACTGCCGGAGAAGAACAATCGAACATCACCGACGAGGAATACAAAGCGATGGTCACCAAAGGGAAAGAGCACTGCCACCGTGGCGACGTCTTCCAGATCGTCCTCTCGCGCCAGTACTCGCAACACTTCACAGGCGACGAGTTCAATGTCTACCGCGCTCTCCGTTCGATCAATCCCTCTCCTTACCTTTTCTTCTTCGACTACGGCAATTACAAGATATTCGGTTCATCGCCCGAAGCTCAGTTACAGATCAATAAAGGCAAGGTCTCGATCAACCCGATCGCAGGCACCTTCCGCCGCACCGGTCACGACGACCAGGACCTCCAGTTAGCCGAAAAGCTCTCGAAAGACCCCAAGGAGAATGCCGAGCATGTGATGCTGGTCGATCTGGCCCGCAACGACCTGAGCCGCAATGCCGAAAAGGTTGAAGTAGAGCTATTTCGCGAGGTCCAGTTCTACTCCCATGTCATTCACCTTGTCTCTAAAGTCAGTGGCAAACTGCCCGAAGGCAGCAATCCGTTCCGCGTGATGGGCGACTCTTTCCCGGCAGGGACTCTCTCCGGTGCACCGAAATTCAAGGCCATGGAACTGATCGACCGCTACGAGAACCAGAACCGCGGCTTCTATGGCGGCTGCATCGGCTATGTCGGTTTCGACGGCCAGTTCAACCACGCCATCATGATCCGCTCCTTCATGAGCAAAAACAATACCCTCTATTGTCAGGCAGGGGCAGGTATCGTCGCCGTCTCCGACGAAGAGAGCGAGTTACAGGAGGTGGGCAATAAACTGGCTGCCCTGAAGATAGCCATCGAAATGGCCAAAGAAATTAAATAGCTAACCGCCAAATGCCAACAGCAAATATCAATCACCATGAAAGTATTAGTTATCGATAATTACGACTCCTTCACCTACAACCTGGTCCACGCGCTGCGAAAATTCAAAGGGGTTACTGTAGAGGTGAAAAGAAATGATGAGGTAGGGCAGGATGAACCTTCCGCTTTCGACAAGATCGTCTTCTCACCCGGGCCGGGCATTCCCGAAGAGGCCGGGAGAATGCTTGAGATAATTCGTGCATACGCCGGCCGAAAACCGATGCTGGGCGTCTGTCTGGGTCACCAGGCCATCGGCGAAAGCTTTGGCGGCACCTTGCAAAACATGAACACCGTCCTGCACGGTATCTCCACGCCGGTCACTACCATCGCCCCCTGTTACCTGTTCGAAAAGATGCCCCGGACCTTCGAGGCAGGTCGTTACCACTCCTGGATCGTCGAAAAAGAGACCCTTCCCGATTGTCTCGAGGTGACCAGCATCGATGAAGAGGGCCGCATCATGGCCATGCAGCACAAAGAATACGATATACAGGGGGTTCAGTTCCATCCCGAATCGGTCCTCACCCCCCTCGGCGAAAAAATCCTCGAAAACTGGGTCAACCACTGATCCCTAAAACTTTGTCTTGATACTTGATACTCACGACTTGATACTATAAAAATGAAAGAAATATTAAACCACCTATTCGAATATAAGCGATTGACCGAAAAAGAGGCGGAGGAAATCCTCACCGAGATTACCGGGGGAAAATATTCCGATGCCGAGATCGCCGCCTTTATCACCGTCTTTAACATGAGGTCCATCAGCATTGAAGAGCTCGCCGGTTTCCGTAAAGCCCTGCTGAAGACCTGTGTCCCTGTCGACTTTTCCGATTTCAAAACCATCGACCTTTGCGGGACCGGGGGAGACGGGAAGGACACCTTCAACATCTCTACCCTCTCCTCCTTCGTCGTGGCCGGGGCCGGAGCTACCGTAGCCAAGCATGGCAACTACGGCGCCTCCTCGGGCTGCGGCTCGTCAAACGTGATGGAACACCTGGGCTACAAGTTCTCGAACAACATTGACAAACTGCGCAATGAGCTCGGCAAATGCGGGATCACCTTCCTTCATGCCCCGCTCTTCAACCCGGCCATGAAAAACGTGGCGCCGGTCCGTCGCGCCTTACGGTTAAAGACCTTCTTCAACATGTTAGGCCCGATGGTCAATCCCAGCCGTCCGCAGAACCAGATCGTCGGCGTCTTCAGCCTTGAACTGGCCCGGATGTACAACTACCTCTACCAGCAATCCGACGTGAACTACTGTATCGTCCATAGCCTTGATGGCTATGACGAGATCTCCCTGACCGGCGATTTCAAGATCCAGACCCGTGACTCGGAGCGCATCCTTTCACCTGAGAATATCGGGATGCCGCTTCTCCGCCCTGAACAATTAGCCGGCTCAGGGGATGTGCCCGGAACGGCGGAGATCTTTGTCAATGTACTGAACGGGAGAGGCACTCCCGCTCAAAATGCAGCAGTTATCGTCAATTCAGCCATGACCCTGGCGACTTACTTTCAGGGCAAAGAGATCGGGCAATGCATCGAAGAGGCACAAACTTCACTACTGGAAGGGAAAGCGCTGAATGTCTTTAACAAATTAATCAGCCTGCAATGAAAACGATACTCGATAAAATCGTTGATGACCGCCGGATTGCGGTAAATCAGTTAAAAGCGAATAAACCGCTTTCGGAACTGATCGCCGGTTCCGACCGGGAAAGGAGACCCAATTCATTACGCAAAGCCTTGCTGGCCAATCATGCCAGCGGCATTATCGCCGAGTTCAAACGTCGCTCCCCGTCAAAAGGGATCATCAACGATCAGGTCCTCCCGCAGATCGTCACACAGGGTTATGTCGCTGCAGGAGCCACCGGATTGTCGGTCCTCACCGAACCACTCTATTTCGGCGGCAGCGACGACGATCTGATCAAGGCTCGGATAGCCAATCCTTCCACCCCGATCCTGCGAAAAGACTTCGTGATCGACGAATACCAGATCATCGAAGCGGCATGCCTGAAGGCCGATGTAATTTTACTGATTGCCGCGATTTTATCAAAAGAGGAGATCAGTTCATTAACGGCTGTTGCCCACAGCGTTGGCATTGAAGTATTACTTGAATTGCACGACGAATCCGAATTGGAAAAGATCGATGATAAAGTCGATCTGATCGGCATCAACAACCGTAACCTGAAAGATTTTTCTGTCGACACCGAACGGTCGCTGCGCCTGTTGGAAAGGCTACCGGTCGAAGCGGTCAAGATTGCCGAAAGCGGCTTAAGCGATCCGCTCACGGTGAACCACCTCCGCGAAGGCGGCTTCAAAGGATTCCTGATGGGCGAGAATTTTATGAAAAATGAGGACCCGGGTCAGGCTTGTGCCGAATTCATTCACAAATTAACCTATTAATCATGGCGCCAATCAAAACAAAAGTTTGCGGGATGCGTGATGAGGGAAACATCATGGACCTGGTCGCCCTGAAACCCGATTATATCGGATTTATCTTCTACCCGAAATCGAAACGCTTTGTTGGTGAAGAGATCGACGAGGAGATCAGCGCGGCAATCCCGGCTTATATCCTGAAAGTAGGGGTCTTCGTCGACGAACCCATTGAGTCGTTGCTCGATAAGTTCCACAATAACCTGCTCGACCTGGTCCAACTGCACGGGCAGGAGATACCCGATTACTGCGCCCAATTGAAAAGGCTAAACATACCGGTGATCAAAGTCTTCAACGTGGAGGCTGATTTCGATTTCAATGTCACCACTCCCTATGAACCCTTCTGCAACTATTTCCTTTTCGATACCGGTGGAAAAACCGAAAAAGGTGGCACCGGTCAGAAATTCGACTGGTCGCAACTGAAAAACTACCAGGGAAGCAAACCCTTCTTTCTGAGCGGGGGAATCGGCCCGGAAGATGTTGAAATAATCAGAAGCATAACCCATCCGGCACTCTATGCAATCGACCTGAACAGCGGTTTCGAATCCGAACCGGGAATCAAGGATATCCCTTTACTGCGTAAATTTATTAACGAAATAAACAGGTAGAGACAAGGCAATGAGAGACAAGGCATTGCCTTGTCTCTACCCCATCGGAAAAAATTAATATCTGAATAATATAAAAACCGGAATAATACAATCATGAAAACTGACGAGAAAGGATTTTACGGACTCTTTGGCGGGGCTTACATCCCCGAGATGCTGCACGCCAATATCGAAGAACTGAGATTGAAATATTTGGAAATTATCGATAATCCCGCATTTCAGCGGGAGTTCAGACATCTGCTGAAGAATTATGTGGGTCGTCCCTCTCCCCTCTATCATGCGGAGCGGCTATCGGCCAAATACAATACCAAAATTTTCCTCAAACGCGAGGACCTCAACCATACCGGCTCACATAAAGTCAACAATACGATCGGGCAAATCATCCTGGCCAAGGCGTTGGGAAAGAAACGGATCATTGCCGAGACAGGAGCCGGTCAGCACGGTGTGGCCACCGCCACGGTCTGTGCGCTGATGGGGATGGAGTGTGTAGTCCATATGGGCGACACCGATGTAAAACGACAGATGCCCAATGTGCTGCGCATGAAAATGCTGGGCGCAGAGGTGGTCCCTGCTATGAGTGGTAACCGCACGTTAAAGGATGCCGGCAACGAAGCCATGCGCGACTGGATCAATCATCCTGAAGATACCCATTATCTGATCGGCTCGGTCATAGGCCCCCATCCCTTCCCCGATATGGTGGCTATATTTCAGTCTGTCATCAGCGAAGAGATCCGCTGGCAGCTAAAGGAACAGACCGGGAACGAGCTTCCCGATTATGTCCTTGCCTGTGTCGGCGGCGGGAGTAACGCCATGGGCGCCTTCTATCATTTCATCGATGATGCCTCCGTCAAACTGATCGCAGTAGAGGCGGCAGGATTAGGCGTCGATTCAGGCGAGACGGCAGCTTCCATCGCCAGAGGGAGCCTGGGAGTGATACAGGGCTCCCGTACCATGCTGATGCAGGACGACGATGGTCAGATCATCGAACCCTACTCTATCTCTGCCGGACTCGACTATCCCGGTATAGGCCCGGCCCATGCCCATATGTACCAAACCGGACGTTCAACCGTCTTGAACGCCACCGATGACGAGGCCCTGAAGGCAGCTTTCGAACTGACCCGTCTCGAAGGGATCATCCCTGCACTCGAATCGGCTCATGCCCTGGCCGCCCTGCCAAAAATCAAATTTAATCCCGACGAAGTGGTGGTGGTCAATATCTCCGGTCGCGGCGATAAAGACATGGACACCTACATCCGCTACATGACTGAAAACCAGGAGATCTTATCCTACAACTTCGCCGAAAGAAAATAACAGACTAATAATGAACAATTCACATTACCATGAACCGTATCGATCAACTTTTTCAAGATAAAAAAAACAATATCCTATCGGTCTATTTCACGGCCGGATACCCATCCCCGGACTCCACACCGGATATTCTTCACCAACTGCAAGCTACCGGAGTCGACCTGGTGGAAATCGGCATGCCCTTCTCCGACCCCCTGGCCGATGGCCCGGTGATCCAGGAAAGCAGCACCCTTGCACTGAAAGAAGGAATGAGCGTGAAAAAACTCTTCGGACAACTGAAAAACATTCGCGAATCGGTTCATATCCCGCTTATTCTGATGGGCTACCTGAACCCCGTACTTCAATTCGGGGTGGAAAAATTCTGCAAGGCCTGCCGCGATAACGGCATCGACGGGGTGATCCTGCCCGATCTTCCGATGGATGAATACCGCGAGCATTACCAATCGGTCTTCGAGGCCTATGATCTGCGCTTCATTTTCCTGATCACGCCCCAAACCTCCGATGAACGGATCCGTGAAATCGATCGCCTCAGCAAAGGCTTTATCTATATGGTCTCTTCAGCCTCAACGACCGGGGCAAAAAACACGATCGCCTCTCAACAAGTCGATTATTTTGAACGGATTAAATCGCTTAAACTAAACAATCCGTTAATGATTGGTTTTGGCATCTCCAACAGGGATACCTTTCAACGGGCCTGCAACTATGCCAGCGGGGCAATCATCGGCAGCGCCTTTATCAAAGCTCTGGGACAGGAGGGAACCATTCAGCACAAAGTCGATCAGTTTGTCAGGTCGATTCGATAATTTCTCGCTTCGTTATCAAAGACAGAAATAGGTTTACTGTAAGTCGGAGTGCGACTTTGAGTCGCGCCCCGACTATCAAATTTTTTCCATGCCCCCTTTTGGGGCGATAAGTTCCCGAACTGACAATCTGATAGTTGTGAGCATCAATGGGATAATCAATTTTCCCCAACCCTTCCTAATTTATTAGGGACTTGATATTCCTCGCCTCGCATCGTAATAATAAATTATTTGATTATCAATGGGAATATGGGGTTGGGGGAGTGGCGCCGGAGCCGTCACTCCCCCAACCCCATATTCCCCAAGAACTTTCTAAAACCCTGTCGTTCCGATTGGAGTGCAGCGAAAAGAGGAATCTAAATTGACTTATTATTAATCTCGCAAATAGCTTTTCCCATTCTATTTCGATTCCATCAAAAAAACAGGACAAAAGGGCTAAGGCTAGTGTGCAAATCTGTTATCGGTAGCGAAACGAAGGATCACCTACAGCTTACCGAACAATAATGTTAAAAAATGTGAATTAATACCGAAATGACCTTTGTCTTAAATTTTTAGAACAATTAAGCGTAATTTTAACCCTTTATTTCCTACTACTATGTAGAAACAAGTCTCATACAGAACAGGCTGTCAATGCCTATCATTCATTGAACAGTCTGTTTAGTGCTAATTTTTTAATAATAACTCTTAATGAAAAGGAATTTATTTGCCCTGCTCTCGCTGTTGGTTCTTTTAAACCTTTCAACCAAAGCAGATGAAGGGATGTGGCTCCCGTCGCTGGTCGGGAAACTGAATATTGAGAAGATGAATTCTTTAGGGCTGAAAATGACGGCTGAACAAATCTACAGCATCAACCATTCCAGTCTGAAAGATGCCGTCGTAGCGCTTGATCGGGGTTCCTGCACCGCAGAAGTGGTCTCCGCCGATGGGCTGCTGCTGACCAACCATCACTGTGGTTTCGGGGAGATACAACAACACAGCTCCGTCGAACACGACTATCTGAAAGATGGCTTTTGGGCCATGACCCGTGAAGAGGAGTTGCCTAACCCGGGCAAAACTGTCACCTTCCTGATCCGAATGGAAGATGTGACCGATCAGGTTCTTAAAGAGGTCACCGACTCCATGAATAATGGCCAACGGATGGAAAAAATACTGAATGCCGTTTCAAAAATTGAAAAAGAGGCCAGAGGTAATACCCATTACGAAGCACGCGTACGGACCCTTTTCGAAGCCAATGTCTACTACCTTTTCGTGTCCGAAACGTTTAAAGATATCCGTCTGGTCGGCGCCCCGCCGCAATCCATCGGGAAGTTTGGCGGAGAGACCGATAACTGGATGTGGCCACGCCATACCGGCGACTTCAGCATGTTCCGCATCTACTGCAGTCCCGACGGTAAACCGGCCGAATATTCAAAAGATAACGTCCCTTACCACCCGAAACACTTCCTTCCCATCTCCATGAAAGGGGTGGAGAAGGGCGATTTCGCCATGGTCATGGGCTATCCGGGCCGTACCAACCGGTATCTCACCTCCCATGGCGTTAAAAACACGATGGAGGTGGTGAACGATATCCGGATTAAAGTCCGTGACGCCAAACTCGATATTATCCGCGACTACATGGCCACCAGCGATAAAGCCCGCATCCAGTATGCGTCCAAATTTGCCCGCAGCTCCAATTACTACAAATACTCGATCGGCCAAAACAAAGGCCTTACCGCATTAGATGTTATCGGGAAAAAGCTGGAGATCGAAAAGAATTTTACCAATTGGGTGGAACAAACCCCCGAGAGAAAAGCCAAATATGGCAAAGCGCTTGCGATGATCGCTAAGTCATACGAGAGTGAGGACGATAAGATCGCCTACGAATATGCCCGCGAAGCCTTGCTGGGTGGGCCCGAGATCTTCAACTTCTCCTATGCCTTATCGGGACTTTACGATGCCCTGAAGGATAACAAAAAGGAAAAGGCAGCGATGGAGATCGATGATTTCCGCGGTACACTCGACGAATATTTCAAAGACTACGATGCGGCCACCGATAGAAAGATCACGGCGGCCTTGCTGAAAATGTATGCCGAAAATGTAATCAGTAAATATCATCCTTCATTCTTCGGGGAGATAACCCGGAAATACAAGGGCGATTATGAAGCTTATGCCGCCGATATGTTCAGAAAAACCATCTTTGCCGACAAGGCCAAGCTGGAGGCCTTTCTGAACAATCCCTCAACAAAGGTACTGGATAAAGATATGGCCTATCTTGCAACGATCTCCATGTTCGATGCGGTATCCCAAATCTCGATCGATTACCAGTTATCGACCGAAGATCTTGAAGAGGGACGCCAACTCTTTGTGGCCGGATTGAACGAGATGAATCAAGGCAAGGCAGACGCCTATCCCGATGCCAACTCCACGATGCGCCTCACCTACGGAACGGTCGGCGATTATGAGCCCCGCGATGCGGTCTATTACAGCTATTTCACGACCCTGAAAGGGTATGCCGAAAAAGGGATTCCGGGAGATGCCGACTTTGACGTTCCGGCCAGGCTGATCGAGATGTACCATAAGGCCGACTACGGACACTATGCCGATAAGGACGGAACGCTGCACACCTGCTTCACCACCAACAACGACATCACCGGAGGCAACTCCGGCAGCCCGGTGATCAACGCCAACGGCGAACTGATCGGCATCGCTTTCGACGGCAACTGGGAAGCCATGAGCGGCGACATCGCTTTTGAACCCGAATTGCAAAAATGCATCAACGTCGATATCCGCTTCGTTCTCTGGACTATTGATAAATACGCGGGAGCCGGCCATCTGGTCAAAGAGATGACCCTGGTGAAATAACCCGAAAAAATTAACGATATTTGGAGGCCGGTTTTCTACCGGCCTCTTTTTTCAATTTTCAAGAACAATAATGTCCAGCGGAAATTCACCTCATAAAATAACGATCTATACTGACGGGTCCTCCCGGGGCAATCCCGGTCCGGGGGGCTATGGCACCCTGCTGATCGCTCCCCCTCACCGCAAAGAACTGTCTCAGGGTTTCCGGCTCACCACCAATAACCGGATGGAACTGATGGCGGTCATCGCCGGATTGGAAGCCCTTAAATTCGGGCAATGCGAGGTGACCGTCTACACCGACTCCAAATATGTAGCCGATGCCGTCGAAAAAGGATGGGTCTTTAACTGGGTGAAAACGGGCTTCAAAGGCAAGAAAAATGCCGATCTGTGGCTCCGTTTCCTGAAATCGTACCGCCTGCATAAGGTGAAATTTATCTGGATTAAAGGGCATGCCGATAACCCGGGGAATGAACGGTGCGACCAACTGGCCGTGGAAGCCGCCCTAAAGAAAAATCTCCCTGAAGATACAGGTTATCAACCCGAACAATAAAAATTTATTCATTTTCAGTTAGCTGATATATCGAAATGACCTACATTTGTCCGGTCAAATAAGCAAATGATGAAGTTTCTTTACAACATCGGGATCCAATCGTACCTCCTTCTGGTCAAAATGGCTGCGCTCCGTAACAGGAAAGCACAGCAGTGGCTCGATGGACGCAAAGATATTTTTGAACGTCTGCGCGAAGCAATCGTCCCCGGTGATCCCCTGCTTTGGTTCCATGCCTCCTCGCTCGGTGAGTTTGAGCAGGGACGCCCGGTTATCGAAGCCATTAAAAAGGAACATCCCAACTATAAAATTCTTCTCACCTTCTTCTCACCTTCTGGGTACGAGCTGAGGAAAGATTACGAATCGGCCGATTACGTCTTCTATCTGCCCCTCGACACCCGCAAAAATGCAGCCCGTTTCCTGGAGATCGTCCGCCCCGAAAAAGCCTTCTTCATCAAATACGAGTTTTGGTACCACTTCCTCACCGAGCTGCGCTGCCGCGAGATCCCGACCTATATCTTCTCGGCCCTCTTCCGCCCCTCCCAGATCTTTTTCAAACCCTGGGGAAAATGGTACCGCGAAGCGCTGACCACCTATCGCCATATCTTTGTCCAGAACCGCGAATCAGCCGATCTGCTCCACAGTTTTGGATTTATGAATGTCTCCGTGAGCGGAGATACCCGCCTCGACCGCGTGGCCCAAATTGCCGGTTCAGCCCCCGTACTCCCCAAGATGGAGAAATTCTGTGACAACCAAAAGGCGATCATCGCCGGGAGCACCTGGAAAGAAGACGAAGATCTCTTTATCGGCTATCTTAACAACAGCAATACCGACATTAAATATGTGATCGCCCCCCACGAGGTCAATCCCCAATCGCTCGAACGAATCACCTCCGCCCTTCAGAAACCCTATGCCTTCTATTCAAAGGCGACCGACGAAGAGTTAGCCAAGGCTAAGGTGCTGATCGTCGACGGCTATGGCTACCTGGTTTCGGTCTACCGTTACGGCCTGATCGCCTATGTCGGCGGAGGATTCACCAGCGGCATCCACAGCACCCTCGAACCGGCCGTCTACGGGATGCCGGTCATCTTCGGCCCCAATTACCACAAATTTCAGGAAGCCCACGACATGATCGCCCTGGAAGCCGCCCACTCGGTTTCCTCCTACGACGAACTGAAGAAACTGATCGATCTTTACGTGACCGACCACCAAAAATTGAACCTCGATGCCGGAAAAGCCCAAAATTATGTTGAGCAAAACAGAGGCGCCTCCACCGAAATCGTCCATTACATCTTCGGTTAATCCCCCTGTTATTTTCTGATCTGTAAGACCTATTTCTTTTTCCCAAAAAGCCAAGCTTTTGGGAAAAAAATTTCATTTCTGCTAACTTTTTGAAGTTATTAGACACCTATATATTTCTTATCCAATATATTAACACATCAAAGTTGATAACTTCATGAAAAAATAATTTTCGAAGTAAACCAAAATGCACAGTTCGTAACTATCTTGCATCAACGAAAAACAGAGGAGAAAACAACAATTAACAGCTAAATAAATCTCGATAAATCAACCTGAAAATTTCAACAAATGGAACTAGAAAAAATTTCCTCGCAGGAAACAAGCGAAAGCCCGGCAACCTACTCATCAGAAGAAGCATTCGAAGCTTCGCTGAAGTATTTTAAAGGCGATGACCTGGCTGCCCGTGTCTGGGTAAACAAATATGCCTTAAAAGATTCATACGGCAACATCTATGAACAGACCCCCGACCACCTGCACCGTAGACTGGCGAAGGAAATTGCCCGGATCGAAAAAAACTACCCCAATCCCCTCTCCGAAGATGAGCTTTTCGAACTCTTCAGGGAATTCAAATATATCGTCCCTCAGGGAGGGCCAATGACCGGTATTGGAAATAACTTCCAGGTCGCTTCCCTTTCCAACTGCTTCGTCGTCGGGAACGGCGCCGACTCCTACGGCGGGATCATGATGGTCGATCAGGAACAGGTACAACTGATGAAACGGCGCGGCGGCGTGGGCCACGACTTGTCGCACATCCGCCCCAAAGGTTCACCGGTCAAAAACTCGGCCCTTACCTCAACCGGTATTGTTCCATTCATGGAACGCTTCTCCAACTCCACCCGCGAAGTAGCCCAGGACGGACGCCGTGGCGCACTGATGCTCTCGGTCTCGATCAAACATCCCGACTCCGAACAGTTTATCGATGCCAAGATGGAGGAAGGCAAAGTTACCGGGGCCAACGTATCGGTCAAAATCGATGACGATTTTATGCGCTCGGTCCGCGACGGGATCAGCTACCTTCAGAAATACCCCATCGAGAGCGAAAATCCGGTCTATACCAAGGAGACCGATGCCGCCAAGCTGTGGCAGAAAATCGTCTTCAATGCCTGGAAATCGGCTGAACCGGGAATCCTGTTCTGGGATACTGTCATCCGCGAATCGGTCCCCGACTGTTATTCCGACCTGGGCTACCGCACCGTGTCGACCAACCCTTGCGGCGAAATCCCGCTCTGTCCTTACGACAGTTGTCGCCTGATCGCCGTCAATCTCTATTCTTACGTCGAGAATCCGTTTACACCAAAAGCAAAATTCAATTTCGACCTCTTCCGCACCCATGTCCGCCATGCCCAACGCATCATGGACGACATCATCGATCTGGAACTGGAAAAGATCGACGCCATCTACAACAAGATCGTCGAAGATCCCGAAGATTCCGAAATCAAACGCGTTGAGACCAACCTCTGGAAAAAAATCAGGGAGATGGCCATCAACGGACGTCGTACTGGAATCGGGATCACGGCCGAAGGCGATATGCTTGCCGCATTGGGCTTGCAGTACGGATCCGAAGGTGCGGTCGATTTCTCCATCGAAGTACACAAAATCGTGGCCCTCGAAGCTTACCGCGGATCGGTTAACCTGGCCAAGGAACGCGGCGCTTTCCCGATCTACGACACCAAGAGAGAAAAGAACAACCCCTATATCCAGCGTCTGGCTAAAGCCGACCCTGAATTATATGCCGAAATGGCTAAACACGGCCGCCGTAACATCGCCCTGCTGACCATCGCGCCTACAGGCACCACCAGTCTGATGACCCAGACCACCTCGGGCATCGAACCAGTCTTTATGCCGGTCTATAAACGTCGCCGTAAAGTCAATCCTAACGATAAGGATGCCCGTGTCGACTTTGTTGACGAGATGGGCGATTCCTGGGAAGAATACCTTGTTTTCCATCACAAATTCAAACTCTGGATGGAGCTCAACGGCTACGACACGAAGAAAAAATACTCCAATGAAGAGTTGGATGCCCTTGTCGCCAAATCGCCCTATTACAAAGCCACTTCCAACGATGTTGACTGGCTGGCTAAGGTGAGGATGCAGGGACAGATCCAGAAATGGGTCGACCACTCCATCTCGGTCACCATCAACCTACCCGAAGAAGCCACTGAAGAACTGGTTGGCAAGCTCTACTTCGCGGCATGGGAAAGCGGCTGTAAAGGTGTCACCGTCTATCGCGAAGGTTCCCGCTCAGGGGTTCTGATCTCTACCAAAGAGAAGAAGAAAGAGGGTATCTTCCCCACCAAACGCCCCGAGATCCTCGAAGCCGATATCGTCCGCTTCCAGAACAATAAAGACAAATGGATCGCCTTTATCGGGCTCATCGATGGCAAGCCTTACGAGATCTTTACCGGTCTGGCCGACGACGAAGATGGGATCCTTCTCCCGCGCTCGGTAACCTCCGGCTGGATCATCAAGAGCCGCGACGAGAACGGCATCTCCCGCTACGACTTCCAGTACCGCAACAACCGCGGATACAAGACCACCATCGAAGGACTGTCGTACAAGTTCAACCCTTACTTCTGGAACTACGCCAAACTGATCTCCAGCGTATTGCGCCACGGAATGCCGATCCAGAAAGTGGTAGAGCTGGTTACCAGCCTCCAGTTCGATGTCGAATCGATCAACACCTGGAAAAACGGGGTGGCCCGCGCACTGAAGAAATTCATCCCCAACGGCACCGCCTGCGAGGATGCCAAATGCGAAGGCTGCGGTTCCGATAATGTGGTCTACCAGGAAGGATGCCTCATCTGTAAAGACTGTGGCTCCTCAAAATGTGGTTGATCCTGCGATCATCACGATAAAACAACAAAGGGGAACTTTTCGAAGCTCCCCTTTATTGTTATTATTCATTGTTGTCCGATATACTGCAGAAGTTTCTATGCGTCGCAACCATTTACAGAATTCCAAAGCCAATGGATTAAGGCTGATCCTTGGGAAACAGGATTTGGGGGCCTCTGCAGAGAAACATCCGACCCCACTGGGGTCGTTGTTTATTCAACGATAACCTTTCTATAGACATTCAATCCCTCCGGGATTGTTGGAGTGGCTGATTGCAGCCATGACCTCAGAGAGGTCGAATGTTTATAGAAAAGAATATTAAACATCAGCACGGGGAGTGTAAATTAAACTCTGTCTGATTTTTTATTCCTTCAATTCAAAACTAC
>CAZWBR010000042.1:0-106 GCA_964632305.1 uncultured Prolixibacteraceae bacterium
CTAATACAAGTATAATGGTTTTTTGTATTAGACAGAGTTCAGTTTACAGCCTCGGAATCGGGATGCGATTAAAGTTTAAACCGATTTACAATTTAACTGATAACCG
>CAZWBR010000042.1:206-35432 GCA_964632305.1 uncultured Prolixibacteraceae bacterium
AATAAACTGATTAACGAATAAACTGATTAACGAATAAACTGATTAACGAATAAACTGATTAACGAATAAACCGATAAACGACTTAACCGATTATAGCTTCCTGAGCATGGTGCGAACGATCAGACCATGGAACAGGCGAATAATGGTGAAATAGATCCTGCCCCCAAGGTTGTTAAACCGGACCACCGTGGTCAGGACAACCCGGCTGTTTTCCTTACGGGCGATTCGCATGACCGACAACCGAAAATTGAGATGTTTATCATCCATCCCCATCACGATCTCCTGATCGTTACGGTAAAGCACCGGGGCAAAATCAAATTCGGGATGGCCGCCCGATGGCTCAGTTTTCAGGTCGCTCTCCGTTTTTAACCCGAACGGTTTCACCAGCAGGTCCCTGAGCTTTCCGAGCGCGTTGACCCACCCGGGCGCCCGGAGCAGCCTGCGGGTGATCTCGTCAACCGAATCGGGGCTGTTTTTAACCACCGAGTACGAATCGAAATAATCCACACGCTCCATTTCCGTGAGGACCATCGTGTATCCGGGATAGGATTTAAGTTTGACAACTCTGTTCATGTTTGAAGTTTTGATCGTATTGCGAATGCTTTCAATATTTCCTTTCCCGCTTTTTCCGCCACTTTCCAACCATTATATAGATTACATGAGGCAACATAAACACCGTTATTCCGCTCAGCGGGATCATGTAAACTCCGGTTATAACAACACAGGAATAAACCATGACAAAGGAACTGGGAATGGGCATTTTTTTCTTCTCAACCGAATCCAGAAGTACCCCAAGCGGAAAGAGGACAAGCCCAAAATAGAGGCACCAGAAGGCGGCAAACGTATGGTAATTTACAGAGTCCTCCATGAACCCATCGTTTATTATGAAGAAAAAACGGCGGGCAAATATTTCGAATTGATCGAAGTAAACCAATGGCGTCAATAAGGTGTGAATCGCACCAATAAGAATGATGATCTTCCCGTTTGTTATTTTCACAGTGGTCTGTTTTTTTTGTTTATACTTTATCAACCCTGAATTTCTTTTGCCTTATTCCTGTTTTTCAGCCAATTGCTCACCAGCATATAAATGGCATGGGGCAGCATGATGTACGTCATCCCCGAGGCCGGGACCATATAGGCGCCAATCGCCACCACGATCAGATAGGACACGGTAAAGCTTTGGGGCAGCGCCTGGCCCTTCTTCTCAATGGCGTGCACCAGCAACCCCAGAGGGATAATCAGGATCCCGAAGTAGAAAAACCAGAAAGCGGCAAACGTCTCGAAATCGGTCTTCCCCGTGGCTGCCGGCAGCTCATTGAGCCCGCCGCTTATCCTGAAAAAGCAGGATCGGGAGAAATTCAGAAACTGAGCGCCATAACCATCTGCCGTAACCACTAACCGGGTATGTAAGAGCCCGATAATGACCAGCAGGATGCCGTTGGTTATTTTTTTAAATATTTTCATGGTTATCAAGACGATGTGATTGTTCTGCAATGGTCCCGGCCTGATTATTTCTCAACACCGTTGGCAACAGGTAGATGAGGCTGATGACCGTTAAGGTGACGACCAGCCCGATAGCGCAGGGAGGCAAGACGAACTCGGCGGCTAACCGGATGATAAAGAAGAGCGACGACAGGATCAGTAAGGCATTGCCTATCGGTGAACCAAGTATTTCCTTTCGGTAGCGAAGGAAAATAAGTCCCATCGCGAGGAAAAAGACCATCACCCCCAGGTTAAGCATCCGGGTGATCTTTACAAACGCGGGATCCGCATTCTGTACCTTACTGAAAAAGAACCAGAAACTGTTGTGAAAGATCCCGAAAAGCAGGTAGATAATACCCCCTGCTGTTACCAGTAATTTTCTGAGTTTTTCCATTTTATGAACGGTTAAGTGTTTATGATTTTGACTCGGTGGGCCTCGACAACAGCGCCATATAAACCGGGACCGGCACAACCAGCAGGATCGACGAAACCATCAGGATGACGGCCACCCGGGGAGCGATCCATAAAAACGGGACGTTGGCCAAAAAAAGCACGATACTCAGCGCGACCAGAACACCCAGCGAAGGCCTCTTCCTGAAAAAGATGACCCCGTAAGCCATGTACATCATATAGATAAGGGTGAAGCCGGCTACATCCAACCCCATGAACCGCATCGCTTCCGACTGGGCAAAACGTAACGCCACCTCAGGCGCGACCACCGCCAGTTTCACGTTGGCCAGACTGGCTGCCAGCAGGGGCATACTGTTGAAGATCTCCATGATCATCGAAAGAATGAGCAGCGAGCCGGCCGCGACGAGGCCCGCCGGATTGCTCTTGAATTGACGGATGGTCAAAAGAACGATGAGCGGGATGGAAGCAAAGGCATAGATCAATACGAACAGGGCCGACCAGTTCATGTGCGGCGTTGCCGGTCCGTCCGTTGCCACCGATTGAGGGATAAAACCATCGGGGCTCACAGCATCGATCATCCGGAGCGTGGGTATGCAATAGGCGACCAGGGCTACCGACGCCAAAATTCCCAATGCCAGCGTCAGAAGGTTCTCACGATTGACCATTGCGCTGTTCCGATTTTGTATGAGTTGCCACATCGCTTAATTATTTTCTGGTTGAGGTACGGCTGCCAGCGCGTAGCAAGCAGCAGGAATAAGGCATAACACTATCGCGAGGATCGATTTCGGCACAACAAAACCGAAGAACACGATTTCGGCCACCACGCGGAGCAGGTAGAAAGAAGCGAAAAGAACCAGGACGCTCCGCCCGACCGGGGTCCGCGGCAACTGACTGGCCTGAAGGAAGGAGACGGTGGTGGCATAAACGAGGAAGAGTATCCCGACCAGGTTAAGTGTCAGCAGGATGGCTCTGTCGGTCGGATTCATCACCTGAAGCGTTTGCTCCCACCTGAACAGCCAGTAAAATCCGATATGCAGAATCAGGAAGAGACCGGAGAAGATTCCACCGGTACGGACGAGTTTGTTTTTGTTTTCTGTTTTCATATGACTTGAAGGCTTTTATCGGGAACAAAGGTGCGTTGGCCTTTTTAGTCCTGAAAAAAAAATCTGCAACTGCCCGATAAAACCCTGCAAGTTCCTCTAAAAATCTGTTGAGAGCGCCCTGACGGGGACCCCGGACTATATTGAAATACGAATCTGCGGGTCCCGCTATTTCATTCAACCTCTGTTTTTAACCCGTTTTCAGCAGGGGAAAACCGGTACACCCTCCTCCGCTCCCCGAATCCCTTTTCTTCCCATGCTCAACGCAGGGGTAACCCCATCCTTTTCTTAGGCTCCTGTATGGTTTCTCTATGTTAGCATACAGGAACCTTAGAGAAACCATACAGGAAGCATACAGATACCCCGGCGATGAGCCGACCGGGAGGAGGCCCTGGCTCCTGTTTTTTCTGAGAAAGAAATAATTATGAAAAACCCTCTTGGTATATACATAATGCAACAATAAATCTCTAACTTTGGGAGTATTCTTTTTTCAACCGACTGAACCTAACCGATTAAGAGCAATCAGGCAGGTAAAGGGTTTGGCGCGGGAGAAATTTCGCCGGTGCAGTTCCGTTGGATGGGACTGATAAGGCGGAGCTGCGGGAAGGGTGCGGACCGGCGAGTCCGCCCGACTGGAGCGCCATAGAAATAGCAGGTGAAGGATTATCCTTCTTTTGTTGATATCAAAAATAGACCACCTTACCAACGAGTAGCCTATCCGCCGGATTTATCGGCATTAACGTACTTTGGGTCAGGATATAAACGTGTTAACCACAATTAACAAACCAATACGATGAAAACAGTTATTTTATTCTTTGTTCTTTTTCTTGGATTAACCGGGATCGGGTATAGTCAAAATGCTCAGGATGTTGAATCGATGAAAAGTAACCGGAAAGCGGAGTGCCTGAAAGAAGATATTTCAAAATTCCTTGCGAACAATACAAAATACCCGATGGAGTCTCTGCAAAGAAATATTCAGGGGGATGTTGTATTATCATTTGTTATCAGCAAAGATGGGAAACTAAATGATTTGAAGACGATTAGTTCTCCCGATAAATCATTGTTAACCAGTTCGGTTGTTGCTTTAAACGGTGTACCTAACGACTGGAGGCCTTGTGAGAATGAGGGAAAGCCCGTTGATAAAGAATATCTGCTCGTGTTTCGGTATAGGATGTATCGCGATACCCAACCTTTTGATTACAAGGATAAAGTCGGTAAGTTAGTACAAAAACAGAAATATGACAAAGCTCTTAAGCTTATCAATGATGCGATTAAGGATAATCCGTACAGCTCTGAATACTATCAAACCCGTTCGGACATCAAGAATAGAATGGGAGATACCAACGGCTCGAAAGAAGACGCCGAACAATCAGATAAGCTACGAAATGAAATTCTTGCCTGTATTGATATTGCTGCTATTAGCGTTGTCCGGGTGGTAACGGTAAACTCGTCCGTCACCCAAACTCAGCATTATTGATTGTAATAATAAATACACTGATTACCTGATTCAAAACAATAATATGAACATCCCGGTTAATGAAAGTGCGCCTGTTAAGTCGGGCAGCCAGATTGAAATAGAAGCTCCGATCGACATCGTTTGGAGAATTCTGACCGATATCAACCACTGGACTACCTGGCAAAAAGAGGTGACCAAAACGGTGGTTCACGGGGCGATCAGACAGGGATCGCGATTCGACTGGAAAGCGGGCGGCCTTTCTTTTAAGTCGCGGATTCACACCTCAGTCCGGGAATCAATGTTCGGGTGGACCGGAACAACTATCGGCGCCAGTGCGATCCATAATTGGACCTTTGAGGCGAACGGCAACATGACGATCGTAAAGGTGGAAGAAAGCCTTCAGGGACTCTTCCCGCGATTGTTTACCGGTTATTTTCAGAAGAACCTTGACTCAGGAATAATCCGAAATCTAAAGGAGCTTAAATTTGCGGCCGAGAACAGTAAGAGCCGCTAATCACCGACAATTTGAACAGACTGTTTCCCGTTCGTGATAGCAATCAACTCCCAGGGCCTTTCAAATAAAACCAATCCTATAAATATCCTGTTGACAGCAACACATGGAATCTTGTTAAGAAATATTGAAAATCTGATTAAACGACTAAGAAATGGAGAAAAGAATGTACGAATCCCGTAACGATCTTGGTGACAAACCATCCGATAATAGAAATATAAAGGTTTACGGGCAGTTTGGAATCTTATCGGTGCTATTGTTATTGCCAATGCTGATTTTAATCGGAACATTTTTTAAATCAGGATTTTCAACTGATCCGGTTGCCACTGTTAAATTGTTTCTAATAGCCACGTTTTTTATCTTTTTTCTGATTTTCTATCAGATGACGATAAGAATTACTAACGATTCGATCTCCTTCAGTCTCGGGATCGGCCTGGTGGGTAAGACTTACAAAATCTCAGAGATACGATCGTGTAAAGCCGTAAAAAACTCTGTTTTTAACGGGATCGGTATTCGAATGCTTTCCAACGGGTGGCTCTATGGTGTATCCGGATTAAAAGCCGTTGAACTGCAGTTTAATGATCGCAAGTCAGTGGTCAGGCTCGGGACCAATAAGCCGGAGGAAATAGCGGAGCTGGTTAATTCGCTGATTGATCAGAAACATCCGGTGTCTGACGATTCCGTGGAAAGAAAGAGGCTCTATCATCCGGTGTGGATAATCGTTGTAATGCTGGCCCTGTTGCCGGTCACTATGCTGATATCGGGCAAACAGGAGACAAAAATCTATGCCGATCAGCAGGGATTGACCATTGAAGGCACCTATGGAATGGCAATTTCATACCCCGATATGATAAAAGTCGATACCATCAGTTCGCTCCCCCCGATTCGCATCCGAACAAACGGTTACGCCATGGGGAAAACCAAGATCGGCAATTTCAGATTGGCCGACGACACTAATGTGAAACTATTCGTCAGGGCCGGATACCCGCCTTATATCGTGATCCATTCAAAGGATAATAAACCGGTTTACATTAACTTCGAGGACAGAAACCGAACGATTGATTTATACAATGACCTGACCAAAAATCTAAAATAGCGGTCCCCGATCCATCGGACTCTAAGCGCCCTGCAAGGTCCCGCTGGAAAGAATTGTTCCGAACGATATCTGCCAGCCGGCGGACAGGCATGAAATCTCCGTTGCACATAACCGCGGATTGTTGACCTCATTTTAAAAGATGACCAACCATTGATAAGTCATGTTGGGGTGAAAATGATTAATTTTGGGGAAAATTGTAGTACATGAAGATCCCGCATCCTATACCATACCAAGGGAGTAAAAGAAACCTGGCAGCCGACATTCTGAGATTTTTCCCTGAGAAAATTGACAGATTGATTGAGCCTTTTGCTGGTTCGGCTGCAATAACAATTGCATCAGCCTATTACTTTAAAGCGGATAAGTTTATTGTAAATGACATAAATGAACCGTTAATAAATCTTTGGGATAAAATTGTAAACGAACCGCAAACAATAATCCGCGATTACCATCATCTATGGAATAGCCAACTTGGCCATGAAGAAGAATACTATTACCAGGTTAGGGACAACTTCAATCAGACAAAAGACCCAAAATACTTATTGTTCTTACTGGCCAAATGTGTGAAAGCAGCGGTTCGGTATAATGCCGAAGGTAATTTTAACCAAAGCCCCGATAAAAGAAGGAAGGGTCGCTTACCCGAGAATATGAGATTCGATATCCTAAATGTATCTAACTTATTAAAAGGTAAAGTTTCTTTCTATTCCTGTGATTACGAAAAGATACTGGATATGGCAACAGAAACAGATTTGGTTTACATGGACCCGCCTTATCAGGGTACGGCAAAGAACGGTGGATTTAGATATATGGAAGACCTCAATCATGAGAACTTTGTTATTTCACTTTTTAAGTTAAATAAAAGGAATATTCCGTTTATTTTAAGTTATGATGGTCGTACGGACAATAAAACTTACGGGGAAGAGCTACCTAAGGAATTGAAAATGCACAAAATAGAAATTGATGCCGGGCGTTCTTCAATAGCAACATTGCACAGCAGGAACGAACGCACCTATGAAGCTGTTTACATCTCCGATAATTTAGCTTCAATTTCTCATATTAATGAACGGATCGAATCGGTTTCAATTAAACAGCCTTCATTGTTCGATTTAATATGAAAAAGTACCCGAAAGAATTATTAAAACTTGCTGAATCGATAACCAATAAGAGAGCAAAGATTGTTATTGACCATATTCTGGAACATGGTTTTATAACAACTGAAGATTTAGAAAAGACATACGGGTATAAACATCCACCCCGTGCGGCGAGAGATGTCAGGGAAGCTGGTATTCCACTCGAAACATTTACGGCTAAATCAGCCGATGGGAAATCAATCGCGGCCTATCGGTTTGGTGACCTTTCCAAAATCCGCAATGATCGCGTTGACGGACGACAAATATTCTCCAAAGAGTTTAAGAAATCATTGTATGATGCAAATAATGGACATTGTTACATTTGCAATGGTAAGTTTGATGAAAGATATTTGCAGGTCGACCATAGAGTACCCTACGAAATAAGCGGTGATGATGAAAATTTCCAACAAGACCTCAATGATTATATGCTTCTCTGTGCTTCATGTAACAGGGCAAAGTCATGGTCTTGCGAACATTGTGAGAATTGGATTGATTCAAAAAATATTGAAATTTGCTTAAAATGCTATTGGGGCAGGCCTGAAAGCTATGACCATATTACTTTAGAAAAAATCCGTCGGATAGAATTGATATGGCAAGGTTCTGAAGTGGATTTCTTTGAGGCACTAAAGGATGAAGCAGATAAAGGGGAGATTGCGTTGCCTGACTACGTTAAGGCTCTTTTGATAAAGCATATAGAAAAGAAAGGGAAATAGAACCTGGAGACGATACAATAGCGCACCTGGCGCTCTGCCGTTCCCGCTGGAAAGAATTGTTCCGAACGATTGCCGACCCGTATGGCCAAAGTCTCACGGGCCAAGGCTGAAACCAAAGTGTTGTTACAGAGAACAATTTTGCCGATACACCTTTTGATTTAAACAACTACTTTTGTCGTAAAGTTAGCGTATGAAATTTCAGATTGTACAACCTTCCGGATTCCTGAAGAACTACGTCAGGCAATACTGCTTTATGGAATCGGATATCCGTGAGGCGGATATCATGGAAAGGGTTATCCCTACTGAAAATATTCAGCTGATGTTCCACTATAAAAATCCCTTTGTCGTCCTTCATTCAAACGATAAAGCGATCAGACAACCCCGATCGATCATCAGTGGGCTGAGCAATTCTTTCTTTGATGTCTCAACTAACGGTGAAGCGGGAGTTGTGTTTGTTAGCTTCTATCCGACCGGCGCCTGCCATTTTTTCAATTTCCCCCTTTCCGAAATCGAAAACCAGAGTCTGGATATGACCGACCTGTTCAGCTCCGAGATCCGGCAGATCGAAGAGCAGTTGTACTTAAAAGAGACGGTTAAAGAAAGAGTCCTGGTTATCGAGAATTTTCTGCTCAGCCATTATTTCCCGATTCCCACACACGACAGCCTGCTAATCCAAAAGGGTGTTGAGATAGTTAAAAACTGCAAGGGACAAACAAACAGTCGGTATTTGTCCGATTGCCTGTACACCTCGCCCAAAACGCTGGAACGGAAGTTCTCAAAATATCTTGGCAAAACTACAAAACAGGTGATCAAACTGATCCGTTTCCAGGAGATATTGCAGGACCTGAGCAGTAACAAAAAGGTCAGCTTAACGGAATGTGCCCTTCGGAACGGGTATTTCGACCAATCGCACTTCATCAAGGATTTCAAATCTTTCTCGGGATATACGCCAAAGGATTTTCTTGTCCGGTACCCCGATTTTAACATGAACGGCGAATACTGTTAGTTTTCAAAAATTCATTTTGTCTGTTTTTTACTATTTTGCCCCAGTACCCTGGATTTATTTTGCTGAAATATATTTGCGTTAACATCTATCGCTTCAGTTGCTTTCGCATGGTCAGGAACAAATAAAATTAAGGTTTAAGATTATGGACAGAGATACAATTATTGTCAAAAACGCGCACACGAACAATCTCAAGAACATCGATATCGAGATTCCCAAACACAAGTTGGTTGTGTTTACCGGTGTCTCGGGTTCCGGGAAATCATCCTTGCTCTTCGATACGATTTATACTGAGGCCCAAAGACAACTGATCGAGACCTTTTCCACTTTTGCCCGTACCCGGATGCCGAAACTGTCCCGGCCCGATGTTGACGATATTCTCAACCTCTCCACCGCCATCGTGATCGACCAGAAACGGATGGGAAACAATCTGCGAAGCACGGTGGGCACTGCAACCGAGATAAACACCTACCTGCGCCTGCTCTTTTCCCGCGTTGGCAAACCGTTTATCGGCCCCTCGTTCTATTTCTCCTTCAACCATCCCGAGGGGATGTGCCCGCATTGTAACGGATTGGGCAAGCAGATAAAAATTGACCTCGACCTGTTTCTTGACAAGGAAAAATCGATCCGCGAAGGAGCCATCACCCATCCGCATTACAAGGCCGGCGGTTTCCTCTGGAAAGAGTTGGTCAGTCTAAAGGTGGTCGATGTCGATAAACCATTGAACGATTTCTCCGAAGAAGAACTGCAGCTTTTCCTCTATTCCGAACCGTTTGCCGTGAAAGGGGCAAAGGAGAAATTAGCCTACAATCGTAATTTTGAGGGCATTGCCCGTAAACTCGAAAAAGCGGTATCGGCAAGAGCCGATGACGAGACCGCCGAGGAAGAGAAGAACGCCTATACGAAATATTTCAATTATCAGACCTGCGAACATTGTGGCGGGACACGACTGAATGAACGGGCCAGAAGCATTACAATTAACGGCCTGACGATGGCCGATGTCTGCCGCCTCGAACTTTTCGATGTTTATGCTTTCCTGCAGGAGATTAACGACGAAATATCGAAGCCCATCCTGCGGAAAGCTCAATTCCTGCTGCAACAACTGATCGAGATAGGGGTGGGGTATCTGTCGCTCGAGCGGGCGGTAAGCACCCTTTCGGGCGGTGAGTCGCAACGGGTGAAGATGTCGAAGCAGATGGATTGTAACCTGGTCGATATGCTCTATGTCCTTGACGAACCTTCCATCGGGTTACATCCCCGCGACACCGAGAACCTGATGAATATCCTGTTCCGGCTAAAGGAACGGGGAAATTCTGTTTTTGTGGTAGAGCACGATCCCGATATTATCCGGGCGGCCGAATGGATTGTCGATATGGGGCCTAAGGCCGGCAAATTCGGCGGGAATATCGTCTTTAACGGGGAGCCTAAAGAATTGGCCAATACCGAAAGTATTACAGGAGAGTATCTTCTGCGAAAAGATAAACCGATCTTCAGGCGGAAAAGCGCCGCCTCCTTTTTTGAGATCAGGAACGCCACGGCGAACAATCTCAAAAACGTGTCGGTGAAAATCCCGAAAGGGGCCCTGACCTGTGTGACCGGTGTCGCCGGAAGCGGGAAAAGCTCTCTTATTCACGAATGTTTTGCCAAACAACATCCTGAAGCCGTGGTGATCGACCAGTCGCCGATCGGGAAATCATCAAGGGCCAATGCCGCGACCTTTATCGGCGTCTTCGATCTGATCCGAAAAGAATTTGCCGCTGCAACCAATTCCGATGCTTCCTTGTTCAGCTTCAACTCCAAGGGTGCCTGTCCTAAATGCAACGGACAGGGGGTGTTGTCATTCGAGCTTCATTTCCTCGATTCTGTGAAAACCATCTGCGATGAGTGCGAAGGGAAAAGGTATCATTCAGAGGTGCTGGAACTTAAGCTTCGCGACAAAAACATTGCCGAAATACTGGATATGACGGTTAACCAGGCCTCCGATTTTTTCAACTCCTCCAAAATAAAGAAACACCTGCACCTGCTTCAGGATGTCGGATTAGGATACATCAAACTGGGCCAGTCGCTCAGCTCCCTGTCGGGCGGCGAAGCTCAGCGCCTGAAAATTGCCACCGAGCTGAAGAAAGAGGGCAATATCTACATTATGGACGAGCCGACCACCGGACTTCACATGTCGGATATCGATAATTTCTACCGAATCGTGAAAGCGCTGGTGAAAAACGACAATACCGTGATTATTATCGAACACAACCTCGATATTATCAAATATGCTGACTGGATTATTGACATGGGTCCCGAAGGGGGTAAAAAGGGCGGCGAGTTAATGTTCCAGGGATTACCCGAAGATATTGTCAATTGCGGGCGCTCGGTCACCGGAAAATATCTGAAAAATTTGATATAAATTGCCCTGCTGACAGAATCCGCAAAGTATGATTAACCATCTGATTGAAAGAATAAGAAACGACAAGGCCAACTGGCCGCAGTTTCAGGATGAATTCGTTGAAAGGGAGATCCCTGCAAAAACGATCCTGTTGCACGACGGGGAGATATCCGGCCATATCTATATCGTGAAAAAGGGGTGCTTACGACAATGGTTTAATAAAGACGGGAAAGATATTACGTTTCAATTCTTCTTTGAGGAGCAGCCGGTCGCCTCGATCGACAGCTTTTTGAACCGCCAGCCCAGTCTGTTCACGATCGAAACTGTTGAACCTACAACAATTATCACCGTCAGTCGCGACTCCTTTGAGAAGTTGAATACCCTCTACCCTGACTTCAAGGAGCGATTTCACGATTGCCTCTTTCAACGGTTCCGAAATTATGCGCAGCTTTTCCTCTCCCGCATTAAAGATTCGCCCAAAGAACGGTATGATGATCTGGTGAAAAACCATCCCGAAATCATTAGAAGAGTGCCGCAGCATTATATCGCCTCCTATCTGGGGATAACCCCTATCTCGCTCAGCCGGATAAGAAACAGGAAGTAAGCTTCATTTCTTAACAATTGTTATCCGGTAAAGTACAGATAATAAGGGATGAACTGATCGCACGACCATATCGTCCTGAAATCGGTTGGCCAAATCCCCCCTGCCCCCCTTTAGAAAAGGGGGATTTAACCCTGCCAAAAAAATGTTGATTAAATACTTAAAAACGAAATGATTATACTAAAACCGGTAAGAAAAAGATTTCCCCCTTTGTAAAGAGAGCTTTACCCTGCTAAAATTGATTAATACTTATAACCTAAATATTTTTGCTAAAACAGGTAAAAGAACTATTTCCCCCTTTGTAAAGGGGGATTAAGGGGGATTTATTATGCATCAATCCCAATGAACGATTTACCTACTGTCATTATTACATCATGTCCCCATTCTTTTGGGTGTAGGCTCTCGAAATGGCAATCAGGCAGATATACTTTGGATGGGGTGAGTAAGGGGGCTGTCATTCAGGGCGAAGCGAAGAATCTCGTGTAATTCACCCGACAACAGTGATTTATTAACAATTGTTATCGCGTGAAGGTGAACTTTTGGGGATTTTTGCTCAAAATATTGGAAAATGAGACGAAGATTCTTCAACCGGGAGCATACCTTCACCGCGTTTGTTCTCCTTGACCCGAAGAAATGTGAGGCCTGTTGGAAATGTCTGAAGGCCTGTACGAATAACGTGATCGGCCGCGTGAATCTGCCCTGGCACAAACATGCCCTGATCGTTAACGGTACGGCCTGCACGGGTTGTCTGAAGTGCGTAAAGATTTGCAGGACAGGCGCTATTGTTAAACAGGACAACGAATAGGAGGATGGTTCAGATGGAAAAGCTGGTAAACAATTTTACAGTCAATCTTGGGTTACTCCTGTCTGGCATTGCAACCGTCTTTTCAGGATTGTTGATCCAGGTGAATTATCACATGGGCCAGCATGGGAACATCGATATAAACAACGAGATATACGGGATAAGTTATAACGGGTGGTCCGATTTTCATAAGATCTCCATTGTTCTCCTCTCGGCGCTCATGATCGTCCATATTTACCGTCATTGGAAATGGTACACGACGGTGATCCGTAAAAAACTGAAGACTAAGAACAGGCAGGTCATAACCTTATCGGCGCTGTTTCTTTTGGTCGCGGTTACCGGGTTTACGCCCTGGTTTATCGATCTGCTGAAAGGCGATGTCCTGCTTCGGAAGCTTTTCATCGAGATACACGACAAGCTGGCCATCCTTCTTTCGGTCTATCTGATCCTGCATATTATCAAACGGTTGAGATGGTTTTTTACAACCTTTAGCAAGATAAGAAATCTGCGCAACGCGCGATAAAAAAGGTTCTTCGGCCATGCCGGGAGCCGAAAGATCAAAACATCACCCTCTGCTCTTCGCTGGCTCAAAGCCGGGGTAACCCCATCCTTTTTCTTAGGCTCCTGTATCGTTTCTCTATGTTAGCATACAGGAACCTTAGAGAAACCATACAGGAAGCATACAGCAACCCCGGCGTTGACCCGACCGGAAAGAGGTGCAAACCCTGTTTTAATGTCGGCGCCTTTGCCTTTGCCTGAGCCTGTCTCCCGATAGTTTTCAGGACCCGGTTATGGCTTCGCGTGATGGCTCTTCGGCCGTGATGGCTCCGCGTGATGAATTCTCATCCTTCCTGTCCCGACCCTGCGGGATCCGTTCCGGGTTCAAAGTTCAAGGATTGTCGCCAAGTCGCCCGGTCACCTCTTCTCCCTTACGAAACAAAAATATTGATAAAAAGCCGCCTAAGTATATACATAATAAACAATTAATCTCTACTTTTGGGGATCATCATTCCCCAACCATCTGAACCTAAACGACAAAATACAATCCGGCAGGTTTAAGGTTTGGCAAGGGAGAAATCGCGCTACCGACGTTCCGCTGGCTGGGACTGAGGGGGCGGAGCTGTGGAAAGGCCGTACAAAAGTGAAGGCGGTTGATCTTATTGGTAAAAAATAATCATAACAGCAGCCATACAAAGACATCCATTATTAGGTGAATAGGTATGGTTTTGTCATACATTAATTAGCGAGTTGGCAGTAATCACAATAACTATTTAATAAGCACACAAATATTTTACTATATGAAGAATATTTTCATTTCATATTGCCACGAACCATTAATCTACAAAGAAGCTATTCATGTTTTTGTCGATATACTATTAAAAAATGGACTGCCTGTTGTTATAGACAGATATGATTTGTCTCCTGGACATGATTTAGATTTCTTTATGAGAGAAATCGTAAATAAAGATAGATACGAAAAGATTCTAGTCTTTTGCACTGCTGAATATAAAAGACGAGCAGATAATCAAATTGGCGGTGTAGGAATGGAAGCTATGACTTATAGGGATATAATAAAAGACAATCCGAGTCAAGAATATGTAATCCCTGTAATTATTGAGCCGATTATTGATCCTAAAGAGCTTTTACCAAACATTTTTCCACCTAATGCATATTATGTTGATATTTCTAATGATTTGAAATTTTGCAATCAAGCATCATTAGATCTTATTCATTATTTACAAGGTGCAAAGCCAATAAAACCAACAACCTCTGTTCTTGAATCTTTGGTAACATATTCATTGGCGAATTTTCCAGGACTTCCAAGGCCATTGACTGAATTATTTAAAGAAGAAATGTCAAAATGGATTGTTTCGTCTTTTATGAATTCATACGGAGTAATGATTAAGTTTAATACGTGGATTAATTTAGATGATGAATATGAGACACTTAAGAGAATAGCGCCTAACATCGTTGAATTCTCAAGCAATTTAATAAATCCTTATGTCGCAACAGATTTATTAAGTATCTTTTGGAAGTATTTCGATAATATCCCGAATAATCCAGAAGCATTGAAAGCAATAAATAAAGCTATATCAATAATTGATTCAACAGAAGAAGACAATTTAAATATTAGAAGAATAAAACTAAACCTAGAGTTTAGAAAAGCTATTACGCTACATCGAATGGATGATTTAGATGTTGCACTTGAAATTTACAATAAAATTACTATAAATGAATCTCAGGATATTTTAGATCCAATAACTGTTTTTACCTCTGCCTTATATGCTGGACATATATATAAAATAAAGAAAGACATTCCAAACTCTACTAAATCATATAATGAAATAATTAATAGTTGTGAATATGCATATTCGCAGAGTGTTCCTCTTGATATTTTAAATGAGATAAGAAATATTCAATATGTGGCGCTAAATTCTATAGAAAACAAAACAGAAGAACATGAAAGAATAATTGAAAGAAATAGGCGACAAGACCTCGAAAATACTTTACGTCACAATACGATGAGTAATTCTCTGTATCCGATGCTTTTTGCTATGCCTATAAAACTTATTCCTTCATAATAGAAAATTTTAATATATGTGGCTAAAAAATAAGCCTCCATGTAGTCTGCAAAGCCTTTACCGATTTATCGGTAACTCAGCGTTGAGTTTCAGTCTGCCGGCGGACGTACCATTGAATCGGGATCTGGCCCTTTACCGGCCATACCGCCAACAGTTATGTAGTATTTGAAAATAAGACCTATGGCATTTTTTACCTTTGAAGAGAAGAAAGTTTATTATAAAGCGGTTGGAACGGGGGAGGCGTTATTACTGTTAGCCGGAAATACGGCTTCTTCTAAGATGTTTAAACCGATCATCGGGAAGTATGCTAAGGATTTCAAAGTGATTCTGATTGATTTCCCCGGGCATGGAAGATCGGACCGGCTTGAGAAATTCGAGACGGATTTTTGGTATTATAACTCAGAGGTCTGTTATCATTTAATTGATTTCCTGAAGCTCGGTAAAGTATCGGTGATCGGGACCAGCGGAGGGGCTTTGGTCGCCATTAATCTGGGTTTAGAGCATCCCGAAAGGATTAAATATTTAATCGCAGATAGCTTTGAGGGGGAATATCCCCTAAATTCATATCTGGACTCATTGGAAAGCGATCGGGAAAAGGGGAAGAAGAACCTGTTTGCCAGGTTGTTCTGGTTTTTTAATCATGGTTTCGATTGGAAGAAAATCGTGGACCTGGATACAGCAATGCTGGTTAATTTTGCCGGGCAGGGTAAGTCATTTTTTCATAAGTCTGTCTCCGAATTGTCAGTTCCGACTTTATTGACGGGAAGCAGGCAGGATGAGTATTGTGATTCGCTGGATAAGATATATGAAGCATTGAAGTTGAAAAATGATAAGCTTGAAATTCATCTGTTTGAGAAAGGGAAACATCCGGCAATGATGACCAACAGGAACGACTTTTATCACTTGGTGAAAGACAGAATAAAAACGCCGCATAATAAATAGGACGATAAGTCCCGGGGCATCGGGACAACACCCGGTCCGCCGGTCGGCGGCGGTTAATGAGAAGTGATACAAAAAATAACCATAACTTTGGGTAGAAAGTTACAGGGTGAAAGGATCGATAACACTTGAATTATGAGTAGTGCAAAAATATCCATACGTTTTTTTGACGACCGGGAAGTGCGGGCCGTTTGGGACGAGCAAAACGCCAGGTGGTGGTTCTCGGTGCTGGATATTGTTGCCATTCTTACCGACCAGAACGACTATGCCAAGACCCGCAACTATTGGAAATACCTTAAGACGAAGTTGAAGAAAGAAAACAGTGAGGTGGTTAGTGCCACTACCCAACTGAAACTTCTGGCAAGTGATGGTAAGCGGTATTTAACCGATATGCTGGATTACGCCGGCATTATTGCCTTAGGCAAAGAGTTCCCGGGCAAAAAGGCCAACCGGTTTATCGATTGGTTTACCTTCAGCGATGAAAGCATAGACGGAAAGAGTAAAACAAAAGCGTATGCCTTGTTTGACAGCTCGTTTATCAACAGCCTGGAAGTTGGTACAACCAATGGTTTGCAACAAATACACGCTTATCTGTTTGGCGGATTGTATGATTTCGCGGGACAAATCAGACAAAAGAATATCTCAAAGGGGGGCTTCCAATTTGCCGTATCCCGCTTTTTAGGCGACACATTAAAACAAATAGAAGCGATGCCCGAATCTACATTTGACGAGATCATAAACAAATATGTAGGAATGAATATCGCACATCCCTTTATGGAAGGTAATGGCCGAAGCACCCGGATATGGTTGGATTTGATGCTAAAAGAACGTCTAAGAAAATGTGTGGATTGGAGTAAAATAGGCAAGCAGGATTACATGAACGCGATGATGCTAAGTCCAACCAACAGCAGTGTTCTGAAAATGCTTCTGGGGGAAGCGCTTACCACTAAAATAGACGACCGCGAAATGTTTATGAAAGGGATCGACTATTCCTATTATTACGAAGAAAATAACTAACGTAAGAGAGTCCAAAAAGAGGGACACACATCATAAGGAAGAGATTAGCGAAGCGGTAAAACAGAAAACAACGAACCGCCAATAAAGTGTAAAGGCCATAAAGGATTCAGTGGGCATTGGAGTCCAGAAAATTTCCTGTTTACCGGAAGTTAATGGACCCCAAACACTCTATCCACGCGACATTGAGCCCCAATTAATAAACGATTTAAGCAATTCTAAATTGATACTAAAATGACAAGTACGATTATCCCGTTTTATAAACAGATTGATAAATTGATTGTAAAGGCAAAGGATTGCTGTCTGTTCGATTCGGAGAATAGGCAATATATCGATTTTGAGTCAGGCGATTGGGCTGCCAATCTGGGGCATTCAAATGAAAGGATTAATCGGGCAATCAGGAATCAAGCCGATTTGGTGATTCACGATGGATTGAGATTTCGGAATAATCAATCGGAGGAATTGTCTGGTAAACTAATCGAAAAACTATCCTTTAAGGGTGGTAAATCGACCTTTCTCAACTCCGGCTCCGAGGCCGTTAACCTGGCGATCACTTTGACAAAAAACCTAACCAGGCGCAGCAAGATTTTGAAACTGGATTGTTCTTTTTTGTCAGCCTATGGACATGGCCAGATTACGGCAAACAATTCCGATTTACTTACCATTCCAACCGACAGGATTGATTTGATATCGGAATTGAACTTACAGGAGATTGCCGCCTTCGTGTTTGAGCCTGGCAACGCCTGGGGATTAATAAAATATCCTTCAAATGAATTTATCAGCTCCATTGCCTTAGCCATCAAGCAAAATGGCGGGTTATTAATTGCTAATGAAGTTACGACCGGTTTCGGACGTACAGGGAAATGGTTTGGATTCCAGCATTACGATTATCAGCCGGATATCGTTTCGGTGGGGAAAGGGCTTGGTAATGGCTACCCGATAAGCGGAGTTGCAATCACAACTGAGGTTTCCGACCTTTTCGATCAATCTCCGTTCAGATATGCTCAGTCGCATCAAAATGACCCGTTGGGTTGTGCCGTCGGATTAGAGGTGATTAAAATATTCGATGATCTCGGTTTGGTTGACAGAAGTTCTAAGGTCGGGCAGTATTTCAATGACCAATTACTTGAATTGCAGGCTAAGCATCCGGATAGGATCAGGGAGATCAGGGCGAGAGGATTAATGACCGCGTTGGAATTCGATCCTTGCGTTAGTGCCGAAAGTGTTTATTTGCAGCTGATTGATGAGGGTTTTTTGGTCGGGCAGAAAGAAAATGTTCTCAGATTTATGCCTCCTATGATTATTGAGGAGTCTCAGATTGATCAATTAATCAGCTCGATTGATAGAATAATAGCCGGCATCTAATAAATTGGACTTTGAGCGGGGTGCAATTCCGATCCCTGTGCCTATCGGGTTCGGGGATATCGTGGACCTCAACTAATATTTTTCGCAAATCTTAGCTGTAATTTTTATGAAACAGAAACTCAGAATGAAATGTAAAATAATAGTTCTCTTGCTACTTTTAACCAGTACAATCTATGCCCAAAAAGCTAAATCAGAGGTGTTACCAAACTTACCTTACTGTAAATACGAACTGAAAACAAAGAAAGACAGCATTACTTTTTATCTCTCAGTCCCTTTGCATAAGGAAAAATTGCCCTTAATCATATTCATTCAGGGTTCAGGAATGAATTCTTTATTTACAAAAAATCAAAATGGACAAATCCGTGCCGGATACGGTTTCAGCACCTGGTATAATGTTGTGCAGGGTAAATATAGGATCCTGGTCGTTGACAAACCCGGAGTTAAGTATCTGCAAACAGGGGAATCCAAGACGTTTGATACTAAATTTTCGCTTGAAAGTTGGAGCAATACAATTGTTGAGGCAATCAATTATGTGACCGAACATGAAATGATAGACACGCGCAAAATCCTGATTGCGGGGCATTCAGAAGGCGGAGTTGTTGTTTCGAGAGTTGCAAAGCTGATGAAAGACAAAATTTCCAATGTGGCAGTTATGGCAGGAGAAGGTCCCCCTCAACTTTATAGTTTATACAAACTTGCTGATGACGGAACATTTTTCAATACACCAGAACAGAACAGGCCAACTTCCGAACAACGGACCAATTATCTTACTGATAAATGGAAAGAGATCTTAGCAGATCCAAACAGCACGGACAAAAAGTTTTTTGGATTTACCTACCTGAGATGGTCAAGTATGCTAAAAACTTCTGTAATTGAGGAATTGTCAGACTACAATGGGAAAATAATGATAGCTCAGGGAACCTTAGATAAAGCAGTCTATCCCGAATCTGCAATTATTGCTTATACCACTTTGTTGTCAAAAGGGAGAAATGTGGAATTAAGACTCATTGAGAATGCCGACCACTCTTTTAATCTTTCTGACAAACCCCAAGATAATGGTTGGAAGATGGTAATCGAAGATATAATTCAATGGTTTAATGAATAAAAATACTTCGGTTAATAAATAGAAATTCGATCGCGATTGCGTCAGGATCAGAACCAGTGAAGAGTTTTCCGCCATCCGGAGGATGTTATTTGATAGAAAATCGTCGTTAAATCCTACTGGCCATACTGCCGGCGATATGTGAAATCCGCCCTGTCATGAAATTTTGATTGAATTCCCAAGCTTACCTAAAAACGAAGAGACAGAAATAGGGGCAGGTGGTACAAATAGGGGTAAATGTATGGTGTAGATGTCCTGTATTATAATTTAATGGTAGGCAGAATAATTGTAACAGAAACCAAAATAGAATAATCAAAACTCTATATCATGATTAAAAAGACCGTTTTCATTGTTGTTTTAGGGCTGTTTTTTGCCTGTTCAATGGATAAGCCATATAAGGATGGCAAATATTCGGGTACTTCCCAGGCTGTATACACCGACGAGCCATATTATGGGAATGTCGGGATTACTGTTAGGAAGGGGAAGATTAGCAAGGTGGAATTTTCTGTGCGGGACTCATCAAAGCACGAATATTTTGATGGAAAATATGAGAAATATTATGCAGGTAATGATGAATATATACAGCAGTGCAGGAACGATTGGAAAGGGGTTCAGTCGTATCCCGATAGTTTATTAAAATATCAGGATATCAATAAGGTCGATGCCATTAGTGGCGCTACATGGTCGTATAACCTATTCAAGGCTTCAGTACAGAAAGCATTGGTTACCGCAGGGAATACCGGCGACCTTCAGTAAAAGATAATACCTTATCATCGATGAAAAAACTGGTTCTTATTGCACTTTTTTCCGGTATATTCCTGACGGGTTGCACCAATCGGTTTAATAATAAGGTGAAGGTAGAAGTTGCTCTTGATCCCCGCGTTGAATTGGTCGCCATCTTATGCTATTTAAGCGATTACGATGAATACGACAGATCACAAATCGCCTCATATAAATCGGATGTCGACAACTATTTTGGCGCGTTCAGAAACCACGAAGCAGTCAGTTTCCTGAAGGATATTCGTGAAAAATACCAGACCGGCTACGATAGTCCAATGAGCTTCGCTGTTTACCTGACCGATTCGTTAACCCCTTCCGTCTCGTACGATAAATTACCCGAAGATTTTAATCCGCGATGGGATGAGGAGACCTATTATCATCTATCCGATCTTGTCAGAAAGTTTGCTGACGACTCAAAATTCAGCAATTTCTTTCAGTCTCAAAACCAGAGGTATGAACAGGAGATTAAAGATATTGAACAGGAAATTAATTCTTCGGTCAACTTCGACTGGTTCACTTCTTTCTTTGGCGAGCTTCCTCAAAATATGAGATTTCAGGTTGTCGTTAGCTTAAACAATGGGAGCTGCAGCTATGGCTCCCAAACCATTATCGGCGATTGCCAGACCATCTATTCCATTAACGGGGCTCATCTCAATTCTCATAAGTTAGCGATCGATTATTCCGGCATTATCCATGAGTTC
Source organism: uncultured Prolixibacteraceae bacterium (assembly GCA_964632305.1). Classification (GTDB taxonomy): domain Bacteria; phylum Bacteroidota; class Bacteroidia; order Bacteroidales; family Prolixibacteraceae; genus CAZWBR01. Next base: position 21,372 of record CAZWBR010000042.1, read on the forward strand.
TGCCACCCGATGTGTAATCCGGTTATTGATGAGTATCCTTCCAAATTGGAGACGACCGGGAAATTACTACTTGATGATTATGGAAACCATAAGCATCAGGAGGCCTATGGCACTTGGGAATCTGTATTGTATGAGACATTGGTCAGGGCTTCAGTTTCCTGTTATCTTGATAACAATAGTGGGCCACTATCGTCCTGGTTCAATAACCTCGCCGATAAAAGACAAGGATTTATGTGGATCCTTCCAATACGTGACTCGTTCTTAGAACTGAATAAGACTTATACTTTCTATGGGTCAAAAGATCTGTTCCTGGATGCTTTGATTAATGATTTGAATGAATATCTGAAGGATGAGAAAGATGGGGCTTAAAAATTGGCCCTGTCATTCCGGGAGACTAACCCCAAAATGGGGCATGATGCGATAATGACAGAGGCGAAATTTGATAGTCGGGGCGCGACTTGGAGTCGCACTCCGACTTACTAAATAATTTTGTTCATGTGTAGTGTTTCAGAAGTGTAATGTCTGGCTTGGGTTGATACTAATGATAAAAGAGAAAGATGAGTCTGGAATTTTTAGTTAAGGGATTATTACTTGGTTTCTCGGTGGCCGCACCCGTCGGGCCAATTGGAATACTATGCATTAACCGGACACTGAACAAGAATTTCACATCCGGGTTTGTCAGCGGTCTTGGCGCCGCTACCGCTGATTTAATCTACGGCCTGATCGCCGGACTTGGCCTGACCGTCATCTCAAATTTCCTGATCGAACAAAAGATGTGGATTCAGCTAATGGGATTGATCTTCCTGATCTGCCTGGGGATTAAAACAATGCTGAAGAGAGAGAACGATCTTGAGTTGAGTACTTCTGCTGGCTTAGGGGTAATCAAAGATTATTTCTCCACTTTATTTCTGACGATTACCAATCCGATAACCATCCTGTTCTTTGTTGCAGTCTTTGCCGGTCTGGGATTATCCAATTCAATGAACGAATCGTCTTCGGTCATCCAGTTAATCCTTGGCGTATTCCTTGGTTCATCGGCCTGGTGGCTTTTCTTAAGCCTTCTGACCCATAAACTTAAAAAGCGGATCGGGAATAATATCCTAAGGGAAATAGATCTGGCCTCCGGCCTCCTGATCCTATCCTTTGGAATACTGCTGTCGATAAATATGATTAATGAAATAATCCTGCCGTAAACAAACATTAAAATTTCATGAAGACAACCGTTAGTGTCGGTTGTTACATGGCTTGCTAAAACAGAATTTACTTTACTTCTATAGAAAAATGAAAATGCGAATTATCTTTTTTGCCATTGGCATCTTACTGTTGGTGAGTGGTTGCCAACCGTTTTATCAGTTAATGAACATTACCCCTTCAACCAGACTGAAGGAAATTAGTTTTTCGGAGGCTGAGACTAATCCTGTTTATCACTTTTATTACTCCGACACCTTGGACCATAAATACCTGAGAGACCTTCGTCAGGGTTATCATCTTGATTCGCTAACCGGGAATAGTAACGATGAATTTGAAAAGATAAAAGTGATTCTTGATTGGACCCATCGGCAATGGGAACACGATGGCAGTAATAACCCATCGAATCCCGACGCTTTGACCATCCTAAAGGAAGCCCGTGACGGGAAAAAATTCAGGTGTGTCGAATACGGGATTGTCGCCTCATCGGCGCTGAACAGTATTGGGATCACGGCACGGGTCATTGGTTTGAAATGCCGTGATATAGAGAAAGTGAGACAGGGTGGGGGACATGTCGCCTCCGAAGTTTATTCTGAAACTCTGAACAAATGGATTTTCCTGGACCCGCAGTTTAATGTGATCCCCGTTTTAAACGGAGTACCCCTGAATTCGGCGGAATTTAAGAAGGCCATTTTAAATGACCGGGAGAATCTGAAAATGATTAATTTACAAGGTGATGTTTCTGCCGATAGTGTGAACAAATATGTCGCTTGGGTTGCCAAGTATTTATTCTACTTCGATGTATTGTTTGACCAGCGAATCGGCAATGAGCCCGATTACAAGAAGATAAACGGGATGACCAAGATTACCCTCGTTCCTGTTGGTGAGAAAGAACCAAAAGTTTTCCAACGGCACAGCCCGATAAACTATTCGTTCTATACCAATTCACTGAATGATTTTTACAGGAAACCATAAGTTCGCCCGGTAAGAGGCAGAATATATCCTTTTCATTAAAGATGTCGAAAATAATGCATTTACTCTCGGAAACAGCAATCTGGAAAACAGAATCGGAATTCATTTCCCCTGACGGTACGATCAACTAAGCGCTTGGTGAAACGTCTGTTCTGATCAAGGAAAACGAAATAGAAAACAATAGTTGGGCCTTCTTTGGGTCACTAAAACGGGTGAATAATTACTCAATCCAGCCGGGTTCGATAAATGAATTCAACTTCCAATCGTTGAATCCGGAGTTAGGGATACAAAAAGGGAAATTCAATACTGACAGAAATATGATCTATTCCAAATTCATAATTGAGAACACTGATCTTAACGGATTCGAGATCATTCGAAGAGAAGGAGATCGGTGTTATGCCAACGGGGCATTATACGCTGGCGGGAATCTGATAAACTACTGGAACGATGTAATGACAAAACAATAGATTTGTAAGAATACCGACCTGAAAAGTAGTTGATAATCCTGATAAAAATGGCCATGAGGAATAATGAAGGCTTAGAGCTTTGTGTTTCTAATAAACTTATATTCTGTGGCCCCACCCCCCCCCCCGGACGCAAAGCCCGAAAACGTTACTTGGCAATCTATAAATAAGTTGTCTCAAATAATAAACAGAGTATAAATGAAACAGAACATAGTCATTTTCGGAGGTAGTTCAGGAATCGGATTTCATCTGGCTAAATATTTACTTGAAAAAGGTGATGAAGTAGTAATTGTGTCGAGGAACCAGGAAAAAATGGAGAAAGCCAAACAAAACCTGGGGAATAAAGGGATTTTCTATAAAGCAGATGCAAATAATGAATCAGAAATTATTGAATTTGCAAACATAATAAGTTCGATTGACCACCTAATAATAACAATTCGAGGCTCAAATATCTCAGATTTGTTCGCTGAAAGTCAGGCTAAAGAGGTGAAAAAAGCATTTGACGAAAAGTTCTGGACACAATACAACATCATACGGCATTGTTTATGTAAGATAAAACCGGCAGGTTCGGTAATCATGACTTCAGGAATAGCGTCGCAACGTAGTTACCCGGGATTTTATTGGCAAGCTTGTGCCAATGGAGCAATTGAAACATTGGCGAGGTCTTTAAGTACCGAAATTTTACCGGTAAGAATAAATGTCGTAAGCCCTGGATTTGTTGAGAACAGGCCAAATGATAAGGAGCGCTTTGAAATTGTAAAGAAGATTGAACCTAAAATACCAATGGAACGGTTGGCTTCAAAAGATGAGATTATTGAAGGGTATTTGTATTTAATGAATAACAGTTATACGACAGGATCAACATTGGTAATTGACGGAGGCGTTTTAAATACATAAAAGCCTTGTAGCCCTTTGTTTATGTAATGACCGGTGATGTGGAGATTTCAGGGTTGGCTGCCCGATCAAACGGAGTAACGGTCTGACAGGTATCTTTCGCGCTATCTGCCACCGCGAATACAATTTCCCGTTAATCCCAATTGGCATAGTAAAGAAGAAAAGGCGATAACAAATATGACGATAACAGAAATTATCAATCAGGTTCCTGAGTGGAAAAACAATGAAAATGTTCGGTATGAACCCCTGACCAGCGGGTACTCCAATGTTGTTTATAAGGTATTTGTAAACGGGAAAAGCTATGCGCTCCGGATTAATGGGATACAGAATGAATATTTAGGTTTAAAATATGAAGATGAAATTGACGTAATGAACCTTGCGTCTAAGAATAATTTAACCCCTAAGGTCCTGGATTGTAAAAATAAAACTGATTTTCTGATCACTGAGTTTATCAATGGGAATCAATTGCCGGAAGATCAGATTGGTAAACCGGGTAACTTGAGAAAAGTGGTTGATCTTCTTAAGAGTATTCATAAAATTCCCTACCAGGGCAACAGGCAGAGCACCCAATTTTCTTTAACCCGTAGTTATCTTCGGGGAGCTGAAAAACTCGGGGTTCTCTATCCAAAGGATTTGAATGAGTATCTCGAAAAAATGAAGGCTATCGAGAAAGATCGGCAACAAGTTCCGAATTATCTGAAATGCTATTGTCATAATGACCCATTTGCACATAATATCATGTTTTGTCCTGATGGAAGTGTGATGATACTGGACTGGGAACTTTCAGGATTGGGGGATATCTGGTTCGATTTGGCGACCGTCTCTTTCTCGTGCGGATTCGATCAGGCAACTGATGAAGCCATGTTGAATTTATACTTTGGTGCTTCAGATGAACAAAAGATGAAAACACTAACGGATATCAAGATGGTTTGCATGATTCGTGAAATAGGATGGGCGCTACTGCATACTGCTTTGAACAGGATCAAACCGGAACCCGGACGGGACTATTCGGAATTTGCCGGTTCAGTCCTTAACCGACTAAAGGAGGGTTATGTCTCATTGATATAGTAATAAAACTACTTAATGCTAAAATAAAACAGTGGTTAATACCCGGTTTAAAGAGGGAGAGGGCAGGTGCTTAATCAGAAACTACCACACAATCGGCCACTGTTCCTAAAAGTGACCGTTAGCCATTATAAATAAATTGATTACGTTTAAAAATATGTATTTGATCAGTTCCTGCCTGGTAGGGATAAATTGCAGATATAACGGAACAAGCACACTTGACCCGGAACTAAAGAAAATGATTGACAAGGGAAAGGCAATAGCCGTGTGCCCGGAAATCCTGATGGGACTGCCAATTCCAAGAGAATCGTGTGAAATACAAATAAAATCAGGAATGCCTGTTGTTATTGGTAAATCAGGTAAAGATTATACCGTGTTGTTTAAAAGTGCAGCCAGTAAGACTCTTGAGATCTGTAAAGAGAATAACATCAGAAAAGCAATCCTGCAATCGCGAAGTCCTTCGTGCGGATACGGCAAAATATATGACGGGAGTTTCGAAGGGAATCTAATTGAAGGAAACGGGATGACCGCTGATCTGTTAAGTAAAAATGGAATTGAAATACTCACCGATGAAAATTGGTCAGATAAATTGATAACGTTTGCCAATAAATAGGCCTTCTCTTCCCGGTCATTTATTCATCCTTTGAGATTTAACGGGAAAACTGTTTGTTTGGAGGATATGATGCAACAGGGAATACGGTAGATCAAGGTCTTATATTATCCTGAAAAAATAAATTATTACAATATGAAAATTGCAATAGTACAGTTTGAACCCATAAAAGGGAATATTGAGAAAAATATTGAGATCCATTTAGATTGGATTAAACAAGCCATTGATCATCGTACCGACCTGATTGCTTTTCCCGAGCTGTCGTTAACCGGTTATGAACCAGAACTGGCCGCGTCTCTCGCGACCAATCGGGACGATCAGCGGTTCGACTGTTTCCAAGAATTGAGCGACGGGAATAAAATCACTATATGTGTTGGATTACCGACAAGGAAAGGGGATGAGTTGTATGTTAGCATGATCATTTTTCAACCCGGGAAAGGGAGAGTGACCTATTCAAAACAATATCTGTATCCGACTGAAGTCTCCGTATTTACCCCGGCATCCAATCCCTTAGTCCTTGAATTTGAGTCCGACAGGATTGCCCCGGCGATATGTTATGAGCTGTCGAATAAAGAGCATCACGAAATTGCGGCCAGGAATAAGGCGACGGTATACCTGGCAACGGTACTGAATTCGGTTAATGGTATCGATTCCGACCTGCAGAAACTGGGTGATATTGCCCGGAATTATCAGATGGTGACCCTCATGGCCAATTATACCGGGGAATCGGGCGGGTACAAATGCGCGGGAAAATCATCCGTTTGGAATGCGGAAGGCGAATTAATTGGACAACTTGGCGGCAAAGAGGAAGGTCTGATTATTTACGATACCAAAACCAGGGAAATATTTTCGGTCACTAAATAATCGCGAATCCCCTGTGCATTCGGGGTATCGGGCGCTTCTACGCATGGAATTGCATCCTTTTCCCCCGGCCCTGAAGAGGCCAAATCTCAATAACCGTGGGCTTCGGCGTGAGCTCAGTCGAACGGTGTAACCCACGGAGTAATACCAGGAAAGTTACTACATCCCCGCAGGGGGTGAACATCAATTAACCCAAGCATCCGCGAGCGCTCAACCGAACGGTGTAGTGCAATAAATTTTGTTTATCAGTCTTGCCCCGGTAAGGGCAAGATATTGGGAGAAAAGAATATACCGGACCTTTGTTCAGCCCCGCTGGGGCTGGCGGATATTCTTTTGCAATTTCTTCTACCGATATTTCGTGCCTAACGGCACGGAACTCCAACGGACCGGTGATCCATTTCAATTTTTAAGAAATTCAAAAACCCGTGGTACACCTATTTTACCGAGTTCGGTCGATCGTTTCGGTAAGTTAGCCCATTTATAAGTGTCCCACGTACCAGAGATGCTTTTAAAAACATGGGGGATCATTGCCCCGCCAGGAGCAAAATATCGTAGAAAACAATGGTTCGTTCCTTTGTTCAGCCCCGCTGGGGCTGGCGGATATTCTTTTGCAATTTCTTCTACCAATATTTCGTGCCTAACGGCACGGAAGTCCAACGGACCGGTGATCCATTTCAATTTTTAAGAAATTCAAAAATCCGTGGTACACCTATTTTACCGAGTTAGGTCGATTGTTTCGGTAAGTTAGCCTATTTATAAGTGTCCCACGTACCAGAGATGCTTTTAAAAACATGGGGGATAATTGCCCCGCCAGGGGCAAAATATCGGTAGAAAACAATGTACGTTCCTTTGTACAGCCCCGTCCGGGGCTGGCGAATCACTTTCGCACAATTTCTTCTATCAATATTTCGTGCCTGACGGCACGAGAGTGCCATGTGCCATTTCTGCTGTGCCCGATATTCATTGGATCAATGTTTCACCGTCACGGCGTTAGGACAATAAAAAAACCCGGAGTTATCCGGGTCATTTCTTAACGGATCAGTTGGATCGGATGATCCACGCGGACCTGGTGCACCTGTTTCGCGGAAAGGGCTATTCTTCCAGTATCTGTACCAATTCGGCATATCCCTTCATCTCGCAGTAGTTTTCAAGATAAACGTCGCTGGACACTCCGCCAAGGGACTTCAGCCGGTTCCAATCCTTACATGCTCCTTCGCTATCGTTCAGTTCATATTTGGTCAGGCCCCGCATTAGCAGAAGGTTCGGCTCGTTGGGCAGAAGGACGATCCCCCTGTCGTAATAATTGAGGGCTCTCTTGGGTTTATCCTTTAGGAAGAGCAGGGTTCCGCCTTTGGCGAAGTATTTCTGGGCTGTCTTGGTAAAATCCTGGGTGACGGAAAGATCGGACTGGTCGGAGCGGTCTAATTTAAAGATGACCGATATCTCTGCATCCATAGCCACCGGCTCCCCGTTGTTGGTCCCGGGGATCCACAACCCGTCGGTGTTTTTTAAGACCCTGATTATTTCATCGTCGAACAGGGGGGAGAGGCTGTTGATCATATTAAAATTGGTTAACTTCCCCGCCGGGGTTACCGTGAACTGTACCACCTGGGTCCCTTCAATAAAATGTCGGAAAGCGTCTGCCGGATATTCGATGTTCTCCTGAATATAGGCCCCTATCTTTCCATGCTTCTCTTCACTAAAAGCGGTCGCCTCTTGTACATGCCAGTCAAATTTTGGCGGCGATACTTTTACTTCCTCCAGTAACTTCTGTCCCTGAATCTGTCCAAAGGTCATGATGGATAATATCATGCTGAATAGGAAAATAATGCTCTTTTTCATGGCTTCTCTTTTTTTCGTTTAACAATCTTTTCTCTTCGACTTCTTTTTTTATCCGTCCCGATAAAGTTGATATCTCCTATTACGATATCACCAATAGAAAGTTTGGAATAAGACTAAATAAAAATGTTAAGAATTTGTTTCATTTTTTATAGTGAGTTCTATAACAAGATAATAGGGGCGCTTTGGCGGAGGTCTTTTTGCGAAAAATATCCTGATCCCTTCTCTGCCCGATTGGTTGCAGCGGGTCGCGAAGGGCGTTAAATGCCGCTCCTGGTCAAATAATATGTTTTGGGATAATCGGGTTTCCCTGTTTTGAGGTGCCCTCACCACCCAGGACAATGAATATCGTCGGTCAGAAGATGTTTTTATTTACCCCCTTTTCTGTTAAATTTGAAAACCTGAAAATCTCAGATTATGACCATTGAGACCCGTTTCGATATCTTCTCCTTGCTGATCCTGCTGGGGATCTTCCAGGGTTTTTTTATCGGCTATTTCCTGCTCCGGCGGGAGAACCGGCGATTGAAACGCAACGCCTTTCTCGGTCTCTTAGTGCTGTCGCTCTCGCTGACGATTTCTGAGATCCTGCTCGGTTATACCGGACTGATCACGAAGGTTATCTTTCTCGATAATTTTGCCGAACCGCTCAATTTCGCCATCGCCCCGCTGTTTTATCTTTACATCTTTTATGGCCTCCATCCCCATAAATCGGTGCGGGCCTGGCCTCATTTCATCATCCTGGCCCTTTACACGGCCTATTGCATCCCTTATTTTCTGCAATCCGACGCCTTTAAACTGAACTCCTGGCTCTCCGGCTACCATCCCGATCTTGTCACCAACTGGCCAACCATGTGGCTCGATCCCGATCCGCTGCGTATCCGTTCGCGGATCTATGAACTCACTCTCCTGCATTTTGCCGTTTACTTCTTCTTTGCTGCCCGGGCGGTGTGGTCGGAATACCGGAATGCACAAATCCCGCTCTTCGGGGCCGGTAAAAATCCACTCAACCAATACCGCAATTTTCTGATCCATTTCCTGGTGGTCATCGTCATCCTTTTCTGGGTCAAAAGCCATTTCGGGCGCGACATCGGCGACTATTTTGTTGCCAGTTACGTGGCCTTGCTGCTCTACCTGACCAGCTTCTCCATCGTCAGCCGTTCCAGCTTCTTCTCCGCCGAGCCGCCCGAGAGCGGCCCCAAATACCAAAAGTCGTCGCTGGCCGAACCCCGTAAGGAGGAGATCCTGCAGCAGCTCGAACGGGTGATGGCCACCGAAAAATACTACTGCAACAATCTGGCCTCGCTGGCCCACCTCTCCGATCGGATCGGCGAGACCCCCCACCGCGTTTCGCAGGTGATCAACGAAAAATGCGGGCTCAGCTTTTTCAACTGGATGGCCCAATACCGCGTTGAGGAGGCCAAACGGATCCTCTCGGGTGAGGAGGCGATGAAATACAAGATCGAGGAGCTGGCCGAGATGGTGGGTTATAACTCCAAAGCCTCATTCAATAAGGCCTTTAAGACCATCGTCGGGCAGACCCCTTCAGAGTTCCGCGATTCCGCCAACGCGAAATAAACCGCCCGCTCTCCGTGTAAAGATTCGTCGGGAGGAGGTATTCGCCGATAAGAACATACGTCGTTTCCCCTGATTGTGTTGTTGTTTTGCCGAAAATTTTAAACCTGAAAAAATGAACGAACGGCAAATCTACATCGACTGGATCAGAATTTTTCTCATCTTCAGCGTCTTCCTTTTTCATGTCGGAATGGTATTCAACGGTTGGGGTTGGCACATCAAGAACGATGTCCGCGTTGAGGCACTCAACCCGATCATGCAGGTGTTACATGCCTGGCGGATGCCGCTGCTCTTCCTGGTCTCCGGCGCAGGAACGCGCTTCGCCCTGGGCATCCGGAGCAAATGGCAATTCATAGCCGAACGGACCAGGCGACTGTTTATCCCCCTTCTCTTTGGCATCTTCCTGCTGGTCCCGGTACAGGTCTATATCGAGAAGATCGGTCAATACCCCTCACTGGCCAATTTCTACCTCCATATGTTTGACGGGGTGTACCCTACCGGGAATTTCAGTTGGCACCATCTCTGGTTCATCGTCTACCTCTTCTTTATCAGCCTGATCTTTCTCCCGATGATCAGTTTCTACCGGTCGAAATATTACCCGGCTTTTGAAGTGGGATTAGAACGGATGGTCTCGGGCCGGGGAGGATTGATGTTGTTCTATCTCCCGCTGATCGTTTCCCAGGTCATCCTGAGGCCCTATTTCCCCGAGGAGACCCATGGCTTTGCCGACGACTGGGCTTACATCTGTCTCTTTTCCCTCTATTTCCTCTACGGATTCATCCTGGCCGGCAGTCAGCGGATGGTCGGCTTTATGGTCCGTGACTGTAAGATCATGCTTCTGACGACTATCGCTGCCATCGTGGTGATGTATTCGGCCCTCGGATTTACCCACAATTCCCGCACCGGCTGGATGATCTACGATATCCTCTCGCTGCTGATGAGCTGGTCCGTCACGCTGGCTGTACTGGGTTACTTCAGAAAATTTCTGAACAGCGACCATCCCTGGCGCAGACCCCTGAACGAGGCGATCTATCCCTTTTATCTCCTGCATCAACCCGTGATTATTGTCGTGGCTTACTGGGTGGTTCATCTCAGCTTACCGGTAGGGGCCAAAGCGTTTCTCATCATCCTGATCGCTCTTTCCGTCATCTGGCTGATCTACCGTTTCCTGATCGTCCCGTTTAAGGCGACGCGGGTAATCTTCGGATTAAAGAAAGATCGCAGAAGAGTCGCCGATCAACAACCCCGGATGATTATTCCAACAGACGCTGAACAGATGGTTGTCTCGTAATTACGGGTCAAACCAAAATATCAGCCCTCGTTGACTGTAGAGAGGCCGTTGCCCCCGAAAAACCTGTTTCTTTAAGGCGGGAAAAACGGGAGGCGATGGCCTTTTTCGTGACTGGACTATTCCCCGATAGCAGGACTCCTTTTTCATGACCCTGGTTGTGCAATCTTCGGCATTTCAGTACTGTTCCTGTACAGTTACTGTGCTGTACCTGTACTATTTAAGTACAGATACAGTATATTTATAGTATTGAGACAGTTTTAAAACCAATATGTTATTATGGCACGAATCAAATCAGGAGGGTCAAATGCCATCTCAGGAATGGTGGGGCCCGTAGTTTTTGTTCAGCGTGGTAATTCCACCTTTGTCAGGAGGGCGCCGCAGTTCAGCGGGAATTCGTGGTCGCCGCGGCAGAAGCAGCACCGCGAACGGTTTAAGAAGATGGCGGACTTCTGCCGTGAGTATAAATTTTCGGTGATCTTTCCGATCTGGCGGAAGGTCTCGGCCACGCAGATCGGGTATAACCTTTTTCTGAAGGCCAACGCGCCGGCCTTCGGGCTCGACGGTGAGCTGGCCGACCTATCGCTGCTCCGCTTCTCCGACGGGTCTCTGCCCGTACCGTTTCAAATTGGGGCGGAGCAACAGCCGGGCGATCCCGCTAAGATCGCGGTCAGTTGGGTGAACGACCCGATGCTCTCCCCGCAGTTTAAGCAGGACGAGTTGATGATGATGGTGGCTCACGCCGGCCAGTTCAGCGGGCCTTACGCTACCGGCATCCGGCGGATGGAACAGCAGGGGGTGATTGCTCTTCCCGAAGGGTTACAGCAGATCGAAGGGATCTATCTCTTTTTCGGTTCACCCGATCGGGAGGCCTTCTCCCCCGATCACTACTGTCCGTTATCTGTTGAGGTAAACCCGTAAGAGGAGCAGGGCCCCCGGCGGATCGATGGCTATGCACAAGCTGTCATTTGATAAAAGTCCTATTGAATTTCGTTATTAGCCCGAAAGGTGTAGGGGATTTTTTGCTTTGCATTATTTGTTGCCGCAGACCTGAAAGGTCGGTATGTGACAGCACAGGGCGTGAGCCCTGTGAAAAGGAGATAGAGAGGAGATTGGAGGTCTGAAAGACCGGCATGTGTTGACCGGATTTGATGAATGGATTTTGTGTTGATTCAATACATGCCGGCCTTACAGGCCTTTGATGTACTATCGTTGATCGTTCCCACAGGCCTTGCGGCCTGTGTTTTCACCTGTCGGACCTTCGGCCCTTTGATTAGTTTATTGTTTATAATCGAGACTTCCCATATGCCAAATAACCCCTAAAATGAAGAGAAGTGAGTTTCGATTAAGAGATGTGCATTTCTGTCATTAGTAGAGCCTACCCCAAAATAATTGATGCATAATGCGATAATGACAGGCGGCAACTTTCAAAAGTATAAGGGTGAATCTGGGATTCATAATAATTTGAATTACAATTTATTCACAACCTAAATCCCCCTTAGTCCCCCTTTACAAAGGGGGAAATAGTTCTCTTATCGCATGGGGTAAAAATCATCAAGGTTTTAGCCATTAATCAACATTTTTTTAGCAGGATTAAGTCCCCCTTTCCTAAAGGGGGGCAGGGGGGATTTGGTAAATGGAAATTCTGTCATAAGTAACGAAATGAAAAATTTCAACCGGTACAGATGGTCAAAAATTTTATTAGACAATCGTAATAGAATTTGTTTTTGATGATTGTCTGATATTTATTATCTTACACGTCGGTTTGCAGGATACAGACTAATTAACTATTGTCTAACTAATACGGATTAATCATGTTCAGGAAAGCAATTCTTCGGATCGCATTGTTCGCGATACTGCTCTCTGCAGGCGCCGGTTTTTGTGCCGGTCAACCGAAATCACCGCTGGCCAAAGGGGCTCAATTGGTGAAGTTGCACGATGGGTTCACCTTCACCGAGGGGCCTGCCTGCGACAGTAAAGGCAATGTCTATTTTACCGATCAGCCCAACAACCGGATCTGGATATGGACCGTCGACGGGGAACTGACGCTCTTTACCGAAAAATCGGGACGGGCCAACGGGCTTTACTTCGACCGGCAGGGGGTGTTGTGGGGCTGTGCCGATCAGAACAACGAACTTTGGTCGTACGATAAGCAGGGCAACCCTACCGTTTACCTCTCCGACGGCTATAACGGCAAGCGGATGAATGGTCCCAACGACCTGTGGATTGCGCCCAACGGTGTCATCTACATGAGCGATCCCTATTTCAAACGCAGATACTGGACTCACGACGGGGCGAAACTTCAGGACAGCGAACAGGTGTACCGCCTCTCCGCCGACCGGAAACAACTGGTGCGGGTCACTGATGATCTGGTCCAGCCCAACGGGTTAATCGGGACACCCGACGGCAAGCAGCTCTATGTGGCCGATATGAAAGATGAAAAAACATGGCGTTATACCATACAACCCGACGGATCGCTGGGCGAGAAGACCTTTATCGCCGGGATGGGTTCCGACGGGATGACCCTCGACGAGGAAGGTAATATCTACCTGACCGGAAGAGGCGGGGTGACCATCTTCAGCAAGAAAGGGGAGAAGATCGGCGAGATCCCTATCGCTGGTAACTGGACCGCCAACATTACCTTTGGCGGTAAGGATAACCGGACCCTCTTTATCACCGCCTCCAACGCCATCTATTCCATCAGGACAAGGGTGAAAGGAGCCAGGTAGCAAAATAGATTTAAGAAAACAGTCTCCCGCAAGACATACCCTCCCGATTTTGGGAGGGCATAGTGAGGGAATGTACAGCCCGCATCCCACAGATGATTTTTTGTCAACTGTGGGGTGCGGGCTTTGTTTTACCGGAAAGGCTATTGCCGGCGTAAATGGTCTTTTGTCTTCTTCCCTCCCGGGAATATCCCGTTCGCCGGATGTCGCTCACTTTGCCGGATCCTTCTTCCCCGGACCGGGTTCTCTCCGATTGCCTTTATCCCGCCATCTGTTTCACGAAATATACCGGGGAAAATGAAAATCGTATTAATCACATTAAGATTTACTGCTGCGCAATAAAACAGAGTTGAAGATGCTTATCCCATAGATTCTTATGTTTCCGGACTGGTTGATCTGGCGCTCTCATTGGTTGGTTTTGTCTCTTGACCTGTAACCTATCCTTAACATTAATGAGAATCGGTTGAAATCATTCTGAAATCCCATTGCCTCAATTTTGACACCGGAAAATACTCTTCAAATCTATCCACTAGTGTCCCATTAAAATTGGGACGTTATTAAAAATTAAACAAATTTGGCTCA
>CAZWBR010000043.1:0-34132 GCA_964632305.1 uncultured Prolixibacteraceae bacterium
AATACAAGTATAATGGTTTTTTGTATTAGACAGAGTTCAGTTTACAGCCTCTATTGCCGGGGGCATCGCGCTGTTTCTGGGTTTAGTCCACGAGATCTATACTTTCTGGTTCATCGCGCAGGTGATGCACCTTCATCCATCGTGGCAGGGGCTTGTTTTGTACATGTATATTGCCACCGGGTTGGCCTGTTTCCTGGCAGGCGGGGCCATATTCCTGTCAACATCGGGGCCGGCACAAAATTTGAAAGTATCGCACCATATCTTCCTGATTTCTACTATTTTTATGCTGTTGTTGGGGATAGGAGCGCCCATCGCGATGAGTCAGAACCCGTTTGGGTATATTTCGCTGGGCGGGGGCGTGTTCTCCGTGGCCGTGGCCCTGCTCCGATACCGGCATTCAGCCCAATTAAGCCTTAAAGACCAATAAACAAAACAGTATTCGAACGACTATGAACCGGATAATCAAAATCATACTTCACACGTTTTACTGGCTGGTCTTTGGCCTCTTCTCAGGGGCCGTGAGTTTCAGGCTGACCAGCGGGTTCGGTTATCTCCTTCAGCATTGGGACATGTACCTTTACAATACGTTGTGGGCGGTTATCCAGTTTTACCTCTTTTATTTTTTTGTTTACCGGTTGATCGGGCAACAGCGTTATGTGCGTTATTTCGTCCTTTCGGTCTTCATCTCCATAGGATTAGCTGCCGCGATGATCGGTTTTTTCCTGCCGTTGTTTGGCGTTCCTGCCCGGTTGGGCCTGATCGATACTGTTCCGCCAGTGATCGGGATGTTTATTATCGGAAATACGGGCAGTCTGCTGCGGGGCTTTATCAGTTGGTTCGATGATCTGCAACATAAGCAGGAGATGGAACGGATGATGATACGCAACGAACTGGATGTACTTAATGCCCAGTTGAACCCTCATTTCCTGTTTAATACCCTGAATAATATCGATGCGCTGATTTTCCGCCAGCCGCAGAAAGCATCCCAGTCACTGATCACCCTGTCGGAGATCATGCGTTACATGCTCTACGAGGCCAAAGAACCGCGGGTATTGCTGTCGCACGAGATGGAGCATTACAAAAAGGTTATCCGGCTGCAGTCGCTGCGAATGGCTGATCCCGATGCGATCCGGTTTACCCGGCCGGAATCGCTCCCCGATATTGAGATTGCCCCGTTGCTGTTTCTCCCTTTCATCGAGAATGCCTTCAAATATGCCACCCGAACCGAGACGCTGCCGATGATTGATTTTCGGTTGGAGATATCGGATCACGAGATCCTATGGACCAGCCGTAACCACTTTATTCCCGGCAACGGGGACTCTTCGGCCCGACGGGGCGGGATCGGGTTATCCAACCTGAAACGACGACTGGAGTTGCTCTATCCCGGTCGGTACTCGCTGGAGACGCGGATAATCGGGAATGAATTTTTTGCTGAACTAAAACTAAAGCCATGATCTGTACTTGTGTAACCGTTGACGATGAGCCGCTTGCCCTGGAGAAGATTAACGGGTTCGTGGAGCAGATGCCCGGATTGAAACTGGAAGCCAGTTTTGACAATGCTCGCGAGGCGCTCAGTTTTCTGACCCATCATCCGGTACACATCCTTTTTCTCGATATCCAGATGGACCGGCTCACCGGGTTGGATCTGCTGGCGGCCCTGCCCGAGAAACCGCAGGTAATCCTCACCACGGCTTACAGCGAATATGCTTTGAAAGGTTACGAGTTGGAAGTGACCAATTATATGCTGAAACCCTATTCGTTCGAACGGTTTGCCAAGGCCGTCGGCGTGGCTGTTAAACGTATCGAAGAGAAAAATGCCGCTCCTTCGGCTGATTTTATCTTCGTGAAGACCGATTACCGACTGGTGAAAATCAACCTAAACGATATCCTCTTTATTGAAGGGATGCGCGATTTTCGTTGTATCGTCACCACGTCGGGCAAAATACTGACCCAGCAAACCTTTGGCTCTTTCGAGGAACAGCTCCCGGCCACGGATTTTATCCGCATCCATAAATCGTACCTGATTGCCATCTCCAGGATTGAATCGATCGGGAAACACCGCGTTAAGATCGGGAACGAGCTGTTGCCGGTGAGCGAGAGCTATCGCGAACAGTTTTACCGGCATATCGGGAACTACTCCGGGTAAACGGTCGGAAAGGGTAGGGTTGGACGATTCAGTTAATCGGGTGACGCGGTTTCTAGTGGCGAAAATAATCAGATTACGGATAGTCGTGGCTCGACTTACTGCCGCCCTGTTTCTGTCTGTGGGATAAACGCGAAGAATCTCCCTGAAATTTGCCGGACAGCAATATTAAAGAATTGATGCTATAGAGTCAATCATCTGTCAACCAGCCATAACACACCCCTTTCCCGACGGATCGGGACCCTCTCGAGAGGGGAAATAGCACAGCTAATCAATGTGCTGCAAATTTGGTAGATAAAGATGGGTGTACCTCTTCCGGTCAGCATTCGCTTCATTTGTTGTTCTACCATCCCCTCTCGATTCCGATAATTATCGGGAGGGGCAGGAGGTGTGTCAGTTAGAATTATTGAATTTCGAATAATATTTCACTTGATCTGTTTTGAATTTCGCCATAACTTTAATTCAAATTCCAGACGATGAACCAACGCCGTCAAATAATCCCGTATAATCCGTATCTTATAAAATATGCCCGTCAACTACGAAATCATAGCACGAAAAGTGAAATTTTACTTTGGCATTTCTTAAAAAACAAACAGCTTTTAGGTTATGATTTCCATCGACAAAAACCTGTAGAGAATTATATCCTAGATTTCTTTTGTCATGAAGTGATGTTGGGCATTGAACTTGATGGATCATCTCATCTGAAAGAAGAAGTAAAACAAAAAGATATTAAAAAGGAAGAGGATTTAGCGAGACTTGGGATTACCGTGCTTCGCTTTGATGATGCCGAAGTGTTGATAGAAACGGAATTTGTACTAAAAAAGATTGAACGGTTTATTCTTGATTTTGAAGCGAAGACGGGAAAGAGGAAAGATAAGAATTGTTGATACACACCCCTTTCCCGATCCCGATGTTTCGGGATCGGGACCCTCTCGAGAGGGGAAATTGTGCAGCTAATCAATGTGCTGCAAATTTCCTCTGGCTCTCAGGAAATATTCAAATTTGTGAACACTAATCCCCCGGGATTCGGGGTAATTACTCCTTATATAATAATATTTGACCTCTTCGAGGTCATTACTATCATCGACCTGTCCATCAATCTCGGAGGGATCGCATGTTTATTGGAAAAGATAAGTGAATAAACCACGACCTCAGAGAGGTTGCCTGTTTCATCGGGTTGTCCCCCAAAGCTTGTTTTCCCAAAATCCTGCATAATTCTCTGTTATTGGTTGCGGAGCGAAGAATCTCCTGCATTTCCCCGGACAGCAATGTTTTTAAACGATAAAAGAGCGATGGAGGTTTTACCCATCGCTCCTTTTGCTTAATCTTTTCGGGTCGTAAGAACTACAAGGGTTTCACCGGGATACAGATATCCAGGATAAACCGGCGTTTAGCATCTTCTTCCGGCGAATTGTAGTACAACTCATAAGGGTAACCATCCCCGGGTTGATAGCCGCTTTCGGTGAACCATAAACACATGGTATTCCAGGCTTTTTCGAATCCTGTCTCATCGATTTCAAAATGACCGACCGCATATTTGCCACCATCCAGTTTCATTTTGCCAATCTCGCCCTCGACTTTCACATCGTTCGCCACTGTAATACAGGCGCTTTGACGGACCTGTTCGATCGCCGTGATAGAAGGATCGTCGTGATAGACCGTGATGGTCTTTGTTTCGGGGAAATTTAACAGACCACGCGGGCCCGCCCATTTCATGAGTTTCTCATACGCTTTCCCGATTTGGTTAAACTGGCCGGTGTGCCTGCAATAAACGACATTGATCCCGGGCATCTCTTTAATTTCGATTTTTGTGTCCATAATAATTAAATTTGAGTGATTAATCTGATTGAAATTATCACTGCAAAGTTGCCCCATACTATCCGGACGCAGTTGATTTATCTTGCGGGTCGCTTGACCATTCTTGCTAAAATAGAAACCGTCTTTGGCGAAGACCGCTTTTTCTGTTTCCCTGAATTCTTTGGCCGTCAACCCGAAATATTTGCGAAAGGTCCGGCTAAAATGGGCGGCACTACCAAACCCGCAATTACAGGCTATTTCGCTTATTGAGACCTCTTTGTCACTCCTTAGCTGTTGGGCCGCTTTTTCGATCCGTATTCGCTGAATGAATCCGTTTATCGTTTCATTGGTTATCGTGGTGAAGATACGGTGAAAATGGAAGGGTGAGAAACAAGCTATTTGAGCAATTTTATCAAGGGTCAGATCTTCGTTTAGATGTTTTTCGATATAGTCGGTCACCCGGTTGATTCTTGCCGTATATTCTTCTCTGCTTTTGTCTTTTGTATTCATTTCAAACTATGGTCATTCAATGTTGTTCTTAAACCTGGCTACCGCTTTTTAGGTGGTTGTCTATTTAGTAATCGGTCATCATCTGCAATTACACTTTGTCCCGATTATTTCTATTACATAAGCCCGTGCCGTCAGGCACGAAATATAGGCAGAAAAAATCGCACGGAAATTATACGCCCCTCTCTTTAAAAAGTATCCCCGGACCATGGCACCCTAATAAGCAAGATCGGGTCAATCAACAGTAACCCTTCAGGAAGATTTCAGGAGCGAAAAGAAATATTTGTTTGTTTATTTAGACTTATTCTAAACCTTTTCAGGACTTTTTCGTTATAGAAACAGACAACATTTAAAAATTAACGTCATGAGTTTTATATTACCCAATCTGAAATATGATTACGCGGCGCTCGAACCTTATATCGATGCCCGCACGATGGAGATCCATCACACCAAACATCACGCCGCTTATACCAACAATCTGAATGCCGCGCTGGAAAACAGCGAAGCCTCCGGCAAGAGCATTGAAGATCTGTTGGCAAAAATTTCCACTTTACCGGTAGCGGTCCGCAACAATGGGGGTGGTTTTTACAACCATAATCTTTACTGGGAAGTGATGACTCCTGGCGGATCGAACGAGCCAAAGGGAGGGTTGCTGAAAGCGTTGAACGCCTCGTTCGGATCGGTTGATTCGTTCAGGGAGACCTTCACGAAGGCAGCGGCTACCCGGTTCGGATCGGGCTGGGCCTGGCTGGTGAAGAAAGGAAGTGAGCTGGTGGTCAGTTCCACCCCGAACCAGGATAACCCGTTAATGGACGTGGCCGAGGTCAAAGGAGTGCCAATCCTGGGTATTGACGTCTGGGAACACGCCTACTATCTGAAATACCAGAACCGCCGTCCTGAGTATATTGATGCCTTCCTGAAGGTGATCAATTGGGATGAAGTAGAGAAGAGGTTTAACAGTTGATTCTAATAATTTCTATGCGAAAAGGGGTAAAGCAGTTTGACTGTTTTACCCCTAATTTTTTTTTGCGGTTATTATTACGCGAGCAGGCTCTTCACCTTTTCGGAGATAAGACGCCCTTCGACTTTACCTGCCAGTTCTTTGGAAGCCATCCCCATGACCTTGCCGATCTCTTTGAGGGAAGTAGCCCCGGTTTTTTCGATGATCGCCCTGATAGCCGCGGTGAGTTCTTCATCGCTCATCTGTTTGGGCAGATATTCATCAAAAACCTTAACCTGCGCCATCTCCTGGTCGTAAAGATCCTGGCGGTTCTGCTGCCCGTAGATCTCCGCGGAGTCGCGCCCCTGCTTTGCCAGTTTCATGATGGCTTTAATAGCGGCATCATCGGAAAGCTCTTCACTGCCGCTCTTGGCAGTCTTGGCTTCAAGCAGGACCTTCTTGATATTTCTCAGGGCTTCGAGCCGTTCCTTGTCTTTAGCCAGCATGGCCGACTTGATATCATTACTGATCTGATCGAATATACTCATGATGTTTAATTTTATTTCTTACAATTTTATGACCGCAAACAGAGAGGTCATTGGTGGTCATTGTTGGTCAATGGTTGTCAATGATCGTGACGACAAATAACAAAAGGATCATGCGTTGAACCGGCGGCTTATCAGTCGGCCTTATCGTGCAGGAAGGAGTTGTTTCTTCGCAGTTTTGGCCCCTCGTCCGTATTGCCCGACAGGGTGTAGCGTGACATCGAACGGCCGTTGGCAGAACCATTGTTTTGCATTTTCATCCTTCGCCGTTCGTAGGCAGGAATCTTCGACAGTTCTTCGATATAATCTTCCGATTCGTTAAAGAAGTCGACCTGCATCACCTGTCGTTCAGGAACCGGCTGACTGTCAGCATAAGGATCGACTTTAACGGGAGGATAGAGCCGTTTCATCAATTCGTCATGGCTATCGGCCACGGGTTCGGAAGCGAAGGGTGCGCTACCCTCGGGACAGGCGACCGGTTCTCCGCCAAATCCGGCGATCAATTTATCGTCGAGCAGCGGTATTTTTTCCCGTTCGGTTTTCTTCCCTGTATTAAGTTCGGGTATGGAACTGGATTTGAAGCCGGTAGCGATGACCGTAACGCTCAAGGCATCCTCGAGGGATGGATCGACGGCAACGCCATAGATCAGATCGGCAGTGTTCCCGGCCTTTTCCTGGACATACTCGTTCACTTTGTTCATCTCGTCCATAGTTACCTCCTGTTTCTCACCGGAGGTAATATTGACCAGGATATTTCTTGCCCCGCTGATGTCGTTATTGTTGAGCAGCGGGGAGTTGAGAGCTCCTTCGGCGGCGCGCAGGGCCCGGTTTTCGCCGCTGGCAGTAAACGATCCCATGATAGCGACTCCTGAACTTTGCATCACCGTACGGACATCTTCGAAGTCGACGTTGATAAAGCCGGGGCAGGTAATGATTTCGGCGATCCCTTTGGCGGCTATGGCCAGCACATCATCGGCCTTAGAGAAGGCCCTGGAGATGGGGAAGTCGCCGTAGATCTCTCGGATCCGTTCGTTATTGATCACCAGCAATGAATCGACGTGTCCCTCCATTTCGCGGATACCCTCGATGGCTTGCTGTATTCGAAGTCGCCCTTCGTTACGGAATGGGATTGAGACGATGCCGATGGTGAGGATCTTTTTGGAGCGGGCCACCTGGGCGATGACCGGTGCGGCACCTGTTCCGGTGCCCCCACCCATTCCCGCGGTGATAAAGACCATTTTGGTATTTTCGGAGAGGAGCGTTTCAACCTCTTCGATATTTTCGATAGCCGAGTCGCGGCCAATATCCGGTTTATTACCGGCGCCCCGTCCTTCGGTAAGGGTTGATCCCAACTGTACTTTCAGCGGGACGGGACTGTTGAGCAAGGCCTGTGCATCGGTGTTGCACACGGCGAAGTCGACATCTTTTATTCCGAGGCGGTACATGTGATTCACGGCATTTCCGCCTCCACCGCCGACGCCGATCACTTTTATTATATTATCGCTGCTTGCCGGCAGTTCAAATTCCATCAAATCAGACATATTATTGAGGTTTTAAGGTTCTCACTTTTTTGAATCATCGTCAATATCCATGTCGTTTTCGCTAAACAGCGTGTTAAACTGTTTGACGAACCAGTTACTGATTGGTTCCGATTCGTTTTGTATCTGTGGTTTTTTTGTCTTTCGTTCCGTATTCATATCACTTTCGCGTGAAACGTTAGTCGATTTCACGGTGAAGCTTTCTACGGTTGTAAACGGATCATCGATCGGGACCGGCTCAGGCTGGAGATCGGGCTGATGGACCGGCCTGGCAGGGGCATCGATTACGACTTTAGTCTCTTCGGGGGCAGGAGCCTGCTGAGGTTTGGGAGCGGCTACCGTCACGGTTTCTTTTACCGGTTCAGGGCGGAGGATCCGGTTGGGATTGATCTCGAAGCCCGTCGCGATGATGGTAACGCAGATTTGTTTGCCCAGTTCCGGGTCGAAACCGTTACCCCAGATGATGTTGGCATTGTCGCCGGCGGCATTTTGGAGATAGTCGATAATCTGACCGATCTCCCCCATGCGCACCTCATCGTCGCCGGAGGTGATATTGAGCAGGATATTTTCGGTTCCGTAGATGTCGTTGCTGTCGAGCAGCGGAGAGCGGAGTGCTTCTTCGACGGCTTTCATCGCGCGGTTTTCGCCTTCGGCGAAACCAGTTCCCATGATAAAGACACCGCTGTCGCGCATGACGGTATTCACATCGGCGAAGTCGATGTTGATATTACCGTGAAGGGTAATGATTTCAGCGCAGCCTTTGACGGCAGTAGCCACTATATTGTCGGCCTGGGCAAAGGCTGCGCGGGCCGGGAGGTCGCCACAGACGCGGTGAAGGTTTTCGTTGCTGATGACCAGCAAGCTATCGACATAGCGTTGCAGTTTAGAGATACCCTCGATGGCCTGATCGTAGCGGAGGCGTCCTTCCTTGATGGAGGGAAGGGTCACCACGGCGATGGTCAGGATATCCATCTCGCGGGCCAACTGGGCGATGACGGGAGCGGCTCCGGTCCCGGTACCCCCGCCCATACCGGCAGTGATAAAGACCATTTTAGTTCCCATTTCAAGAACGGCGCGAATCTCGGCCAGGTTTTCGATGGCGGCCTGCTCACCCCTTTTGGGTTTGTTTCCGGCGCCACGGCCTTCGGTCAGGGAGACCCCCAACTGAACTTTTACCGGAACGGGACTGTTAACCAGCGCCTGTGCATCGGTATTACACACCAGAAAATCGACACCGGCAATTCCTTTGCGGAACATGTGGTTGACCGCATTGCCTCCGCCACCCCCAACACCGATCACCTTGATAATCGATTGCTGAATTGGCTGGAAGCCGAAAGTTAACAGATCTTCTGAATTGTTTTCCATCTTGATAAATGCTATATTAATTTAATTCGCTGTCCTCATCATCGGCGATCAACCCGTTCAGCCCCTCTTTAGCTTTACCGAACAAACCGGAGACCACTTTGGTTAATCCGGGGGGATTTTTCTTCGCGGGGGCGGTCTGTTTGGGAGCTTCCTCCTGAACCAGTGAGTCAACCAGACCGGAAGGATATTTCATCTGGCGCGACTGCAACAGGCCATGGATCAGAATACCGAGCAGGTTAGCCGATTCAGGGGTCATCAACTGTTCGTTGAAGAGCTGTTCGCGCATCGAGATAATCGGTTTTCCGTAGCGGACATCGATCCCGGTCATATAACTGACTAATTTATCGATTCCCCTGAGTTTGGAGCCCCCGCCGGTAATGACGATACCGGCCCCGAGGCGGTTGACCAGCCCGGTGGCTTCCAACTGGTAGGTGAGCCCTTCGAGTATCTCTTCGAGCCGGGCCTGGATAATCCCCGACAGGTTTTTAAAGCTGATCTCTTTCGCGGCCCAACCATCCACTTCGGGGATCTGGGCTACTTTATTTTCGGGAGCAATCTCGGAGAAGGCATAACCGCATTGCATCTTGACCATCTCGGCATGACGGGGAATGATGTTACAGCCTTCGCGTATATCGTTGGAAATGACGTTACCTCCGAAGGGAAGCTCAGAAGCCAGTCGCAACCGGTTTTCGAAATAGAGTGAGATGCCGGTAGTGCCGGCGCCAAAATCGATCTGGATCACCCCGGCCTCCTTCTCGTCGCGTGAGAGGAAACCGGCGCCCTGGACATAAGAGTTAATGAACGCACCGGCAAGACCGTAGCCTGCCTTTTCGAGGCTCCGCTGCAGGTTCTGTTCGTAGTTTTCGGCAGCGAGGATCACGTTGAAGAAAGCTTCGACCTTTTTCCCGGCCATACCGACCGGGTTGACGATCCCTCGTTCACCGTCGATGACAAACTCCTGAGGAACGATGTGATAAGCTTTCTCTCCCTGGTTAACGCCGTGGCGGCGGGCCTCCTCGGTCAGGGAGGCGATGATCGCGTTGGTCACCTCGCCGTTTTCGGTCATCCGGTAACAGGAATAGGGGCGGTTACTGATTTTTTGGCCGGAGATGCCGGCATATAATTTTCGTATTTTTATTTTAAACCCCCGTTCCAATGTACTGACCGCGGCATGAATGGAACGTGCCGCCTCGTCAATATTGATAACCACGCCGTTACGGACGCCCTGGGTGACCGACTCACCAAAAGCCAACACGTCGAGTTTTCCTTCGGGTGTAAAGCGGCCCAAGATTGCACGGGTACGTGCCGACCCTATGTCAATTGCTGCTGCCAACTCTCTTGTCTGGTTCATAGTATTATTTTTTTATACAAACTACCTGATTTCTGAATTCCACATTGATGGCTTTATATTTCGACCATCCGCCGTCGCTTAAGCCATCGGTATAAAATGCCTTAAGATTACGAAATTTCACTTGAAAATCATCGGGTTTACCAAAATAAATCCGTTGTTCGCCCACCCTGGGGACCATGGTCAGTTCTCCCTTTGAGGTGACATAGATCTGATCGATCTGGGCGCTCAGGAAGGGGTCTTCATTAATATAGGTGATCAGGGGCAATAACTTTTTCCGTGCGAGATCAGCGGGGACATTTCCGCCCACGATCAGGACCCGGGGAGTATATCTTGGAGACCAATCGATGAATTTTCCATTTTTGTCGACGTAATAATCCCTGCCGGTAGAGTTAACCCGGAAGACCGGTTCCCGCTGTTTGATGCGGATCACCAGTGCGCCCTGGCCCCTCTTTCCCTCGCCGACGATACTGGTAAATACTTCGACGCGCTCGATGGCGTGAATCTTTTTCAACCCATTCTCGATCTTACGAAGATTAATGGACGACAGTTTTTTCCTGAAAATATTGGGATGGTTTTTCTTTACCCAGTTTTTTATCTCGGCACTGCGAAGGAATCCTATTTCAGCTGAATCGGTGATCTCGACCCGTACTGAAGTACAGACAGACCTCTTCCGCTCGACTATCGAAAAGGCGAGTGAAGCACCTATCAGAATAAAAACAAGGCTCCAGATGACGATTTTAAAAACCTTCTTAGCCATTATCCCTCGCTTTCAAATAAGCAGTAATTGGTTCAATGAGCCGGTCGATATCGCCGGCACCGAGCGTCAGCAGTATTTCCGGTTGATATTGATCGAGTATAGCTGGTATATCACTTTTTGCACAACGTCTTTTGTTTTGAATCTTCATTCGTTCGAGGATCATGCCGGTATCGACGCCGGGGATCGCTTCTTCGCGGGCCGGATAGATCTCCAGCACCAGGGCTTCGTCGAGCAAATCAAGACTTTCGGCGAAACCGTCGGCAAAATCGCGGGTCCGGGTGAAGAGATGAGGCTGGAAGATGCCGGTCACCTTTTTCCCGGGCCATAGATGGCGGACCGAACGGATAGTTGCCTCCAGCTCCCTGGGATGATGGGCATAATCGTCGATATAGATTGTCTTATCGCTTTTATAGCGGATATCGAAACGGCGTTCGACTCCCCGGTATTGCGACAGGGCTGCTTTTATCTCGTCGGGAGTAACCCCGCTCAATAAAGCCAGTGCACTTGCGGCAACGGAGTTTTCGACGTTCATCAGCCCGGGATAAGAAAGGGCAATATTTTCGATAGTTCCCGCAGGAGTCTTCAGATCATAATGATAAGCGCCATTCTCGACCCTCAGATTGATGGCCTGGTAATCGGCCTCTTCATACACCGAATAGCTCAAATAACGGATATGACTATTCCATTCCGGGTTGATGGCGGCCCCCTGCCGGTAAAGCAGTGTCCCGCCCGGTTTGATCTGGGAGGCAAAAGCAGCGAAAGCGTCGATCACGCTCTGGTGATCCCCGTAAATATCGAGGTGGTCGGCATCCATCCAGGTGATCACGGCCAGCTCGGGGAACAATTGTAAAAAAGAACGGTCGAATTCATCAGCCTCGGCGACCAGAAAACGGCTCTCATTACCGGGCAGAAGAAGGTTGGTGTTGTAATTTCTTGAGATACCGCCCATGAAAGCGCTGCAGTCAACAGATGATTGTTTCAGCAAGTGAGCGGTCATGGTGGTAACTGATGTTTTCCCGTGAGTTCCCGCCACGGCGATGCAACGACGGTCGGAAGCGAGCAGTCCCAGCACCTTTGAGCGCTTATACATCTCAAAACCGTTTTCGCGGAAATAGGCCATCTCGCCAAAGGAGGAAGGGACGGCCGGGGTATAGATCACCAACGTTGAATCGCGTTCAGCAAGTGACGGGACGAGAGTCATTTCCTCGTTAAAATGGACCGGTATACCTTCCTTGATCAACTCACCGGTTAATACCGATGGAGTTTTATCGTATCCTGTGACCGATTTCCCGATGAAGCGGAAATAACGGGCGAGCGCACTCATCCCGATTCCTCCAATACCGAGCAGGTAAACCTTTTTTATATCTTTAATTTCAATCATCTTTCTATTTCAATAACGAGGTGATCTCCCTCACGATATCTTCAGTAGCGTTAGGAGTTGCCATCATTTTTATATTCTTTGCCAATTCGTTGCAAATGGGCTGATTCCTGACTAATGCCAGAATCTCGGGGATAAGCCGTTCGGTGGCATCAGCATCCCTGACCAGTACCGCTGCATTCTTCTCGACCAGGGCCATGGCGTTGCGAGTCTGATGGTCTTCGGCCACATTGGGCGAAGGGACCAGAACGACAGGTTTACCGACCAGGCAAAGCTCGGAGATAGTTCCCGCTCCTGCACGTGACACCACGATATCGGCTACCGAATAAGCCAGGTCCATGCGGCTGATGAACTCCATCATATGGATATTCTCCGCGGGATTTTTATCGTATTCGGCTTTCAAGCCGCTGTAATAATACTTACCCGTTTGCCAAATCACATGTATATCACTCCCGCGTAACTTTTCCGTCCCTGCCGACAGGCTCTGGTTGATGGTTCGTGCCCCCAGGCTTCCGCCCAGGATCAATACGACCGGTTTATCGGCATCGAGACCAAAATATTCGAGCCCTTCTGGCGATTTGACCGGGAGGTGACCGAGTCCGCTGCGAACCGGGTTTCCGGTAAAAACAATTTTTTCGGCGGGGAAGAAACGCTCCATCTTATCGTAGGCTACACAAATCTTATTGGCTTTCTTTCCCAGTATTTTATTGGTTACTCCCGCGAAGGAGTTTTGTTCCTGCAGCAGGGTCGGGATCCCCAATTGGGTGGCGACTCTTAGGATCGGGCCGCTGGCATAGCCACCCACTCCGACCACGCAGTCGGGCTTAAAGCTTCGGACCACGCTGCGTGCTTTCCACAGAGACATGACCAGCTTGGGAAGGAAGTTAAGATTACGGACAATCTCGCCCCGGTGAAATCCGGCGACCGGCAGACCAAC
The DNA here is from genome assembly GCA_964632305.1 of uncultured Prolixibacteraceae bacterium. Classification (GTDB taxonomy): domain Bacteria; phylum Bacteroidota; class Bacteroidia; order Bacteroidales; family Prolixibacteraceae; genus CAZWBR01. Next base: position 13,259 of record CAZWBR010000043.1, read on the forward strand.
GATCGAGTACCCATGGGCCGGCACTTTCTCCATCTCCATTTTGCCTTCAGCACCCACGAAGAGGATTTCGCAGTCGGGAAATTGTTTTCGCAGACCGTCGGCAATAGACAAAGCCGGAAAGATATGTCCCCCGGTACCACCTCCACTGATGATGAATTTATATTTTTTCATTTTTCACCTTTTGATAAAAGAATATCCTCATCGGGTAATTCGGCCTCAGGATGGAAATTATTCTCCACCTCTTTCTTGTTTTCCAGATCATTTTCAGCGCTGACACTCAGCAATAGTCCAAATGCGAAAGCGGTAAAAACCTGTGAAGTTCCCCCCCAGCTTACCCAAGGCAAGGGCTGACCTGTTACCGGTATTGCCCCGGAGGAGACACCCATGTTGATCATCGCCTGTAACACGATTAAGGCCACCACTCCCGTTGCCAGAAAGGCCGGATAGGTCCTTGCACAGTTTCGGACGATGATTCCTCCCCGGGTCAAAAAAATAAGATAGAGCAAAAGTATAAAAAGACCGCCGATCAAGCCATATTCTTCGACAATAATTGAATAGATAAAATCGCTATAGGCAGCACTCATAAAGTTACTGACCAGACTATTACCCACACCCACGCCGGTGATCCCACCGCGATGGATCGCCACCTTGGCAAAATCGGCCTGGGTCAAGCCTTGTTCCGAGGCTTTATCGCCTTTGATGTAACGTTCGATACGGCCATGCACGGTTTGCAGTCGTCCGAAATTTCCATCTTCGGGTAGGAAAGGGGTAACAAAATAGATGGTTATCACCAAGGCAACACCGGCAAGGGCCAACAGCCCCAGGTATTGAAATTTTATTCGTCCCACGATCATCATCACCATAGCTGTTCCGAAAAGCAAGACCGCGGAGGAAAAGTTGACAAATGCGATTAGAAGACAGAGGAAACCGACCCCCATGACAATCTTAATAAACGCAATAAACAATAGAGTATTGTTTTTCTGGTTATTGGCCAACATCCGGGCCACCCACATGACCAAAGCCACCTTGGCCAATTCGGCAGGCTGAAAACTCATAAAGCCCAGCGGGAGAGTCCGACCGGTGCTTTCGCCACCACGACCGAAAATAATACCAAGCATCACGAAGAAGATGGAGACCAAAAACGCAATATTGGCAATCTTGTTATAAAACTTGACCGGGATATATTTCAGCATGATGAGTATGACCATAAATCCCAGGCCCTGAAAAATGGCTTGCCTCATGATATAATAGGAGGTATTGCCTCCGGCCTGGCGGAAGGCCAGCGCCCCGGTAGAGCTGTAGACCACCAGCATGGAAAAGAAGGTAAGTAAAAGAATCACGATCCAAAGAATGCGATCGCCTTTCAGGTCCCTGATATATGCGTTGATACTCATCGGTTAAATCTTATTCAAAGGTTACGGACAGCATCCTTGAACATCCACCCGCGTTCTTCGTAGTTCTTGAACAGGTCGAAACTGGCGCAGGCCGGAGAGAGCAGTACGGTATCACCTTTTTCGGCCAGGAAATAGGCGCTCCGGACCGCCTCGTCCATACTTTTGGTATCGACGATATTGGCCACTTTATCCTTGAAAGAATCTATAATTTTGCTATTGTCTTTACCAAGACAGACGATGGCTTTTACTTTCTCCTTCACCAGATCGAAAAGCTCAGAATAATCGTTTCCTTTATCCACGCCGCCTACAATCCAGACCACCGGAGAAGTCATACTTTCCAGGGCATACCATACGGAATTGACGTTGGTGGCTTTTGAGTCGTTAATAAATTCGATATTATGGACGCGCATAAAACGTTCGAGCCGGTGTTCCACACCTTTAAAATCGCTTAAGCTCTCCCGGATATCCTCCTTACGGAGGTGGCAAGCCATCCCTGAGATGCCAGCAGCCATCGAATTATTCACGTTATGTTTCCCCTGCAAAGCCAATTCAAAAATAGTCATATCGAATGTATTATTGTTTACGTTTAGTTTCATGATATTATTGTCCACCCAGGCTCCCTGGCTCACCGGATGATAAAGTGAGAAGGGAAACTTTTGGGCATATAAGTTCCGTTTAGCCAACTCGGCTTCAATAATCGGATCATCATCGCTGTAAATAAAAAAGTCATCCGGCCCCTGGTTCTGTGTGATCCTGAATTTCGAATCCACATAATTCTGCATTTTATAATCGTACCGATCGAGATGATCGGGGGTGATATTGGTCAGGATGGCAATATGGGCTTTGAAGTCGAACATGCCGTCCAACTGGAAACTGGAGAGTTCGATGACATAGTAGTCAAAGTTTTCTTCAGCTACCTGCAGAGCAAAACTCTTCCCGACATTACCGGCCAACCCGACATTCAATCCCGCACGTTTAAACATCTCGTAGGTCAAAAGGGTGGTGGTCGTTTTACCGTTACTACCGGTGATACAGATCATTTTTGCGGAAGAGTATCGTCCGGCAAATTCGATTTCAGAGATAACCGGAATCCCGGCCTCGTGAAGTTTTTTTACCATCGGGGCTTTTTCCGGAATCCCCGGACTCTTAACCACAAGGTCAGCAGCCATGATCAGCTCCTCAGTATGTTGTTTCTCCTCGAAAGCGATATTTCTTTGACGCAAAGCATCCTGGTATTCGGGTTTCAGTGTTCCCAGATCGGAGAGGAAGACCTCAAAACCCTCTTTCAGGCCGAGGACTGCAGCACCAACGCCACTTTCTCCTCCTCCAAGTATAACCAATTTCTTGTTTCCCATTTTTATCGCATTTTAAGTGTTGCAACAGTCAGGACAGCCAGTATTATTCCGACGATCCAAAACCGGGTAACTATTTTAGCTTCGGGGTAACCCTTCTTTTGATAATGGTGATGCAGGGGGGCCATTAGGAAAATGCGGTGTCCTTCGCCATATTTTTTCTTGGTGTATTTAAACCAGCTCACCTGGATCATCACCGAAAGATTCTCAACCAGGAATATTCCACAAAGTAACGGGATGAGTATTTCCTTGCGGACTATAATAGCAAAGACGGCAAGGATGCCTCCCAGAGCCAGACTCCCGGTATCTCCCATGAAGACCTGGGCCGGATAGGAGTTGTACCACAGGAACCCGATGGTGGCGCCGATAAAAGCGGCCATAAAGACCGTCAACTCGCCAGTATTGGGAATATACATGATGTTTAGATAATCGGCATAGATCAGGTTACCACTCAGGTAGGCGAACACCCCGAGAGTTGTTCCGCTGATAGCCGAGGTCCCGGTAGCCAGCCCGTCGAGACCGTCGGTCAGATTGGCACCATTGGATACCGCAGCAATGATCAGAATAATAATCGCGGAATAAAAGATCCAGACCCATTTATCTGCCTGTTCACCGGTGAACCAAACCAACCATTTATAATCAAACTCATGATTCTTAATGAACGGGATCGTGGTTTTGGTTGACTTATATTCATAAGTAACCTCCCGGGTTTCCGACTGACCAGTCTCACTGCTGATCACGGTTTCGGTTTTTGCATTGCCTTTCAGGTCCAGAACCCTTTCGCGAACTACCACGTCGTCGCTGAAATAGATGGTACCAGCCACCAGGAGACCCAGCATCACCTGTCCCATGATCTTGAACCGCCCGGCCAGCCCCTCTTTGTTCTTTTGAAAGACCTTGATATAGTCGTCGATGAAGCCGATCATCCCGAGCCAGACCGTGGTGATTATCATCAGCAGGATATAGATGTTGCCCAGATCGGCAAAAAGCAGAACCGGCAAGAGTATTGAGGTGAGGATGATGATTCCACCCATGGTAGGGGTACCTTTCTTTTGCATCTGACCTTCAAGACCAAGATCGCGGACCAGTTCACCGATTTGCTGACGTTGCAGGATACGGATCACCTTCTTCCCGATAATGGTAGAGAAGAGCAAAGCAGTAATCACCGCCAGGGAGGATCTGAAGGAGATATAACCGAACATCCCGGCACCGGGGAAATCGAATTGCTCAAGATATCTAAACAAATATATCAGCATATCAATCAGTTATTAGAGGTTAGACTAAATATTTCCCTAACCACTTCGCGGTCGTCGAAATGATATTTTACACCTTTAATCTCCTGGTAATCTTCATGGCCCTTGCCGGCAATCAGGATAATATCGCCGGGGCGAGCCATCATGCAGGCGGTACGTATGGCCTCTTTACGGTTAGTGATAGACAACACTTTAGAGCGCAGGTTAGCCGGGATACCGACCAGCATATCGGCGATGATCTGTTCGGGTTCTTCTGAACGGGGATTATCGGAGGTCAGAATAACCCTATCGCTGCCGGTCACCGCTTCAAAAGCCATCTCGGGACGTTTGGTTTTATCGCGGTCGCCGCCTGCACCCACGACCGTGATGATCATCTCATTTCCACTCTTCACGCCATTGATCGAGTTAAGCACATTTTTCACGGCATCAGGGGTATGGGCATAATCGACAACCGCGAAGACCCCCATCGGGGAACGGAAAGTCTCGAAGCGGCCATCTACCGGACGAAGCATGGAAAGGATACGGAGCACCTCGTTCTTTTCGGCCCCCAGCGAAACGGCGGCACCGTAGACCGCTAATAAATTATAGGCGTTGAAATCGCCAACAAAGTGCACCCAAGTCTCCGAACCGTTGATATTCAACAACATCCCATCGAAATGACTCTCCAGCACTTTGACTTTGAAATCGGCCAGCGTGCGCGACGAATAAGTTAATTTACGGGCTTTGCAATTCTGAAGCATAAAGAGTCCGTTCTTATCGTCGATATTGGTCAGGGCAAAAGCCTTTTCGGGTAGCTGATCGAAGAATTTTTTCTTGGCATCGCGATAGACGGCAAAGGTTTTATGATAATCGAGGTGATCGTGTGTAAGGTTGGAGAAGATGCCCCCATCGAAATCGATACCCGCGATTCTATATTGGTCGACCGAATGAGAACTTACCTCCATGAAACAGTAGAGGCAGCCGGCACCGACCATACGGGCCATCAGATCGTGGATCTGAACCTGATCGGGAGTGGTATGGGTGGCATGGATCGGCTGATCGACGATATAATTGCAGACGGTTGATAATAGACCGGACTTATAGCCCAGCTCAGTAAACAAGCGGTAAAGCAATGTTGCAGTAGTTGTTTTACCGTTGGTCCCGGTGACCCCGACCACCTTCAATTGGCGGGAGGGGTTACCGTAAAAATTGGAGGCGATAAAACCCAGCGTCTCGGCGGGATTACCGGAAAGAATCCAGGTAATCGCGGGATTGGCCGTTTCGGGGAGCACACTGCACAAAACCGCTACGGCACCCTTTTCAATTGACGGATTAATATATTGGTGTCCATCGACATGCGTTCCGGGGAGCGCAATGAAGAGGAATCCCTTCTCCACCTTACGGGAATCGAAGGCGATCCCGGCAATCTCAAGGTCTAATCTCCCGGTTATTTCCAAACCGTCGATGTTGCTTAATATTTCAGACAGAGTTCTCATCTTTCTATAGTTTATCCAAGTATTAATACTATGTGCTGTCCCTTACGGAAATGATCGCCGGCCCTCAGGGACTGTGATTTAACTTTCCCGGCGCCGCGAAGGGAAACCCTCAATCCCATATTTTCAAGGAGGTAAACGGCATCGGTTGCCCCCATCCCTTTAACATTGGGCAATATTCCGGGTTTTATCACCCTGTTTTTCAGGGCAAGCCCGTCATCATCGCGATCGGCCTCGACCCATTCGGATTTATAGAAAGCCCAACCTTCGAGGAGATCGAGTTCATCCAGAACTTTAGCAATATCTTTTTTTCGTCCGGCCACCATCCCGGGATAATCGGGTTCATGTTCCTCTTCAGGCTTGAGATAATCTCCCTTTAAGCCGATCTCATAGGCATAAACATGATCGGCAATCTGCCGGAATACCGGTCCCGCAACGGATCCCCCATAGTAATTTCCTCCTTTGGGCCCGTTTATAACCACGATACACGAGTATTTCGGATCGTCGGCAGGAAAATATCCAACAAAAGAGGACTGATAAACTTTCTGTCCTTTATGGTTGTAACCGTCTTTTCGGTTGGCGACCTGGGCCGTGCCCGTTTTTCCGGCAATTTTATAGGCATTGCTTTTAATAACCTTTCCGGTTCCATTGTTAACCACCCCTTCCAGCATGGCATGAGCCTTTCGCAGCGTGCTGGTTGAACAAATAGAATAATCGAGGACCTTGGTACCAAATTTTTCCCGAACATGACCATTTTCGGTAACGGCCTTCACCAACCTGGGTTTCATCATCTTACCATTGTTCGCCACGGCGTTGTAAAAGACCAGGGTTTGAAGCGGGGTGATTTTCAGCTCATAGCCGAAGGACATCCAGGCCATGGTTACCCCCGACCAGAACTTATCGCCCGGCTTCTTGATATAGGGCTCGCCCATCCCGATCAGCCCGATTTTGGGGATATCGCCGAAACCGAAATCAAGGATCCGGTCGACAAAATCGTCTTCATGTCCGGAATAGCTTTGGACGATCAGCTTGGCCACTCCCACATTGGAAGAGAGTTCAAAAGCTTTTTTAGCGGTAATCTTCCCATGCCCCCCTTTCTCGTGATCGCTGTCGCGAACCATCTGTTTTTTGTAGCTCCAGAGTCCGTTGCCGGTATCGACGATGGAGGAGGTATCTATTTTTCCGTCTTCGAGGGCGGCCATCATCGAAGCGAGCTTAAAAGTTGAGCCAGGTTCGGAACAGCCCGCATTTCCGACCGCGTAATTCTGATATCCCTGAACGAGCTTACCGCTACTGTTGCGCCCGAAATTGGCAATCGCTTTCAGATCGCCGGTTTTAACTTCCATCAGGATGGCCGTGCCATACTCAGCCCGGGTCCTTTCGATCATCTGACGGAGGGAATACATCACCTGGTCCTGAAGTTTTACATCGAGGGTAGTGATGACATTATATCCGTCAACAGGATCTTCCTTATTGATGATCAGCCAGCGACCCGATAAATTTTGTTTTACGGCCTGGCCATCTTCGCCGCGAAGCTCTTCTTCGAAGGATTGTTCGATCCCGAAGGCGCCGGCTCCGCCGTTCTCCCCATCGCCGACCCCTTTGTTCAGTTTCCCCAGGGTCCTGATGGCCATACTCCCGAAAGGATAGACCCTTTTATTTTCCTGTTCAGCGATCAATCCACCCTTGTTGCGCCCACGGCGAAAAATCGGGAACTGCTTCACCTTCTGCAAATCCATATAATTCACTTTATGGGGGGAGACCAGATAATAACGCTGGCGGGTATTAAAAGCCTTTTTCAACGCCGCCTTATATGCTCCCGGAGATTTATCGCGCAGCAGATGAGAGAGACAAATGGCCAGCGAATCGACCTCATGGTGGAAAACTTTTGCCAAGCCTGGAGCGCCCAAATCCATCCGAAGTTCATAATAAGGAACTGAGGTGGCCAGTGGGCTCCCGTCGACGGCGCAGATATCGCCCCTCCGCGCCTGAATCTTAACCTCCTTAACCTCCATAGCTTCTCCCTTTTCGCCCCACTCGGAGTTACCCTGAATGAAGACAACCCGGATGACAACGTAAGCGGCAAACAGGACGGTCAAGGCGTACATCACCCCGAATCTTGTTAATATTTCTTTACGAATATCCATCCTTATTCCTTTTCAACATATAGTTTTCTGGGGGGTTCTTTCGACGGATTCAAACCCATCCCGTTCTTCTTCACCCGTTCGAGAATCTCGGAGGGTTTGCTCAGCTTCATCAAATCGGCCGCCACCGAGATCGACTCGGACCTCAACTCTTTCAACTCCTCCTCCAGATTGGCCACTTCACGAAAGACCTTTTCCGATTTATATCGAACGGATATGTTTATTATCAGCATAAAAAAGATAAACACGAGTAATTTCCGGTTTCTTTTCAGCCACTCGCTTTCCAGAAACCGGCCATTGAGTACTTCGCGTACCGTCACTTTCTTTTTCTTCTTTCCCTCAGCCATCTTACAATCTTTCTGCAATTCTAAGTTTTGCACTCCGGGCCCGGGGATTTCTTTCAATCTCCTCCTCGCCGGGAACCATCGCCTTGCGGGTGATCAATTCAAATGGGACATTATAATTACCGTAGAAATCCTGTTCTCTGACCCCATCAAACCTCCCGGAACGAAGAAAGTTCTTCACCATCCGATCTTCCAGCGAATGGTAGGAGATCACGACCAACCGGCCACCAGGGTTTAACAAGGGAACCGTGCTTTCCAGAAAATCCTTCAACACCCCCATCTCGTTATTCACCTCGATACGTAGGGCCTGGAAAACCTGGGCCAGGTATTTTTTCTCTATCCTGGCCGGTACACAACGATCGATCACCTTTAAAAACTGACCAATAGTAGCTACCGGTTCCGACTGGCGCGAGGCCACGATGGCAGACGCCAGCGCTCTCCAATTTTTCACCTCACCGTAATCCCGAAAAATGACCCCCAAGCTGGATTCATCGTATTCGTTGACCACCTTTGCCGCGTCGAGCGAAGCTTTCCGGTTCATCCGCATATCAAGTTTCCCCTCGAAACGAAAAGAGAAGCCACGATCGGCTTCATCAAAGTCGTGGGAGGAGACGCCCAGATCGGCCAGTATCCCATCCACCTTTTCAATTTCGTAGTAACGGAGAAAATTCTTTAAGTACCTGAAGTTATGGTGCACAAAAATCAATCGTTCATCGTGAATCAGGTTTTGAAGGGCATCTTCATCCTGATCGAAAGCGACCAGCTTTCCCCCCTCCATCTGCCGGAGGATTCGGCGGGAATGGCCTCCGCCGCCGTAGGTTACGTCGACATAAATACCTTCTGGTTTAATGTTCAGCCCAAGGATGCTCTCTTCGAGCAACACCGGCACATGATATCCGCTCATGCGATAATGACTTTACTTGTTTAAAAATTATCCATCGGACCGCCCAGCAACTCTTTGTAGAGTCTGGCGTAATCTTCATCGCTAAGCCTTGACGCCTGGTGACGAGAAGGTTCCCACAACCTCATCCGGAGACCTTGCCCGGTAAAGACAGCCTCTTTTTCGATGTATGCATATTTCAGCATCTCATTCGGAATATTAAGTCTGCCATTTTCGGACATAACCACCTTGACGATTTCTTCGTAGTATCTCGATAACATTTTACTGTGAACCGGGTTATCCATGTTCAATTGTATGCGCAAACGTTCTACCTTTGTCTTCCAGGAGGATTCAGGATAGATATTCAAACATCGATCGTAAGCATCTTTTTCGACCACATAGACCGATTCCAGCGCCTCACCCATCTCCTTTTTGAAGGGAGCAGGCAACACCACACGGCCTTTACCGTCAACTGTTACAGGGTATATGCTCGAAAACGATACCATCGAAGATTTAGATTACCAATTCTATGTAAAAGTATTCTTTTTACACTTTATGACAAAACGTGACACTTTATTACACCACAATATTTCTCAACATTTTTTCAGAAATATTGTTGATAACTACACTACCACTTGTTGATATCTTGTTTAAAACCCAACACCCAAGCCCCCTATCAGCCTAACAAATTGCCATTTACAAAAACCCCCGCAGCCCTGCCAATCATAATAGTGCCATGGCAATATGAATTGCCACAACAATTTTTTATATTTTGCAGATCGAAAACTTTAAAAAAACATGGAAAGCCAGGACGCTTCATCATCATTCAAACCCATTGTGTTAAAAGAGCTTGTCGCGGAAAAGAATCCCAGGCTGGCCAACCGTATTCCCGGATTTGTCTATTTTCTGATGAACCGGCTTCTCCACATCCGGGAGATCAACCAGATCCTTTCTTCCCATGGAAACCTGATGGGGATTGATTTTCTGGCAGCCGTTTTCGATCAGTTCAAGGTGAAATTTGAATTCCGGGGAGTCGAAAACTTACCTAAAGAGGGACGTTATATCTTCGCCTCCAACCATCCGCTGGGTGGCTTCGACGGCATGATCTTACTTTACGGGGTAGATAAATTTGTCGGGAAATCACTGTTCCTGGTCCGCGACGAACTGACCAAGATCCCGCAACTAAAAGAGCTGTTTGTCCCGATCAATAAATTTGGCGATCAGCGCAATTCAGCCAATCAGATCAACCATGCTTACGAATCGGAAAACCAGATCCTGATATTCCCATCCGGGATGGCTTCAAGAAAGATAAAAGGCAAGATTACCGACCTGAAGTGGCACAAACACTTTATCCAGAAATCAGTCGAATATCACCGCGATGTTATTCCTGTCCATATCGAAGGACGTAACTCCTGGTTCTTCTATTGGTTAGCCAATTTCAGGCAGCGGGTCGGGATTAAATTCAATATGGAGATGTTCCTGCTGGTGGATGAAATGTTTAAACAGAAGGGGCGGACCTTTACCATCACCTTCGGGCAACCCGTTTCATGGACCACCTTCAATCAATCGAAACAACCGTCCGATTGGGCCGCTGAGATCAGGAGTATTGTTTATCAATTGCCGCTCATTCCCAAAAAATAATTACCCGAAGTGCAATAAAATCTAATATTTGTTAATTTTGAGCAGTCAAATCAACTGAATTTGCAAATGAAGGAGATAATACCTCCCGTTCCGCGGGAGTTGCTTGAAGCCGAACTAACCCCTGATAAATTTCAGAGAAAAACCAATAAAGCCGATAATGAGATTTACATTCTCACTTATCACGATTCGCCCAATATCATGCGCGAGATCGGCCGGTTACGCGAGATCACCTTCAGGGCAGCCGGAGGCGGCATGGGGGAAGAGGTCGATATTGATGCTTACGACATTTCCGACAAGCATCCCTACAAACAACTGATCGTGTGGGACCCCTCCCGCAAGGAGATTCTGGGTGGCTACCGCTACATCCATTGTGCCAACCTTTCACGCGACGAGCATGGTGAAGTACCCCTGGCTACGGCCCACCTGTTCAATTTCTCCGATGAGTTTATCAACGACTACCTGCCCTATGTTATAGAGTTGGGACGCTCCTTCGTTCAACCCGAGTATCAATCGAGCAAAGCCGGCTCCAAAGCCCTTTTTGCCCTTGATAATCTCTGGGATGGGCTGGGCGCCCTGATGATCGATTATCCCGAAGTCAAATACTTCTTCGGGAAAGTGACCATGTACACCCATTACAACCAGATTGCCAGGAACGCGATCCTCCACTTCTTCGGGAAATACTTCGCCGATCCCGACCGCCTGGTCTGGCCGAAGAGGCCAATGCCCTATTCACCCGACGAAAAATATCTGAACTCACTTTTCGAAGATAAGGATTACGATGAGGCTTACCGGATCCTATCGCAGGAGGTGAGAAAACACGGGGAAAATATCCCTCCGCTAATTAATGCCTATATGAACCTTTCCCCGACCATGCGTACTTTCGGGACGGTCATCAGCGATGAATTTGGCGATGTGGAAGAGACCGGCATCCTTCTGAATATTGACGACATGTACGATATCAAAATCGACCGGCATGTCTCAACCTACCTTGAAGAGCTGGCAGAAAAAGAGGAAAATCCTAAAGTCAGGTTCCAGTAAGAAGCGACGAAAGAAAAATAAAAGGGTGGGTCTTAATAGGCCCGCCCTTTTATTCCTTCTATAAAGTTAATAAATGAGGTGTTCACCACCTTATTCCCACCGGGAGTCGGATAATCACCCGTGAAATACCAGTCTCCCAAATCATTGGGGCAGGCTTTATGCAGATTCTCAACGCTCTGGTAAACAATCTGAACCTCGGCATTACAATCAGATGGTTTCAGCAGTTCGGCAATCTTGGCCGAGATCTCCTCATCAGTGAAGGGCCGGTAGATCTCCTTCACATAATTGACCATCTCCTCTTTGGGAAGACCTTGCTGTTCCTTACATCTCCGGTACGTCTCATCAATAATAGAGCCATTCCCCGTCTCTTTCAGAAGGGCAATAGCCGCTTCGAAGGCGACGAATTTTCCAAGGATGGCCATGTCGATGCCGTAACAGTCGGGATAGCGGATCTGCGGGGCCGACGAGACAATGATGATCTTCTTCGGTTTCAAACGGTCGAGGATCTTCAGGATGCTCTTCTTCAACGTGGTCCCCCGGACAATGGAATCGTCGATCACCACCAGGGTGTCCTTATAATTTTCCACCACCCCGTAAGTCACATCATAGACGTGTCCGACAAGGTCATCACGACTGCTGTCGTCGGCAATGAAAGTTCGCATTTTCACATCCTTAACAGCAATCTTCTCCATTCTGGGCTGAATAGATATAATATCGGTAATCGCATCTTCGGTCAAATTACATCCCAAGGCATGAATTTGTGCTTTCTTCCAATCGAGCAGGTGAGTCCTGATCCCTTCCATCATTCCCAGGAAAGCGGTCTCAGCCGTATTCGGGATATATGAGAAAACGGTATTTTTCAAATCATTATCGACCGCCTTCAGCAGGGTCGGTGCCAACAGGAAACCCAGTTTTTTCCGTTCCTGGTAGATATCACGGTCAGATCCGCGCGAAAAATAGATGCGCTCGAACGAACATGACTTACGGGTCTGCGGAACCCTGACCATCTGTTCGCTGACTGTCCCATCTACTTTCACAATCAGGGCATGGCCCGGTTTGATCTCGGCAACCTGGTTCCATCCAACATTCATGACCGTCTGGATGACCGGGCGTTCCGATGCTACCACGACAATCTCCTCGTCGGCATAATAATAAGCCGGGCGGATTCCCCAGGGATCGCGGGTCACAAAAGCATCGCCGTGCCCCAGGATCCCGCCAATGGCATAACCGCCGTCCCAGTCACGGCTGGCCCGTTCAAGGATCTTGCGGATATCGATATTCTTTTCGATCAGCGGAGAGATCTCCTTGTTCGAGTAACCATCATTCTTATATTGACGGAACAGCAGTTCGTTCTCCTCATCAAGAAAATGACCCACCTTCTCAAGGATCGTCACCGTGTCGGTATATCCTTTCGGATGCTGACCCAACCCGATCAGCAGGTTGAACAGATCGTCAACATTGGTCAGGTTGAAGTTTCCGGCCAGTGCCAGGTTACGCGACCGCCAGTTATTCTGCCGCAGGACCGGGTGGGCATATTCCACGCTGTTTCTACCGAAAGTCCCGTACCTTAGATGGCCCAGATAAACCTCGCCGGCAAACGGCAGGTTCGACTTGGCCCATACCGGATCGTGAACCGCCTGGGGATAATGTTCAGCGGCAAAGTTGAATTCCTGAAAAATATTGGAGAAGACATCGCGGATCGGATTCTGATCCACTGAGCGGTGACGGAAGATATAATCCTGTCCGGGCGGCATATCGAGCTTGACGTTGACAGCGCCGGCGCCGTCCTGTCCCCGGTTGTGCTGCTTCTCCATCAACAGGTACAACTTATTCACCCCATACTGCCAGGTCCCGTATTTCAACCGGTAATATTCCAACGGTTTTAATAACCTGATCAAGGCAATTCCACACTCGTGTTTGATCTGTTCGCTCATTCTCTGTCCCGCCTCTATTTAATAATTAAATGTTGTATCGCTGATCAATTCAGGAAAATTAATCTCATCGGCCACGATAAACGAACTTGGATATCGGGGCAACAACATCTTCTGAACTTTCAATGCTTCGCTTTTGGTTCGGAAATCACCTATCCTGATGATAAAATCAGGCGATTTAAACGTCAGATAGGCTTTAATTTCCGGGTTCGATGCTGTAAAATCGGCTTTTATCTTCTGTGCCTGGGTATGAGCACTGGCCCCGGAGCCAAAAAAGATCTGGACCCGGTATCCCGGAAAAGAACTGATCCTGCGATTCTGATCAACCTGCTTCTGCAACAGATCGGTGATCGCGGGACTCGATTCGATATCGAGCCGCTGCCAGACAAAGCCCTCCTCCCTGGCCTGATTCTGAAAGCCCGAATTTGTCGGGGTTTGCTCCTGGGCAAAGATGTTCCCGGAGAGGAGAAGACTGATAATCAAAAGAAAAAACGCATATCTCATAGCCCGGAAATTTTGCTGCAAATATAAACAATTTCAACAGGTTCACCTAACCGGGCTCTCCCGTCACTGTTAACTGAACATTAACTTTAAAAGAGGCTAAAAAATGCGCCGATTACGACAAAAGATCAAATAAATAACAGGTATTTAACTTTTTGAAACACTCTATTTGAAGAAATGCCCTTAAATTTGCCGGACATTTTAAGACACTATCATACAAATTATTAATGGATCCGAAAAAACTATATATCGAAACCTACGGTTGCCAGATGAATGTGGCCGACAGCGAAGTGGTGGCCTCCGTGCTGGGGGACCGGGGTTATGAAATGACCGAAAAATATGAGGAGGCCGATGCCATCCTGATCAACACCTGCTCGGTACGCGACAACGCCGAACAGCGGATCTGGGGACGTCTCGATCTGTTCAAAAGTTTTAAGAAGAAACGTCCCGGACTCATCGTCGGGCTGATCGGCTGCATGGCCGAACGTCTGGGCGAAGAGCTGATCGGCAAAAAATCGGTCGATCTGGTGGCCGGCCCCGATGCCTACCGCGACCTCCCCTTCCTGTTCGATAGGGCCAAGGCAGGCGACAAGGCAGTCAATGTTGAATTGACTATCGATGAGACCTACGATTCGATCATCCCCAAACGGTTGGGAGAGGAGAAGATCTCCGGCTTCGTCTCCATCACCCGCGGCTGCAACAATTTCTGCACCTACTGCATCGTCCCCTATACCCGCGGCCGCGAACGCAGCCGCGACCCGAAGGATATCCTCAACGAGGTGAACGACCTGATCCGATCAGGTTACCGCGAAGTGACGCTGCTCGGGCAGAATGTCAACTCCTTCAAATGGAAAGAAAAAGAGACCAGTAAGCCGGTGGGCTTTCCTGAACTGGTGGAGATGGTCGCGAAACTCTCCCCTTCCCTGAGGGTCCGCTTCACTACCTCCCACCCGAAAGACCTTTCTGATCAGCTGTTGAAGGTGATGGTTGCCCATCCCAACATCTGCCGGCATATCCACCTGCCGGTCCAGTCGGGCAGCTCCGTGATCCTGAAAAAGATGAACCGCAAGTACGACCGGGAGTGGTACCTCGAACGGATCCGCTCGATCCGTCAACATCTGCCCGGATGCGGCATCACCACCGACATCTTCTGCGGATTCTGCACCGAGACTGAAGAAGATCACCAGCAGTCGCTCGCGCTGATGGAAGAGGTTCAGTTCGACACCTCCTTCATGTTCAAATTCTCGATGCGCCCGGACACCTATGCCTACGACCATTTCGCCGACGATGTGCCGGAAGAGGTAAAGTCACGAAGGCTCGAAGAGATCATCGCGCTGCAAAACCGGATGTCGGTCGAGAGCAACCGCCGCGACATCGGCAAGATCGTGGAGGTACTGGTCGAAGGGGTCTCCAAAAAGAAGAAAAGCGAATATTTCGGTCGCAGCTCACAGAATAAGGTAGTCGTTTTCCCGAAAGAAGATCTGCAGTTTGGCGATTACGTCAGGGTGAGAGTGACCGACTCCACCCAGACCACGCTGATCGGCGAGGTGGTCGAAAAGATCGACGCACCACGGGAGTAAACAAATAGTATTGTCCTCATAACTTCAAGATAACGATGAACGAAAAAGTTAAAGAGTTCCGCGAGTACCGCGCGAAGATGAACGAAAAGATCCTGTCCGCCGACAACAAGGTGATGAAACGGATCTACAACATCGACACCAATACCTATATGGAGGGGGCGCTCTCCACCAAAACCAAGGAGATGATGGGACTGGTCAGCTCGATGGTGCTGCGCTGCGACGACTGCATCAAATATCATCTGGAAAAGTGTCACGAACAGGGGGTCACTACCGAAGAGCTCTTCGAGATCTTCTCGGTCGCCAACCTGGTGGGCGGCACCATCGTCATCCCCCACACCCGCCGGGCTGTCGAATACTGGGAGGCGCTGCAGGAAGGAGAGTGACAAGCATTCGTCCAGTGAAATATCTCCCGCAGATCGCGCTGATTTTCGCGGAAAAAAGGACTATATTAGGATAGTAAAAATAATTGCAGCTGAGGATAAGAAGTAGATGTTTTATGAATTATCAAATCTGCGATGAAAGAAAACGAAATCTCTTATATTATCAGAGGTGCTATTTTTAAAGTTTATAATACACTCGGAGCCGGACTGCTAGAGTCCGTTTATAAAGCTGCTTTGGTTCATGAGTTAAAGAAAGAAGGGCTGGATGTAAAGGTAGAGGTCCCGGTTCCGGTCACATATGACGACACGAAACTTGACTTAGGATTTCGACTCGACCTGTTAATCAACGATTTGGTCATCATCGAAGTTAAATCAGTCGAAAATCTTGCTGAAGTTCACCATAAACAAGTGCTGACTTATCTGAAAATTACAAAATTGAAACTGGCTATCCTTGTAAATTTTAATGTAGACAATATCACCGACGGAATATTCAGAAAAGTTAACGGACTTTGATTCTAATTTAATCAGTTGTGGCGCCACGATGATCAGAAAAAAAATCAAACTGATCCTTTTCTGCGACAATCTGCGAAATCTGCGGGAAACGAAACCATGAACATCAACACATCAAAACTGGAGCTTCTCTCCCCGGCCCGCAACCTCGAATGCGGGTTGGCGGCCCTCTCCCACGGGGCCGATGCGGTCTATATCGGCGCCCCTAAATTCGGCGCCCGCGAGGCCGTGGGCAATACGATCGCCGATATCGAAAGACTGGCCACCGGGGCCCATCTCTTCGGGGCAAAGCTTTACGTGGCCTTCAACACCATCCTCTACGACAACGAACTGGAAGAGGCCCGGCAACTTATCAGGGAGATCTACGAGGCCGGCGCCGACGCGCTGATCATCCAGGATATGGGGATCCTCGAGATGGACCTCCCTCCTATCCCGCTCCATGCCAGCACCCAGGCCAATAATTACACGCCCGAAAAGGTGAAATTCCTCGAAGCGGTCGGTTTCAAACGGGCCGTCCTGGCCCGCGAACTCTCCCTGCAACAGATCAGCGAGATCAGTTCCCAAACGACCATCGAACTCGAAGCTTTCGTTCACGGTTCGCTTTGCGTGAGCCTCAGCGGACAGTGTTATATGAGTCATGCCATCGGTGGCCGGAGCGCTAATCGCGGGGCCTGCGCCCAACCCTGCCGCAAGAAATACCGGCTGACCGATTCCGACGGCCATCTGCTTTCGGAAGATAAACACCTGCTCTCGCTCAAAGACCTCAACCGCTCCGACTCGCTCGAAGAGATGGCGCTGGCCGGCATCACCTCGTTCAAGATCGAAGGACGGTTGAAAGATGCCGATTATGTCAAAAATATTACCGCTTACTACCGGAAACGATTAGATGCCCTGCTCGAAGGGAATCCCCAATATAAAGCCGCTTCCGCAGGCAAAACAATGTTTCGTTTCGAACCCGACCCGGCCAAGACCTTCAGCCGCGGCGCCACCGACTATTTCCTTCACGAACGGAGCAAAGAGATCGCGCTGGCCGAGACCTCCAAATCGCTGGGCGAAGAGGTAGGTGTCGTCACCCGGGTAGGCCATAACTATTTCGAGTTGCTGACCCCAAAAATGATCGCCAACAACGACGGACTGGCATTTATGACCCCGTCGGGCGAGAGCGCCGGACTGAAAGTCAATTCGGTAGAGGGAACCCGAATCTTCCCCGATAAAATGAATTTTGTTTTTAAGGGGGCGAAGATTTTCCGCAATTACGACCACGAATTTCAGAAACTGCTGAACCAGCAAAGCGCCGACCGAAAGATCGGGGTCAGGCTGTTGCTACAGGAGACCGGGCAGGGATTCTCCCTCACGGCTATCGACGAGACCGGGGCCTCCGTTACCTCAACGTTCAGCGACCTGGAAAAAACCGAAGCCAAATCGGTTCAGAAATCTCAGGAAAATATTATCCGCCAGTTATCGAAATCGGGCGATACCGTTTTTGAGATCAGTCAGGTTGACACCGGGAACAACGAGAGATATTTCTTCCAGGCCGGGACCCTCAACACGATGCGGCGCGAGATCCTCGATCAGCTTACCCTTCTGAGGCAACAGAAGCC
This sequence comes from uncultured Prolixibacteraceae bacterium, assembly GCA_964632305.1. Lineage (GTDB taxonomy): Bacteria > Bacteroidota > Bacteroidia > Bacteroidales > Prolixibacteraceae > CAZWBR01. The sequence goes on from CAZWBR010000043.1 coordinate 31,280, forward strand.
ATGCCACGCGCAACAGCTGACCCGGAACGCGATCCCTTTCCCCGAAGAGCCCATCCCGTTCGAAAAGAATGTCAGCAATCAACTGGCCTTACAGTTCTATCAGCGACATGGGGTCAATGACCCGGGAAAGGCGTTCGAGAAACGTTCCGACCGCGGCGGCTTCGCGCTGATGACCACCAAACATTGCCTGAAATACCAGATGGGCTATTGCAAAAAACATGGCGGCTCGGTGCCGGCCACCGTGAGCGAACCGCTCTGGCTGCACGAAGGGAACCTCCGTTTCCGCCTCGATTTCGACTGCAAGAATTGCCTGATGAAGGTCATCGCGGAGTAGACCGGTCCGAAAGAATCTCCGACTGACAACGGAACATCATATAAAGCTTTTGTTTATTTTAGCCTTCACGGGAAAGATCGTCTTGCAAGGCTGTTTTTTTCATGTCTGAACAATTATCTGTCGTACCCTATCATATTGATCCGTAAACCCGACCCGATGAGTACCGCGCTGTTAAAAATGATTGCCGAAGGGGAACACCAGCATCAGGATTTCAAATTCTGCATCAACGATTCGCGCAAGATCGCCCGTTCACTGGTCGCCTTTGCCAACAGCGACGGCGGAAGGCTACTGCTTGGCGTGAGGGACAACGGCTCCATCGCGGGAGTGAAATCCGACGAGGAGTTCTACATGATTGAGGCAGCCGCCAAACTTTACAGCCGTCCGCCCATCCCCTTCCAGACCCGCCAGTGGCATTCGGGAGGAAAGAGCGTACTGGAGATCATTATCGAAAAAGGCGGGGATGGTCCCTTCTTTGCCGGTGACGAGAACGGCAAATGGCTGGCTTACATCCGTAAGGACGACCAGAATATCCTGGCCCCAAAAATCCTGCTCGAAGTATGGAAACGGCAGAAAAGCGACACCGGTGTCCGGATCCGTTTTACCGATGACGATAAAAAACTACTGGAACTGCTGGAGCATCACCAGAAGCTCTCGCTTTCGCATTATGCCCGTGCGCTGAAGATCCCCCGCTGGAAAGCCGAGAAAATCCTGATCAACCTGATCGTGGTCAAAGTTGTCGGAATGGAGATTGACGAAAAAGGGACCCGCTTCTTTCTCCGCGACGATTTCAACGGGGAGAACGGCCCGGTAAAGTAAGCAGCTAATCAGAGAACATTGGTTTCCAGTGCTGCAATTGGAAATTGGATGCGAAACCGAAACACTATTGAATATCCGGGGATATGAAATCTTATGCCATCTGTCATCCTGATACCTGATTCCTGATCCTTGATACCGGCTACTCCCTCCTTTCCATAAGACAATTTTGTTAAATTTCCCCTGATTGTCAACCCTCTCTCCCATATTTTCGTATTTTAGCCGGTGAATTACCAATTACTATCTTTCATGAAAATAAATTATACCAGGAATTTAAGTTTACTGGCGATAGCGCTGTTCCTTGCCGGAGCCTCCTTCGCGCAGGAACAATACAAGGAAAAGAAACCCTCTTCCGCCATCGAGAACTACAATGGAGGTTTCTTTTACCCGGTGCAACAGTATAACCAGGTCAGCACAAAGAAGAACCCCAAAAATATCATCCTGCTCATCGGCGACGGGATGGGCCTTGCCCAGATCTACTCCGGGATGACAGCCAACAGGGGACAGCTCTTCCTGCAGAACTTTAAATACATCGGTTTCTCCAAGACTTATTCAGCCGACAATTATGTGACCGATTCGGCTGCCGGCGGGACAGCCCTCTCCTGCGGGGTAAAAACCAATAACGGCGCCATAGGGGTCGATGCCAACAACCAACCGGTTCCCAATATCCGCGAGATGGCCGAGAAGAAGGGATTGAAAACCGGACTGGTCAGCACCTCGGCCATCACCCATGCCACTCCCGCCTCGTTCATCGCCCACCAGAACTCGCGCAGCAGCTACGAAGGGATCGCTGCCGATTTTATGAAAACCAATATTGATGTCTTTATCGGGGGTGGGATCAAAAATTTCGAAGCACGCAAGGATGGCCGCAACCTCTCGCGGGAGCTGAAAGAAAAAGGATATCAGGTACTCTATGACATGAACCAGATCAGCCAGGTGAAATCAGGCAAGCTGGCCGGGCTCACCGCTCCCGAGCACAATCCGGCCATGCCTATACGCGGGGAGATGCTGGTACAGGCCACCCAAACGGCCATCAACCTGCTGTCGCAAAGCAGGAAAGGCTTTTTCCTGATGGTCGAAGGATCGCAAATCGACTTTCTGGCCCATAGCCAGGCTACCCCGGGCGTCGTGCTCGAGACGCTCGATTTCGACCGTGCGGTTGGAGCAGCACTCAAATTTGCTGCCGGCAACAAAGAGACGCTGGTCATCGTCACCGCCGATCATGAGACCGGAGGGATGACCATCAACAAAGGGGATCTTAAAACGGGCCGTGTAACCGCGAGATATACCTCCACCGATCATACCGGCATTCCCGTCCCGGTCTTCGCTTTCGGCCCGGGCGCCGACCAGTTTACCGGGTTTATGGAGAATACCGATATCGCTAAAAAGATGATGCGTCTTTTACGCGTTCAATAATCACGAATCAACGCGGATCCCAAAACCGGTAGCCATCGGAACGGGACGAATTAACGCGGAAAAGACCTGACAGGTTTTCGAAACCCTGTCAGGTCTTTTTATTTCCCGGAGCCCCGCCCTCTTTTCCGATCTGTTTCAATAGTTCATCTGTGCTTTTTCTGTGCTATAATAGCACAGAAAAAGCACAGAATATGCACAGAATATGCACAGAAAGTCCGAAGATGAAGGTGCCACGAAGGGAGTATTCAAATAAGTGTGTCATTTTCTCTTTCTCTGTTTCCTTCCAAGGA